>CAYMSF010000046.1:0-32678 GCA_964392985.1 uncultured Victivallaceae bacterium | reverse complement strand
TTTTTTCTTCAAACAGTTTTATCGCTTCATTTTTCGTCATAATTTATCCTTCCGCTGATAAGTTACTATGGGTACGCCACCGCTCAGATAAACCGGTTGTTAGATTTCTGGAAGCCGCCTGTCCCATTCCCATTCACCGAATTACACCAATTGCAAAAATAAGCTCTTCCCCGCTAAAAATCAAGAGTTTTTCCCCACTTTTAAGACTAATCTGCAACCTGCCAACGAAAAAAAGATATTCACCATGAAGAAAACTAAAACAGTTTTTCCCATGAAGCGGGGCGATTTGCGGCGATATTGTTTATCTAGTTGGCGGGGGCGCAGACAACGCGGAAACCGGCGTTTTTGCGGAATGCTTTATAGTCGTAACTGTATCTGGCGGAGGATTGCAAATCCTCGGCGCCACTCGAAAAACTGCCGCCGCGAAGGACTTTCATATTGTCAACTGAACTTTTGGGTCCTCGCGGATTTTCTGAATCCAGATTGAGGAAGTTTTCATCATTCCAGTCCAGACACCATTCCCAGACATTGCCGGCGGTATCGTATAATCCCCAGGCATTGGGCTTTTTCTGCCCGGCAGGGTGAATCGCGCCGCCACTGTTTTCAACGTACCAACCATATTCGCCAAGCTGATCCATATCATTGCCGTAATAGTATTTGGTATCAGTGCCGGCGCGACTGGCGTATTCCCACTCCGCCTCAGTTGGCAGACGGTAGAGATACCCGGGCGGAAGTCGTTTGGCGGTGCGTTCCGATTCAGTCAGCCATTTGCAGAACATATTGGCGCCCTGCCAGGAAATTCCAGTCATTGGCATAGTCGGCTCGCCCCAGGTACAGCCTTGTCCGGGTTTGATTTGATAGTCTTCGGTCATGGGGCAGACATCCTCGCCGATGTTAATCTCCTTTTCAATCTGAAATCTGGCTTTTTTGTCATTGATTTTAAGCGAGTTCAAGTAATAGGTGAATTGCTGGAGTGATACTTCAAATTTCCCAATCCAGAATGGTTTGGTAAGTTTAGCTTTATAGCGAATCTTTGGATTTTTGGGATCGGCGCCGGCTTGTCCGGTCAACACTCCGGGTTTGATGGGGAGCATAACCAGTTCCAGCTCAGGAACTACCCACATCCCGGTAGCGGAAGGACCGCCGTACATCGTTTTCTTGAGCGCTTCAATTTTTCCGACGAGTTGTTCAATTCTTCGCCGGGTCATTGGCGAAAGATAAAAATTTTTGTCATTTAAAACTTCATTCAGAGGGTTCAACGCTTCATCGCAGAGCTGTCTCGGGTCTTTATCTTTTTCCTGTTGCTGCCGGTTTTTCATTGCCGCCAGATATTTCCGTGAAGCTTCTTCGAGTGCCAGTTCAAGTTTTTCACTATTATTTTTAAATAAACCTTTGGCGATTTCGTTGAGTTTGAGGAGGTCGCCGACATCTTTATTGCGCTGTATTGACCAGAATATTTTTCCTGCCGCTTTGTCATCTCCGCCAGCCATTATTTCGATTGCCTTGTCGAACATCTGTCCTGACTCCTGCGGCGTGGTAGGAATATCCAGTTTAGCGTCTGAAGGAGGATTATTCCTGATTTCACTGACGATTTTTCTGATTTTGTCTGCGGGGACGATGCGGGTCATCTCTTGAAAAGATTCAAAGGCGGTTTCGTAATCTTTCTGCTTCATTTTAGCGATGCCGAGTTCAAGGAATTCGCCGGGGGTCATGGTTAATTTGTTTGCCAGGGTTTCAATCAGTACTGATACCGGTTCCGCGATTTTTTCGTCTGCGGAGTCATACATCCAGGCATCAAAACTTTTTTCGACTTCGCCGGCTTCATTGGTTATGTCCAGCATTTTGGCGATCATGATCAAGCGGTCGCCCTGACGCTTCAATTCTCCGGTAACAATGTAATTGGCTTGAATCATTTTGCCGAGGTCAGCCGGGCTGATGGAATCGCTGGCGCTGATATTTTTTTCTTTAAGCACTTTGGCAATTTTTACGCGGGTGAGAAGACGGTAGCGACCGGATTTAGTCAAGCGGTTTTCCATTTCTTCGGCGATGCTCCAGGAGGTAACCCCCTGTTTTGCCAGTTCCGGGGAAATGGTAAAATCATGCACCGCCAGCCAGGGTTTCTCTTTTCCAAAGGCAAGTCCGGCACATAACAAAATCGCCAGCGTCAGGAAAAATTGCATTATCTTGTTCATCATTGATTATCCCAGTTCAAATGAGGTAATTCCATAAATGTTGCCCATCGGCAGATTTGGCATGCCGTTGACATACATTCTGGCGGTTCTGAATACCTCCCTCATGGCGTGTTTATTGACGAGTTCAAGCGCTGCGGCATTGTTTGCCGGGATATCCAGATAGAAAGTCTCACCGAGCGGTAATTTTGCCGTCAAACAGATGAAGATACGTTTTGCGGTTGCCTCGTCCAGTGCGAATAATGGTCCTATTTTATAGCCGTTGCGGCATTTCCGGATGACACCATAGCCACGGACTCCGTGTTCATTGTAAGCCGCCAGTGTGAAACATTCAGGTTGATCAATCCACATGGAGAGAAAGGATTTGCGTTTGGCGGGGAAGAATTTCTGGTCAAAAGCGATTAATTCCGCGAATGGAACATCAGTCGCCTCGACCAGATCGTTAGTGCATTCAGCGTCATCAACAATGCCTTCGTAGCGGATATTATAGTGGGCCAGTTTGAAACCATAAGTTTCGTAATTTTTCATTTTGTTGACCACACCGTCAACGCCGATTACGCGATTGCCCAGATATTCAATTGCCTTTTTGCCGAGCGCGGTGCCGACAGCGTGTCCGCGGAACTCCGGTTTAACAATGAAAAAACCGATGAACCCGAAATTGGCATCATAGGCAACAGCGGAGATGGCGCCAATTAACTGTTCACCATGGAATGCGCCGAAGAACCCCTCCGGGTCAACCGCATGAAAAATTTCCGGGTCACCGATACCGATATTCCAGTTTTCTGCAATTGCCCATTCACCGAGCATCTGGAACTCATTAAACGACAAAGTTCTGATTGTTGTTTCCATCTTTGCCTCTCGTTGCAGTAAAGTTTATAAATTATATTGCAATCAATATTATTAGAGAACAGGAATCTGTTGCTATTCGCAAATCCTGTTATTATCTGATATTCAAAATAACCCGCAGTTTAAAAAACTCAATCCCTGAAATGACGAAAGAACAAAAAAAGGGCTTGTATCGTTCCTTCATCAATTGACCGGGCAGGGCAATTCCGTCAAGCGTTTAATCCCGTTGCGGTCGAGAAAAATGCGGAATTTCCGGTATTCTTCTTCGCCGGCATGGGAATATTTCAGTACCATGTTCAATTGATAGACATTATTGCCCTTTACCATTTGATAGGAGTTGTCACCATCGGGAACCGGCAGCAGTTTTTCCGCATCGTCCATCTTGTCAAGATAATGACGGATGTTGAACCGGACAATATCGTTGAGTCCGTCAACTTGAAAATCCGCCAGAAGCGCTGGACAGCTCCCGGTGAATATCTTGATATATTTTTTGTAGCTGATGACATTTTCTCCGAGAAAACCATTTTCCAGTTCAGAAAAATAATTTTTATTTCTGATTTTGACTATTTCCGGTGGCAGATTGTTTTCCTTAAGGAAGAGAAAAGTTTCGCGACAGAAGCCGATTTTGGTCAGGTTCGTCATCAGAATTGTCTTGTAATCATAAAAAAAATGTTTTGCATATTCGAGCAGATAAATTTTCGATAGATCTTTAATCCGGTCCTTAAAAATGTAACTGACCACCAGAATAATAAAAATAGAAAGGGTTAAATCGGCAAAAACGCGCCGGGAAATAAACACCATGCCGGTTGCAAATGCCATCGAAAGACCGGCGGCCATCCCCATTAGCAACTGTTCAAACCAACGCCCTTCAAGTTGCGTCTGCGTTTTCAGCAGTAAGATACTGCCCATGATTTTTTTCAGGGTACGCATGCGATAGATGACTTCTTCATTACTGTTGTTGTCACGCGCAATTGACGGATAGTTGCGGCTGGTGCGATAGGCAATTTCCGACTTGATTACGTTCAGCGCCGCGAAACATAATTCGTCTTGACCGGTCGCGTTTCCGTCCTTGAAATATTCTATCAGGATGAAAAGTGATTTTTCCACGAGGAGTGAAATATATTCATCCGCAAAATTATAGAAGGCGGTATGGGAAGGTTGGAATTGCGGCGAGTTGAGCAGTGGACGTAAACTCCTGAATTCCGATAAAATTTTAATCACATGTTCAATATATTCGCGTGCGGCAGTGATGCTCTCTTGTGATGTTTTCCGTTGCTCAATGTGTTCCCCCTCATCGCGGAGAGCGCTTTTCAAGATGGAACAGAGCATTTTTAAGCGATATTCATAATCGCCGCGATCGGCGCCGGTTGCGGCTATTGCTTCCATGGTCGCTTTAAGCCGTGCTACCGGACCTTCGGGTTTATTGATGGATGAAAGTTGAAAAACAGGAGTTTTGAACCGGATATATTTTTGAATATCGTTATAAAATTGCCGTTTGCCATAACTTTCCTGATTCACCCCAAGGTTGTTGGGAATAAAAATATAGGTTTCAACCAGATACTCGAGTTCTTTGCGGGTACGGTCAAACGGGTAGGTATATTTCAGTTCAAACTGAAATTTGTCATGGATGCTGATCTGTTCATGCAAATTGCGTTCCATCACAACCCTTTTTGCGGCCTTGTCAGTAGATCTGTACAAATTGACGTTCCGGCAGATTCAAAAGCGATAGCATCTTAAACAACCGGAATATCATCGCCGCTTGATTTTTAAAGTCAGATGCCAGTTGGACTATCAACCGCCTTGATGCTGAACTTCACGGTGACCGGTTGGTCCTTAGTTACCGTCATCGCTTGACGCATCGGAAGATTATGCCATACCCGGATATAGTTTTTGCCGGATTTTGCATCTGGCACTTCTTTGATAATATTGGTGATATTACCGCTCCAACCGTTGAATTCACCTTTTTCGTTATAATCTTCAAAGTCGGGATTGGTCAAAGTGGCGCCGGTAACCGTAACGTTATCATAGCCCATCCAGACCGGAACATTTTGTTTTGCATCCTGCGGTTTGTACCATGGTCCAAGTAGAGACAAGGAAACTTTACCGCTTTTATCCGGGGTGAAGGTGAATTCGTATTCTGTCCAATCATTTGTAACCTTACCGCCGGAACAGACTAAATAATATTTAGAATTATCTTTCAGCCAGGAGGCTTTGGTAAGAGTGACGCCTTCGGGTTTTGTTCCCGGTTTAAGTTCAATCTTGTCACTTACGGCGTTAAGGTCAATGCGAATTGCTGGAGTTTGTGCCACTACAGCGAAGGCCATCAGCGTTACCATCATTGTTGCGATTGTTTTGAACATCTTGTCCTTCCTATCGAGGCAATGCCTCTTCAGTTAAGTTTTCTGCCATTATTGCCTTAACGGCGTTTAACTATAAAATAAATATATTTTGTCAATGTTCAAGCGCTATTAACAAACAAAGCGAACTATTAATCTTTATTAATCATGTTTCCGGCAATATTTATACAGTCTTAGTTTTAATTTTAATTTTGCGTAAAGCGAATTCGAATATATATTACCCACTCTGAATCTCTTGCTAAATTACATTATTGCATACGGACTAATGACAAAACGGGAAAACGGTAATGCAGAACGACAAAACTATTTATATCGAAATATTTCAGCCGGAACATCAGCCGGCAGCATTGGAATTGTGGAAAAATACCCCGGGTATGGGACTTAGCGAATCGGATAACTACGAATACATCTGTCGCTATCTGGAACGTAATCCCGGACTGAGTTTTGTTGTGATGGATGGAGCAAGGCTGATTGGAACTGTGCTTTGCGGTCACGATGGTCGTCGCGGTTATATCAATCACTTGACCATCGCCCCGGAGTATCGCGGGCGCGGCTTGGCCAGGGAACTGGTTTCGCGTTGTCTTGCCGGTTTGCGGCAGGCCGGAATTGAACGCTGTTCTCTTTGTGTTTATAAAACCAATGTCGAAGGAGTCCAGTTCTGGGAAAAAATGCAATTTGTCAAGCGCGACAAGTTACACATGATGTCAAACGATCTTTCTACTGGCAATAATGATAATAAACTGCCACAGCCTGGAGATAAAACATGAAACATGCGATTTTTTTGATTCAATGCCCCGACCGCAAAGGTCTGCTTTCGGAAATTACGACTTTCTTTTATTCGCACGGTTTTAATATCCTTCATTGTCAGCAGTATACGGATATTTTTGAAAATAAATATTTTATGCGGATAAAACTGGATTTATCGGATACGACTATCACCAAGCGGGCGCTAGAAAAAGAGTTTGAACAGTTTGCCGGGAAATTCAATCTTTCCTGGGGGGCACACTATTCCGATTATGTTCAGAAAGTTGCGGTCATGGTTTCCAAAGCGTCGCACTGCCTCTATGATTTGCTCGTTCATCGCAATGAAGGCGACCTGCATTGTGAAATTCCACTGATTATCGGCAACCACCCGGAGCTTGAATATGTCGCCGATAAATTTCGTACTCCTTTCTATTGCATTCCGGTCACCGCTGGAACGCGGGAGGCGCAGGAACAAACCGTTGCCGATCTGCTGGACAAACACCATATAGACCTGATTGTTCTAGCTCGGTATATGCAGATACTGTCCACAAGCTTCATCCATAAGTATCCCGGGCGGATTATCAATATCCACCATGCTTTTCTGCCAGGTTTCAAGGGTGCAGATCCTTACCGCCGTGCCTGGCAGCGCGGGGTTAAAATGATTGGTGCTACTGCCCACTACGCCACCGAAGATCTCGACGAAGGTCCGATTATTGAACAGGATGTTGAACGCATCACCCATGAGGATGAACCCCCTGAACTTAAACGCATCGGCAAGGATATTGAACGCCGCGTTCTAACCAAGGCGGTAAAAGCACATCTTGAACATCGTATCATCACCTCCGGGTGCCGCACTATCGTCTTTTCAAAATAATGCTGAAATTCATCCTGCCGTACGGGAGGAAAACGCCGGTCACAGTGATTTAACAATATTTGCGGTCGAATATCATGTTTTTGAGAAAAATCTACCAGATTTCCGGAACCGTGCAGGGGGTGGGATTCCGTCCGTATGTCTACTGCCTGGCGAAAAAGCGGCAAATCAAAGGCTGGGTTCAAAACCAGTCCGGCTGCGTCATTCTCTGTCTGGAGGGAGAACCTGAAACGATAACTGCATTCATCACGGAAATGTGTTCAAAACCTCCTCCTGCCGCGGATATCAAAGCGATAAATGTTATTGAAGAAACCGCAATCACGGCAATATCCCTGAATGAATTTAATATCCGCTACAGTGAAAATACGACCGCTGCCAGAGTAACCGTTCCCGCCGACCTTGCCATCTGCAGCGAGTGCCATGAGGAAATTCTTGACCCCGGCAATCGCCGTTATCATCATCCATTCACCACCTGTGTCAAGTGCGGTCCGCGCTATACTATAATCAAACAACTGCCGTATGACCGGAAATACACGACAATGGCGTCATTTCCATTATGCTCGAAATGCCATGAAGAATACACCAATCCTGCAGACCGCAGATTTCATGCTGAAACTATCGCCTGTCCGGAATGCGGTCCGCAACTGTGGCTGGCAGATGCAAACGGACAAAAGCTGCCCAATGTTAATCCTCTGCAGGCCGCCGCTGAAGCTATTCGCAACGGCGCTATTGTCGCGGTCAGAGGCATTGGCGGATTTCAACTTCTGGCCGATGCATTCAACCGTAATACCATTGCCGAGTTGCGCCGGCGTAAAAACCGCCCGGATAAACCATTTGCCTTAATGGCCGATTGTCTTGCGACCGTTCGCCGCCACAGTATTACTTCCGGCGCGGGAGAAACGTTACTGGAATCTTCTGCCGCGCCGGCGGTGATTTTTCCGGTCAATGAGGAAAATCATGAATTGCCGGTAGATTTGATCAGTCCGGATACTGCAACTCTCGGCTGGATGTTGCCCTATTCACCGCTTCATCTGCTGCTGTTTCAGAACAATATCCGTCCGGTTTTGATTGCGACAAGCGGCAATCACGGGGGAGAACCTATTGCGTTGTCAAATCAGGAGGCAATTGATGCATTGCATGGTATTGCCGGCCTCTACCTCTTTCATGACCGTGAAATCATGTTGCGCAATGATGATTCTGTCGCTGTTGTTATGGCTGGACAAACGCAACTCTGGCGGCGGGCACGCGGTTACTCGCCACAACCGGTTACGGTTAATTGCTTAGCAGAAACACCACCAGTTATTGCTTGCGGCGCCGATTTGAAGAATACCGTCACAATGACCAATGGCGCCGAAGCTGTCGTTTCACCTTATATCGGCGATTTGGAAAATCCGGTGGTATTTAAATTTTTTGAGCAGACGGTAGCTAATCTTTGTCAATTTCTTCAGCGTCAACCCGCTGCCGTAGCGGTTGATTTGCACCCGGATATGTTCTCCACCAGATATGGCGAAAAGTTGGCGTCATCACTTCAAATTCCACTTCACCGGATTCAACATCATCACGCTCATGCTGTTTCATGTCTGGCAGAACACGGTGTAAGCTCCGGGTTTGCGCTCGTTTTTGACGGTACCGGCTTTGGCGATGACGGCTCGATTTGGGGTGCTGAATTACTCTATGCCGATTACCAATCGTTTGAACGGCTGGCAACATTCCGTGCCGTTCCGCTTCCCGGCGGGGATGTTGCGGTACGCCATCCGTTAAGACAATTAACCGCCAGAATGGCTGTTGCCGGAATTCCGCGGGAACAAATCATTCAATACTGTTCCAATGTTTCGCCGGAACAAATCGCCAACTGGCTGTTGCAGATGGAGAAAGGTTTAAATTCCCCGCTTTCACATTCTGCCGGCCGGTTATTTGATGCGGTTGCCGTACTTTTGAAACTTGCTCCTGCTGACATAACTTATGAAGGACAGGCGGCAATCCGGCTCGAAGCCGCCGCCCGCCGTTCTCGCAATACAACCCCAATTATACCGGATAATCCATTCAGCGCCACAATCGTAAATGGCGTTATGCAAATAGACTGGTCACCATTATTCACTGCGAGCGAGATGCTGTCGCGGCTTGAACCTGAACAAGCCTGCATTGCGGCATGGAATTTTCACAACGCCGTTGCTACTGCCGCCGTTGTTATGACAGAATACGGTTTACAACACCGTCCCGGCGGCGGTTCGAATACTATTGCGTTAAGCGGCGGGGTATTCCAGAACCGGCTGTTGACTGAAATGCTTCTGCCGCGCCTAAAAGCCCTCGGTTTAAATGTTCTGATACATCGTCAACTGCCGCCTAACGATGGCGGTATTTCTTTCGGTCAGGCCGTTATCGCCGGGAATATTCTCCGTTGAAAAGTTACATTTTATGCCAATCAACTTTATTATTGCTTTTTCGCATGCTGTGGGTTACGGGGTTGCAATAATTTGATTTGCGGGGTAACTTATAACAACACGATTTATTGTAATTGTTCATGTTTTTAGACTGATATCGGGGATGTGGAAAGTGGAAAACACGGTTAAGTTGACAAAATTTAGAAAAGACTATGTTGCGGGATTTGCAATTATATTTTTCATCGCGATTGTCTTTTGTGAAATAATGATGGCGATATGGCTGCCGGTACATCTGCGCACTACCAATGTCTGGGCGTTGCAAGTAGCCCGTCAAGATATGCTTGATATGTTCGATGAGTTAAGAAAAGGGTTCTCCTCTGTCTCCGGCAATGCCCAGGTTGAAGGCGAAGCCAATATCATTGCCAAGAATCTTGACGCCCTCGCGATTTACGTCAGAGATTATCAGGCAGATTTAAGTCAAACGCAAATCGAAGAAATCCGCTCTGACCTGGAAAACTTTCAATCTATCCTTTATAATTTGCAGAAAGGCATTCCCTATGCCAAAGCAACCAAGCTGGATCCATCCCCCTTCATTGATAAACTTATCCAAACCGGCATGAAACCGCCGGGTAGCGGCGCTGAAAAATAATCGACCGAATAATTTAATCGCCAATAACTGACAATTTCAGTTATGAATGTTAAAAATAATTGGTTAAAATTACAAGATTTACCCGGCATAAAAAATAAAATCAAAGTTTTTTTATAATTTAATGTTTACTTTTTTAATAAAGATATTATATTAGTACCATACACAATACTATTAAGCTCGTTGACTGTAATGTTAATTCATTAATGTATATATACTAAGTAGTGATTTAAATAAAGGTATTTGTAATGAGTTTGGAAATTGCCGGCAGGTTGATACAGGAGTTGCGTGGCGCCGATCCGGAAACGGTTTTGCGGCTTTCAACTGAATTTTTCGCTGACAAACTGGTTTTTGCCTCTGCGCTTGGAGCGGAGGATCAGGTGATTACCGATATGATCTGGCGTAACGGCTTAAAGATTCCAATTGTTACCCTGGACACCGCGCGCTGGTTTAACGAAACATATCAACTGCTGGCGGAGACGGAACAGCAATACGGTATCAAGTTGCAACTCTACTTTCCTGAGTACACTGCGGTTGAAACCATGATAAAAGAAAAAGGGATTAATCTTTTTCTTGAAAGCATTGAGAATCGCAAACGCTGTTGCCGTGTTCGGAAAATTGAGCCGTTGCAACGTGCTTTGGCAGGGTATTCCTCCTGGATTTGCGGTTTGCGCCGGGAACAGGCGGTAACCCGTAACGAAATTGAAGTTGTCGAATGGGATGCCGCCCATGAGATGGTTAAAATCAATCCGCTGGCGGCGTGGAGCGAAGCTGATGTGTGGGAATATATCGGTAAATATTCTGTACCTTACAATAAATTACATGATCATGGATTTCCGAGTATCGGTTGCGCGTGTTGCACCCGGGCAGTGAAGCGGACTGAAGATGTCCGGGCTGGTCGCTGGTGGTGGGAAACACCGGAACAAAAGGAATGCGGCTTGCATCTGGTTGATGGCAAACTGGTGCGTAATAATAACAATAATACGGATAAAACAGTTTCCTGAGGATATCGGAAACAGCGCGGGAGAAATAAAAGTATGGACCAATATAAATTAAGTCAACTGAAACAACTCGAGGCGGAAAGTATTCATATTTTCCGTGACGCGGTAAATCAATTTGAACGTCCGATATTGTTGTATTCCATCGGCAAAGATTCCTCGGTGCTGGTCAGGCTGGCGCAGAAGGCATTTTATCCCGGACGTCTGCCGTTTAAATTACTCCATATTGATTCAACCTGGAAATTCCGCGAGATGATTGAATTCCGTGACCGCTTTTGTAGCGAGAATGAACTGGATTTGATTGTTCACCATAATGCCCAGGGCAAAGCGGCGAATATGAATCCGTTTGACTACGGCAGTAGAAAATATACTGATATTATGAAAACTAAAGCGTTGCTGCAGGCGCTTGAAGCCGGCAAGTTTGATGTTGCCTTCGGCGGAGCCCGGCGTGATGAAGAAAAATCCCGCGCTAAAGAACGGATATATTCATTCCGTGATTCCCATCATCAATGGGATCCGAAAAATCAACGTCCGGAACTGTGGAATATCTACAATGGTAAAATAAATCAAGGGGAAAGCGTGCGTGTATTCCCGCTCTCAAACTGGACGGAAGTTGACATCTGGCAGTATATCCGGCTCGAAAAAATTCCAATTGTTCCTCTTTATTTCGCCAAACCGCGTCCGGTAGTGGAACGCGACGGCGTGTTGATTATGGTTGATGATGGGCGGATGCGATTGAATCCGGGTGAAAAACCGGTAGAAAAAATGGTGCGATTCCGTACACTAGGCTGTTATCCGCTTACCGGAGCCATTGAATCCACGGCGACGACGATTGAAGAGATTGTTGCCGAAATGCTGCAAGTGCGGGTAAGTGAACGTTCCACCCGGGTTATTGACCACGATGGCGATTCGTCAATGGAGCAGAAGAAAAGGGAGGGATACTTTTAATCATGGATATTGATAAATTTTTAAATCAGCACGAGGAAAAAGATTTGCTGCGTTTTCTCACCTGCGGTTCCGTAGATGACGGCAAATCCACCCTGATCGGGCGCTTACTCTATGACAGCAAGCTCATTTATGATGATCAGCTCAGCGCATTGCGCAATGACAGTGAAAAATGCGGAACAACCGGCGCCGGCGAAATTGACTACGCACTCCTTATGGACGGATTGAAGGCGGAACGGGAGCAGGGAATCACCATTGACGTGGCTTACCGGTATTTTTCCACTCCGAACCGTAAATTTATTATTGCCGATACTCCCGGACATGAACAATATACCAGAAATATGGCAACCGGCGCTTCCACGGCGAATCTGGCGATTATTTTGATTGATGCCCGTTACGGCGTTGTTACCCAGACCAAGCGCCATGCGTTTATCATTTCGCTGCTGGGCATCAAACATCTGCTCGTGGCAGTGAATAAAATGGACTTACTCGATTATTCTCAGGATGTATTTAACTCTATCCGGCAGAATTTTGCCGATTTTGTACAGCAGTTGAATATCCCGGATGTGCGCTTTATTCCGATTTCAGCCCTGGCGGGTGAAAACGTTGTGGACAAATCACAGAAGATGCCATGGTATGGTGGCGATTCGCTGCTGGAACTACTCGAAAATGTTGATGTGGCTAATGACCGCAATTTATCCGATTTCAGATTCCCGGTACAAACGGTGATTCGTCCCCATCTCGATTTTCGCGGTTTCGCCGGTTCGGTCGCCTCCGGTATCGTTAACGTTGGCGACACAATTAAGGCGCTGCCGTCCGGCAAAGAGTCTAAAGTGAAACGGATTGTAACCGCCGACGGTAATCTGGAACAGGCTTTTGCGCCGCAGGCGGTAACGATTGAACTGGAAGATGAAATTGACATCAGCAGCGGTGATTTGATTACTCACCCGAACAGCCAGCCCAGAGTTTCCAACAATTTTGAAGCCGTCGTTATCTGGATGACCGATGATGTGCTGAAACCTGGTGGTCAATATATTATTCGTCATGCCGGCCGTAATGTCAAGTCCAGGGTTGATACGATAGTTTACAATATTGATGTCAATACCCTTCAAAAAGGCAATGCCGATACACTTAAACTTAATGAAATCGGCCGGATCGCGGTTTCCACAACCAAACCGCTCTTTTTCGATGCCTATTCCAAAAATCACGAAACCGGCAGTTTTATTCTGATTGACCCGCTCACCAATGCTACCGCCGGCGCAGGTATGATTATTGAGGGCGTTTCCGCCGGCGCTGCCGACAGTGTCAAGGATCAGAATACCCGCTTGAAAGACCATGTCGAACGACGCGAATTTTTCTGGGAATCCGGACTGGTTGAAAACCGGGAACGGATTATACGCAACCGGCACAAAAGCAAAACCATTGTTATTACCGGCGGTAATAGTAATGTCATTCCGGAACTGGCTAAAAAATTGGAGCAGCGGTTGTTCAACCTGCACATGAACTCATATTATCTCGGGTTTGCCAATATCAGTCACGGTCTGGATGCGGATATTCAAAACAGTTTGATTAATCGTGATGAACATATCCGGCGGCTCGGCGAACTTTCGCGAATTCTTACGGATGCCGGTTTGATTTTAATTGCCGCGTTGCCTGATGTCGGCGATTATGAACTCAATCTGCTGAAAGTATTGAATTCACCGAACGAACTGCTGGTCGTCAATTCCGGTGAAAACCGTCTAGACAATACCATTGTCGATATTGATTTAGCCGACTGTGATGATCTGGAAAAAAATCTCCAGTCAATTATCAAATTATTGTCAGAAAAAAGCATTATTCCAGAATATTGTATCTAATAACCCTGCAGGAGGCCAATTATGAGTACAGAAAAAACTATTGAATTCGATGAGTTGTATTTGCAACTCAAAACAAAAATTGACGAATTTATTGCCGGTACAATCACTGCCGATCAGTTAAAACCGTCCTCTGCTGTGTTCGGGGTCATTCCCCAGCGCAATGGACAGTTTATGGTAAGAATCCGGATTACCGGCGGTCATATCAGCATCGCGACCGCCAAAGCCGCCGCCGGCGTTATTCGTGAAAATGGCGTCGGTTATGTCCATCTGTCCACCCGGCAGAATATTCAATTACACGATGTCGCGCCTGATAAAATTTATTCATTGATGGCTGGTCTTGACGCGATTGGACTTCCATTCAAAGGCGGTGGTGGGAACAGTTACCGCAATATCGCCGCGTCACCTTTAAGTGGATTCGGCACGGAATCAATTTTTGATGTTCAACCCTATGCGGCCGGCTTGAATGCTTTTTTCAAATATCATAAGACGGCCTTTGCCTTGCCGCGCAAATATAAAATCGGTTTCTTCGCCAGCCCGCAGGAGGCGTTGAATGCATCAGTGCAGGATCTTGGCTTCCTTGCCGCCACCCGTAATGGCAACCGTGGATTCCGGGTCTATGCCGGCGGCGGTATGGGCAGAGAAAGTGCACTGGGAATTCAACTTTTTGACTTCCTGCCGGAAAAACACTATATTCGCTGCGCCGTCGCACTCAATGAAATGTTCAATGAACATGGCAATCGCGAAAATCGTAATCAGGCAAGAATCCGTTTCCTCGTCAAATCACTTGGTGAGGAGGGATTTACCCGGCTCTATCTTGAATATTTTGAACGCACCCCGGATTATGTCGCGGCGCTGAATGATGTTGATTATATCGTTCTGGCTGACCAAATCAAGCCGATGGATGCGCCCAGTTCTGCAGTTCCTGGATTCAATATTTGGCGGCAACATGCGGTTTCCGCAACTAAACTGGGAGAAAAATATCGCTCTGTCCGTATTTATGTCCCGCATGGCAACTTGCAATTGGAGCAACTCGAAAGTCTGGCAACGCTGACGGAACAATACAGTTGCGGATTCTGGCGGTTGACCCCGACACAGGATATTATACTGCCATTGGTACACGTGGATAATCTCGTCAGTTTGTATCAGAAACTGGCTAATCTGTCACCGGAACTTGATTTGACCTTGAAATCATTCCGCGGTCACATCCCCTCATGTATTGGCGCGACAGTCTGCAAAATCGGCATACTTGATTCCCCGGGAATTGCCGATGCTATTGCTATTGAGATGGATAAAATTCTCCCCGCCGATACACCGGAAAAAATCCGGGCATTGATACTGCTCACTGACAATTTGAAAATTTCCGGCTGTCCGAACTGTTGCGGTGGACACCCCGCCGCCAGAATCGGTATCGAAGGACAGAAAAAACGGATTGATGACGTGCTGACCGATGTCTGCTTGATTTATACCGGATGTTCTGCACAACCTGATGCGTTGAAACTTTCCACCCCCGGCGCAGAAGCGGTCAAAGTTACCGATCTGCCCGGCTTAATCAGCAATCTGGTTCAACAGTTACGCTAACATAACCATAAATTTTTCTAAAATGCCAGCGGTGCCGTCGCTGGCTTTTTTGTTTTTCTCCCTTGTAATCGGGCAATTTACATATATCTTTTGGACATTATTTCGCAAACATTACGCCAAGGGGGCGGTAACACAACAATTATGGCTGAATATTACAGACTGGAATTTTATGTGCCGTCAACCCATGTTGACCTGGTGAAAGCGGCGATTTTCGCGACTGGCGCCGGGACCATCGGTAATTATGATTGCTGCTGCTGGCAGACGATTGGCACCGGACAATTCCGGCCGTTATCCGGTAGCAACCCCTTTATCGGCACAACGAATATCGTTGCCACCGTTGAGGAATATAAAGTGGAATTATTGTGTGCCGCCAATCAACTGGCGGCGGCGCTTGCCGCATTGAAGAGCTCACATCCATACGAAACTCCGGCATATCAGTATTGGCCGGTGGAAATAAACTAAACGAGGAATGTCTATGTTTTTTATCGAGAAATTATTTACCAATCCGCAGATATTTTTTCAACTCGCTTTTATCGTTATATTTTCGGTCTGCTGCCATGAATTTGCTCATGCCTGGACTGCGTTACGCCAGGGCGATTCGACTGCCGCCGATGAAGGCCATCTTACTTTGAATCCCTTAAAGCAGATGGGGACAATGTCGCTCTTGATGCTGGCAATAATCGGAATCGCCTGGGGACAAGTGCCGGTAAACCCGGCACGGATGCGCCATCGCTGGAGCCATGCCCTTGTCGCCTTTGCCGGACCGGGAATGAATTTGTTGCTCTTTTTCGCTTTTGCTATCGGGTGTGCGGTTACCATAATACTCAAAGGTTCGGAAAATACCATTCAGTTTTTTTTCCTCGGCACCATAATGAATATGCTGTTATTCCTGTTGAATATGATGCCGGTGCCGCCGCTTGACGGTTGGACGCTTGTTTCCTGGCTGTTTCCTAAATTATCACTGGAAAAGTCGGAGTTTCTGAAGGGGATGTCACTAACCATCTTCATTCTTATCTTTGTTTTCATCAACCAGCTTAGTTCCGCGGCCAATTTTCTTTCTTCGTTGATAATCAAAATTCTGGTTGAAATACTTAGAGTTACAGGGTTGGCAGGATAATGGAAGAGCATGTCTGGAAAGTTTCAGAAGTTAATGCCGCCGTCCGCGAGGTGCTGGAGAGCAGTCTTATGCCTTTCTGGCTCCGCGGCGAGGTTGGAACGCTCAGTATTCAGAATTCCGGTCATGTCTATCTGACGCTCAAAGATGCCGCCACCCAGATCCGCGCGGTATTTTTTAATGGCGCTGACGCCGCTTCTGCCATTAAACTGCGTGTCGGTACCGAAGTGGAAGTACATGGTCGCCTGACCGTTTATGAGGCCCGCGGCGAATATCAATTCAGCATCAAGACGATGCGCCCGGTCGGATTCGGTGAACTCCAACGCCGTTTTGAGGAACTAAAAGCCAGACTCAGCGCGGAAGGACTATTCGATGCCGAACGCAAAAAAGCGATACCGTTACTGCCGGCATGTATTGGTGTGGTAACTTCACCGGAAGGCGCGGCTATCCGGGATTTTCTGCAAATTATCAATCGCCGTTTTCCCGATATTCATATCCGCATTTATCCTTCACCGGTACAGGGCAGGGGCGCGGAGAACAAACTTGCTGCCGGTATTGACTTTTTTAATCGTTGTGCCGATGTGGACGTGATTGTCATCACTCGCGGTGGCGGCAGTATTGAAGACCTCTGGCCGTTCAATGAAGAAAAACTTGCCCGTGCTGTTGCCGCCAGCAAAATTCCAGTCATCAGCGCAGTCGGTCATGAAATTGATTTTACCATTTGTGATTTTGTTGCTGATTTGCGGGTGCCCACCCCTTCTGCCGCGGCGGAACTGGTTATCGGTCAGCGTGACGAGTTAAACCGCAGATTGGACCGCGCAGTCAAAGATCTAGCCGCCCGCCTGACTCTGATGGTGCAACAATTGAAGAACCGTTTGATTGTTGCCAGTCAAAGTTATGTTTTTCGCGAACCCTCCGGAATTCTGCGCCAGAAACAGCAGCGCCTGGATGAACTTGACAAAGATATGACCGCAATCATGGAACGCCGTATATTACTCGCCGCCAATCAACTGTCACTCTTGCAAAATTCATTACAAGTAAATACCGTTACAGCAAAATTGAGCGACTGCCGTAATCGTGCCAACCAGGCCGCCGATTCAATGCTGCAGACGGTAAAATTAAGTTTGGAACGCGCCGGTCAGAAAATATTGAACCTCGAAGGCAGGCTTGCCGCGATGAGCCCGGAAAATGTCCTGCGGCGCGGTTATGCCATTTTAACGGAATCAGATTCCGGGAAAATTATTACTGCTCCCGGTCTGCCGCCCGCCACCAAAGTCACCGCCAGAGTTGCCGGCGGTAATATCAACCTGACCGTGGAATAAATTCACGCGAATATTTCTTGATGTCAATTTGTTTGAGAGCTTCGTCTTTTACGTTGTTTTTAAAGTTTTCAGCGATGGGTTCAGCAAAAATCACTTTGTAGGGTCTTCCATAATAATTCCTGATGCGGTTATCAATCACGGGAAGCTCATGATTACGGTTATTTAATTCAATGACCTGTTCATACAGCAATGCCAGTTTGGACTCAATAGACTCGGGAACGTTTTCTGAGAGAATGTCGATAATCTGCTTCTGTAACTTGCCGGCACAATCCAAACGTTGAAATCCTGTTCCAAACCATTTGCTGTACGGGATATATTTTTTTTCAATATAAAAACAAATTTTGATTAGTAGAGAAACAATATGCGCAGTCAGCAATTTCTGATTGAGCAAATCATTAAACTCACCGCACCTGCCAACGAAAGCTTCTCTTTGGGAAATGCCTTCCCATAATGCGGCAATGCGCAGTAACCATATATCATTAGGGTAAAACTTGAGCCGCTCACGCAACAAAATCAATGTATTCAAACCATCATGAAATACCTCGCCGCTGGTCAATTCAAGCAGTTGCTGATCCGTAAATTGCAACCATTCCTCCGTACTGATGACCGCGAGATTATTAACGGGTAATCGTGCTTTGATGTATTGTTCCAACGTTGAAATTTCAATCAGATGTCTGACCGGATAGGTGTCGGTTGGAGCCATTGCCTGAGTTCTGTCAAATCTCGGATCCGTAAAATTTGTTGGAAAATCGCGATAAGTCAGTGGAAGTTTCCATTTTAACAGTTCATCAATTTTGCCCTTGTATTCTTCATAGTCTTCATCCCTTAGAAAAATTTGCATGCGCGGGCCCCAGTTATGATCCATGGATATCGGATTGTCATAGCCCAAAACATCTGATCCATAGCCAATCAATGAAGCACTGTATTGCAGGCCAGGGAAATTGTCTGCTATCAGCCCTTTGACGATGTTATGATAAAAATTATGATTTAATTCCAGCCCGGGGACAAATTTATACATTACCTCTACTCCAAAATTTTATTGTCGCACAACAATTGCCCAAATAAACTAAAAATAATCCACTCTTTCGAGCTTTTAGAATACAATTCATCTTAATTATTGCATTTGAGGGAGAAATCCATGTTTATTCATCCATTTCAAAGATTGCACAACGCTTTCGCTTGCCATCTCAATCGCCCAAATGGCATCGGGTGCATATTGTTCAAGGGCGTGCATGACCTCAACTAGTGGAGCGTTCCCGTCTCCCAGCGCCATGTGTTCGTCCTCTTTACCCCGATTATCGTGGAGATGGACATAGCCAATCTGACCTTTCAACTCCTCTATCCATTTCACGGGATGGACCTTCGAAATGGCATGGGCGTGTCCAATGTCCAGATTGATGTCGAATATCTCAGTGCGACCGACCAGGGCAACTGCTTCCGAAATCAAACTTGGCTCATGGTCCAGATGGTTTTCAATATGGATGCGAATGCGTTCGTTTTTGCCCTGAAGAAAATCTTTCCAGAAGTTTGGCCAGCGTTTCAACCATCCGCTGCGCCAACTGGTGTGCGGTACATAACCATGATGAAATATAATATGCGAAACTTCCATCCTGGTAGCGACCGACCAGCCTTGCTCGAATCTTTTGCGTGCAAGGGCGCGAACCTCTTCATCGGAGCTTCCAGGACATAAATCTCCACTCGGACCATGCATGGATTTCAGTTCAATGCCGCGAACAATTTCAAAGGTTTCCGCAATAATTTTCTCATTTGAAAGGCATTGCTGGTCAATGATGTTTTGGATTTCTATGCCGAATCCGTGCTCCCGGCACAGGGTAACCACATCCTGCGGTTTGGGGCCGCTGCATATAATCAAGCTTTTCATCTGCTTTACTTCTCCATGAGTCAGTGGATAATCCAACATTTCCTTTTATCGTTTGCTTCCAGCACAAACATTCAGAATAAATTTAGACAGCGCTATCCAAATTTATAAGGACTTAATTACCATAACATAGTAAGTCATGCTTACTTTTCAAATTGTATAAGGTTTTTAATAAAAAAACTAGTAAGCGTCGTTCTTTATATGACTTTTCACGGTCATGCCTGAATTGTAACCACAACTGTATTTCATTAACCTAAATATTTCCCTAAAAAAATGTCACAGCGTTGGTAAAAGGGCCGTTTTTGTGATATTTTTAAGTTGCGGGTTGTTTGTTTCATAACCTGACCTGAGATCATGGTATTAAGGCTTATAAAATATAATTCAGGAGAACAGAAATGAGTGTACCGTTCAAAGTGGATTTGCAGGGCAAAGTGGCAGTAGTAACCGGTGGCGGTGGAATTCTCTGTGGTATTATGGCAAAAGCACTGGCGGAATGTGGCGCCAAAGTCGCTATTCTTGATTTGCGTGAAGAAAATGCCAATAAGGTTGCGGACGAAATTAAGGCTGCCGGCGGTATCGCCATCGGCGTCGCTGCAAACGTTCTGGAATACGAAAGTCTGAAAAATGCTGAAAAGACCGTTTGTGAAAAACTCGGTCCTTGTGATATTCTTATTAACGGCGCCGGCGGTAACAGCCCGAAAGGCACCACCAGTCGCGAATATCTGTTCAAAGAAGACCTGGCAAAAGCCGGTAAGGAATTGACCACATTTTTTGATCTGGATCCGGTTGGCGTGGGGTTTGTATTCAATCTTAACTTCCTCGGTACACTGCTGCCGACACAAGTATTCTGCCGCAAGATGGCGGAGGATAAGGGTGGCGTGGTCATCAATATCTCCTCGATGAATGCGTTTACCCCGCTGACAAAGATTCCGGCTTATAGCGGCGCCAAAGCTGCTATCAGCAATTTTACGCAATGGCTGGCGGTTCACATGTCCAAGGTCAATATCAGGGTGAATGCAATTGCGCCGGGATTTTTCCTGACTGACCAGAATCGTGCTCTGCTCACCAATGCCGATGGTTCATTAACCCCCCGCGGCCAGACCATTATCGCCCATACTCCGATGGGACAGTTCGGCACTCCGGAAGATTTACTCGGCGCGCTGCTCTGGTTGGTCGATGACAAGGGTGCACGGTTTGTTAACGGTACTGTAATTCCGGTTGACGGCGGATTCTCCGCGTTCTCCGGCGTATAATAAATTAATACCGCTGGCGGGTTTCCCGTTGGCGGAGGATAGTAACGATGATAGCGTTGATAGATTACAACATGGGTAATCTGCTGAGCGTGAGCAAAGCATTGGAACATGTCGGCGGCGATATCAGGGTAACTGATTGTCCCGCCGATGTCGCCATTGCTGATGCGGTGGTGCTGCCGGGCGTTGGCAATTTCGGCGACGGCATGGAACACCTGCGCAGTCGCGGTTTCGCTGAAGCGGTAATTCAGGCTGTCAAGGCTGGAAAACCATTGCTCGGCATCTGCCTTGGTATGCAGATGCTGCTGGATTGCAGCGAAGAGGCACCTAATGTTGCCGGACTCGGGATTATACCCGGCAAAGTTAAACGCTTTCCTGACTCCACTGAAAAAATTCCTCATATCGGCTGGAACAGTGTCAAGGCGGAACGCCCATGCCCGTTGATGGATGGACTGGCGGATGAAACTTTTTTTTATTTTGTCCACTCATACTATGCCTGTCCGGCATCACGTGACAAAGTCATCGGCAGTTGTGATTATATTGTTAATTTTGCCGCGATTATTGGTGGCGGTAATATTTTTGCGACTCAGTTTCATCCGGAAAAAAGTCAGAATGCCGGAATTAGAATATTAGAGAACTTCGTCAATTCAGTCCCGCTAGTCAAACAATAGGGAGTGTAAATTATGAGTAATAATGACAACGTTCGTCGTAAAGAAATTGCTGATTACTTGAAAGAATTTTTTGAAATCGAAGGCGACTCGGCCGGCGAATTGATTGACAGTTTTGTCGAATCAATTGAAAATAACCTCGCCGAGGCGGAAAAAAACTTCAAGGCCGGGAATTGGCAGGATTTGAATCGTAATGGCCATTCCATTAAAGGTTCAGCCGCTAATGTCGGCGCGAATGAACTCTCCGCCGCTGGCAGTCGGCTCGAGGCTGCGGCTAAAGCTCAAGAGGCTGAGGTTTGCAAAGAGGAGATTCGGATTATCGGGAAAATTATGGCGGAAATGAAATGAAAGTTTCCCCTGTTAAGGCCTCAACCGGGAAGTTATTACTGAAAATTTACCGGTTGCTCCATGCCGTTTATGGTGAACCTGCATGTGCCTTGAATTATAAGAATCCCTATCAATTACTTGTCGCCGCCGTACTTTCCGCCCAATGTACTGACGTGCGAGTCAACCTTATCACTGGCGCATTGTTTAAAAAATACCCGGATGCCGTCGCGCTGGCTAAAGCCGGACAGGGACAACTTGAAGCGGTCATTCAGTCAGCCGGATTATTCCGCAGCAAAGCGAAAAACCTGATTGCCGCCGCCCGGAAAATTGTTGCAGATTATGATGGTGCAGTACCGGACACTATGGCGGCGTTGACAACTCTGCCGGGCGTTGGTCGCAAAACTGCGAATGTTCTGCTCGGCAACGCTTTCAATATTCCCGGATTTCCGGTTGATACTCATGTTAAACGGGTGTTGTTCCGCCTGGGCGTAACCGCCTCGGAATCACCGGAGCAAATTGAACAGGAAATAAATCAGATATTGCCGGCGGAATACTGGACCGGATTTTCGCATTTATTGATTATGCATGGACGGCAGGTGTGCCATGCCCGTACTCCGGATTGCCCTAACTGCTGTCTGAACCACGATTGTTTAAAAATACAGAAAAAAACATGAAATTTATTACTAAAAAATTCCGTAAGATTCAGAAACTGCCTACTTGGATATTCTGGTTTCCCGCCACCCTCTTGAAGCTGATGAAATGCTGCTGCATGCGCTGTCGCATTGATGATGCTGCGAATTCTATTGAGAATGCACGGGGAACAGTAACAGTAACCTGGCACAACCGGCTGCTTTATTTTCCGGCAATGTTCCCCGCAACGGCTCGCAGTCGTACGATTGCCGTAGTCAGTTCCTCCCGTGATGGTCAATATATTACCGACCTTATTTCACATTTCGGCCTGAAAAGTTTGCGCGGTTCTACCAGTAAACGCGGCGCTGCCGTGCAGATGGAGGCGATTACCGCAATCAAACAGGGCTCCCACGTCAGCTTCACCCCTGATGGTCCGCGCGGACCAAAATATAAAATGAGTCGCGGTCCGATTCATCTGGCGAGTGTGACTGGCGCACCAATTATCCCCATCAGCGTTAACGCCAGCAGTTACTGGCAAATCAAAAGCTGGGATAATTTTCAAATTCCCAAACCGTTCGCCAGATTAACCTTGATTTTGTCTGAACCTATTCACATTCCTCCGAATCTCAATGAACAGCAACTCGAGGAATGGCGGCAGAAAATAGAAACCGCTTTGATGAACATTACACAGGATTGAATTTTGAACGGAATTCCCGGTGGAAACCTTTATCCAGATAGGGATCATCAGGGCTGTTTAATTCTTCATCAGAATAACCTGACTCAATATCTTCAACGACGACCTGCCGTAACGGCAATTCCGGATTGAACCGTATCCGCCAGGTACGGCAGGCCAGCGTGAACTGTTTCGCTTTATCATTCCCAGTTACCCGTTTTCGTGAACTGTTCAGCGGGTCGTGTGCAAGTTGAATATTGCAGAATCGAACGATGTCCAACCCGGAAACATTGAGAATCCATGCGGTTTTTGCCGCCGCCGTCTGACTGAAAATAACAGTATAATTGTCCGAAGTTGCCGACTCAAGCCAACCGGTTCCCGCATCCGGGAATGCGTCTGCCGATGGTATGTATGGTTTCAAATCAAGCACCGGAGTCTGGTCCAGCATGTCAAAATTGCGGATATGCACTTCCAGTTTGTCAATGCCAATTAGTTCAACACAACTCAACCCGATTGGATTCGGGCGGTGCGGAGAACGGGTCGCGAATAGACTGATTTTTTCTTTATCCCCGGTTACCGGCGGTCGCACGAGTGGTTTCCAACTGTGATTCAAATGAAAACAGTAAATCACCCACAAACGTTCAAATCCGGCCAAATCGGTCAATGCCTGTTCAAAATTTTTACCCGGATTGAGTTTTATGACGCCAACATTATTGGCGAACACCCCTTGACGCGGCGCTTCATAGCGATATTGCTGTTGACAGCAGACATAACCGATCGGGGTGAATTCAAAATTTTCCATTATCGTCAATTCCAAGACCTCCAGAATGGTTATGAGGCTTCATGCAATATTTTGTCGACATTTTTACAAAATGACTTGAGATATCCGTCGCCGGTGTCATTACCGAAATTAGTAATCATATTGCCTAAACCGGCATGTTCCAACCGCGCAACAATGTCACCGCGCATGAGTTCACGCAATTCGGCAGATTGAGCCAGCGGCGACAACTCCATAAATTCCGGATTATTTAATTTTTCCCAGATTAGTTCAAGCGCACGGAATAACGGCGGCCAACATATCCATTTTATTTCCCCACGCTTGCCATTAAGGAGAATATCCAGCCAGGGTTTGCCGTCAATTCGGTAAAACCGTTCCCGTTTGCTTTCCGGAAAGAAAATCAACCCGGAATGTCCCATTTCAAATAGAGCATCTTGTATCGAACGCCATGAATAGTATGTGTCTGAGGCAATATCCTGAATGGATCCTTTACCATTGATGAGCAGGTAAAGTAACGTTTCACTTTTAGCTCCGATACCGAACAGAGCACACATTTGCAACCGCAATGTTTCCGGGGAATATGGTGGAAATGAGATTGCCCGGTTGCGAATTTCCACCGGATTACGCTTGAAGCCGTAGCGCCGGAAAATTTCATCCACTTTTCCTGTTACCGGCATCGGCTCGCCGGTTTTCAGAAAGAACAGATTACCGCTATCTTTTTTTACATTATCTCCGGCGGCGACTAGACGCCGCCATTTTGCGGTCGGATTTTTTTTCGCCATATATGCTGCGACTGCAACCAGTATGTCTGCGGCGGCAAACTTTTCCTTGCTGACCATTGTCCGCAATCTTTGAATATTGATGAATCGTTCATTTTTATTCAGCCAGTCTAGCATGGCATCGAACAACCGTTGGTCGTGGCGGCAGATTGAACAACTGAAAATCAATAATGCTTCCGTATCAATGACCATAGTTTGCTGCGTTTCACCATAACCGGTCACCCCCAGCGCCGACCATTGCCGCCACAAAAGTTTCAGCAATGATTCCAGAAAATGCCCTCTAAATTCTTTCAGTAACTTTGCCATGACCAATCCTTTGCAGCAGTTCTTTCAGCAGTAAAATATAGCCCGAAGAGACATCGTGGGTCATTGACCAGTGAGACGCCATCAACAGCTCTTCATCATCTGGATGTAATGTAAGCAGATCGTCAATATGATAGCCACCGCGATCCACCGATGCATACAACTTGAAATGTATCTGATCAAGCCGACTGATAAAATGAACCGTCAAACATGGTCCGATGTTATGTTTTTCTAATCGCCCGGCAAATCCTTCCGGTAATCCCATGCGAAAGAGATCGCATGGACCGCAATTCAACCAGTCTGATGGCAAACCAAGACTATTCGCAACCTTCTGTGCCGCTTGAACAAGTACAAGAGGAAACGGCTCTGGGTCAACGAGTTCCATGTTGCCTTTGAGCATCGCCACCACGTCCACATCTCTGGTCGTTCTGCTGATTAGTCCAGTTGCAATTAAAGCTGAACCGCCGCAGACAACCAATTCAAAATGTGGCGCGTGCACTACACCCAAAAGCTCTTCCAATAAATTCAGCGCAAGATATAGCCGGTCTTTGTCAATAGGTTTCATAATGAATATATTCCACTATTTAATTACGTTATATCTTAATAATAGCCCGTATTAATTCTTTTGCAATATATCAAATCATTAATTTTTAAGAAAAATTATACAGCATATTGCCAGAAATTGAAACTATACTCAATAAGGTTGAAATTTTAAAATAGATTGCGCAGATTTTGAGAATTGGTTCGTATTCTGAGAGGCTGCCGATACCAGGGTATCGAATGTCTCGAAGAGTGCGAATCCAAAATCAAAAGATCGCAACCGCTTTGCGACGAGGGTCTTGCGTCCGTATTTTTCCGTTCCTTTTTCAGGCGATATCCATATCGCCAATCAGTCGGATCGAAAAAAATCCAATCTGCAATCCTACTCGTCTATTTTAAAATTTCAACCTTATAGAGTATAAACAATGCAAAAATGAATTTTGCCGGCATAATAACGGTGAAATATTTTTAATTAAAAGTATTTGAATGTGGTTGTATGGATATTATATTTAGTGAAAGAGCTTGGCGATTTGTGTCTATTTTGGCGTGTCAACCTGGTTGAAATTGCCAGATATCAACAGTGATGCTGGACATTCGGGTAGTTTGCATGTTTGCGAGACCGGAAAAGGAACGTGCTTGAAACCTAAAATAGGCCCATGATGCTCAGAAACAGGCCCATGATGCTCAGAAACAGGCCCATGATGCTCAGAAACAGGCCCATGATGCTCGAGAAACATGCCCATGATGCTAGAGAAACAGGCCCATGATGCTAGAGAAACAGGCCCATGATGAAAATATTAACCCAAACGACGGAAACAACGCTACCCGATACGGACTTAACCTGCAATAACGAAAGGATGAAGACTATGAATTCGAAACTGTTCCAATTGAAGATTGCTTTACAGTATTGCCATGTAAAAATATGGCGCACGTTAGTAGTTCCCGCTGACATCAAGCTCAATCAGTTGCACGACGCCATTCAAGCGGTCATGGGGTGGCGTCAATGCCATTTGCATGAGTTTGAAATTGGTGGCGAGCGTTATGGCGAGCCGGATCCGGATGGTTTCGACGACGATGATGAAGTCTTGTCAGAGAAAAAATACCGGCTGGATAAACTGGTCTGCGAAGGTCGCGGACGCTTCAAATATGTTTATGATTTTGGCGACGATTGGGAACATCTAATCGATATCAAATCATTTGATTACCAGGATGACAGCGGTCGAATACTTTTTTGTTTGAAAGGCGTTGGTTCCTGTCCGCCGGAGGATGTCGGCAGTACGCCGGGCTATGAAGATTTTTGTGCCGCCATCAATGATGCCGCCCACCCGGAACATAACAGAATGAAAGATTGGGTCCATGAATGGTGCAGCTATCCGAAAACCATGACCTGGCCGGATGGATTTGATATTGACCTAGTCAACCAAAGACTTGCCGTGATTGAGGCAAAACTGAAACTCGCGGCCGCGCCAAAGAAGAAACCCGCAGCGGCTAATAAAAAGAAGCCGGTCTCAATGTGGTTGCCGCCCAAAGAATAATTGCATTGGATGTTTCCGTAAAGCCAGGGACAATTATAGATACTTATTCATTTCTTCCACTAACCCATGCACATTAGTTGATGGATTTGCTGCCGCCAATTTTCCCTGCCAGTTTTCATCTTCTGCGATGATATTTTTCGAATGATTAACCGCATCCGGTTGCCGGGATTTTAGACGCGTGTATATTCCTGATAGCGTTTCATGATATTCAGGAATACGACCGGACTGGCGCAAATGTCTGGATTTTAACTCCTTTGCGGTTGTGGCGCTGCGCATCCTGACAAAGTGAAACAGATACCATATTTCAAAACATGGATTGGAAAAAGCCCAGCAAAAACCATTTTCCTCTGCCAACTTAATAGCCCGGTTGATTTGCGGTGGAGAATTTTCATCCTTATCAAATACCACCCAGTACTGATGAAATTTGTCGCCATCTTTCATCAGGCGGTTTTTCAATGCCACAGCTTCTTTGACCAGGCTCAAAGCTCCGCCGCCAACTACAGAAATTTTCGCAGAAGTCAGGTGGAAATCAGTAAAATACAATTTTTCTGTTTGTCCCTCGGTGCAGATCAGGAATTTAGCTTTCGGCTCCCTGATGCTCAATTGCCGCCTGGTTCTTTTGATATCCCAAGGTTTTTGCATCGCGTTATTTCTCCCATGAGCTGAAGTCGCCTAAATACGGAATGGCGCCATAGCGTCCGTCAATATAATTCCGTTCGTACGATTCGCCCTTTCGGATTTTCTTAAACTCTGCGAGGCTGGTCAGTCGCGTAGCGCCGTTTTTCTCTTTTTCCGCAAACCATATCTGGTCACGGCGGAGCAATTCAGGACTCAATAAATTAGTATCATGTGATACCACGATAAGTTGCGCATTATGTTTGTTTTGTCCGTGAAACATCTCCAGCAGGCGTCGCGTTAACAATGGATGCAACCGCGCATCAAATTCATCGAAAAATAAGATAGCGCCATGGGCCAGTACACCTAACAGTAAAGACGAAACGGAAAATATTTTATTTGTTCCTTCAGATTCATTATGCTCCATATCCAGGAATATTTTTTCCTTATCTTCTGTTAAGTGTTCGGTTTGAATCTTATATCCAATTCCACCTTCATTCTCTTCAGTAAATACTGGAGCAATTTTGTTAATGCCCAAATCTAATTTTGGAAGAAACTCATTTAACGACTCGGCGAAAAGATTATGCTCGCGTAACGCTTTTATGGTCAAACTTTTTGCCTCTTCGTCAAAAAGTCCGGGAATGATCAGGACTTTTTTAAACCAGGCGCGGATATTATGACTATGCAGTTCTTTATCCGGCGCTACTTCAAAAAGTTGACCAAGCGAGGAAATAAACAAGGTATTGGAACGAAGCCGTAAATTGGTTTTATTCGTCATTTTTATCCAGGTTTTACCTTCCTCGAATTGTGGCGATACGGTAATTAGATTTTCATTCTCCCGGATAAATAGCGGAAACTCCTTGCCGCTGGTCAGAAACAGCCATTCCGCATGGATTTTTGTTGCATCAAGCGTAAAGCCGTAACGATACCGCTTCTCTTTTTCAATAAATTCAACCTCAAAAAAGGATGGTTCCGTTATTGTGCTTTTGGATAACAGGAACGGCTCTATTGGAATTGCCGCTTCCGGCTTTAAGCTGGTGGACATCGTTTCAACGCAATAGCGCATGAATGAAACTGCTCTGACTATATTGCTTTTACCGCTCGCGTTAGCGCCGTAGATAACGTCGCTTTTCAGTAACCGTTCGTTCTTCAATGTAATAAAAGTATTACTCTCCTCCAATTCATGAATACCGACCGCTTCCAGCGAAAGCGTCACTCGCTCTTTTATTGAACGAAAATTACCGACTGTAAAATTTATCAACATAAACGTCTCCCGTTTATTTATTTTAATTTATCTTAATATATTATACATCAAAATAACAAATTTGCAATATTTTTGCAAATATTTAATTCTGCAACGACTTAAAGCCTTGTAAATAGAAAAACAATAATGAGCTAATGGTAAATGGTAAATGGTAAATGGTAAATGGTAAATGGTAAAAAAACAAATCCTTTTTTACCCCCCCTGGATGCTAACAACAACTTGACAACTTCACCTGTTACTTCACCTGCGGGATGGGTAATTGTCAATTGTTAATGGTTAAAAAAACAAATCCTTTTTTATTTTGTCGGTATTTAAAGTGCCTCAAGCCGTGGTCGCCTTTGGCGCCGCTTCCGGCGGGTAAACTTCCAGCTTGAAAAGCAAGCAGGGATGCTTGCAGTACTCTTTGGCAATTCTCAAAATCTTCGTAATCTGTTTTAAAATTTCAACATTATAGAGTATATTATCGGTGAATTTATATTGATAATGCTGGTCACTTTTGAGGTTTGACAATGCGATATTCGGAATACGGACGAACAGGGAAACAGGTTTCCGCCGTTGGTTTTGGCGGTATGCGGTTTAATATGGAACTGTCACACGAAGAGAATAGCAAACTGGTTGAATATGCATTCTCGCAGGGAATCAATTACTTTGACAACGCCCCGGCATATTGCGACGGACAAGGCGAAAACATCTTCGGTCTGGCCTTTAAACAGATGCAGCGGGATAAATTTTTCGTTTCAACCAAATTAATGCCGGAACACACCGGCAGTCGCGCCGAAACCAGAACAAAAGTACTACAATCAATTGAAAAAATGAACTGTGGTCATATTGATTTTTTTCATGTCTGGTGTCTGCGACGCATGACGCAATTTGACGAAGCTATGAAATCCGGCGGACTTTATGAGGAATTGCTGCAATGTCAAGCCGACGGTTTGATCCGGCATATCGTTTTCTCCTCGCATCAGACCGGTAATGATATTCGAAAAATTATTGCCTCCGGAAAATTTGACGGCGTACTCATGGGAATTAATATTTTGAATTTCCCCTACCGTCAGGACGGGGTGGATGCGGCAAAGGAATATGGCGTCGGTGTTGTGGCGATGAATCCGCTTGCCGGCGGACTCATTCCACAGAGTGAAAAGAATCTCGGCTTTATCTCCGTTGACGGCTTATCGCCGACGGAAACGGCATTGCGTTTTCTGATCGCCAATCCGGATATCAATATCACGTTGAACGGTTTTACTACTCGCGAACATGTTGATACCGCCTGCCGTATCGCGGATATGGAACCGATTCAACCGGCGGAACTTGAACGCATCAAAGCAGGATTACCTGAGAGTATGAACCACGCCTGTACCGGTTGCGGTTATTGCAATAGTTGTCCGCAAAAGATACCGGTACCGTCATATATGCAATTTTTCAACCGGTATAAATTATTCGGTATGAGTACAGAAGAGATGGTTGGTCAGATTGCCTTTCAACATAACTGGGGACTGTTGGCCGACCGCAAAGCCGATGCCGGAGATTGTACCGGTTGCGGCAGATGTGAATTTGCCTGCACGCAACATCTGGACATCATCAACCGCATGAAGATCATAGCCGGCTGGGAAGAACAGCACAGTCAGAAAAAATAGTCTATCCTCTCACTACGGAGCGAATACAAATAATTCCGGAATGAATCCACTCTGACATGTTACGTTAAGTGGATGCCATAGTTGTATATAATCCAGGGACGACATTTTGTGTCGTGGTCAGGAATTAACTTCAACTATTTTTTCCGGCGGCAGCAATTTTCTCGCGTAGCGAAACCGGTTCAATAACTCTGATATTTCCTGCTTCAGCGAGAATCCAGCGTATCACATCAAATTCTGTTGCCGGTTGCAGAATAATAGGCTGTCAGTTTGTTGACTAGGTTGGAACATGAAAGTATTCTCAAGCGCGTAAATCATTATTGTAAAACAATTAGGTGTTGATATTTAATCTGTCGCTTAATAAATAATGATGATATTTATTTTGTCATTATTGTCAGACTTCTGGTTAACTCGGTGGGTTATTTTCGTATTATATGTGTATACATTAGAATGTATGGTAATTCATGCTTGCTTTTTTAATTTTATACTTTTTTTATTAAAAAACTTGCACACGATGTTATTTTCGTTAATTATATACTGTGTCTTTATTTTATAGAAACTATTAAGCAACTGGAGTATTAAATGATTGAGCAATCCGACAATCTGGAAACTCTGTTTGAAAAATTAAAATCATCAGTGATGTTCAACCTGTCGCTTTCGTCAAAGGAGTTATTCCATAGTAACTTTCTCGCGTGGTTGTGTGAATGCTACCCAAAACTAGTTGGTCAAATCTTTGTTTCATATCTGAAAACACCTACCGGTGTCGATTATGAACTTAAGGCATTCCGCGAGCGTTACAATATTGACTTAACCTTAGAGTTTTCAAGTAACGGGCTCAAGCAACAATTAATTATTGAAAACAAGGTTAAAAGCATACCCCGTCTTGATCAACTGAAATTATATACTAAAAACATACCTGCTAAATCTAAATCTAAAATTGACACAACGATAACAGAAACAAATTTCTTATTGCTCAGCCTTACGAAACCATCTTTCCTTGACAAAGAAAATCAAACAAAAATTACTCTTGGAAATGAATTTTGGCATTATATAAGCTACCGGGAACTTGCCGAAAAATTATCCAGTGTACAATCTGTTGTTGCCAAGGAAAACTCATACCATGGTCTCATTCTCAAAGACTACATTTTCTTCATCATGACACTGCAAGAAATTTACGAAATGTTCTCTATTAATTCAAATAATCGGAATACTAATTTTTATATTCGACAAGAAGATCATGAACTTATAAAAGAAAATCGCCTTCATGATTTAGTTGATAAACTACGATATTCTCAACTTGCAGAACTAATATCACAAAAGCTCCGCGACGAGGGTTTCGTCGTTACCGCAGATAATTGGTGTGATGCTAAGCATGGACAAATATTTGTAAATTCAACAATGACTCGCGGGATTGGGCTTTGTGATTTAAAGTACGTATTATTCGACAAGCATAAGTGGCGTGGCAATCCTCTTAATCTTGGAGTTCAAGTTCAGGGACGATCGTTCCGCCTTGTCTTGGAATCAGAGAAAAACAAGTCGGAAGTTATCGCAGAACGTTTATTAGATAATAAGTTATGGTTTGACTTGTCAAATATACCTGGAGATTCTACTGAATATCCCACAAAAAGGAAATTTGATAATTATAGCAGAGCATTTTGGTACAGATACAAAAATTTATTAGAGATATCGACCAATGATCTTGTTGAATTGATTGTAAAATTTGCTCGCATTATTCGGGATCAAAAGGAAGAACTGGAGCAAGAAATTGGAGAATAATGCGCGAGTATGGCTGGGAAATAAAATCCATAGTCTCGAGGCATTAGCGTCGATTCGAAAAGAGGCGGAACAGGGGTATGCTATTGCTCAGTATCTTCTTGGTAATTGTTATTCCAACTGGAGATGTATTGACCGCGATGATACTGAAGCGGTAAAGTGGTATCGTAAAGCTGCGGAACAGGG
>CAYMSF010000045.1:0-33692 GCA_964392985.1 uncultured Victivallaceae bacterium | reverse complement strand
AGTCAAAAAATAAAAGTGAGGAAATTAATAAAATTCTCTCACGGAATTAAGATAATATAAGCCCTCTGCAAAGCTAGAATTGCAAAGGGCTTTTATTGCTTATAATTTTATTAACTAAATGTAATAGCTTGTCACATGCAGAACAAGCTTCGCTTTCATTAATCAATAATAATACCATCCATCATGTCTGCTCCACATGGTACGGTCGTCACGGTAAGAAGTTTTGTCCACCCAGGGACCGAAAATCGGGCTGCCCGGATTGTTATAAAACTGCTTTACCGCTTCTAAGCTCCTGGCTCCTCCAGATGCGCGCGCCCCGATTACATGCCCGTCAACAAAAAGCGCGTTACATTCTGTATATCCCTGATGTGCAGGCCAGGCAAGCGTAGCAGTTGCGTCATAAGAGTTGTTGGCATGCAACCAGCCATTCGGGGCAACATTACCAGCGGTCACCTGAGTCATCTCAGCTCCTTCAATAAACAAAATGGTACGGGATGACGCCCGGCACATTGACAAATTAACCGAATAATTTTTATGGGCAAGAAAATAACGATTGGCAACATAATCACAGACTCCCCATGAAGAGTCGGATAGAGTATTAATATATGAGGTAGGATTATTCCAGAAATCAGTGTACCAGTTTGGAGAGGCGCTATTCGCCCTGCGGGTTCTTGACGGACAACTTAACAGTTTTTTGGTCGCAAATTTACCTTGAACCAATACTCCAGACCAATACCGGGTATTATTGGCACTATCCTTTATGTCTGCGGGAAGGAAGATATCCTTGTAAGTAGAGAGGTAATTATGCATCCCCAGTCCCTGCTGCTTCATATTATTTTTGCAACTGGCGCTTCTCGATACCTCACGCGCTTTATTGAGCGCCGGGAGCAACATTCCTGCGAGGATCGCTATGATCGCTATCACGACGAGCAATTCGATTAATGTAAAATTCCGACTTTGACGGCGTTGATGACTTTGACTACTTTGTTTCATTTTACGTCTCCAATTTTGTTTGATAAATCATATCCTTATATTTTTATTATAGTTCAAGTTAAGTTGATTGACAATGGTTAAATCGGGAAATATAGTATAAAAATAAGGAATAATTGATTTTTTCGACAAACCAATTGGGAAAGCGACATGAAAAACGTTCTGCCGATTTTCGAGTTTTACATTTCATCAATGTACCATCTGCTTTCCGGCATATCGGATTATGCCGGGAAGCATGACTGGCATCTGGGGATTATCTCTCCCCGTTTCGAACTGCCGCGCCACTGGTCCGGAGACGGTATTCTGACACATCTGACAGAGTCACCGCAATTGATGGAATTTCTTCATGCTCATGCCGATATTCCGGTCGTATCTTTCAATCCGCCACCAACTAAGCTGTGCAACTTTCCTTGTGCCATTGTATGCGACGATAACGAAGAAATCGGACGGATTGCCGCCCGGTACTTTTTAACACTGGGCGATGTCAACTGCTGTTATTATGGTGATCATCCTGTTCGTCTTACAGCATTTGCCGCCGAATTGGCTAGAAACCATCGCCAGGTGCAGACTATTGTTTCTCCCGCAAACATGCATAGTCTTCCATGGAATGAAATCAGTCACCACCTGGTGGTCCAATTAAAAAAAATCAAATTACCCGGCGCCGTATTCTGCGAAAATGATTCATGGGCGCGCGAATTGCTGGAAGCTGCGCTTGATGGCGGGTTTAGAATTCCGGAGGATATCGCGATATTAGGCGTAGATAACGAAACGCTGCTCTGCAATGGTTCCAGCATACACATTTCAAGTATCGACAGTCGTCCCAGAAAAGTTGGCTATGAAGGCGCTGCCATGCTGGACCGGTTGATGCAAGGTGAACCTTTTCCGGCAGCGCCATTGCTGGTTCCACCGGTACCTCTACCGGTTGTCCGCAAAAGTACCGATATCCTGGCGACCGGAAACCCGATTGTTAAGCAGGCGGTGGAATTCATGCGCAAAAAACATACCACCAATATCTCGGTGATTGATATCGCCAAGTCGGTTTACATCTCCGATTCAGGCTTGCGCAAGCTGATGAACCGGAAAATCGGCACTTCACCGTGTCAGTTACTGCAGGACATGCGACTCGAAACCGCATGCCGGTTGTTACGAGACACAGAAATAAAAATCGAAAGTGTTGCAGTTCAATCCGGTTTTTGCGATGCTCAGCGACTGCACAAAATTTTCCGTGAGGTACTGAAAACCACCCCGTTGCGCTTCAGGCAGGAGTCAAAAAAATAAACCGCCGCCTGATTTAGGATTGCAGTACAATAGCCGCAACAACAAAACCGGAACGACTCATTATAATTTTCAGGCAGGCAGGGTTGACAATTTCGAATCCGTCTGAATTTCCGGTACTTCGTCCACCACATTCGAGTTGCCGCGCTCAATCCGGCACAGGAGATAGACCGTTCCGATTAAGAGAAAGTTGGTAATGGCATTCGCAATACTGAATATAACAGCTCCTGACTCCATATTGAGATTGACAGACACGATCACCTGAAATACCCAAATGCCAACCGCAAGCAGAAATTTTGCGGCAAAGACTATCAACATACCATGATGTGGAATACCGTTTTTCAAAGGCAGACCATTTCTGGCGGCAAGAATATCCCGCTGTATGGATTTTTTCAACATTATCCACAGTAACCAGGCGAGGACTTCCAACGGCAGTACGGCTAAACCATACCATTTAAATGCCAGCATCTTATGTTGCGCATAAATCCACCACATAAAAAGCACCACGCCAAATGTGGAGAGTCCCATAATCAAGTCAAAGAGCAGAAAAGAGAAATTCAACCATTTTGTTTGCGGTCCGACAATCGGCACGACTGGCAATTCTTCAGTGCCGGACGGACTCCATGGCGCCGGCGGATGAAAATGTTTGTCACCGCCAAGCCGGTACCATTCACGATAATTTAAAACCATGAATATTGCGCTGATAGCGCTGAAGACCGTCAACCAGATAAAAATAAACCGGTAAGCAAAATCGGAACCATTAAATATTCTTTTAACCACATCAATGAATAATCCGGATAAAACACCGGCCACAACATAAAATGATGAACGCAGCATCCATTGCGCAGAACAGAATTGTCCATATCTGGATTTGGGAAAAATGCGCATTTGACACGGCGAGGTGGAAACATTAACCAAGGCATATAGAAAAGCCCCGATAAACGCATTACCCATATTCAACCAGTAAAAATAATTACCGGGTAGCGTAACAAAAATCCAAACTGTACTTACCGCGTAGCCGAGTACAGCAAAAATTGCGCCATAGACCGAAATACGCAGCGGATGCCAGCGGTCAACAAATACTGCCATAAAATACATCGCCGACATCTGCACTACGGAAGAAATACCGATAATAGTGCCAATCTGCCCTAAAGTCAAACCCATTTCCTGATTAAAGAAAACGGTAAAAGTGGCGATTGACCAGCCAACATAGGCAAAAGAGGTGGACAAAAACCGGAACCAGTAGAATTTGTGCGAAAACGATTCCCTGAAAAATGTTACAAATCCGCGCAAGCCGGTGGCTGAATGCAGTTCCGCTTCTGTCGGCGCTGGATATTGACCTTCTTTAATCATCAAACATACCAGACCGAAACCAATCAGATACAACAACGCTGCGCCAATAAAGATTTCCCGCATGTGGGTTGACGCATATTGAAAAATAAAACAATTATAAAACGCACTGGCGCCGGTACCGACGATTCTAAACGCTCCCATAAACCGGGAGAGAAACTGTGCCGGAACTACATCATTGAACAAATACATAAAAATCGAACTGACAAACAGATTAAAGAACTGAAATACGATCAGAAAAACTGCAATCAGCGCAATCGTGACTGTCGCCGTGGAATACTGCTGTAAATATTCGGAGTTTTTCCGTAATAACAAACACAAGTCATCACTGAAACCAAGCATGGTAAGACTGACACATAGAAAAGGCATTGCTCCAAGAATAAAAGGAATCCTTCGTCCCCAGCAACTGCGGAAACGATCACTTTTAAAGCTGATGAACGGGCAGACGGTCATATCCAGAACGCCTGGCGCTGCAGTCAGAATGGCTCCAATCAGCCAGTTCGGACATCCTAGAGATTTCATTTTCAACGGCATTATGGTCGGCACCACCGCCTCCATCAAGGTAAAGCAGAAATCTCCCCACAGCAACCAGGCAAAAAGAACAAATAATCCCATTCTGGTATAGGTCAAGGTTCCGCAATTGAAAGTATTACTCTTACCGGTATTTACCGTGGTATTATTAACCGGTTGTGATGAAATATTCATAAACATTGTCACATTTAAAATTAGTTTCAAAATGATTTTTTTTGAAAACCGCCGTTGTATAATTTTTTATTATACCGCAATAATTGCTGAATGTAAATGGACATTAATCCAAATATTGTGTATATTAATCCAAACCATTAATAATTTAAGGTATAAATGTTTACCGATATAAATGTAACCTTGCACATGTATGAGTGTCCAGTACTGGGTGGTCCGCAGCATTGGGACTGGAAACAGAACCATAACTCCGCCCCCTACTGGCGGTTGTACTGGAACAATAAACCCGGAGCTTTTGTCACTGTTGATGATACCGAATGGTCGCTCACTCCTGATTCCGTTTTTCTAATGTCGCCTGGAACTTTTTATTCAAGCCGGACAGAAAACGAGGTTGAACATTTTTACGTTCACTTTTCCGCGGAGTCTCCTTTTGACGCCGTCGCGCCCGGGATGTTTCGCCTTGACAGCGAACGTCTTCAAGCGCTGGCATCAGAAGCGCTATCGTTATTTATGGCTGACCGTTTTGCCTGGCGAACCGTTGTAAAGATAAAAGTAATGGTCATGACGGCACTGCTTCATTTACAGGATGCAACAGTACCGCCGCAAAAACAATATGACGCGAGAATCAAATGTGTATTGGCATTTATGAATTCCAATTATAACGTTTGTAATCGAAAACTTGCCGCATATGTGGGAATGAGTCTGAACAGTTTTCTGACACTGTTCCAAAAAGAAACCAACATGACACCGCAGGCATGGTTGCGCCGTAAACGACTTGATCACGCCTGCGAAATGTTGCACTTCAGCAAAACTTCGATTGAGGAAATTGCGGAAATGGTCGGATTTTGTGACCGTTTCCACTTTTCCCGCGCGTTCAAAAATGCATACGCCATGGGACCGGCGGAATACCGCCACCAGGCGCAATTCCTCCGTGATGCCGGCAAAATCAAACGTGAAACCAAAGAATCATAACCCGGTCCGCAAAATATATGCACCGGTAATCTCAAATTTCAGCTAATCAGAAACTTTAATTAAATCTGAAATGTTATACCGGTAAAATTTAACAATGGCTTAAATTCTTTTTCAATACAAATAATAAACGGCGACATCCATAATGTTTGGCATCATTGGACATCGCCGGTAATAATACTCTACAGGTTAGTCTTAGTTAAAATTTCAAACTCATAGAGTACAGGTCAACATAAGTTCCCAGTGACGGGAATTTACTTGACTTCCTCGAGAGATACTTCGGACAAAGTGATGGATGCATCCTTCATCTCACCCAGCCAGAAGCGCAAAGTGCGCGGAGAATCGTATTTCCCATCTTTGTCCTTCTTCACATCAAGCGTGCATTCATAGACCTTTTCGCCAGGCTCAACTGCAATGGTCATACTATCGGCATAGTTGGTATATGGCGCGTTTTGCAACAGATATGCCACAGTCACCTTGCCAGCCTTGTCTGCATTCGCTTTGAATTTAACCTTATATTTTTTTTCAGCATTAATATCAAGAGCTTTAATCAATTGAATGTTCGCATGAACCTGTTTACTGACAGCGGGTGATTTGGCAACAATTTTCCCATCCTGCATTACCACTGAACCGCCGGCATCTTCAGTAATTTTTTCAACCCAGAAACTCCAACCACTCTGTTTAGAGAAATTGTTGTCAGAAAGCAGATTGTCAGCAGATACGGTGATTGAGGCGGCAACAAAAAGAGACACGGTGAGAGATTTCATGATTTTTTTCATGATTAGAATCCTTTCTTTGATTAACTTTGGAAACCGGTGTTAAAATCTAATCCGCATATCATATTTTTTCAAGACAAACTAAATAAAAACAAGCTTACCGTTAATGGAAGATGATTTCAGTGGTGAAAAAAATTTAATGTTACCCGGACAGCAATGAATGTCTGTCTTTCAGACAATATTAAGAGGAAACAGCCGGGCAATTTCTGGTAATTTTAAAGTTGTAGACGACTATTTTTTCTTATTATTGAAAGTTTTCAAGCTGATTAGCATATCAGCCGCCGTCATCACGCAAGGGTCTTCAGTAGCCGAGGTTGAAGTTGCAGCATTGGCTTCAAGCATAGGTGGCACCGGAGCAAGAGGGATATTCTGCAAATCTTGTGGTATTAAAGGAATAAGTAAACTTGATCCATCACTTAATTTAATGATTTCAGGCTGAAAAGGATTGCCGGCGGTGGGTTCACCAAAGCTAAGAATATTTTCCGTCTTACTGGCGAACCAGGCAATAATCTCGGCAGAACCACTTGTGTTCGGACTGGTAAGGACTGCGCAACGGGGCTCATTTCCAATATTGGTGGCAGATTTTGTTTTTTTTCTATTCAAAAAAACATTAATAATACGGTCGGCATTATTGCGGTTGTACCCTTTACATTGCCGGATGTCAAGCATGATGCCATTGACATCCGTGGGGATTTTGCCATAGTCGGCAATGAGTGAATTAACCGCGGCATCATTCATTGAATCAATGCGGCAATAGGATATTTTACCATTGCGTAACATGACTGAGGGGTAAATTTTGGCGAGGGCGCCGGCCTCAGAGGCAACGGTTGCAGCATCCTTGCGACCGGCAGGACAGTAACTGAAGTTTTTGCTGACAGACTTCAAAATTGCTTCAATGATCTTATCTTTTGCCGCATCATTATCTGCGAAATTATCCGGGAGCATTTTTCGCTGTTTCAGTAATTCAAAAATCGTCTGGATTTTTTCCTGCAACGGATTGACGTTGTTAATTATAATTTGCGGCTCAATTTTGCCGATATCGGCAGTTTTTTCCAACGCTGATAACGATACAAGACAAAACAGTCCCGTCATGACAGCAAAAACAGTCTTCATTTTATATTCCGGGAGTTAAGCGTATTTTGCAATTCAGCATCTGCTTCAAGCACCTGTGCGGTTTGTTCCGCGCGGAACGCCTTTAAGCGTTTGGTCAATTCAGGGCAGGAAAGCGCTAGAATGGCAGCGGCATAAAGAGCGGCATTTTTTGCGCCGGCTTTACCGACGGAAACAGCCGCAACAGGAATTCCTGGTGGCATTTGAACAGTGGCAAGGAGAGCATCAAGACCGTTAAAAGGTTCACTGGCGACCGGCAAACCGATAACCGGCAAAGTTGTGTGAGCCGCGACAACCCCGCCGAGGTGGGCAGCCATACCCGCGGCACAAATAACAACCTTAATTCCAGCGGCTTCAGCGCCGGAAGCAAAAGCAATGGCGGCTTCCGGAGTACGGTGAGCTGACATAACTCTGGCAGTATAACCGATGCCAAGCTGCTCTAACGTTTTAAAGGTATCCTGCAACAACGGCAAATCACTTTTGCTACCCATCATGATCGCTACTTTGGTCTGGTGACAAGTACATTCACTCATGTTTATCTCCATTTTAGTCAGATCATCTCAGAACTGAAAACTTTGTCAGTTCGCTCTCTCATTACCTGAATATCAACCCGATAATGCCAGATTTGACATAAATGATCGCCGGGCTGATATTTCTATAAAGTTCTTATTGATTCTTTAAAGTAATCTCCGGCAAAAAACCGGAGTACACATCATTTTAGAGTATAACTGAACCGTGGACTTATGCTTTATTCTGAATAGCGCTGATTACATCTGCGGTTTCGGCAACTGGAACTTCCGTACCGTATTCAAAATAAAGTTTACCTTCGGCTATTTCAAGCAAAGCGACATCAAGGTGGTTTTCCAAATCACATTTAATCATCGGTCTTCCGCCGCGGGCAAGTTGATTGGCACGCTTTGAAGCAACAATGCATAAAACTTTCGGGTCGGTAATAATCTTTTTGGCTCTTTCGAGGTACTCGTTATTCACCTTTCATCTCCTTCAGGCGACTCTCTCATAAAGTATGAAGAGAGACACCCCCGTTAAATTGTTTTTTCAAATGCGCGGCGTTATGCCGCGCATGGTCACATCAAACGACGTTAGAAATCAATGATAGCGCGATGACTGTCAATTACGGTAACATCGCCACTGACAACATCAGAATACCGTTTCTTGAATTCAGAAACTGAATCAAGGATGTACCTTTCGGCAAGAACTTCACGACTGCTGTCTTTGAGGGCGTCACGCAACATCAACAATCCGACAAAGATATAGGTTTCCATTTCAACCAGATTTCTTGCCATCAAATCACGATATGCTGCATCCTTTCTATCGCTGATATATTTTACCGCGTCAAGTTGTAATTTATACAACTCGGTAACTTTATCTTTCAGACGGAGTAATTTACCATCATAATCGAGTTTCATCAACTCGGCAATGCGTTCATCGTTGGAGCGGGTGATTACGCCGCCGATGGCTGCAACAACCTGCAGTTGAGTCGTACCTTCATATATATTGGTAATTCTGGCGTCACGATAGTAACGTTCAGCATTGAAGTCACGCATAAATCCGGTACCGCCATGAATCTGAATTGAATCATAGGCAACCTCATTTGCAGTTTCAGTGGAACAGGCCTTGCTCATCGGGGTAAGCACTGCGGCGACCTTATTATAATACTTGGCTTTGTCTCTGATTTCCTGCGTGATTTCGTTTTCCGGAAGGCTTTCCATGAGATGGTTGTAAACGCTGCGCAAATCAACGGCTCTAGTGGTTTCATAAAGCAGAATTCTTGCGGCAAGTACCTTGATTTTCATTTTGGTCAGCATGTCGTAAACAGCAGGAAACTTGTCAATGCTGGACTTGAACTGTTCACGCTCTTTAGCATATTTTCTGGCTTCGCGGAATGCGGCTTCGGCAATACCGAGCGCCTGAGCGCTGATGGCGACGCGTGCACCGTTCATCAGTGACATTACATATCTGGTCAAACCGCGACGGCGTTGACCGCAAAGTTGCGCCGGCACATCGTTATATTGCAGTTCACAGGTGGCAACACCGTGAATACCCAGCTTGTCTTCAATACGGCGCACGACCAGTTGCGGACAGGCTTCAGCGATGAACATGGAAAGACCACGGCCGTCACTGGTGTTGTCTTCAGAACGCGCCAGCACCAGGTGAACCTTGGCACATCCGTTGGTGATAAAACGTTTCATTCCGTTCAAATACCACTGACCAGTCTTCTGATCCTGCCAGGCGCGCAAACGCACGGATTGCAGGTCGGAACCTGAATCAGGTTCAGTAAGGTCCATGGAACCATCGGCTTCGCCGCAGGCGAAACGCGGCAGGAATGCCGCTTTCTGTTCTTCAGAACCGAACTCACTGATAGTTTCAGCAATGTCCTGAAGACCGAAGAGGTTCTGTAAACTGGCGTCAGCGCGGGAAACCATTTCAGTCATAACAGTATAGATTGACACGGGGAAATTAAGACCGCCGTACTGATGCGGGAGCATCACGCCCATAACATCCGCCAATCTCAAATCCTGTAGATTTTTCTGTGTCAGTGGATGATAGGTTACAGTATTATTTTCAAAATGCGGCCCTTCCTGGTCAACGACTCTGGAACGCGGTGCGATATTTTCGCCGCAGATTTCGCCGATTACTGAGAGTACACGCTGGTAATTATCAAGCGCGTCACTGTAATCTTTGGGCGCGTGGTCATACTTGTCAGCATACTGGTAATGTTTTTCCCGTAATGCGACGGCTTCGGACAAATCCAAGTTTTTCAGGGTAAACTGAAGATCATTATTATCAAGATAGAAATTTTCCATGGTTGGTGTTCCCCCTTATACCTTTGCCTTGAAGGCTTTAATCATTAGCGGAATAACGTCATTCAATTCCCCGACAATACCATAATGCGCGACAGAAAAAATCGGCGCGCCCGGATCGGTATTAATGGCAATAATTTTCTTGCTCTCATCCATACCGGCACGATGCTGAACTGAACCGCTGATACCACAGGCGATATAAAGTTTCGGACGGACGGTCACGCCAGTCTGTCCGACCTGATGGTCGTGGTCAATCCAGCCGGCATCAACTGCGGCGCGGGATGCCCCGACTTCACCGCCGAGAGCCTCAGCGAGTTGACGGATTAATTTAAAATTCTCTTTGGTGCCGACTCCGTAGCCACCGGCTACGATAATCTGCGAACCTTTGAGATTAACCGCTTTCTCTTCGCGAATACGTTCAATAACTTTAACTACAGTTTCTTCAGTCGTGATTGCAACTGGAACCTTGACCAGAGCGCCTTTGCGACTGGTATCCGGCGTAGTCATTTTCATCACGCCTTCACGTACCGTAACCATCTGCGGGTCATCCCATGTATTGACAATGGTCGCAATGATATTACCGCCGAAAGCGGGACGGATTTGCATCAGTTTGTCTTTATAGAATTTCTTGTTGACTTTGTCGTCAAAGTCATCTATCTGCAAATCGGTACAGTCGGCCGTAAGACCGGCAAGTTTTTCCGAAGCGACGCGAGGCGCAAGTTCACGCCCTTTCATCGTCGCGCCGAAGAGCAGAATATTAGGTTTATGCTCGAGAATCAAGTCAGTAATGATTCTGGCATAAGGCAGTACGGTAAAAGGCTCCAGCCGTTTATCTTCAGCAAGATATACGGTATCACAGCCATAATGGTACAGCGGATCAACACATTTGGCAAGATTATCGCCGAGCAGAACTGCCTCAGTTTTTACGCCAAGACGGTTGGCCAGCTCTCTGCCTTTGCATACCAGTTCCAGGCTGACGTCAGCAATTTTGCCGCCTTCCTGTTCAACAAATACCCAAACGTTTCCGATTTTTTCAGACATGTCTATCACCCCAGAGTATGATCAGCAATAAGTTCACGAATCAGATTATTAACACCTTGTTCAGTCGGCTCGATCTTCTTGACATCATTGGCGGTAAGCACCACATTCATGATGTTTTTCACTTTAGTCGGTGAGCCGGCGAGTCCGGTACGTCCTTTATCAGCGCCAACATCTTCAGCGCTCCACTCGTAAATCAGCAATCCCTTCTGCTTCAACGCTTCCTCTTCCGTCGCAAGCTGTTCGGCATCGGTGTAGTTGGCGTTGGCATGGTCACGAGCAAGCTCGGAACGAGTCCGTGAATTCTTGTATTTCATAATTTTGCGGGCGGCCTGCGGGCGCGGTTCGTTCGCTTCGACAACCGACATCATCGCCGGAAGCGGTGACTCGAGAACTTCATAGCCACCTTCGATTGCGCGTCTGGCAACAACTTTTTTCTTATCAAGTTTAACCACTTCTTCAACATAGCAAATCTGCGGTATTTTCAGTTTTTCCGCGAGTTGCGGTCCAACCTGAGCAGTATCGCCGTCAATCGCCTGACGACCGCAGAGAATCAAGTCAAAATTACCAATTTTCTTTGCACAGCAGCTTAATGCGTAGCTGGTGGCAAGGGTATCGGCTCCGGCAAAACACCGGTCGGTAAGCAATACGCATTCGTCCGCGCCGCGATAAAGTGCGGAACGCAGAACTTCGGCTGCCGCCGGTGGTCCCATTGTACCAACGACAACTTTAGCGCCGTAGCGGTCTTTTAATTGCAACGCCAACTCTAAAGCGTTCAAATCTTCCGGATTAAAAATCGCGGGAAGCGCGCTTCGATTCACTGTTCCGTCCGGCTTCATTGCGTCGCCGGTGATATTCTGAGTATCCGGAACCTGTTTAACAAACACGATAACGGTGTAGCTCACAGTTCTGACTCCCTTGTTGATGTTTTAAATGTTACGACTTATTCTTAAATTCACGTCAAAATAACCCGCCACGCACTTTAAAGCGCATCACGGATTTTTGCCTCGTTAAGACTGTTTTTACCGGAATGTATCCACTATGAAAAACGTCAATTTCAAACAGGGCAATTGCTAATATAGCATAAACCATAAGAAATAATAGCACCTGAAAACTATTTTTTTTATTTTTTTATCGGCATTAATAACGTAAAAGTTCGCAGGTGTAAAAGTAAATGTGACGGTACATTAACAGTAATTTATCGCAGTTGAGATAGGCTGTTTTTATTGGATTTTACCTGTCATCGAAAAAAACTATCAAAATATATTCTATCAAGTTGCACATTGGGACTTTTCAATCTGCACTTTATGGTCTATATTTATTTAACATTCCGCAATATTGGCTTTATGTTGTTTATACCGCGGGATGGGCTGAGAGCAAAATTCAATAAAAAAATTCTTATTAAACTTATTTTTTATTGTATTAAATTTTCATCAGTTATTAGTTTTATGTTGCCACCGCCAGCATGCTGAACCGGATGAAATGGTGGAAAATTGTCTCTCAAGAGTTTTGCCAACAATATAATAATATATAGATAAAATATGAGCGATGAAATAAAACATGAATGCGGTATCGCCATGGTGCGATTACTGAAACCATTAAGTTACTACCGCGAAAAATACGGCTCATCATTATACGGTTTGAATCGTCTCTATCTGCTGATGGAAAAACAGCACAATCGTGGTCAGGATGGCGCCGGCATCGCTACAGTTAAACTTAATCCCACCCCGGGTCAACGTGCAGTAGCCTGTGAACGTTCCAACCAGTCTATTCCAATTAAAGATATTTTTTCCCGCGTTAATTCCGAGCTGAAAGAACTTCTCGAAAAGAACCCCGGCAAGAAAAATGATTCAGAATGGCTGAAAAATAACGCCAGATTTTGCGGTGAGCTCTACCTCGGACATTTACGTTACGGGACATTCGGCAAAAACAATATTCAAACTTGTCATCCTTTCGTACGCGAAAGCAACTGGTTGACCAGAACATTGCTTATTGCCGGTAATTTCAATCTGACCAATGTTGATACTTTGTTCAACGTCCTTGTCGGCAACGGTCAGCATCCGAAAGAATATTCCGACTCGGTAACCATTCTGGAGAATTTCGGCTTTTATCTGGATGAGGAGAATGACATTCTGGTAAAAAAATACAAGCAGGAAGGTTACCCCCGTCAGGAAGTGTCACAGATGATTGCCAAAAATATTGACATTGCCAGTATTATCAGACACACTTGCCGCAATTGGGATGGCGGTTATGTTATTTCCGGACTGCTGGGGCATGGCGACGCATTTGTTATCCGCGACCCGGCCGGCATCCGTCCCGCATACTATTATATGGATGACGAAGTGATAGTGGTAACTTCGGAACGCCCGCCGATTCAAACTGCATTCAATGTTAAATATGAATCGGTAAAGGAACTTCCCCCTGCCCATGCGTTGATTATCAAAAAAGACGGTTCCGTAAAAATAGAACAATATATCGACCCGCTGCCGAAAAAATCATGTTCATTTGAGCGCATCTATTTTTCCCGCGGCTCTGACCAGGAAATCTATCAGGAACGGAAAATGCTCGGGCGCGGCTTGGTGCCGGCAGTGTTGAAAGCTATTGATAATGATGTAACAAATACCGTGTTCTCTTTTATTCCCAACACGGCAGAGACCTGTTTTTATGGTATGATTGACGGTTTGAAGGAATTTTGTGCACAAACTCAGTTTAAACGGCTGATGGAATCCGCCAGTTGGAGTGAACAGGAATTAATGGCAGTGTTAAAGTTCAAACCGCGGGTGGAAAAAGTAGCGGTCAAGGATGCGAAATTACGCACTTTTATCACCGATGATTCACAACGCAATGAATTGGCGGCGCACGTCTATGATATCACTTATGGTGTAATCCGTCCCGGTGTTGATTCGCTGGTCATCATTGACGATTCAATTGTCCGTGGCACCACCATGCGTGAAAGCATCTTGAAAATTCTTGACCGCACCGGTCCCCGTAAAATTTTAGTTGTTTCATCCGCCCCGCAAATCCGTTATCCTGACTGTTACGGTATCGACATGGCAAAATTAGGCAACTTTATCGCTTTTGAAGCCGTAGTTGAACTGCTAAAGGAGAACGGCATGGCAAAACTTCTTCAGGATACCTACAAAGAGGCTAAATCCATGCTGAAACTACCTGCAGACGAGATGACAAACTGCGTACAAAAATTGTACAAACCTTTCACCGTAGAACAGATTTCCGATAAAATCGGGCAGTTATTGCGACCGGAAGGAATCAATGCCGAAGTTAAATTTATTTACCAGTCGATCGAAAATCTCCATCGTGCCTGTCCCAATCATCTTGGCGACTGGTATTTCACCGGTGATTATCCGACGCCTGGCGGCAACAAGGTGGCAAATCAGTCGCTGGTGAATTATATTGAAGGAAATAACGAGCGCGCATATTAGTTAAAAATAATTATTAATACCGAGGCTCTGCGAAAAAAACATGTAAATGTGTTTTACGCCACAACCGGTCAATAGAAAGCAACAAGCTTGCCGGATTGTTTTTCAGGAGCCAACACAAATTGAAGGAAAAAAGCACTATGAAGCATGATTACAATTGGAAAATCGCCAGAGAGAAAAAAGCATTTCTCGCCCTTGAGGACGGTACCGTCATGCATGGCTATTCCGTTGGCGCCGATGTTGACCGCGAAGGCGAAGTCGTCTTCAACACCGGACTTTCCGGATATCAGGAAATCATCAGCGACCCCTCTTATGCCGGTCAATTCGTCACGATGACCTATACTGAAATCGGCAATTACGGCATCAACGCCGCCGATATGGAATCGAGAAAGCTGTTTCTGAACGGTTTCATCGTCCATAATATGAATGAACCAAGCAACTGGCGTTCAGAACAATCCTTGCAGGATTTTCTTAAACAGCACAATGTCCCGGCAATTGCCGGATTGGATACCCGTGCACTAACCGAAAAAATCCGTACTTCAGGAACGATGAAAGGTTATCTCCACTGCTCCCATAAAGCCATGACTCCGGAACAGGGAATAGAAAAAGCCCGGGCATGGTGTGGACTGGACAATCAAGACTATGCCTCTAAAGTAAGTTGTGAACAGCCATATCGCTGGGATGTCGACGGCAGCAAAACCATCAGTTGGGGCATTGCCACCGCCATACCTCCGGTTGATTTCAATGTTGTCGCCTACGATTTCGGCATTAAATGGAACATCCTCCGTCAACTCAAGCTTCACGGCATGGACGTAACGGTTGTCCCGGCAAAAACAACCGCGGAACAAGTTTTAGCCATGAAACCCGACGGCGTATTCTTCTCCAATGGACCGGCAGACCCGGCGGCAGTTACATATGCCATTGACGCCGCCAAAAAACTCATCGGAAAAGTTCCGATCATGGGAATATGTCTTGGACATCAAATACTTTCGATTGCCTGCGGCGGCGAACGTTTCCGGCTGAAATTCGGCCACCACGGTTGCAACCATCCGGTAAAAAACCTGCTGACTGAAAAAGTTGAAATAACGTCACAAAATCATAACTTCGCCGTCAATAAAGATTCCGTGCCGGCATGTCTTGAAGTTACTCATATCAACTTAAATGACAATACGGTTGAAGGGGTAAGACACCGCACCGAACCGATGTTCGCAGTGCAATATCATCCGGAAGCATCACCTGGTCCCCATGATCCGGTTTATCTTTTCAACATTTTCCGTGAAATAATGCAACGCTGAAAATAATCCGGGTAAGTATGCCGCGCCAATTGAAATCAGTTGTCTGATGTTTCTACTCTATAATGTTAATGACATCACTATCTGCTTGACAATTATCACGGCATATTATTCGGTATTATCTATTCAGCACATTGTGACAGACTGGCAGATAAGGTTTTCGTCAAGAAATCTTGCTGTATCTTTGTTCCCCTCTGAATTTACAGAAGCATTGCGCCCTCGCCTCAACATTATAAACCGCCATTAAGTATTTGACAAAGATTATGAGATTTTACTGATTGAACTGGAAATATGATTGAATGCGGTTATAGTTTATGAATATGGTTATAGTTTAAGGCGTGATTGATTGCTTTTGTCACGCCACAGTTGAATGAATTGCTCGCAAACCGAATAAGATTGAGGCGTAAATGTTCGATTTTCTTAACAAAAAATATAAAGACTTAAAAAATCTTGATCCGCAGGTACGGCTTAAAGCGATAGAAAATCTTTCACCGGAAGACTGGGAATGGTTGCACAAAACTGCCGAAACCGATTCATCTCCCGAAGTGAGAATGGCGGCAATTAATAAAATCGATAATTGTGACGAACTGGAAAAATTGCGGCAACTGGAATCTTCACCGGAACTGAATAAACTGATCCGCCGCAAACTTAATGAACGGTACGCCGGCATGGTACAGACAACGGATGATAAAACCATCATTGACTCGCTGCTGGAAAAAATTGATGATGAAAATCTGTTGGCGACAATTGCCTGCATGGATTTACCGCCGTTGACGCTTGAATGCGCCACCGAAAGAATCAAAGACCCGGAACAAATTTTGAAAGTATTGCGCAATCTTACCAACGAAATGGTCGCACGGGAACTGTTACAAAAACTTGACGATGTAAATTTATTGGAAGACCTCGCCGCGTCGGCAAAATCGACCTCCATTCGTAACGGCGCAAATGAAAAATTACGCCGGATTTCTCCGGAGAAATTTGCCGTGGAAGTCAAAGAGGAGAATCTGCCGCAACTGGATCAACTCGAGGACGAACTGAAATACAACTTGTTTGAACGTGAAAATATCTGCAAAAACATCGAAAATGCCACGGGACGTTGCGACTCTGAAACGATTAAAACATTCAAACAATGGCAGCAGGAATGGGAAAAACTGGGCAAACTCCCGGAAAAATACTATGAACTCACAGAACGCTATCAAGACCTGTGTACAAAATTCACGGCAGGAATCAAACTGGCGGAAGAACGCGTCGCCGAACGCATAGAAAAGTTAAAAAAAATAGACAATCTGGTCAGACAGTTGGAAATTATCGCTGCCGGCACCATTGCCGACATCAACCATGCCGACCTCACCAAAATCAATCAGACCTGGGTGGAACTAACCAGTGATATCAAAGACATCGAACTTACCCAGAGCAAATATGATGCGGCCAACAACAAAATCACCGCTAAAATTGAGGAATTCAAGCAACAACAGAAAAATGCAATTTTACTCCTCGCTGAAGCATGTGTCAAACTCCAGAATTTTATCGGCGACATCAACCCGGAATCATGCAAAGCGGAACGCAGTGAACTTGACAAGCAAGTGCGGGAAGCCTGTGCAATTTTACCGGATGGTTACCCTGATAAAAACAAATTATACTCCGAATACCACCAGTTGAACAAACAATTCTCCAGTATCCTGCATGAACGTTACGTTGTCCGCGACCTTGACCGTTGTGCCAACTACGCCATGAAGTTGGAAATCTGCCGCCAACTCGAAGCAATAAAAGACAATTCCAATATTCACGAAATCGCCCATAAATTGAAAGAGTCCCGGGAACACTGGAAAAAAATTGGTCCGGTTCCAACCGATAAGTTTGAAGAAATTAACCAGCAATTCAAGCAACTCAACGATATCATGCAACAGCAGTGTAACGTTTTCTATGAAAAACTCAATCAGGAAAAAGAGGAAACTGCCAAGCTGAAACTTTCGCTATGCGAAGAATCTGAGGCGTTATGCATGTCCCGTGACTGGAATGAAACCACCGAAAAAATAAAAGTATTACAGTCAAACTGGAAATCACTTCCTATCTGCCACTCCAATACTGAACAGGAGTTGTATCGTCGTTTCCAGCAAGCCTGCGACACTTTTTTCAGCGCGCGCAAAGCCTATTATGAAGAAGCCCATAGCCGTTTTGATCAACACGCCAAGGCAAAACAGGCGCTTTGCGATGAGGCCGATAAGACTTTTGTCCAGCCAATTCAAGGTGACCCGAGAAAAAAAGTAAAAATATTCTGGGATCGCTGGAAAGAAATTGGACATTCTGGTAAAGAGGAAGGAGCGCTGTATCAACGATTCCGTGGCATTTTTGATAAATTCTATGATACAATGCGCGAACATCTTAATGAAAATCTCGCTAATGCCAAAAGTCTCTGTTCAGAATTGGAAAAGTTACAGGATGAATTGGTCAATCACAAGACTCCGTTATCTGAAATAAGACAAAAATGCCGGGAAATCAGCGATAAATGGCAAACTGTCGGAGAATTGCCCCATGATGAAAATCATAATCTGGAAGAAATTTTCTGGAAACTGCACGACACCTTGAAGTCAGCGTTCCTGACTGAACAGAAACGGCAATATTCACAACTTCTTTCAGAGTTGGAAAGCCGCGAGGATATTATTGCCCGGGCAGTAATCGATGGAACCAATCTGGAACAACTTCAGTCAGAATGGCAGCAGATTGGTGAAACTGCCGAAGATATAAAATATCTTGACCCGTTACTGAAACAAATTGTTCAAACCGCTGAAAGTGACGATAAAACATGCCTCACCCGGCTCACCGAACAGATGACGAAAAACTTGAAAGCCAGAAAAAAACTATGCCGGGAGATTGAAGAACTTGCCGGGATAGAAGGTGAGAATGTTGAACCGGAAGCAGTAATGTCACTGGCGGATGAACTGGCAATGGCTATTTCAAACAATTTCGCCACACCATCAGGAAAAAGCAGTCCGCCAGTAGATAAAAACAGTAAACTGAAATCAATTCAGAAACAATGGATCAGTTCTGCACCGGTCCCGGCGGAGGAATTGTCAGCGCTTTCATCCAGATTTTCCCGAGCCTGGGAAGTAGCATCAACACAATGTACCAATTCGTAATTATTGATTCTTTTGCAAAATAAATTCTTGAAAAAGAACGGATTCGTCATATTATAGTGAATATGAAATTTGAATGTTTTGTTCTTAGATTGACAGTAAAAAACCTGTAACACTATTTGCCATACGGTAGAAAATCATTATGAGACTGAGTACTAAAATCGCAACCGTAAACGTGATTATCATTGTACTTACCGTATTGATTACCCTTTCCATCGTAATCACAGATATAATCGATAAAAGCATCAATGACATCGCCAATGCAAAAAAAGAAGAACTTTTGCAGGTAAAAACACATCTGAAAAATATAGTTGATATCGGTCACGAACTGGTTGATGGCAATTATAAACTCAAAGATGATTCTCAATACCTCATCAGTACATACGGACACGCCATCAGGGAATCACTCGAAACTTTCGTCGATAAGAACGAGCACAAGCCGGCAATAACCGCAGGTGTTGAAATCCTTCCGGACAATACCAGAATAACAGTTTTTAAAATCAATTCTCCGGACGCTCCTGAACCATGGCGCTCACTTATTAAAAACGACAAGGCAGCCATAAAAAACGGGGTCGTGTTAATTCAACGTGATGGAGTTTTGCTTCCTGCCGGGTATAAAAAAATCGCGGACACAGGATTCGCCGCCACCGTAATTGTGGAACCGGATAAAATTATTCGCGACTTACAGGCAAAAGTAAAGCATGATTTGAGAAAAATGATATACGACAACGGACAAGGGTATATTTTTGTCAATGACATGTCATGTCGCGCTCTGGTACAACCATTCAAGCCGGAGATAGAAGGCTCCGATTTTTCCAATGTTACTGACGGCAGGGGCAAGAAACATGTTCCGGAAATGGTGGAAATCTGTCGTGTTCAGAATCGCGGTTATCTGACTTATTACTGGGCAAAACATGAAAAAGGTCTAATCAACCCACCGTCACAACCGAAACTATCCTATGTAAGATTGTTTGAACCGTGGGGATGGATTATTGGTTCCGGCGCTTATGTTGACAACATTGAACGCAAAATGGAAATCAGTGAACGGGAAATGCGCCGGCAGGTGAATGAATTAGTTTCCAAGGTGCTGTTAAGTTCCATGCTGATTACTCTGGGTATGATATTATTCTCAATAATTTTCGCGGAAACATTGACCAGACCGATTGTCAAACTGATAAAAGCAATGAAGTCCAGCAATCCCGAAAATTTGACCAAGTCCACCCTCCCCGTACTGGGCGGCGGTCAGGAAATTAAAGAACTCGGACAAATTTTTAACACCATGCTGAAATCCATCAATTACAGTATCAAAACCATACGGGAAACGACAATTACCAAAGAAAAAATTGAAAGCGAAATGGAAATCGCGAGAAAAATCCAGCTCAGCCTGCTGCCGAAAATTTTTCCGGACCTGCCCGATAATTCCGAATTCAAAATCCACGGTATGATCAGTGCCGCACGCAGTGTCGGCGGCGACCTCTACGACTTTTTCTATCTGGATGAACACCATATCTGCTTCGCGGTCGGGGATGTCTCCGGCAAAGGTGTACCGGCGTCATTGTTTATGATGTTGACCAGAACAATTCTCCGGGCCAAAGTCAAACCGTCACTCAGCACAGGTAAAATTGTTACCGCGATGAATAAGCTGCTCTGTGAAAACAACGAGATGTCAATGTTTGTATCGTTTTTTATTGGAATATTAAATCTCCAGACCGGCAAATTAAATTATTGTAATGCCGGCCATAATCTGCCCCATTTACTACGCAATGACGGTAGAATAGAAACATTGCCGGTACGGCACGGCATTCCGCTGGGCATAATTGATCAGGAACCATATTTTGATGACAGCTTTACCTTGAAAGAAGGCGATAAGATATTGGTCTATACCGATGGTGTGGCACGCGGACAGAACTATCTCCATGAAATGTTCGGCGAAGTAAAAATTCAATCAGTACTCAAGCAGCTGGTACATCTATCGCCACGTGAATGCGTTCAACACCTTCATGACGAGGTTATGGAATTCATCGGTAATACAGAACAGGATGATGATATTGCCATCCTGGCTATACAATACATGGGACATGAACACGGTTATAAAACCATGAAATTGCATAACACTGCTACATCAAGTTAATAATAGTGGAAATATAAAAACCGCATAAACTGACAGAATATAAGCAACAAAGGATTGATCAATGTTAAAGCGTGGAATACTCATATTACCGTTACTGTTGTTACTATCCGGCTGTTTTTTTGAAAAATATCATGAAACCATGAACTATGATCTGGCGCAACCGGTGTCATACTGTCCGGTTAACATCGTTGTAATCGTGAAGGATTTTGACTCCATATCCGGCTCAGGCTTGAAGATGCGTTATCGTGGTGAACAGCAGCAGATACTGATTGACAGTTACAACAGTTGGATTGCCTCACCGGAAATATTACTGACCAAATATTTTTCAATTGCGTTCTCTCAATCTGACCGTGATCTGCTGGCAGAACCCTGTCTGGTACTCTCCGGAACGTTAAACTCTTTTGATATTGATCTGGTTAAACAGAACATATCAATTGTTATAACTTATCAATTGTCAGAACGCAAGAGCGGCAAGATTCTGGCATTAAAAGAAATTTCCGCAGTAGCGCCATTCAAGCAGAATTATCCGCCTGAATTTGCCACATCTGCATCGGTTGCCGCAAAAATTTTGACCGACAAGATCCGGGCAGAGATAATGAATATCGCCAGATCGGATAATAAATAACTATGGCAGAACGGCAAAGCAGTGAAATTTTCCTGCAAATCGGCGATGCCATTTGCGCCATCTGCCGTGAGAGCAGAACATTTTTGCAGTTCGGTGGTGAACTTTTCTCCGCAATCATAGACGCAGTTAAAAATCCCCGCAAAGTAAAATGGCAGACAACGGCCTACTACATGGATAAATCCGGCAGCGATGCCGTGCCGATTATTTCTCTACTCGGGTTTCTCGTTGGCGTCATTCTTGCCTTTCAGGCAATCGTCCAATTATCGCGCTATGGTGTAGAAAGTTATGTGGTGAATCTGGTCAGTTCTGTTGTTGTTACTGAATTGGCGCCGTTAATTACTGCGATCGTTCTCGCCGGGCGTTCCGGTTCAGCTTTCGCCGCAGAAATCGGCACCATGAAAGCCAATGAAGAAATTGACGCCATGGTTACGATGGGATTTGTTCCATCACGATATCTGATTATTCCGAAAGTACTGGCACTGTTGGCGATTATGCCTTTTCTGACCATTTTTTCTGATATCTGCGGCATCATTGGCGGCATGATTATCGCATGTTCAAAACTCGATATTTCATATATTGAATATTACTCTAAAACCCTTGAGGTCATAAAACCGGTTGATATTATTCAAGGTCTGAGCAAAAGTCTCTTTTTTGCGTTGATTGTCGCATCAGTCGGCTGTATGAAGGGTTTGGAATCCGGACGTGATGCGCAAGGCGTCGGTAAAGCCTCAACGTCAGCGGTTATTTGTGCCATATTTTTCATTATTCTGGCAGACGCAATCATCACCTCATTATTCAGCATGCTATAAACCGTCGCCTGCCGGACATCTGCAATCATGCGTTAATTATTTCTGCGCCGCAAAGTATGCAGTCAGTTTGCCGGCAATAAACTCATGTCCCGAATTGTTCGGATGAGCAGTATCCCCAAAGTATTCGGCCATCTTTTTCGCCCCCATCGCTTTAAAATCAGCAGCCAGGTCGTAAATGGCAAGATTCTGCTCCCCGGCAATGGCACGGATTGTTGTCGCAAAGTCATCATTCATCGTAAATCTTGCTGCCTGTCCCGGAATTGTAGTGAGCAACAGGAATGCGGCGCTACCGCCAGTCAACGCACTGACCCGGTCAAGATATTCGCACACTGACGCACGGTAAAACGCCGCCGGAACTGCGGCAGTTTTATCATTATAACCGATAAGCAGTGTCACCAGATCCGGTCGCTCTCCACTGAAATCACGGTTCGCCCAGACTCGCAAATCAAAACTCTGCGCGCCGCCTACCGCAATCACTTTAACATTTATTTTATCATTCTTGTAAAGTTTGCGTAATTCTGTCTGCAATTTTGCGCCGTAGCGGTTGACATCAGGGTTATCAACACCGGTCCCGGCAGTAATCGAATCACCGGCACAAACAATAGTTACCGGCTGCCCTGATTTCATTTTGGCTACCACATCCGCAATCTGGCGTTGCGGAAATTTTTCCATTTTGCATGGAGTTGCCTTTTCAACCAGTTTCAACTCATCGACGAAGTATGAAAATGGTGCAATTTTGGCGTTGCAATGACCAATAACCCAGCGGTCGCCAAAGGTTACCATATCAATTCCAACCAGTGGCAAGCCGCCTTCGGTTCCGATTTTCCGTCCACCCAGCAGGGTGGCAGGGGCAAAATCTTCCCAGGCAATCGTAATGGTCTGCCAATCTTTGCCCTTAATGGGAAAATAACAGACGTAATTCCAGCCGTAACTGCTGCCGTTTTTCACACTTACCGCGTCCCATGTGTCAACGCCATTTCCCTTTACCCGGAATGACAAACCCTGATAATTTAACAACGCGCTGCGTTCATCAAATGAAAATTTCCAGGTTTTCGCCGCGATTCCGGGCGAGGTCAGTTTCATCACTTTATGACCATTATCGTCAGCCGTTTCAATTTTTCCGGTGCCGCTCTGTTTCCACTCTGATAAATTATCAAACTTGTCCAGCGTCAAATCTGCCGCTGTTATTTGGAAGAAAACCATTGTGATAATCGCCACTACTGCAGAACCAAATAACTGTTTCATTTTCATCCTTATGTCTTTATTAATATTTATATTTATCTTCTGCCACCGTGTCCGCCGTAATGTCCACTGCAATTATGCGGCGTTGAAGACATCCGCATTCCCGTGGAACCGGGATGATTTTTTAATAAATTATGCTTGTACGGGTAAAATTTCCCATCATGCCAGACGCCGTGTTGATGCACAAAGTGCGACGGATAGTAACGCCCGTTCCAGTAGCTCCAATGGTTGTTCCAGTACCAGTTATGCCACCAGTTATACGGATAGCAATGTCCATTCCAGCTCACCCATTCAATCCCCGGCAGAGCCAACAGTGCCGGATCATAGGGGATATAGGAGCTTGGTGTAACAATCAGGGTGTTGTCGATATTCGGTTGACTGGCAGGCTGACTGACGCCGTTGGCGGGTACGACATCTGCAGGACTGGGCGAATCCGGCATCATACAGCCTTTATTTTTCTCCAACTTCTCCTCGAATTGCGCGGCAGCATCGGGATCGTAGCCTAATTTTTTCGCGTCTTCAATTGGCATATCAATATAATTCACCCAACCGGCCGAACCGTTACAGAGGAAATTTATTCCGACCGGGGTTTTCTGGGTAATGACCACATCTTTGAATGTCGCGCCATTGACCAGAGTAATATCCAGCGCGGAAAGATTGCACAACGGTATCATCATCAATGCTAAACATGACAATAGAGTTTTCATAGCTGCCTCCGAAATGTTTTATTATCCAAGTGGCTCATATACTATAAATTATCAGTACCAGCGCAATTTTCAAGTTTACCGCTTAAATGTATTCTTGACTAATTTTCCAGTTTTAATCGGCGAAATCATTTGACTAAACATGATAGATGACCTATTCATAACCGGTTGATATTTTTATTTAATTCATCTGACCGAAATTAAGGAATATATAATGAATGCTAAACCATCAGCGCAACACCGGATTCAGGAACTGTTAAACGATTTGGTTGAGCGCGGCATTGAGCGCGGCATTCAAGTGGCGGCTTACCTGGACGGTAAACTGGTAATTGATGCCTGGGCCGGCATTGCCGATCCGGCAACCGGACGGGAAGTAACCGGCGATACCCTGTTTCCAGTTTTTTCCACGGGGAAAGGCATCACTGCCACCGCCATCCATATTCTGGCGGAACAGGGCAAACTTGATTACGATACACCGATTGCCGATTGCTGGCCGGAATTCGGCAGAAACGGCAAGGATCGAATAACATTACGGCAGGCATTAAGCCATACCGCGGGCATCCCGCACATGCCCTATTCCCGGGATGTAAGTGAAGTTTGTGACTGGGACTTGATGTGCCGGAAGATCGCCGATTTACAGCCATTGTGGGAACCCGGCACCAGAACGTCCTATCATGCCATTACCTTTTCCTGGATTGTCGGCGAAACGGCGCAGCGGATTGATGGTCGCAATATCAGTACCATTATACAAGAGGAAATCTGCCGTCCTCTCGAAATAGATTCCATCTTTATCGGCATTCCTGACACATTGTCCGACAAAGTTGCAGTACTTGATGTTCCAGACTATGAGCCGGACCATCAGCCGGTTTTTGATCAGTCCATCCCGCCATGGGTCTGCCCGCTGGAGGTGTTTATGAATAATCCGGAAGTGCGCCGTGCCTGTATTCCCGCCTCCAATGGTATCATGAATGCCCGTGGCATCGCTCGTCATTATGCCGCAATTATCGGAAACGGTGTTGACGGCGTCCGCCTGCTTTCGCCTGAAACACTCAAGGCGATGACCACATTGACAAGCCCGCCGGGGATTCCGGCAGCTGAACTGCCCGGTAAATTCGGATTAGGTTACGGACTGTATGGTCCGGTAGAAAATTATGGACCGATTTTCGGTCACGGTGGTTACGGCGGGACTGTCGGTACCGCCGATACAAGAACCGGACTGACCGTTGGCGTGACTAAAAACCGGACTAACACTGCCGCGCCAAACATACTGGATGAAGTTCGTGCAGCTCTAGGACTGTAGATTTTATATTTTAACAGGGAAGCAGGAACGGGTTGATTTCATTCATTATCAGGACTTATAGAGAATATACGTCTGAACGGAATGAACTTGCATAAGACATTTTTTTGACTGAAGTCAACAATTTTATGCTGTTTTATCCAATAGACAGCGCCGAAGAAACCAAGTCCGATGATAGCGCCGGCACTGTCAATGACAACATCCGAAAACATGCAACCTCTGCCCGGGACAAACAACTGGTGGATTTCATCGGTACAGGCATATAGCGAAGTTATGATAAAGGCGATGATAAATACTCTGATTCCTTTTACGCCGGTCTTCAATACGGCATTGGCGACAAGGATTGCGAGAACAAAGAAAAGAAAGGTATGGGCCGATTTTCTTACCAGATAGTCCATCCATTCGGCATTAGTGTCGGACAAGTTGAAGAGATTCTCAATGAACCGGAGAATTATTGCCGTGAGACCTTTACTGACACGCGCAGATTCATTGGCAGGCTGGGCGGAAAAAGCAAAAATCAAGCCAAACCATAATACAACTGCCGTCCATGCCAGGATAATTCTTTTTGCGATTCTCATTAATGCCCTTTACATTTTTGTAGCCGGTAATATAAATGCAATCGCGTCATAAAAAAACATTTTTGACTGAAAATCATAAAAAAACGCTTTTTTTTTCATTTTTTTTCAATTAAGTCTTACATTTAACAAATCATTGTGCTATAATGCTTATTGAGTTTTGGGGTTTAGTGACTTTTAAGTTCCTATACGCAATTTTCTCCTCTTCATAATTACTCCTCTAAAAAACTTGGGAGCCTAGACCTCAAACTCATTTTTGATTATCTGCCATAAACACCCCCCGGAAAAACTACCCGCCTGATTCCAGTGCATACCGTTGTTTAGCAGACAGCGGTGAAAAAGCCTGCGCTATTTTGAACCGGCGATTGCTTAATAGCGGTTCAGGCTGTAAATTAACGGCTTTACAACAATAAAAAATCTGGCAGTCAGCGATAAAAACATAATTTTATCGCGGTTGCGGTATACAATAGTATTATAATATGGCTGGCAAATTAAATGAACGTCTGGAACAGTATTTTCTGGAATTAATTCTGGAAAAACGGCGTCGACCGATTGATATCGGCATAATGATGGTACTGTTCGTTGCCTCCCGCTTTTACCGGCTGGTGGTGCAATTCCGTTTGTGGATGTATGATAAACGCATCATCCGCAATCGTGCCATTGGCTGTCTGGTTGTCAGTATCGGCAATTTAAGTTGCGGCGGCACCGGCAAGACACCGGTCGTAGAGGTTTTCGCTAAAACTTTGAGTCAGAAAGGGCGAAAAGTAGCAATTCTCAGCCGCGGTTATCGCAGCAAAGAGCGTTCATTTTTCGTCAAAATGATGCAGAAATTCAATTCCAAAAAGCGCGAAGTTCCGCCGAAAGTCGTTTCCGACGGCAAAAATCTTCTCCTTGATTCGAATTATGCCGGTGATGAACCATTCATGCTGGCGAGTAACCTGACCAATGTCGCGGTACTGGTTGATAAAGACCGGGTGAAATCCGGACTGTACGCGATTGATGAATTTGCCACTGACACTTTGATTCTCGATGACGGCTTTCAGTATCTCAGTTTGAAAGCGCATATCAATATTGTACTGGTTGATTCGACTGATCCGTTCGGCAACCATCATGTGCTGCCGCGCGGAATTCTTCGTGAACCGGTAAAAAATATCCGTCGCGCCGATTATATATTTCTAACCAAATCCAATGGCGGCAATCATTTGCGCCACCTGAAAGCATTCCTGCGGCATCACAACCGCCGGGCGGAAATTATTGAATGCTGCCACAAACCGCTCTATCTTGAAAATGTCTATTTGCGCGGGGAGCGTGAACCGCTGGAACTGCTGAAAGGTAAACGGGTTGCCGCCCTTTCAGGAATAGCCTGCCCGGAAAGTTTTGAAACTTTTCTGCACCGGCTGGGAGCAGAACTTGTTACGGCTGAACATTTCGCCGACCATCACCGTTTCACCCAGCAGGAAATTATTAATTTTGTCAATCAAGCCAAAAAAGCCCGTGCGGAAATTATTGTTACAACGGAAAAAGACGCGGTGCGCCTGCCCCGGCTTGACCGTTATGATATTCCGCTCTTCTTTCTCCGGGTGGAGATAGACATTATCAGCGGGCAGGAAAGTTTCGACCAGTGTATTTCCCGTATATGCTTTGTCTAAAGTAATTATACTCTATTTGGTATTACGTTTGCTCTGCCTTAACAGCCGGTCAATCTGATTGACAAAATTTTCCCGGTGTTTACGGTTGTATGGCGGGGGACCGCCGGTGATTTCGCCGCCGGCGCGCAAATCTTCCATCAGTTCGCGCATGGCCAGACGGTTTTTGATATTGGCAGCGGAAAAGAGTTCACCGCGGGAATTTACCGCACTGGCGCCGCCGGACAATGCCCGGTCTGCCAACGGGATATCCGCCGTGATTACCAGATCGCCGGCTTGAATCAATTCAACAATCCGGTCGTCCGCCGCGTTAAACCCGGAGGGTGCAACCACGCCGGAAATATAATTTGATACCGGCAGGCGGTGATGTTGATTGGCAACCATGATAACCATAACCTGCTCCCGTTCCGCGATTTTCCACAATGCTTCTTTCAGTTCCCGCGGGAGAGCGTCTGCATCTACAAGTATCCGCATATTAATGTCCATAAATCAGGTATTATCTTGGGTCGAGAATTTTTCTAAGACCTTCGCCGGTGAAGTTGAATGAGCAGACCGCGATGAATAACGCCAGTCCGGGACAGAGCGTCAAATGCCAGTAGGCAAACGGATCATCAAACGCCTGCCGTAACAGACCGCCCCAACTGGCGGTCGGTGCTTGAACGCCGAAACCGAGAAAACTCAAACCGCTTTCCGCCAGAATCGCTCCGGCGACACCGAATGAAAATGAAATCAAGATCGGTCCGGAAATATTCGGCAGCAGATGAAATAACATAATTCTCCATACCGGCAGTCCGGTGGCTTCGCAACTCTGAATGTATGGCAGAATACGGTTTTTCAGCGTTTCGCCGCGGACCAGTCCGCACAGCCCGATCCAGCCGGTAAAACCGATTACCGCGATAACAATAAGGGTTGACTGTTCAAATTTCCGTCCGATCAACATGGACATCAGAATCAACAATAACAAAAATGTCGGAAAACAGATGATAATTTCGACGATGCGCATGAGAATCAAGTCCAGTTTCCCGCGATAATAACCGGAGCAAATACCGACAATCGTGCCGATGATCATTGCTATTGCGGTGGCAAAAACCCCGACAGCGAGCGAAACCCGACTGCCGTAAATCATTCTGGCGAGGACATCCCGTCCGATCTGGTCTGTCCCCAGCCAGTAACGGCGCGACGGTTTTTCATAAGGCAGTCCGACCAGTTCAAAGGGCCCGAATTTTACCGGGGCAAAAATCACCATATTATTACCTTTCAGCATAGCGGTGTCTGCCCTCCAGTCATTCTTGTCCACGTGTGGCGACGCTAAAAAGAATGGTATGGTCAACAGTATTGCCATCGTACCGATGCAAATAAATAACATTTTTTTTGCATGGCGGCGCAGAAAAAACCATATAATACCGGCGCACGGTAAAAACAGCAAAAAGTAGTTAAACACTTTTTCCACGAGCGATTCAATGCTGTCGGGGGCAAAAATATAACGCCAGAACGGAAAAGTCAGTTGTCCGTCACGGTAAAGCAGTAAAGGACGGCTGTTCGACAGCAACGGCGCCATCACTGCCACGCCAATCAATAAAATAACGCCATATAGACCGACCATCGCCAGCGGGTCGCTCCGGTAACGGCTCCAGGCATTACGAAAAAATGAAAAATCTTTATTGTATTCAGCCATTTTAATCTCAGCTTATCCGGCAAAATTATTTATACTCTATAAACCTTATAGAGTATAACCGCCCGTCGCGGGGTTACTCAATATGCTTCAAAGTTCAATAAATACAAGCCATGAGAGCCTGCCGCAAAATAAAATTAAGGGTTCTTTCCCAAATTGCAGGAGCGAAGAATATAGTACAGAAAACAAAAAATCTCTTAAAATAGCGTAAATGGTTCTGTTATATTCACTTCTGAACGGCTATATTAAGAAGGTGGATAATGCAATTCATCCATCAATCCCGTCTGCATCAATATGAGTTTGGACGGATGTCAGGGATATTGCAAATTACTGTAAGGATAACAGCGATGGATGACAAAATTATAGTTGAAGATATCGGCAGAGTGCCGCTGGTGGCAATCGTCGGACGCCCGAATGTCGGCAAATCCTCGCTATTCAATGCAATAGTCGGGAAACGTATCTCCATAGTACATGAACAAAGCGGGGTCACCCGCGACCGTCTTGTCGCTCCGGCAAGCTGGCAGGGTCGTCACTTCCAGCTGGTTGATACCGGTGGACTCGGCACCTTTACCGGCGAGAAAAAGAATATCAACATCTGGGACAAGGGCATTCGCGAACAGGTTGAAACCGCGATTGAAGGCGCGGATGTGTTGATTTTTGTCTGTAACGTTCAAGACGGTATTGCTCCGTTGGATCGTGAAGTTGCCGACCGCCTCCACGGTATTGGCAAAAAAGTTTTTCTCGCTATTAATAAATGTGATAATGAACAGACCGAAACAGAAGTGTCAGGATTCGCTGAACTTGGTTTTGACAAGATATTTCCGGTATCATGTCTGCACCGGCGCGGCATCGGCAATTTACTGGACAGCGCGCTGAGAGGCATCCCGTTGCGGCAGGAGTTGCCGCAGCAGCAGGAACCAATTCGCATTGCTGTCGTCGGCCGTCCGAATGTCGGCAAATCCTCACTGGTGAACTGGCTGCTTGGCGAAGAACGGGTCATGGTCAGTGAAATTGCCGGTACCACCCGCGACGCGATTGATGTGGATTTCTCGATGCGCTACAAAGGCGAAGACATCCCGGCTATGCTGATTGATACTGCCGGTTTACGCAAAAAAGCCAAGGTTAAAGATGCCCTGGAGATGTTCAGTATGATGCGCACGAATGAGGCGATAGAGCGCGCGCAACTGGTTTTATTTCTAGTTGAAGCTTGCGCTGACGGCGTTACTGCCCAGGACCGGAAAATCGCGGCCATGATTGTAGAAGCCGGCAAAGGCTGCATCATTGTCGCCAATAAATTTGACCTGCTGGATTCTGCGGCGGCAAAGAAACAACACTTAATGGAGGAGATTCGTTACACCCTGCCCCATTTGAGTTATGCCCCTGTGGTGTTTACCAGTACTGTAACCCGCAACAACATTGACGAACTGCTGGATCAGACTGCCGAAGTTATGGCGCAGATGGATGTCAAAGTACCGACCTCGCTCGTAAACAAAGTGCTGCTGGATGCCTTTGCCCGCAATTCACCGCCTGTAACCGGCAATTCACCATTAAAATTATATTATTCCGCGATGACCGGAACTCAACCGCCGCGTTTTATTCTGTTCGTTAATAATCCTGATTATTGTGCGGATAACTATCTGGCCTATTTGATCCGGGTGTTGCGGCAGTCGTTCGATTTCACCGGCTGGCCGATTCTTGTTGATTTGCGTGCCCGCCCGAAAAAAGTGCAAAGTATTCACAGCTCCCCGAAAGCTGTAAAACCGCGCCACATCAAGGCCAGCGGACCGGTCCGCAAGACCTTTGACAAGAATAAAACCCGCCCGAAGAAAAAAGTAAAAACGGCAAAAAAATCAAAATAACGTTGAACACTGGCTATAATTACTTGTCTCTATACTCGATAAGGTTGAAAACTTAACATGGACGAGTAGGATTGTGAATTGGCTTTGTTCGATCCGACTGATTGGCGATATAAATATCGCCTGATGAAGGAACGGAAAAAGACGATCGCAAGACACTCGTTCAGCGTCAGCGGAATTGCAATCTATTTTAAATTATCAACATTATCGAGTATTAACAATATAAGTAATTGTAATTAATTGATTCGGCGCCGTCAGTAACTGAATCCGGCACTAAAAACCGCTTGAACGTTACTGGGAACATGTTGCAGACCGGCGAACCGGTGGTTGTTAAAATATCATCACCGCTGGTAACGCTGGCTTAAAATTGCGACATGGAGCCGGAAAACCGGAGCGTAAAATTATGAATTTTCTTGACACGACGATACTTTGGGCAATACCAGTTGTGATTGTGACAATACTCCTGCTGGGATGGTACGCCAGAACCCGGCGGGCAGTACAGTTGGAACGGCTGGTCGGCTGCCGTGCCTCCGATCCTGAACACGTTCTCGTCTCCCGCCCCCGGCGATTGGTGCGGTTCTGGATATTTACCGGTGGAATTATGTTACTGATGATTGCACTGGCGCGCCCGTATTGGGGCACTCAGCTCATTCCTTACGAAACCCGCGGCAGAGACCTGATGGTCCTTTTTGACGTTTCCAAAAGTATGTTGGCGGAAGACATTAAACCTTCACGGCTGGAACACGGCAAATGGCTGCTGCGCCAGTTAATCAACACTTCAGCCGGTGACCGGATGGGACTGGTGGCATTTTCCGGGAATGCCTTTCTGGAATGCCCCCTCACGACCGATCAGGCGAGTTTGACTCAATATGCGGATGAATTGAATACCTCCTCCATCCCGCTCGGCGGCACCAATCTGCAGCTCGCGCTTGAAAACGCGGAAAAAGCATTTGATGCGGCGGAAGGTTCCAACCGGGCGATTATTCTGATTACCGACGGTGACGAACTGGAAGGTGACAGTTCAAGAGTTCTCGCCAGTTTAAAAGCGGCAAAAATACCGTTGTTTATCATCGGGCTCGGCGATCCGGCAACCCCGGCGGTGATTCCGGTTAATCGCGGCAGCAAGGAAACTCCGGCATTCATTCGCGACAGCAAAGGCGAACTGGTTAAATCAAAGCTGAATGAAACCCAAATGGTAAAATTGGCTCAAGCCAGCGGTGGCGTTTATGTCCGCAGCACCGTAACTTCGTCCGGTCTGGATACCATTCGCCAATACATTAAAAATCTGGTACCGAAAGACGCGGAAAAAGGTATTCGCACCCGGCCGATAGAACGTTTCTACTATCCGTTAGTTTTCGCTATTCTAGGATTATTGCTCTGGCTGGTAATTTCAGAACGCGGCACGATAAAGGTAAAGAATGCTGCACTGGCAATCATCATTGCTCTCAGCTTTAACACCAATGCCGTCGCTCAAGAAGCGCCACCGCCGCAACCGGAAAACATATTGCCGCCGCAGAAACAGAAACCCGTACCGCCGGATTCAAAAAAGGCAACTCCTGCCGATGCTGTAACCACTTACAACTCCGGCTGCGAGTCCATGTTGAATAACAATCCCGAAAATGCCGCAAAATCCTATTCCGACGCCATTAATCTAAGTCAGAATAACAAAGCGGTACGGGCAAGAGCTTACCAGAATCTCGGAGTTATGGAACATCAGAAGGAAAGAGCGGAAGTGGACGCCGCTATGGCCCAGGTCAAAGCGCAGAACCTTGACGGCGCGTTGGAAAAACTCTCCAGTGCCGACTCAATCACCAATAAAGCTGAAGAATTTTATGTCCAGGCCATGGTCGCAAATAACGCTGTTCCCGAACCCCCGGCCCAAAAAGTTGTTGCTAATAGTAATAATAAGAATGTAAAAGACAACAAAGATGTAAAAGAAGTCGCAACGGATAAACCGGGTAAATTATCTGACTGCCGTCCTGAAATAAACCAGCAGCTACTCCTGAAAGATCGTGAAATGATTGCGCAACTACGCAAAAAAATTGAAGAATTGAAAAAACAGCAGGAAGAAGCAAAGAAGAAAACTCAGGAAGCTAAACAGGATCAACAGAATAAACAGGATCAGCAGAATAAGCAGGACCAGCAGAATAAGCAGGACCAGCAGAATAAGCAGGACCAGCAGAATAAGCAGGATCAGCAGAATAAGCAGGATCAGCAGAATAAGCAGGATCAGCAGTCTA
>CAYMSF010000044.1:0-35132 GCA_964392985.1 uncultured Victivallaceae bacterium | reverse complement strand
GCCGTAGCTATTGGTAAATACCGCCGCACTGTTCTGTTTGAGTTGCATTCCGGTTTTCCTGCCTAAGTTGTCGTAGGTGTACTGCACTGCGCCGGATACTATATACGGGATGGATTCATTTGCAAGGGAGCCATCGGCGTTGTAGCTCAGCGTCCGGCTGCCGGAAGCGTCAGTTACGGCAGTAACGCGCCCCATGCGGTCAAGGGAGTAGTTGACGGCGGGAGTGGCGCCATCGGAATAGCTTACCGCAGTGAGGCTGCCGCCATTGTCATACCCATAGGTGGTAGTGATGCCTCTTGCCCAGGTGCGGGAGAGGATTTTGCCATCGGGGTCATTGGTGCAGGTAACTTGTTTATTATCAGGATAAATTTTTGAAACCATGAAACCCCGGGCGGAGGTATAATTCCAGGTGGTGGTTTCCGGCGTTCCGGGACAGGTCTTATAGGTGGTGAGGGTTTTCATCCTGCCCTGAGCGTCGTAGGTGAAAGTTTGGGGGTAGGTGTCGGCGCCGGAAACGGTCAATACTTCGCCGGTGGGGGCATAGGTGTAATTGACGGTGCGGTTGCCGGGATAGGTTACGGAAGTGCGCCGTCCCATGTCGTCGTAGGCGAAAGCGGTAACGCGGCTGCCGGGGTTTTCGGTGATGGTGAGGGTTTGCCCGGCATCGTTGCAGGTGTATGACGTGGTTTTTGCGGAACCGTTTTCGGCATGAGCGAAGCCTGCCAGGCGGTTGAACGCGTCATAGGTATAAGTGGTGACGCCGAGTACGCTGTGAGTGGAACTGGTGATTTTGCCATTTTGGTAAACATTGACGGTGGTCGAGCCGTCGGGATTGGTAACAAACACGGTCTGCTGTCCGCTGCCGTCAAGGACGGTTTGGCTGGAAGTTGTTCTGCCGAAAGTGGTTTGCCATGAATTGAGTCCGTCTGTGGAAGTTTCATCGATTGCGGCTTCGACGGGGGAGCCGGAGCTGCCGGGATAGATGCTGGAGACGTTTCGGCGGACGATGCTGCTGTTTTTAGTGGTGACGTAATGTTCATATCCGGTGATACGGTCGGTACCGGAATAATCAATCGTGTCATTGCGGTTCATGTCCACGGCGGCGGCTGAAACTTCGCCCTCATTGTTGTAGGCGGAGAGGTTGACGATGCCGGAGGGCGAAACTTGCTTGACCGGGCGGTTGCAAGCATCATAGAAGGTCTGCCGGGACGAGTTGTCCGAATAGACGGTCTTATAGGCATTGCCGGTCATGTCATAAAAAGTTTTCTGCCATTGTTCGGAGTTGTTGTTATCACCGGTGAGGATTACTTTGGTATAAAGCTGGTTGTTTTCCACGCCGTAGTTGTATTTTGCCGGATGGACGGCGGCGCCGTAGATTTCGGCGAGCGAGCCATCGCTGTTGAATTTTTCAATTTTGGTGGAACTGTCGGGATAGGTGGTGATTTTATAGCGAATGCCGTTTGTCCAGGTTTCGGCAAAAGTGGTGGTTTTGTTATCCGCTGTGGTGGTGGCGATGAGTTCGCCGGCAGCGTTATAGGTGTTGGTGGAGGTGAGTTCGGAGTTGTCGGAGCCTTTGACGGTGGTGGCGGTGACGTTGCCGCGCGCATCATAGGTGTATAACGTGGTGACGCCGGCGGACGCGGTGTGGCTGAGTTGTTTCAAGGGAGTATATCCCATGGTGGTAACAGAGCCATCTTTGGCGACCTGCTGAGTCGGCCCGCAACAGCCGTATTCAGTCGTGGAATAGGCGCCGCCGAGGTAGTCGGTGCGGGTTGGCTGACCATATCCGTCCAGAGTATGAGTTTCGGATGATATTGTCAGTCCGCTGGCGATATCGCTGGCCACTACGCTGAGCGTATTGCCGGCGGCATTTACCTCGGTAACGGTGCGAGTCCCGGAGGTAATGGTATCCCCGGCGCCGTAACCTTTGTCCACCGTCGTAGTCAGTCCGCCATTGGCAGCGGCATAACTGAATATTTCCTTAGCGCCGTTGCTGTGTGCAATTTTTGATTGCCTCCCGGTGAAATCCCCGGAAGTATAGGAGTAATAGGCAGTGTTTAGATTGTCGGTTGCGTTCCACGCCGCGCCCGGCGTACGGCAGACAATATGGTGAAACTCATTGGGTAGATAGATATTATATTCGCGGCCGATTTCAACGCCTTCGGCTTTCTTGACAACGCAGCGCGGTCTGGTATCGCCGGGGTAGGCAACGTCACCGGAAACCACCGGCTCATAACTGTATTCGGTAATCCGGCAGTTGGAAGCCAGATTGCCATTAGCGTCAAGTTGCATGGTTTCGTGAGCAAACGGAGTGGTTTCCTGCGATATTCTGCCGCTGGAATCGTAATTATAGAAAGTCCAGGAACCATTAGAGTCCGACTGATACTTAAGCTTGCCGTAGGCGGCGCCATTACTGCTGCCGGTATAATAACCGAAAGCAGTTGTCCGTTCATCGGCGCTGCCGTAAGCAGTAATTTCTTCGATGATCTCTTCGTTCCAGGGAAATGATTGGTAGCGAATTCTTTTGACGGCGGTATTGCCATTGACGGTTACAGACTCGGTAACGTCACGAATGCCGGCCTGGCTGCCGGGTAACGTGGCAATTCTAATCAGTCTGGCAACATTGCCGACAACGCCGCCGTTTACCGCATAAACACGATGTTCAGCAATATTTTTTTCTGTTGCCGTATCTTCCAGAAATTTTATTGAACTTTTATTAGTAGTGGTGCCATTGCCATCGGCAACCGTGGTAGTTTCGGTAACCTCAGTCCCGCCATTTGTGCCAGTGGTCACATCACGGGTGAATGTAATGTTGCCCATCGGCGAACCATTTGGAAACTTACGCTCAATGCCGGTAATTACCTCAACACTTCCAGACCAGGACCAAATTGGTTTAAATTCGCCAAGTGGTGAGACAACGCTGATGATTTTACTACCAAGTCGCGAGACAGTTAAACCGGAAAACGGTGGAATCGCTTCCAGTAATTCGCCGTCTTCAATTTTGTATGCCCTGGTAAAATTGCCGTTAGCATCGAAAACATGAGTGATGTTTTCATTGAACTTGATCTCATAGCCGGTAGTAGCGCCAGAAGTGTCAACAATTCTGATCAACGTGTAATATGCCATGCTTTCAACCGCATTTGCTTTGGCGGGTTCCCCGCCGTTTGCCGGCCATTGATCCCATGCCAGCAGCGCATTGATGCCTTTGGGGCGTTCAACCTCGGTAAAACGCCAGCGCACCAGGGTGTTGTCCACTAACTGTTCGCCGGTTTCATATACGGTTAAGCGAGTGTCCAGGCTGAAATGTAATTTAGTAATTCCGGCAAAATTGTAACGCTGGAGATAGGCAAACACCATCATCCCGCCAGAACTATCGGAAACGCCAAGCGGATACGTGGCAGACATATTTTCTTTCTCAAAATATTCATCAAGCCCCTTGGCGACACAACTTAAACATCGCGGCTTGGTCAAATCGTTATCGGAGCTATCCGGTCCGCGTCCGGGATTAGATACGGAAACAGTAGGTGGATTTTTATCAATCACATAGTAATAAATGCTGAAGCTGACCGAATTACCGCCGCCAGAAAAGCCATAACCCATAATCGGATTGTTGTTCTCGTCATATTCATAGTACATTGTAACCGGCGGTAAAACCGGATCATCACAGGTCAAGTCCGGTACATTATAGAGTGTATTAATCTGAAAATTCGCAATTCTATGCCACTGGTAATCCCATTGCTGCGGAGACGGATCCGGACCGCCTTGATTCGATAAATAATAATAGTCTTTAGAGTCACTCGCCGGGTTGTAATAAGACGCGTTGGGGTAACTGGTCACATATACCTGGGTATCATAGCCGTCTACTCCTTCATACGTATTAGTAGTAGTAACACCATCGTAATAAAACACATCAATTGATTTTTGTTTTGTTCTGTGGGTGTATTGCGCCCAGCCATTTCGGTCTTGATAGCCTGCGGGGCCATCCTCATAGTCATATCTGACACCATTATAAAAATAGTATCCCCATGTTCTGGAATAATACCATGTCAGCCCTCCTTTGTAGCTCCAGGGGTAGCCAGGGTCGGAATAGTACCATTCTACAACTCTGGTTTTCATCTTATTTAACACCTGCGCCATTTCATCAAGATGAATCCACAGGATGGGGACATCGGTAAAAGAGTTTGAGTAAACATCAATTTTCTTATCGGTGTATTCTTTCGGAACCTTAGTGAAACCTTTACCGTCATTAATAGTGATATACGCGTCAGCAAAAATATACCTTTGATTTAATTTAAATTTTGACTTATCCACAAATGTATTGCACATCCCGACGATGATGCTTCTCAGCATCTGCAGGTCAGACTGAGTTACCGGAGCGCCCATGGCTTTAGGCTGATTGCCTGCCACCCAGCTTCGCACTGCCGGATTATTATTTTCATCCAGAATATTTTCAGTGGCGAAAACTTCGCGGGTATCAGTTGCGGGTTTATTATTAACCGGGACAAGATCAACTCCGCGTTCATGAATCCCCCGCAGAATGGCGTTGTGCGCCAGGTAATATTGTTCGCCCGAAGCGCTGGCAATTGCCATGGAGAAAATACTCAGCGCAACGATCAGCAGAGTTTTATTGATGGACATTTTTTTCATCTTAATTTATTGCTCCTTAATTAATTTACTTGTCAGGAATCGTTCAAAAATAATTGGCGCTTTCTACTGGCGTCTCAGGGGGGAACTTTCGACTTTGCCCCAAAATTTCTCCCTTATAGAGTATAAATACCACTTATTTCTTTAATAACTCCTTAGCATTACTGGTTGTATTTTGCTGAATATTTTCAGAATTCGTGATGGTCAATTCCAGATGACGGCGGAGAAGTTCAACCGGAGTAATCCGGGTGGCGCTGCGCTGGATTTTTTCCGGTTTAAGCGGAGCGGCAACCGCGCTGCCTGAAGCAGCGACAGGGGCGGAAACAACGCGGATTCTTAAGTTTGATATTAAATTGCGCAACATCATTTCTTCACGAGACCCCGGCTTGACTGAGTCTAAATATTTCAGCAGCATTTTCATGCCGTCGAGGTCGTTGTTGCGGTAGAGATAGCCCAGCGCAAACAAATATGCCGGAGATTTCATCAGCTTTGTGTTATTTTCTTCGGCGGTTATGAAGGATTTAGTTTCGTTGACGTAATCACTGTTGTTGCTTCGCCAAATGGTTGCCATCAGCATGAATCTGGCGCTGAAATCTTTTTCCCGGTCGGATTCCTCGAGGAACTTTATAATAAATTCTTTGCCGGCCGGATTATTTTTGGCAGTGAGCAAGGGCACATATATAACGAACATTTTATTATCATTCGGGTCAAAATATTTCATGGCTTTGGCGACGAACTCCGGATTGCCGGAAAGCGCCGCGGCGTTGCGCAGAGCAATTTCCCGTTTTGCCGGTTCTTCAAGGAACTGCATCATTTTGGCGGTAAAAACGGTTTTGTCCTGACGCATAAACAGCCTGCCGGCAATGCCGCTGACTTGTCTGTCTTCCAGCGCCGCCAAAAACAATGGAGAATTAGCGTCAAAATTTTGGCTGCTCAAATTATTTAACAGTGTACTTTTCAGCGCCATGTCATCGCCGAGTGTTAGATAAAACTTATGCCAGTACTCCAACTCCGCAGCGTTCAGCTTCCGACTGAACTCTCCGGCGACAATAATTTTCCGTAGCGCCGGGAACTGCAGCATTTTAAATTTTGAGTCCAGCAGCAGATTTTTCAAAAAATCATTCTCTTTTTCCGGCGCCAGTTGCTTGTACTGATTAAAAACATCTGCGAATAATTTTTCATTGCCCTGCGGCAGTGCGGGAATTTCATAACCGGCGCCAAACGCCTCATAGCTGCTGCCGGATTTCTTTAACGGCAGTAGCATCCGTCCAGGCTTCAACTGATAAATCGCCCACTTCGGCAGTTCGATTTCATTGCCAGTAACTGCTTCACCGGTGAGCAATATTTTGATGGCGCCGGCCGCCGCAGTGGCGCCCGGTTGCGGAGGCGCGGCAGTCACCCCATTCGGGGCAGCCACCTCAACCGCTTTGTTCTCTACATTGATAATCCCCACTGTATCAGATGCCCGGACGGCATCCCAGAACGATTCCTGCCGCAGCTTTACCGCTGGAACCTGAATTTCCAAACGCTTAACCCCGGCAATGCGGTTGTCTTTCAGGGTATATATGGTCTGTTGATTAGCATAAACATCCTTGCCGCCAACTTTCAGCGTGGCTGCCGTCACAACTGTTGCCGCATCTTGCTGCCTGGAATAAACAACCGTCAATTCCGGTTTCTGATGAGCTTTGCGGTATTCGTGAAATTGCTCCTTGAGTTGTTCCAGCAACTCAGAGGTAACCATTGGCTCCAGCGCCTTGATATCCATTGCCGAATATGCCACCGCGTATTTATTCAGCAGCTCTTGGAAATCAACCTCGCCGGCATTCCCGGCGGCAAAAGCCGGTATTGACAATAACAGGACGGAAATATACAAAAATCGCTTCACAAATATCTCTTTGAACATTTTTAGCTCGCTTCATTTAATATTAAGGGTTAATTAATCGGGGTGAATACTCGCAGATGGAAAGCATCGTTGGTATCAGGCGCTTCGGTTTTGGTCGGTTTGCGCCCGGTCAGATATTCAAGTAAATTAGATTTGCCGTCACCATCGGTATCACCAGCGCCGGTTTGAGCGAGGTTGCCAAATTGTGCGACTTCCCAACCATCCGGCAGCATGTCATTGTCATTGTCCGCCAGCGGATCCGGCGGCGGCAGTGTCGGCGCTTGATTGTTGTAGAATTTCTGCAGATTGCTAACATTATTGCTGTCGGAGATCAAAGCATCTGTAGGGTCATTGGGATTAAGACCATTGGCGATTTCCCAGCCATCGGGGATTTCATCGCCATCGGTGTCTTTAAATTCGTAGCAGCCAATATCCGTGGCGATACCTGCCGGTCGTTCGATGCCATCCATGTCTTCTTCCGGCGCTCCGGTGTTAAGTCCGGCATCAATACAATATGAACCATATTTGATATAACCTCCCAAGGTTAGCTGAGGATTATCAGTAATGTTGTTGCTGCCGTAAGCGCTTAAATTCATCGGCGAACAGTTATTGTTGGCAGTCATGGCGCCGAAATTGGTAATCGTTCCATAAATGATGTTATTCAAGAGTGTGGCGACCGTTGCGGCGCTGAAGCGGCAGGCCGCATCAGAAGCATCACGCACGACCGTCACATTTGTCATATTGAAGATTGCCTCGCCTTCCGTTACAATATCGCCGTTTGGGGCAGTGTTGTCCATAAACAAGCTGTTGACCAGAAAAAATTGCATAGGGGTTGCACTGCGCATATAAAGAATGCCGCTATTGGTGGCGGCTTGATTGTTGAAGAACCGGCAACGGACGAGGGACGCGGCATAATTATATGCTGAATCAACGTTAACCGCGCCGCCTTTATAATTATCGGCAATATTGCCGTCAAAATCACTATCCTTAACAATCAGAGAATAGCTGTCTTTTGCCCAAAGCGCACCGCCACAGTAGGATTGATTATTCAGAAAAAGGCAGTTGGCAATATTGATCTGTCCACCGTATTTCACCGATACCGCGCCACCGCCATCGTCTGATTCATTGTTTTCAAACACACATTGATTCAGCGTCAATCCGTAAGCAATACTCGCGATTGCACCGCCGTCATCACCGGTATTGCCGTTGCGGATGGTAAGACCTTCCACGTGCACAAAACTGTAAAGATAGAGAAACTGCCCAGACTGTTGCAGGTCAATAATAGTCGTTGCCGGACCGTCTATCGAACACAGCCGCACATCGTATCCGCTGAAATTCAGATTCTTATTCGCGCTTCCGGTATAAGTTCCGGCAGCAATCTTAATAACATTATTAAAGTCGGCATTTTTAACCAGACTGACCGCTGCCGCCAGCGTTTTTTTTGCGTCTGTCAAACTCAGACCACTGCCGGTATCGTTGCTTTTGGCATTATCAACATAAATAACTTTTAAGGGCAGACGCGGATTGTAACCAGCCGCAATTTTTTGTCCATCAGAAAATCCGTCGCCAGCGGTATCTGATACCGCCGGATTACAGCCAAAATAAAACTTCTGAAGATTACTGATATCGTTGCCGGACAATGTCGCAACCGCATCAGATGCATTATTCGGATTAAGTCCGTTCAGCGTCTCCCATTTGTCCGGAATAGTGTCCGAGTCGCTATCCGTGAATTCGTAACAGCCGATATCCACGCTGCCGCCTGCAGGGCGGCTCTCTCCATCTATATCGGCAGTCGGCGCACCTGTGGCAAGCCCTGCATTGATGCACGGCGACGTAGACATTAGATATCCAGACCAGGTCAACTGCGGTTCACTGGTGATATTGTTGCTGCCATAGGTTGTCAAATCGTCCCGTCCACAATTGTTATTGGCGGTAATCGAACCCAAATCCAGTATCGCGCCTTGAATAATACAATTCTGTATCGTGGTATTAGTGCTGGAGTTAAATCGGCAGATCATATCAGTGGTGTAACGTGACTTGGCAAAAGTTACATTTTTCATGTTAGTTACCGTACTCATATCAGCGTAGTATTCACTGTAATCCTCAGATTTATTGTCTAAAAATAAACAGTTAGTAAGATTCACCGCATTGTTACTGTTGCCATTGCGGGCATAAATAGCCCCGGCAGCGTCAGAACTCTGGTTATACATGAATTTACAACGCGTAATCTCCACGGCGCTGCCGTTGCAGTCGTAGATTACAATGGCGCCACCATTGTTGTCTGTGGTTTTATTACTGATGAACTCACAGTCACGCAAAATACTGCCCTGACCTTTGTACAGCGTAATCCCGCCCCCCCAGGCTGAAATGTTGTTGACAAAACGGCAATTGGTGATTTCTGTAATCCCCGTATCAACTGAAACCGCACCACTGTAGGATATACCAAGATTATTCTCAAATACACAGTTTTTTATGGTCAGCCCGGCTCCGGAACCCATATATACCCCGCCACCATCACCGGCAGAACCATTGCGCACAGTAAAACCGTCCAACCATGAACTAAGCGTTTCTCCATTATGCAAATAGAGAAAACGCCCGCTATTTTCCAGGTCAACAATCGTGGATGCCGCACCATCGATTGAGCGAATCTTAATATTATAGCCGCCAAATGAAATATTTTTATTAGCGCTTCCTGTATAGGCGCCTGCAGCAATCAAAATCACATTTTCCTTATTCGCAACCTTGGAAATTGTAACCGCGGCGCTTATTGTCTTCTTGGCATTGACCAGCGTCAGACCATCACCATTATCGTTACTCATGGCATTGTCAACATAAACAAAGCGGGTATACAGGTTGGGATTGTAGCCGGCAGCAGTCTCTTCGGCATCACTAAGTCCATCATTATCGCTGTCCGTAGCATAAACTTGAAACGATAAACTCAGAAAAAACAACAGGGAAAAACGCAACAAAAGTCTCACACTCATGGCTCAAGAACTCCTTGCTTATTATTTTAACCTAAGAAAATCACAATCTCCACTTATAAATAACCCACCAAAAAATTTTTGCAAAATTTTTTAAAGAAAAAATTAAAAAAATATCAAAAAACCTTTTTTGTGGTGAAAACTATTGAATAGTTCGGAATAATTAACATCGCGAGTTATACTCTATAAGGTTGAAATTTTAAATTAGATTGCGAAGATTTTGAGAATTGGTTCGTATTCTGAGAGGCTGCCGATACCGTGGTATCGAAAGTTTCGAAACGTGCGAAACAAAAAACTGCTCCTAGCTTTTGGGATTGATGTACGACTAATCGGCGGTGCGCCCCTGCAGCTTAAAGAGCAAAGGTTTCCAGCCGGACGGTTCCAAAACTTGAATTTCAATCTCAATCGACAGAGGCGTATTTTTACGATGTGGTGAAGTTTTCACACTCAAAGTAAACTGATGCGGGGTCTCCTGCAGCAGTTTAGCCTCGGTTTTATCCTCAGATTTAACAATAACTTCCGCCATTTTAACGCCATCGCGGCTTGATTCAATGCGAAATTTATACTCATAAGTTTTTCCCGTAGCCAGAGCGCCAATATAAAGATAAGGTTTTGGGTAAACGGTCAATAACGGAACAGCTTTGCCGGTAAAATTAAGTTGGAGAAAACGCTGCTTGGGGTCGTTGGATTCGACATAGATGTTTTTGCTGAACAGTCCGCTGATGGACTCTGTCAATATTTCGGCAGTTAAGGCGGAACTGCCACCTGGCGGGATTTCTTCTTTCTCTATTTTTACTATGGAACAACCGCAAGTTTTACGGATACCGCCAATCTTTAGCACAGCATCACCTTTATTTTGGATTTTAAATATTCCGCTTTGTTTGACATTCGCGGGAAAGGTTCCAAAGTCCAATGTATCTTTGCCGTCAACCGCAATTACCGGATTTGCCGCCTGCAAGGCGGCTAAGCTGAATAATAAAAAAATGACGTATCCTGTTTTTGCAAAAGTACGTGTCATGTTCTATATTCTGCGGTTAGTTAGTTTACCAGCAATTACAACGGAGCACTAATGATAGCATTCAATTTTAAATTTGCCACTTTACTGAAAATTGATTTAACGACACTTTTTTAATTAATAAATGGTAAAATATGTATGAATACTTAAAAACATGGGGTACGACCCTGCTAAATTGATCTCGGGAAATTCTCGATATTTCAACAATTGGGGTAATTAAAAGAAATTGACCAAAATAAGCTCAAAAACCTTAACTTAGCGCCATTCGGGTACGACCCCGCTAACACCCTACCAATACCAATGTGTAAGTGCATCTTATAGCTATTTGAAAATTATTTGCTGATTGCGGTTAAAGACGGGAAGACATTGGAAATTCTAAAATAAATTAATATAAACAAGTAACAGCCTTGACTTGGCTTTTGCTCAAGCTAATTTATTTTGATAGCAAAATATTACTTAAATTTCAAAGATTTGAAGGAATAAACAGTAGAGGGGAAAATATATTTATGAATTCTGTCAATATCGGACTGCGTGTATTGCTTTAATTTATATTACTCAAGCTTCTTGTTGTAATTAAAATTAACCATTTATAACTTGCCAGCGAGCATAATAAGGAAAGGAAAAACAAATGTTCTGCAAAGAATGTGGGAAAGAATTAGTTGATAAGGCGTGCATCTGTACCAATTGTGGCGTAGCAACCGATAACATGTCACAAATAGTCAGTCGCCCAGTTAAAACTCGTCTAACATATGTCGTATTAGGCCTTTTTCTTGGAGCACTAGGGATTCACAATTTCTATGCTGGATATAAAAGTACTGCTATTATACAATTAGTACTTACAGTGTTACTTGGATGGACTATCGTTCCATTGTTAGCAGTTTTGATATGGGTAGTGATTGATCTTTGTATGGTGAAGGAAGACGCAGACGGCAATCCTTTATTGTGATTTTAATAAAGAATCTCCTCGCGTCCATCCTATCCCCGATGCAAGCCTCGGGGTATTACGGACGGACTCCCACGCTCTGTGGGCGGGCCGTAGATACGAAAACAAAAACTAATACATAAAAGCTAAAGCCGACCCAAGGGTCGGGGAATTTACCCAATGAAGATTAAATTTTTCAGGTGGTGCCTTTAGTTTTACAAGTCGCAAAATAATACCTTTCTGGGATAAGCGCAGTTTCAGAGTTGAATTTATTTCTATGATGAAATATACTATATCTATCCGAGTGCGTATTTTTTATCAAACTATTGATTTAAGAAAGAGCCAATTTATGAAGTATCTATACCATCAAGCAGACAATATAGGATTTTAAATTCATGACGGAAAGTGAAAAAGCGAAACCCGCAGTTGATGAAAAAAACATTTCGGTGGATTTGATTCATTTGTCTAAAGTCAATTTTGCGTTACAGCAGAATGCAATTCCTTTGCTCCGGGACATGAGAATTCACAACCATACGGATTACGATTTAAAGTCAGTGTTTTGCAAATTTTCATCAACTCCTGAATTTATTGTCGAAACCATCAAGTACATTGATACGATACCAGCCAATAGTGATTTTTCGTTGAGGGATTTGAACCTGAATCTGAATTATTCTTTTCTTGCCGAACTTTCTGAACGCCTGCAAGGACAAATCCATTTGAGCATTGGTGATAATTCAGGAATCTTTTTTTCTCAAAATTATCCGGTTACCGTTTTTGCCTACGACGAATGGTTTGGCGGAGATATCATGCCGGATATTTTAGCAGCCTTTGTTACTCCAAATCTGGAAGTGATATCTCAATTGCAAGGAAGTGTTGCATCATTTCTTGCCACGCGAACTGGAAGTGGATCTTTGGATGGTTACCAATCCCGCGATAAAAAAAGGGTTTATCAAATATGCGGTGCTATCTATGATGCGATACTGAAAGAGGGTATTACCTATAGCAATCCGCCAGCATCTTTTGGCAAAAATGGACAACGTGTCCGTTTTGCGGATGTAATTTTCAAGTATAAACTTGGCACCTGCCTTGATTTGACTTTGCTTTTTGCATCAGTAATGGAGCAATGTGGATTAAATCCGTTAATCTTGCTACATCAGGGTCATGCTTATGTTGGATGTCATTTGATAGACTATCATTTTCCGGACTCCCCGCTCGATGACTTACAGACAATTCGCAAGAGAGTGGAACTCGATGAAATTCTAGTTATTGAAACTACAGTGGTAGCTAATGGGACCGCTTTTTCGCAGGCGGAAACTGCGGCTCACAAGCATAACCTAAATTTAGACGATAAATTTATTTGTGCAATTGATATCGCTCATGCCCGTGGTACAGGGATAATGCCATTACCCCTTAAACGCAATGCGGATGGTATTATGATTGATACCGCCCCGGTTACTACTATCAAAGCAGGGAATATTATTCGCAACGTTACTGATAGGGAACTAATCAGCGACATAAACTTAGAACCAGGTGCGACTATTGCTAATAGAATTATGCGCTGGCAACAAAAACTTTTAGATTTGTCAATGCGCAATCGTTTATTGAATTTCAAGGACTCCAAACAAAATATTCCGATTGCCAGTGCTGATCCGTGTGCATTGGAAGATCAACTTGCCGCTAATGAACGGTTTTCGCTCCATGGTGCCAATTCGCTATTAGCCGGAACAGATGTGCGAAACCTTGCCATTTTGGAAAATACAAATGGCGAAGATCTAGTACGAGTTTTTCTCCGTGAAGAGTTTCGCAGAAAGCGTTTATGTTCTTTTTTAAAAGATGACATATTGTCGCGTCGTCTGCTGGAATTATATCGTCAATCGCGCGTGGATATTGAGGAAGGAGGGGTTAATACTCTTTTTCTGGCGGTCGGATTCTTGGAATGGAAAGAAACTTCTACTGCCGACGTTTCACATATTGCTCCCATTCTTTTAATTCCAGTTAAGTTGAATCGCCAATCAGTCCAGGCGGGATTCAGTATTGAACGTTCAGATGAAGATACCATCATAAATGTTACTTTGCTGGAATTACTTCGCCGCGATTATGAATTGAATATTCGCGGTCTTGATCCATTGCCGACTGATGATTCAGGGGTGAATGTGCCAATGGTTTTGCAGATATTCAAGCAAAGCGTAAAAGACTTACCTGGATGGGAAGTTCGTAATGAAGTTCAACTCGGCAGATTTTCGTTTAATAAATTTATTATGTGGAGCGACCTGACAAGCCGTCTCGATTTATTAATGCAAAACCCAGTGGTTAAACATCTCGTTAATGATTCTGGCTCTGCATTTGACAATACCAATAATATTAATCCAGAAGACATAGAAAGCCAAATTAACTTTGACAGGTTATTCTGTCCGCTAAGCGCTGATTCGTCTCAACTAGCGGCAATCTTAATGTCTGAACGCGGGAAGAGTTTTGTCTTACATGGACCTCCGGGAACCGGTAAATCACAAACGATTACCAATATAATTGCGCATAATCTGGCTTTAGGCCGCAAAGTGCTATTTGTATCAGAAAAAAGGGCGGCTCTGAAAGTTGTGCATCGCAGGTTATGCAGTATTGGACTAAAACCGTTCTGTTTGGAACTACACTCGAATAAATCAGGAAAGAGCGAAGTATTCAAGCAATTTGCAGATGCGTTGAACTTTTCCGATAGACCAATTACTACAGCATGGCCAGAAGTCACTCATCAATTAAATGAAACAAGGCAGAAACTTAATAATTACGTTGAAGTGCTGCACCACGTTTATCCAAATGGTTTGTCTGCATATAATTGTTTTGCATATTTGCTTAAGCACGGGAAATCATTGTCCATAGAAGATTTTGCGATTGGTGAAGTCATTAACCACTCAAGGGAACATTATGTCGAACTACGTAAAATTGCGGAGGAATTGTCTGGTAGTTTCAAACTTGTTTCTTCGGAGACCCGTCGCAAACTTGCTGTAGTAGAAGCAAGTGAGTGGTCGCCTCAATGGGAAAAAGATGCGGTGACTGTAGCTCAAGAAATGATTAAAGCTGCTGAATCCCTTACTGGATGCTATCAGGAGATGTCGGAATTTTTTGCGGTTAAGAACATCATGCCGGATGATTGTGATATCTACAACTTGGCCGTTTTGGCTGAGGTTATGAAAGGTTCCTATAATTTAACGATAGAATTTACCGCCGGTAATTATAAACAATTTGCCGAAGATATGACTCGTGTAATAAAAGCTGGGCGCGAACGTGACGAACTTTTGGGTAAATTATCTAATTTCCGAATAGATATTGTTTGTACTCTTGATACTGCAAGCATTCGCCACCGCATAGAAGAAAACAAACAGAAATTCATATTTGTCAGATACTTTAAAAATCGCACTCTTCTTCAAGAAATTAAAAATTTGAAAAAAATTGGCGCTGCTCCGCTTGCGATTCAAGAACTGTCTGAGAGAATTGAGCTTTTTGACCGTTTGAATGCAGCATTGGCAATCATTGATAACATAAAACCACAGGCGGAAACCCGCTTGAGAGCATACTGGAATGACTCTGAAGCTGATTGGGCGGAAATCGAGGCAATAATAGAATGGGGAAAAAGTTTGCATGATGCTATACTGAAATTGAGTGGCAGTAAACATGAACAATTAAACGCGATAAAACAAAAAATAGGAAACTTGTTGCCAGATGCCAAAGAGTTATTTGCTCATGACCGTCCATTGCGTGAAAAGATTAATCAGTTATTGATTGGATGGAATTATTACCAGAAGATTATTGGAAAATTTGAACAAATCTTGAATATCAACCCTGCATACCGCAATGACTGCAAAAGGGTATTGAGTTTCAGCATTGAATTAGCCCAAAATGTATCTTCCCTGCAAAATGAATTACGTCGTCATTGTTTGTGGCAAAAAAATAAGCATAATGCTCAACAGGCTGGCTTAAACAGTTTAATTTCTGCAGTTGAGACCGGTAGCATTTTATCCGATAATATTGTCGGTGTTTTTGAGCAAGGATACCGAATGATGATGATTAACAAAATTGTCAGTAATAGTGAAGCCTTGCGGAATTTTCTCGGCAGCAGTCATGATTCTCAAGTGAAAAAGTTCAGAGAATTGGACGAAATGTATGTTAAGCTTTCAAGCCAGATAATTGTTTCCCGCCTAGCGGAGCAACTTCCCAAAAGGCGGCAGGGACCATGCCCGGATGGTACTGAACTCGGCTTATTGAAACGTGAATGCGAGAAACGAGCGAGGCAGAAACCAGTTCGCGCATTGTTAGCAGCAATTCCTTCTTTACTGCCAAGCTTAAAACCATGCTTTTTAATGAGCCCGTTGTCCGTGGCGCAATATTTGCCTGCTGGATTGGCTACATTTGATTTGGTGGTGTTCGATGAGGCATCACAGATTCCGGTGTGGGATGCGATTGGTGCAATTGCTCGCGGACAACAAGTAATAGTTGTCGGAGACCCGAAACAGATGCCACCATCCAATTTTTTCCAACGCCAGGAAGATGAGGATGAGATTGCAGAAATGGATAGTCCTGAAGACTTGGAAAGCATTCTAGACGAATGTATTGCCTCCGGATTATCTGATGCGCATTTAAAATGGCACTATCGTAGCAGACACGAATCACTGATTGCTTTCAGTAATTGTCATTATTACGACAATCAACTTTTGACGTTCCCGTCCGCACGTAATTCAGGCGCACTTGGAGTTCGGTTCAAATTTGTTGATGGTGGGATTTATGACAAGAGCAAGTCACGCACCAATCGTCTTGAAGCTGAATCCATAGTTGCGGCAGTGATTGAACGATTAAAGAATCCTCAACTATCCGGAAAATCCATCGGAATTGTTACCTTTAGCCAGGCACAGAAAGATTTGATAGAAGACCTGCTGGACGATACTCGCAGAAGACAACCGGAATTAGAGGCATTTTTTACAGAAAATGAAGACGAGCCATTGTTTGTTAAAAACCTAGAAAATGTACAAGGGGATGAGCGCGACGTAATCTTTTTCTCTGTCACATACGGGCCAGATGCGAGTGGCAAATTTTCTATGAATTTTGGACCATTAAATATACAGGGCGGCGAACGTCGGCTTAACGTGGCAATTACCAGAGCCAAAGAGGAAGTTATTGTTTTTTCTTCTATTCATGGATACCAAATTGATTTGTCAAGAACCAGAGCACTTGGCGCAATTCATTTAAAGTATTTTCTTGACTATGCGGAGAAAGGAACTGCTTTTGTCGTTGATAATATTCACAACAATATAGATGACGATTATGATTCCAGTTTCGAGGATGAAATTGTGGCATTCTTGCGTGAATCCGGTTTTGTTGTGCATACTAAAGTCGGTTGTTCAGGATACCGAGTTGATATTGGGATTGTTCACCCGGATTCACCGAAAGACTATGCTATCGGAATCGAATGTGATGGAGTTGCTTATCATCGTTCCGCAACAGTTGGTGATCGTGATCGCCTCCGTCATTCAGTACTGGAAAACTTGGGTTGGCAGATTTATCGGGTATGGTCTACCGACTGGTGGCACGATGCCGAAACCACGAAAAGGAATTTATTGTCGGCAATCGAGTCAGCTACAAAACGGTCTATTGGAGAATCAATCTCTAAAATTGATGATGGACTTTCCTTAGAAATTGATTCAGTTAAAATCGAATCTGAATTCGATGTTGAAGTTAATAATAGTTGTGATTTTGAAAGTAAATATCCATGTATTGTTTTGCCTCGCTGCCCACGCCAAGAAAACTTCTACGAACCACACAATCGGACGTTAATTCGGGATCAGATGATACAAGTTATTAATAACGAGGGTCCCATTACAGGGAAATTATTGTGCAAACGGATAGTCAAGGCTTGGGGATTCACTCGTTCCGGTGATAATATTTTGAACATCATAACAGCAAATGTTCCTTTGGAGATGGCAAAATCTAAGAACTCTGAAGAGATGGTTTTTTGGCCTTATGGCATAAGTCCTGATCAATATAAATTCTTTAGGAGTCCAGATTCTGACAGTTCTTCAAAACGGAGTATTGACGAGATTCCAACAGAAGAATTGAAAAATGCCATGCATTGGGTCTTGATGGAGTTTCAAAGTTGTCCGCAAGATGTGCTTTATCGTGAAGTCGTGAAGAAATTTGGGTACAGCAAAGTTACTAGTCAGATGCAAGAATATTTAAATGCTGCGCTCACGTTATTGCAGAATTAAGTATTTTTAGAATCAGAGTTGACAATGCACAACAGAAGTGGCCGTGATAACACATTTCACCACGTCCTATGGTCAACCATATCCAAGCCAGCATGGACGTTAAAGCACCAATTTTCGGTTGATGCGATTATGGATGGAATTGGGAATTTCATGAATTGTCTATGGCAATGTTTGACTATTACTTTGAATATGGTTAAATTAACAAGTAATGAGGTGCTGTTCTTAACTGTTGAAACGCATACAGTTTTGTGATGAGTATTTCCATGCAGAACGTAATAACCAATAATTTCAGGGGAGAAAATGAAAATAAATTGCCCACATTGTGGACAAAAACTTGTAGTGACAGATGAGATGTCTGGAAAAATTGTCCAATGCCCATCCTGTGACAAAGGATTAACATTATCGCAAACAGCAAATGGACTACCAGCATTATCAGATAATTTTGAAAAAATGCCTGCAGCAATTGGCCAGGATTATCTACCTTGCAAATTCTGTGGCGAATTAATCAAGAATGAAGCAATCAAATGCCGTCATTGCGGTGAGTTCTTAAATGTGCCAACGTCTCCAGTCCCGCCATCGGCGCAATCCACACCTAAATCAGTCCATAATATTCAGGTAAATATTGAAAACACCAACACAAATACCAATGGATGCTTAGGATCTGGCTGTGGATCCGGTTGCGGATGGTTGAGTATAATTTTAGTGGCTGTAGTAATTATATTAATTATTGCAGGTCAATGTTCAGACAACAGACCTCCTGTCATACCGGATCATTCCGTAAAAAAAACAACTGAGACAAAAATAGCTCCTGTTACCGTCAATCAACCGACGGCGACAATTCAGGATCTTAAAACGATATCAATGCCACCGGCGCCAGTGAAGCTGACGCAACAGCAACGTCGTCTCAAGTTAATGGAAGATGAACCTTTTAAACCGGCAGTTGTCGGAGACAAGGTGAAATTTACGATTGACGAGAAAACAAAGATTTCCGGCAAGCTGGTAGAAATAACGGATCGTGGGATTAAGGTTGAAGCTGCTGAAGGTGTAACGGTATTATATCGTCGTGAACGTATTAACGAATCTGATTTGGTGCAATTTTATCGCAGTGATTATGAACGTTATATTTCATCAAAACTGCCACAAGCATTGCCAGGTGAGTGATATCAGAAAAAAATTCTTGTAAAAAGTCTTATAAATTTTGTTACTTTGGACTTAAGGCGATAGCAACACGAAAGCCTATGTCGTCTCCACTGCGACTAGGCGAACTGCTGCGACGAATCGTAACTAGGCAGCCGCAGGCAGTGTCCTCCCAACTGCCTCCGCGAACTACGCGACCAGAACCTGGAGCTACTCTTGCAGGGTCCGCCTTGTTCTTACCGGCGTATTCCCCATACATATACCAATCGTGGCACCATTCCCATACATTGCCGCTCATATCGTAGATACCTGACTCATTAGCTGATTTCGTACCAACTTCATGTGTTTGGCAACTATTACTTTTCAATGTTTCTATCTTCCATGAAGACTCGCTAATCCTGGAGTTACCGGAATTTTCATAATACCATGCGACACTGTCAAGATTATCGCCACCACTGTACTTATACCCTTTACTGGCGTTACCGCCCCTCGCAGCAAACTCCCATTCAGCTTCTGTGGGTAGTCGGTATTCATATTCTGAAGGTAAACGTCCTGCCACTCTTTCCTGTTCAGTAAACTTCTTACAGAAACTCACTGCATCATCCCAGCTTACTTGCTCTACCGGGTTGTTGACGCCTTTGAAAGTACTCGGGTTATTGCCCATAAGCAACTTGTACTCATTCTGTGTTACTTCATACTTCCCTATCCAATATCCTTTGCTGATGGTTACCTGATGTACCAGCTTTTCATTACTATTGCCAGCGTTAAGCCCCATCTGGAAAGAACCCGGCTCAACATAGACGAACTGCATACCTAAGTTAGGCACTGCCCACGACTGACCTTTTACTGGGACTGCCTCAGTGCCCAAAGCGTTTATTGACCCAAGGCATACCGCCAGTATTGACAATAGAACCATACTTTTCTTCATATAAATGTTTCCTGAAATAAAAAGCGGATCATGAAATATTCACGCTCTTATCTACCCAATTTAATATACAAAAATTAAAGTGCAATAATACAAATAATAAAATTGAGGATTAATATTTCAGCAAAAAAAGAACCGACCTCAAGTAAGCCCATTACATCCCCATCACCGATTAAGTGTGAGGGGATGCAGGGCGTAATCTTGAGGACGGCTGGCCAGTCACAACCTTGGTTATGCTTTAAACGCATATACCGTGGTTGCAACCAACGCGCAACCGCCCATTGACTATTAAGCGTGGATTTAGATTGTGATGGAACTTATAGAGGAAAAAAGTTTGGGGTTTAGTCTTTCAGGCTTGAATGGGGGAGTAATTATGAAGAGGAGAAAATTGCGTATTGGGACCTGAAAGATAATAAACCCCAGAACTGTAAAATTAATATAACACCGGTATTGAATAAATGTAAAGATTAATTTTGAAAATAATTGAAAAATTGATATTCATATTGGGACGAATAACTAACATTAAAACCATTGATTTTAATATCACCAATCCCACTGGATTGATATGGAGACTTTCTTTATTGTGGCAAAACAAATAGCTGGCAAAGTAGGCCATTTATTGATTAATTTACTGATTGGAATATTCTTAATAAAAATCAAGATTTAGTAATAATTCAATAAAAATTGACAACACTCCGATTATAAAACAAAAGCAGTTAATGCCATTTAGGTATTCACTGCTTATTTGAGTAAACTTTACTGTTGAACTTCCGGACTAAACGTTTTCTAACGCTGCTCTGATTCTTGATTCAATAAACCCCTGTGTAGTCATGAAAGGTTTATCGGTAATTTCAAGGAGGCATTCATTGCCAGTTACAACATAATTTCCTTTTACTGCGCCAATGACTGAATTAAGCGCAATGCTACCCTTTTGAGTGTCACCGTTAAAAGTTCCACCTTCCTTCTGCACATAGTTACTGATTTTATTTACCAGACTTTCGACATCTTGCTTAATTGTAACATTTATTTTGAATGACATAAAAACTCCGTGGTTTATTTTTTATAAATACTTTGCATATGTAAAATGTGTTTTTACTTTTTTTTGTACGGTGCTGCCTGAAAATCTACGACAGACCACTCAGCAAGCAGAACATCGTTGATTTTTTCCCAGTCAGAATCCAATTGTTTTTGCACAAGAGCATGGCGCTCATTTTCTTTTGACCACGCCACCCACTCTAATTGTAGCAAAGAATTTTTAAAGAACCAAATCCACTGTGGGAAATTTACTGATAACGGATTCTTGGTTATTGCAACCTTGCCAGCATTTGCAGCTGTGGCAATTGTATGTGCAATAAAAAGCATTGTTTGCAGTTTTGGTTTGCGTGGTTGACCAGGAATATTGAAAGGAATTGACTCCATGAAGCTGTATCCCTCGTGTCTGCGTTTCAGAAAATAGAAAGTTCTGACTAATACTTCAATCATCAAAACTGGAACTGACATCGCCAAAAAATGACCGAAATCATAACCCTGTGCGTACATGGTTCTCACCAATCTACCAATAGTACGCCCTTTTGAACCAATTGATCCAACTTGCAGCATTTGCAATAGAGGCATAAACGGAGCTGGCAAACCTGCACTCGTACCGATATCTGATTTAAGATGACCGAATTGGCGAATTAAAGCTTCGAAAATATTCATTCCTGTAGGTGCTCCAGGAATCGACTGAACAATCAATTTGCCGTTGGTGTCAACTGCTGTCATCGTGCCACACATGATATCTTTTACTCCAAAGATAAATCCAAGAAGTGGGTCGTGTCCAAGTGATTGGAATCTATGTGACCGTGGTCCAAGTCCAGCAACTTCCTCTGCAAGATTTTGAGAAGTGGAGGCATCGTAAGGGACCCAATTATTTTTCTCCAAGTCGCGAATTTCTTCAGTCGTAAAGTTGTTTTTCAAATGATCACGAAAAAAATCTGAAAGTGATCCACCTTTTGTTTTGCTACCACCTAAAAGTCCTGGTCTACTCGGAATTGCTACTAAAAAAATATCTACTAACGCAGCCAAAGTTCCAGCTACTCCAGCAATTCCGTAATCAAGATAATCTAATTTATGCTGGAGATCAAACTCATCACGTACACGCATTATTCGCTCTTCGTCTCTGATTATTTCTTGTTCAGTAAGCAAATCAGAGATAGTAACTTCAGTTGGAATTGTAGTCTCGGCTTCAACGCTAATTTCCAACCACGATCTAAGCTTAATTTCCACATTACTATTTGACGTTGTAGATGATTTGCGCTCTGGCAATGGCTTGCCTAGCGACTTTAACAGTTTTTCTGAAGATGCTATTCTGTTTTCTGTGTCATTTTTGACTTTTTCCTGAGAAATAGCTACTTCATCAATGCTTTTATGTTGATGCTTAAGTATTTTTTGAATTTCTGCATCATGACCGGTCGCATTAATTTTTTTGTATTTGTCGCTAGGCTTTGCCATTTGTTACCCCTCAGTTGTATTATTTGCCTAAATCTGCCTTCAAATCGTTTATTCCAGCCTCGAGCAATATATTCAAACTTTTCAAATAATCCAAACGCTCTGTATTAGACTTGGATTCTCTTTTGAGCTGTTGAATGATTGCATCTCGCAATATGATTGCTCGTTTCAAGAGTGCCTCTTTAGCCTGAATCAAATTTTTATATTTTACATGTGCAAATATGCCATATCCTGCAATTCCCAAAATTGCAACTGGTGCAGCTAATACCCCAATACCAGCAACCATTCCTCCGCCAACTATTGCACCTGCAGCAGCCAATCCAGATGTTATTCCAGCAGCACCAAATCCTGTGACTCCCAGAAAATACAGCGCAGTAAAACTGCCAGCAGCGCCTGCTCCCATGCCAGCAACACCACCGAGAACCTCTGGAATTGAGCTTGTGGAAATAGTCCTTCCTTCATCCTGAACTGCCGTTTGCGCTTCCTCAATTACTTTTGTCATTGGAACCAGCGCATCAAGATTTTTAAAAACCTCTTTCTTAGCCATTGCGGCCTCCTTCATTTAATCCGTTGTTATAATTGCCGATTCAGAATAAATCGGTTTTTCTTGTGTGAACATCAGCGTATCTTCGGTCAGATTGGGGCAATAAAAAAGGACGTACCCCAAACACTCATCCCAGGCACGACCAAGCGCCCACTCAAGAATGTAAGGAATACGCCCAAGCTTTGGGCGTATAATCCTACTGTCTCTTGAGTTTAAAATTGGTCGTTTTAGGGATGAGACTATCGTAGAAAACTACGCTAAATTTTATAAATTACGTGTGAACTATAGTAAAAGTTATCCTTTGTTTTTGATATTAATTTTAAGACATTACAACTACTGTGTATAAACTAACAAGCTATTCGATTATTTTCAAGACGCACTTCTTTGATTTTAAAAAAATATACTGGAAGCGTTATTACGACGCTTCCAGTAATACATTTTAATAAATTAAAAACACGATTGATTTCATGCGTTGGCTGGCGCTGCGTCAGCATCAGGTTGATCTTCCTGATTTTCCTCAGCAGTTTCCGTTGCATCGTCCTCACTAGCATTATCGTTCTCGCAGGAATCCGTTGACATCTTTTGGTGATTTTGAAAGAGTTTATATCCTACAAGACCAAGACCAACACCAACGCCGACTAAAAGTGCTACTTTCCAAAAATCCATTTTCTTATTCCTTGTTTACTGTTTGTTACTTTTGTTTCATACCGAGATTAATCCAACTAATATTTTTTATCATTACCTCCTTAAACGTTGATTGTTCAATACCCAAGAATAATTTTTCTGATAATTAAACACGTAGGCGACATGTTTAATTTCAGTTATTTCTTGACTTTGATTGACTTCAAAACACCTGGATAACCTTTAACTTGACAGGCTACGGTTTTAAAGACAAAATAGTCGTTTACCGTAAGGTTATACCTTGGTGCCAACAGCAAATCGGCATTTGCACCAGTACATGCTTGATAAGCAGCACCGTTTCTAGCGACTTCGGCAGGACTTACAAATAATCCGCTACCGAAACCATTGTCATTACCGTAGTAATCAATCCCAATTGCCTGACTGCTAACTCCCCAGGTGAAGATGCCGAACAGGCAATTCACCGTGGCGTTACCTTCGACAGTCTGGTTTCCTGCTTCAATTTCAGGTTCGACCTGAGCTTCGATACGGACTTTTACCTGATCCCCAACTCGGTTTGTTTCAAAACTGGAACATCCGGCACCAACAATGGTCAGCACCCCAATTGCAACAATCATCATGATGATTTTCTTCATTTCTCAACTTTCTCCTTATATTCATGTCGCCTACATGTCTGATTATTTTAACTATTTTCAGTACTTAATAAATGAGGGTAATTTGTGCTTGCTTACTTTGCCATCACATTGCGGGCATGCCTTTGGCAGTTCACCCTTTGTTTTAACAACATTGTCAGCAGGTGTAACGCCGGATGCGTACAATACCGTTCCGCTGAACACACGGTAAACTTTCTGCCAACAGCACGTTTTACATTCAATGCGATACGTCACATTGTCCTCTTTCTGAAAAAGATTAAACGGAAAAGGACGGTTACGCCCAATAATGTTTTTCATAAATTATAAGCATCCCATGTTTACTGGTTAGCAGATTCTTTATATGCATTACGCACATAGTCAATAACAACATAATGACCGATAACCAATGTAACATAAGCGATTACACCCACCGTGACTAATATTGCTTTCATAACACCCTCCTGTTGTTTAGCAGACTATTGCCTGCTTTATGTTTATTATTATAACCTGAGGCCATTGCCATTTAATGTCGTTCCTTGTCGGATCATCTGTACCACATACTTATTTCCTGTGAACGTCTGGAGACCAACCATGAATTTTGCGACTTGCTGTCCTGCACGAATACGGCTTGGCGCAGCTCATTTGGAACTTCGCCATAAGCTCTTTTCTGATTCAGCAAGCGGAGAATATTCCCGTTGGTGAATTCAGGAATGGACGTGCTGTAAATATATGAGATAAGCGCGTCTTTCTGATGCCTGGTCAACGGAACTTCAACGACTGTATCCAGATAATTATCAATAATCCTGATGTTGCGCAACAATCGCCAATTAGCCATGTTTTCGGTAATGGCGTTTTTATTCACTGGATTTGACAAATTATAATCACGGTCGCCATAGCCAATAATACGAACGCCATCTCGAACATACCAGGTCGAATGAAATGTTTCAATCCTTCGCAAAAACATATAAATATCTTGATATTGTGCAGGAACGGTAACTTGGCGTGGTTCAATATCCCATAATTCAAATGCTGCTCCAACTATACTGACTGCCAGCAACGCCAATATCATAATCTTTTTCATATCTTCCTCAAATGTTGGTTAAATTTCTATTTTTCAATACCTGATAGTTGGAGGCCATCCTCCACCTACACAGCTGGACCCTCGAAATCCAGACCAACCTAAGCCTCCGAATCCCCAATAACTTGGATAGTTGCCATATCCATACCGCCAACCATAGTTCGCCGACCATCCGAATGTTGAATAGCCATATCCGCAGTTGGACATATATGGTATGTATGCTCCTGCATAGTTGACCACAGGTTGTTGTACAGTTCCTGTATAAACAACTGGATTTGCATAGATAGGTCCAGCTACATAGCCATCAGACCCAACTGGATAAACGGGTTGTGGGCAAGCAACCGCATTAATTTGTGACGCATATACTACAACCGGTGCAGTACTAACCGTTCCTGCTGTAATAACTGGTATTCCGACTAATGGAATTTGTGTAGGAACTATGGTTTGCTGATATGTTGCAACCTGACCAATCTGTGAATTGCATATCACTGGTTGTGCCACAGAAACATATATTGGTTCTGGCACATCTCCTGCCGACAGATAAACACCGGCGATTGGCGTTTGTACACCTATTACATTAGTTGAAACTACTGCATTCGTTATCGGAGTATTTACAGCAACTCCATAAGGCGAAACACCGATATTACCGATTGGCGTGTTGATGCCTACACTTTGAGGCGTCACACCAACAGCTGCACCAGGCATGGAAATCTTAGCTTCCTGCGTTGAAAGACCAGCATATGTTGCTGGTGAAGCAACTGCAACAGCTTGTGAGTTTACTCCACCAGCCACAACAGGCGATACGCCACTGGCACCTTGAACAGATACTTGATTACCCTGTATGGGGTTGTTTTGCATCTGTTGCTGCAAGTATTGCTCTCTCGTTGTGGTTTTAGGTATAACGTATTGCGTAACAGTACCTATCGCTTTCGGTGTTCTGTATGTAGGAGTAGCATTAGGATCATCGGCTAACGTTTTATCTCCTTCAGCCATTTTCTGCAAATAATCATCATATTTTTTCTGGTCAAAACCAAAGCGTTGCTGGTCAGCTGGAGTCATGTTGTTATATGGTATCCAGGCTTTGTTCTGACCACGAGAGTTGACCGTGGTGTGTACTACAATACCCATAGCGTTAGTTTTGGCAACGCTTAGAACATCATACGTAGAACCGTCCTTACAGGTGATTATTTCAGCATTGATGCTGAAACCGAATGTCATGATGATTGCGATTGTACCAAAGATGCGCTGTAACTTTTTCATTTTTCTCCTTTTGTATCGGCTGTTTGCTATTTGAAATTTGGCGAACCGATACATGTTTTATGTTCAATATTATACTTTATAAGGGGTGTCATTTTTTGTCGTGGCATGTTTGCATTCGTTGCAACACGTGATATTTTTATCTTGTTTCTAAAGTTGTTGTGGGAATTAGAAGTATAACGGAGGGAATATGCCAGTAAATAAAAAGCAATTACTGCGGATGGTCAAGTTCATTTCCGAGCTGAAACAAAACCGCTATCCAAACAGTGTTACATTCGCAGAAAAACTCAAGCAGATGGATTTACAGGAAAATCTGAATGTAAGCTGTTCCGCACGCACTGTTCAGCGTGATATTGATGTGTTAAAGAATGAATTCGATGCACCGTTACGGTTTGATACTGAACGGAACGGTTATCATTTAATCAGTAACTTCTGGGAGTTCCATTGCCCACCCTTGTGTGAAGATTTGATGACTTCATCGCTGCTTGGAGCAAGAATTGCTGAAGATTTTATGCCACAACCATTGAAAGGCTCAATTCGTGACGCTGTAGACATGCAACTGGCAAGCAGCAATTCAGAATTCCTTGATACAGCATTTATTGAATCGTTGATTGTCGCTTCAGGCATCAGTGTTGAGATTAATCCAAGTATTTTCAAAACCATTCTCGATGGTTGGAGATTCCGTCATGCAGTAATAATCGCCTATAAGTCGCAGGAGGGGGTTTGTTCTGAACAACAGCTTTCCGTGCATGTTATTTCTTTTCATAAGGGCATTTGGTATATTAAAGGCAGAGTTGCTGACGATACGCTCAAGATTTTTGCCATCCATCGGATAAAGTCGGCTGAATTGACCAATCTGACATTTGAATTAGACCAGAAAATTGTCGAGGATGTACGCCGTAATGGTTTGTTCAATTTTCCCAAACTTTCAGGAATTACCTTGCATTGTGATGCCAGTATTGCCTTTTACCTAAAAGAACAGCAGACAGCAAAGAAATTTAAAGTAACGCCTCAACCTGACGGTAGTCTTATTATCGTTTTGCAACCAGCAACAGAATTTGATGCGATACGCTGGATTCTCGCCGAAGCAGGAAAAATCAGAGTAATAGAACCGACTTGGCTACGTGAAAAAGTTGTTATTGCTGGTAAGAAAATAGTTGAAGTTAATTCATGACCACGACACAAAATGTCGTGCCTTATTGTGGAAGAACTTTTCAAGTAAGATATAATACATTTGGTGCAGGTCAGCGCCAGCAACTCAAATGTAAATATCATCTTGGAATTATTGGTTAAAAATTGTGCGACATTTATTACATCTGTATTTAGCAACAACGTGCTTGTCAATGTGCCTGCCAACGTAACTTCCAATAGCAACTCCAGTAAAGAATCCCGCCAGTGCTCCGACCAATCCACCGACTGCTGCACCAGTTGCTGTGCCTACACCAGGTACGGCGGAACCGATGCTGCTACCGACTAATGCTCCTGTACACATGGCTCGATTTCTGCCAAAATAGCCTGCAATACTGCCGACTGTGCCACCGACTGCTGCGCCAATTTTCTGATTCGTTGAAATCAAATGCAGGTGTTCGCTTTCCCCACATTTCGGGCATACAATTTTTTCTTCCATTTTTAATTATCACTTTCTTTTAAATGATGTAATGGCATGAGCAGTGGTATTTATTACCACTGCTCCATGCGATTGATTTTATGCGTCGATTGTTTCACCGTCCCAAAGTATTGACGGTTTTCCATCAAGACCGAACAGTCGCGTCAGCTTGCGCTGGCACACGTCAGTTCGGGCAGGAGAATACTTTTTACTTACTTCAGTAAAGGCATTCAGAAAACTCCAGCGAGTAGGGTCGGCAAATTCTTTATGTGTCGGATGCCCAAATTCATTGAGGACTTCCAAAATGTCGCACGACGGAATTGCGCCAACTTCTGCTGCCTTTACTGCCGATACTCTGGCATCGTCAAGCATCACTTCGTAGCATTTCAGTTTTTCAGCAGCAGCTTCCAGCGTGAGAAATTCGTCAACGAGCGTGTCCAGCGCACTAACTACCATTGACAACAAGTCAATGCCGGAAGTATGGCGACGTGAAATTACCATAGCAGCACCAAATGCGAGGTTATCGCAAACCACGCAGTTCAATCCTGCTGCCAATCCCACCGCAATACTCATGTCGTGGCTGTTACGCAGGCCGATAGCTCTGGACCATTCAGGATGGTTGGAATTACCCAGGCGCATGACCCCAAATAATTTTTTGCCGTCGCGTGCCAATCCATATTGTTCACTGGCAATTGTCCATCCACGTGATTCCACCGCATCGGCTACGGTAGTAATGACTTCATTGTGCGGAACCGGATGCCATGATGCCGTAGCGCGAGGAGTCGGCACCAAAGCGATTTCTTCACGACCAACGTATTGTGCGCCGCAATGTAACATTAATCCATTCATCTTATTATCCTCAAGTTAGTTGTTATGCAGCCATGCAGATATGCCTGGCTACGCTTTTCCGATGCCATTCTCTGCACGAATTAGCAAACTGACAGTCACCACAGGAAAACGAAGTTTCAGCAGGAAGGAATACTTCCTGCTTAACTGCCCGTTCTACTGACGTAGCAATCTTCACGAACCTGTTAAGGTCATCTTCAGTCCGCATGGTGTAATGTTTTTCGCTGCTCGGACTTTTGGCTTTGGTCACCACGTCAAAACGGAATGATGGAATTGTGTTGTGGTCGGATTCAAGCAAATATGCATATGAAAATGCCGTTGCCTGAAAATCTTTATCAGCTTTGCCTTCTGACCATCTTGCAGCCGATGTTTTCCAGTCAACAATGGTCGCATCATCACCATCTTTAATGACCAGATCATACTCACCAATAAGCGGTTTATCGAGTCCAGGCACATGAACTTTAAAGGCATGGGCAACTGACAAAATATTATCCCAATCGTTCCATGTCGTCAGCAATGCGTCAAGCATCCGTTTGGCATGTTCTGTCAAGGTGTTGATATTTTCACCAGTTTTGAAAACAACATTAACGCTGGCTGCACACTCAGCTTTAAACCATTCGGCAAAAACTTCATGCAGTTCAGACGGAGTTAAGCGTTTGCCTTCCATCAGACTCACTGCATAATGAGATGCAGCGGTATGAAATGCCTGACCAAATGGCAAGTTTGAAGATGTCCTTTCCGACTCCGCCCGATACACATATTGGAACGCAAACTTCAGTGAGCAAATATTTAAGAATGTGTTTAGTGCGGAGTATGACCAGTGCGGCTGTTGTCGCAGTTCTTTAATCGTTGGCATAATTAACCTCCAGCTAAGCTGCTTTTGTTTTACCGTTGAATTCGTCAATCAGTCTGGAACACTGCGTTCTAGTAAGTTGCGACAAGTCATCCACTCCAGCACGGTCAATGATTTCACCAGGTTTATAACCGAGGGTACGGGTTAAATCCAAAAGATAGCTCAACTGTTTCGGGCTCGCTGGTGCTGTATCCTGTTTATTGACTGGAGCGCGTTTAGCCTGTGAATAACGGTTTGGTGTACTTTGTTGCCGAGTATCAGAATCGGTTACTTTGGTGCCTCCGATTTCAGCTTCAACAGATGCTCTTACCAGTTCAAAGGTATTGTGAATTTTATCTTTAAGCTGGTTATCGCTCAATCCATCAGGCAGTTCAACCTCAATTGCAGCGTGGTAACTTTTTGATGAATACTCTCCTTCTGCTGGAACTTTCTTTGAAAATGATGCGTTAAGTTTTAACATTTTATTTCTCCAATGGTTACGCCACTTCATCAGGTTGTGGCAGGTTTACTACTTCGACGATGGTCCAGCCGTTACCGACTGGTGTACTGATAATAACGGTTGCAGGCATAAGATTACCTCCTTTAAAAGTAATTGAGCCTGTCACTGGATATTGCTCCAGCAACAGACTCAGTGGTTATGGAACGTTACAAACGGATGCGTCCGTTTAGAAGCCGGATACCTTAAGTTTCTCCAACACTTCACGAGCGGTACGCAGGTCGCGTTCACGTCTTTTGACGCTGGCTTGACTTTCACGTATTTTTCTGGCAATGTTCAATACATTTTCGTTCAATGTCCGAATGGTAACGCGCAGTTCCTCCACGCAATCAACAAGCTCATCATAGCTATCAGCTGGTGGAACAATTTTAAGACCATTATTGGGGGTTGACGATTCTTTCACAGTTTCCGGTACTACTGGTACTTTAGGGGTAACGGCAGGGACTGGATCGGTTTTGACTTCTTTGCTCATGGGTTCTTCCTTTGGTTGTTCAACGGTTGTGGTTTCTTCTGGTTTATCTTGTACTGGTTCGGCTGTTGACTGGACGCGTTCACGCCATGGCATAAATACCAACTTACCCATGCCACCGGTAGCAACCAGCGGTGAATTAGTGCCTTCACTCTGCTCAAATGTATTATGCCCAAGAGACAATGACCTTAATATTATTTTACGGTCGACAATAACAGTTTTAGCTATTGAATTTCCACCCTTGCTAATGATATTGCACGATACTGTTGGCACGGTTGAACCTTCAATGAAAAGTTCGGCTATGCCATCCCTAATAAACAGCCGTAACAAGTTATGCGTATCATCGCTCGGCAGTCGTTGCAGAATATCATTCAACTGCGGAATGCCCGAAGTATCGAGTTCAATTTTCCATGCAATATCTTCCTGCTTCGGAACAATCTGCTGCCAGTTTGGATAGATGCCATACGGGCTTCTGCCCGTCCATCTCCAATTGCCAGATTCAATCGTTACAAGGGTGATTTCATTATTCTTAAATATTCCGATTTTTGTTTCCCCTTGCATATTCGTGGGAAACAGGCAAGTTGGCAGACGCAGAATACAATTTTCTGTTATTGGCATTGGGTATGGCACATGACAGAGTTGCTTGCCGTCGGTCGCGGTTAGACCTGCTGGACTCAATGCGATTCCGTGGAGTGTTGATCTGGAATCATTGAGCGAAACTGATGGCGCGATCTTTGACAGCGTGTTGATGAAATCATCTGGCAAATCGGATAACGGTTCCGGACATTCTGTAATAACTGGAAAATCATCAACCTTGGGAGCTTGGAATGTCTGGGTTAAGTCCTGACCACCGATAACTTCAGTAATGGTTATTCCTCCCTCTGCAATAGATTCAATTTTCAATACGGCACGTTTGTCACCCTTTATGAAATTTCTCACCTCCGCAACTGGTAACAAAGCATTGAGTCCTTCCGGCGCATCAGTTACCGATATACGACAAGTCAAACTCTCGTCAAGATTCGTCGCTGAAATAACTACGGTTTCAGAGTTAATAGTTTGCAATCTGGCACAACGCAATATTGGCATTCCTGTTCTTTTCGGCAGTATTCTGCTCAATCCAATGAGAGCCCGTTCAAATTCTTGTTTACTGATAATAAGCATTGTTCAATCCTCCTGTTAAGGGTTGGTTAATAATTTTTAGCTTAATAATTCGTCTTTCACATGCATTCATACCTGACTTCATCGTCGCGAGATTTACCTTTGATATCTTCAAGTAATGCTGCTCTAGTTTCAGGTTCAAGCTGAACATGATTACGGTCAATAAAGTCAAGAATCGCTCCTACCTTTACGGTAAACTCACCAGCACCATCAGCACTAAGACTGTTGTAATCAACCAGTGAATCACAAATATCGCCAAGCTTGAACGAATAACTCATGGCAATCTTTTTCGTAATTTTGTAGCAGTCATTTTCCGTTTCAAAACTCGATTCAAGTACGCGATAAACATTTATACTCATATCAAACTCCGCGTTTATTGTTTTATCAACCGAATATTGCCTGCGCGATGTTTACAGCTTCCGGATCATCGCTCTTGTCCAGTTTCGTATGTTTCCATTCGTTGCGTTCTCGAATGCACCGTATATCACGCTGCCATACTGATTCACTACTTGAATCAACTAGAATGGTATCGCCCATAAATTTTCTGATGTCCTGTGCAATTTCCCGTTTCAGTTGCACGATTCTTGCAGAGGATACCGATAGCATCTTGGCAAGTTCGCTTGTCGTGAAGCCAAGCATCAGTTTTTTCACTATCTTGCGTTTTCTGGCATCAATGGTTTTTGTGAACGATTCCCAGTCAATCTGTCTGAGAACTTTATCTGCAACGTCTTCGGTTTTAGCAGCAATCATATCAGCGACGGTAAGATCTTCATCTTCGCTACTAACTGGTGACTGCATGGAGCAGACTGAACCAGCGTTGTCCAACTGATAACCTGGATTCATTACATCTGTCCGAGTGTTACCGCAGGAACGTCTGCCTGATTTGATGCGCTGGATACTGTAGTACGCGATGCTGTTGGCAATCGGCTCTTTGCCTGACTTCTCCATGGCATCCAGCATTTCTGCTGCAATGGCAGTGGCATCTTGAACCAGTTCCTGATAGTCTTCGGAACCGATTGGTTTTGCGGTTTGCGGGACCGTGTTTCGGATGATTGGATAAATCATCTTTTCGAGCATTAACGCAGCGGTTGGGCTCATGTTACGCCTTCCTTTTTTTTTCAGCGCAATGACAGATAACACTGCTTACGCTGGGGTTAAAAATACGGGTACAAATAGAAAAGCTCCCTGAGACGCAGAAATGCGTCTCAAGGAGCCTTGGTGGTGGGCAACTATTCTGAAACTACAAAAGCGGGTAAATCATATCGAATAGGATTTGCGTTGAATAAAGTGCAGTAAACCATGGAGATGGCAGTGCGTGGAACTATTAATTTCGCTTCATCAGGGCTATGATACTCATAGCAGATTTTAGCGGTAAATTCAGATGCCGGAGTAAATTAAAGAATGCATTATTCAAAATTGTAATATATACATGGAAATTAATGAACAGCGTTTCTGTGGCAATTCGACAAATCGTACTGCCCAATCTGCAATATTGGTACAGTCGTATTAAGATACGCCGGAACCAATCATGCTTAAATCGCTGTTTCTGTGCAAATTATGTCCGAAGAAGTTTTATTGCCTGTTTGATTTTCCTAATATCAGCAGTCCGTGAAAGTTCAGCCAGCCGGTCGCGTTCCGGCTCAACTTTGATATCTCCTATTAATGCTATCGGTAATTTAGCCAGATAATGCTGTTTGTCTTTCAAATCAGCATGACGTTGATACATATCTGTCATGTCTTTGGACATATGGCCAAGAATGCTTTGGACAATTGCAATCGGAATGTTGTAAACTCCTGCCATATACGCAAATGTATGCCTCAAGGCGTGAACTGATTTATTTGACACTGCTCGAGTGCGGTTTTCAACATTTATTGTCGTCTTAATTCCCAAGCTCTCAAGGAATGTTTTTATCCGGTAATTTACTCCAGATGGATTACTTAAATACATTTCAGCAAGTTCAGGACACACAAATTCTTCGTGCCCGCTTACAAGATTTTGTTTTTGTAAAAATATTTGAAGCGGAGGTAAGATAGGAATTTGCAATTTTGTTCCAGTTTTGCGTCGGCGTTTATTTTCAATCACTCTGCCTTTTAAATTAATTTCAATCCACTTCAAAAGACAAATATCTGACAAAGACAGTCCTGTACAGATACCAATAATGAAAATAGGCTTTATATACGGCATGGTCATATTTTTGCCAATAATCCGTAGCTCTTTTTCTGAGAAGACTTCGCGGTTTTCTTTATCGTTTTCCATAAAACAGAAGTCAAATGGGTTATGAATAACTCCTAAATCTTTTTTTAATCTGACAAATACTGATTTCAGTAGTTTGTGCCGTGCATTGACGGTAGCAGATGAAAGTTTAGTCGCTTTACTGAAATAGGACTTTTCTTTGGTTTTTTTTGCATGGTTGCTGATATATTTAATTTCTTTCGAAAAAGCTCCTGTTGTTTTGAGTAAATTAATATACTCTTCAGCATGTTTTGTCGTGACTGCACGCAAGGATGTAATTTCGGGATATTCGTTTGCCATAAATGCGGTGAAATCATTAAAATATGCACGATTAGCGGCTAAACGTTTTTTGCCTGGTTCGCGGTCGCGTGGTTTCTTCATGAATTCATTGAAGCCATCATCAAGCGTTATCCGCTTTTCTCCTGTAATTACCTGTTCACGATATTTGTCAAAGTCTTCTGCATCTGACTTGCGTTCTGCCATAGCTTTAGCTAAGGCGCGCTTTTTTCGTTCATACTTTTGTGCCGCTCTTTCGTCGGTGCACCCCTCGCAAACACCATAATTAAGCCTACCACTCTGCATGAATCTGTAATGGTACTCTTCTGTTTCGCCTTTGGTTGATTTTCGTTTGAATACTGCCATTTCTAAGCTCCTGTTAATACCTGCAATATACAGTCAATAAAACAACTTGTCAAAACAAAATTTGAAACAATATTGAAACATTTTAGGATTTAAAGTGTTTTATTGAGGTTAAAAGCAGCTCACTCGTAATGAGCAGGTCAACGGTTCGATTCCGTTCATTGGCTCCAGTTTTTATTCAAAATAAAACTAAATCCTTTTTTACCATGAACCACACGAAATTTCACGAAAAGGGAATCAAAAAAAGCATTTTTCACCATGAAGATCATGAAGGTCATGAAGTGGGTTAGAGCCAAAGCAGTAATACATTTTTTACCACTGACCTGCACTTACAATACACTAACGAGTACACTGCGTTTAAACATTCAAGTTTATTAACATTATCTGCGGTGAATAATTTTTACCAGTGAGGTAAAAGAAATTCACCGCATGGTTGGT
>CAYMSF010000043.1:0-35774 GCA_964392985.1 uncultured Victivallaceae bacterium | reverse complement strand
TTTTGAGGACAAGATAGATTTTTTTTGCTTTTTTTTTGGAAATATCATTGACTTTACGTGGAAAATCTGACCCCGGTATAAGAGAAAAGAAGAAAACAGCAAAGAAAAGTCACACAGTGTGTGGCGAATTGCCGTTGTCTTTACCGGAGAGAGTAAATGTAATGAGGGCGGAATTGCCTATGTCGCGGGTCTTGAAGGCTGGTGGGTTGGTAAGGTTGGGCTGGAAAAATCGCCTGATTATCTTTTAAATGCCACTACCCCATTATTCGATTTTGAGCCAGGAAAAATCTATAGAATTCAGGCGGGAAGCGTGGAGGGCCATTGTTTTATTTGCGTTGATGGTAAATTGTTGCTTGAAATGACAGATATACAGCCCATTGATAACCAAAAGAACGGAAAAATTGGATTTGAAGCCTACTGCAGTTTTATTCAAATCCGAAACATTAAAGTTAAAAGCATCAGTTGGAGCGAACTTGTATTAAACTATTCAAAAGAATTCTGAGTTAAGAATTCTGCAATACATCTAGAATCAATACCCAATCACAACCTTTGCCTTGTGTTGGTGGCACAAACTGTGCATCTCCTTTTCCGGGGAGTACAGCAAAAGTCTTTGTATCACCGCAACGAGGATCAAACCAAGAGGCTTTGATATCCTTTGCGTTTAGCAAATCCAAATGCACCACAAACGGCAGTCCCAGTGGAGAATATATAAATGCATATCCATCGCCAATACCTGAAGCAATATGACCCATAATCGCTGTGTTTTCTATGACAAGCTCAGGGCATGGCCGGAAAGAAAAATAGTCTCGACTCAGACGCAAGTCTTTGATGAAGTGAATTTGCTCAGCGCCATCATGTCGAAGCACGTCTTTCCAGAGGAAAGGCCAATATTCTTGTATCTGGCGGTTGAACGCCCAAATGTTATGATTTCCGTATGTGTGCCCACAAACGCCCTCCATAAGATTCCAATATGCGTTTTGACGGACGTCGTCAGCGTTCCAAAGGTATCCGTAACTAGCATTGAAACAAGCGGGATGGTCCTCGTAACGTGGCTCCGAATCCATAAAAGGTTTGTCCGTGGCCTTTGCTATTTGTTGCATCACTTCGTGCGTTACGTATACTGGGACAGTTGTGTGACCCGTTTGCGCGGTATGAAAATCTATGTATTCGGCTCTTTCCAGACAATCAGTTGAGGTGCTAGCTCCATAGGGATGAAACGTTATTAAATGTGTGTCTCCGCTCGATTTGATGCCCTTTGCCATTGCGTCAATCACTTCTATATGGGAAGGTTCCAAGGGTCTATCTCCGCCAAGCATCCAAATGATATTCCAATGAGATTTATATCGTTCGGCAAGCCAGCATGCGTACGAATAGGCATTTTTAGGGTTGAATATTTCAGGACCCTTTCCAAAACTAATATTGAATTTATCACCCCAAGTTGGAAGAAATGCAATGAAAAGACCTAATTTTGCAGCCGCTTCGATTATATAATCTACATGCATCCAATAATTATAACCCTCGTCTTCGTCCGGGATACATTCCGCCCAACTTCCTTCTAAGCTTTTGAAGGGGTGCCTTCCATATGCGTTTGGAGTACGAATACCGTCAAACTCTGCTAGTGCCACCGCTTGAATTACAGTGAATCCTTGTCGTGCTCGCTCCTCAAGATAAAAATCTGCTTCTTCACGCGATAACGAGTGAAAGATTTCCCAAGCTGTATCACCCAGATAAAAGAATGGTTTGTCGTGTTGATCCGCTAAATAACGCCCTGCTACATGCAATGTCTTCATAACATTCTAAGAGCCTTTAATTTTTATAGTTTCAAACTGTTAATATAACAAAACATACAACATAGCAGGATGTATTACAAGTCAATATTATAGACATCTGAAGTGCAAGAGGATAGCATATTTTTGGAATTAGATACAAATTTATTAGAAGTGCATGGAGTGATAATATGAATTTTGAACACGTGACAATCGGGATTGAACTAGGGTCTACTAGTGTAACAATGGGGTAACAATTGGGTCAAACTTTAGCTTTCGTGTTTTCGTGCGATAAATCATCTATTTTCAGGGATGGTTTATTTAAAAGCGCTGCTTAGGTTTTGCCCCCGATATGCACAGTTATACTGGCGGATGGGCAAGGATTATGTCGCAACTGCCTGACATTTTTACATTATTGCAACCGGCAGGGATAAAGAAGCAATCACCTTGACGCAAATGGATTTGGTAATTTTGTACAGAAAAAGTGCAATTGCCGGCAAGCAGCACACCGGCAGCGCAAGCGCCTTCGGAATTGTCATAAATCCATTCTTTAATAATATTGATTTTGGTGGCGCCAAAAAATTTAACAGTATTGCGGTCAAGCAGGGAAACAACCTTGACATATTTATTTTCCTCAATGACAACCGGAGACGCAACAGTCTTAGCCCATGCTTCTTCTATGGAACAGTTGCTGTAATCAAAGATGTTCAACGCGTCGCCAACAGAAAGAGTGCCGAAACGATCAAGCGTGGTAAGTTTCTGCGAGCCGCAGACATTTTCCGGCTGCACGACAAAATCAGTCGGTTCCATGATTTCCAGCAGAAAAATACCCGGACCAATAGCGTGGGCAGTCCCGCCGTTAATCATCAACACGTCCCCTGCCCTGACGGGATGTTTATGCAGCATTTGCAGACTTTGCGGCATATTTCCGGAAATGGCTTCGTCCTTGAATTGCTTTTCGTCCAGTCGCTCATTAAATCCCAGCATCAGATATGGTTCTTCGCCAGCTATTTTCCTTGTGCCAAGGATAATCCAGGATTCGGTCTTGCCGAAAGCTGAATTGTAATAGAGTTTTGCGGTAATCTGGTCGGGATGAGCCTGTATCGGTAACCGGACCGCGGAATCCAATAACTTAGTTAAAAAAGCAGTATTTTTACCGAATTTACTGACGTGTTTTTGTCCAAGCAATTTTTCCGGGTGACAATTGATTAGTTCTTGAAACGAAACCAGTTCACCGTCAAAAACGGCGTTACTTATTCCCTCGGTAATGTTGTTGCGCTGCGGGTTGCCGGCTTTTACAGTTGAAGCAATCCATTCTTCAGGAAAATTGGAATCAACCGGATGCGGTTTATGTTGCAAAGCATCAATCATACTGCCACCTTGATACACCCGCCAGACACGATTGCCGGCGAAAGCGAATGGTACAGCGCACATTTCACCCATATCTATTAAATGTTCAATTTTTTTCAGCATATCTATTGACTTTATTTTGGTTTTATATTATATTACCAAGTATAATTAAAAATTCAAGAGGCAAACATGAATAAAATTAAAAATTTTGATGAAGGCTTGAAAAAAGTACTGGAATATAAATATTCACAGCATGTTTTCAAGGGGTGGTTTTTATATCAGGAAATAAAGATGTCGGTGCGGCAGGAATTGGTTCAGCGGGGACTTAACCCTGACGCGGCAAATAATCAGGCGGAAATATTAAACCGGTGCATTGAACGTATGCCGCTGTCAATTCCGGCAGGGAGTTTCATTGCCGGAACTCAGGATGACGCATTCTCGCCGAGTTATGCATTGATTAATCCCAGCTTTAAAGTGGAAACCTTTGCCGGTTTTTGCGACCCAGTAGCCGTTTACAATGATATCGTACAGGATAAAGAGATTAGTCAAAAGCGAATCGCTAAAGTCCGGGAATATTATGCCTCTACCGCCTATACCAAAGCATTGAAGAAGATTTACGCTGGAACAGGAGTTATCACGCAAGAGGTGGCATTTTTTGTGGAACCGGTTACAGGTCATGTGATTCCAGATTGCCGCCCGATTCTAGAGCACGGAATTAATGGTATAATCAAGCAAACGGAACAAAGTTGCGGTTATTCACGGGTAATGAGAGATTCCCTGAAAGCCGCCGTAACGCTGGCCAATCGCTACGCGGACCTGGCAGAAAAACTTTGCATAGAACGGAAAAATGATCCGGACGAAGTTGCCCGGTTGAAAATAATTGCAAAAAATTGCCGGACGGTTCCGGCTTCAGGCGCGACCAATTTGCATGAAGCGGTTCAGTGCTATGTGCTGCTGTGGCAGGTTATGTGTCTGGAACAAAGCCCGAACCCATACGCTTTTTCCGCCGGAAATCTTGACCGGGTATTCCAACCTTACTTAAAAGTCACCGCCAAAGAAGAGGCGGTATTGCTGATCAGACATTTGCTGGCGTTTTTTATGGTGGGCGCGCGCTGCTGGGCAATTTCGCAGAATGTGCTTGTCGGCGGCAAGGATTATGCGGGCAAAGATATGACCAATGAGATGTCATATATAATATTGGAAGCATTCTATCAATCCAACTCGCCGCAGCCGGCGTTATCGGTCAAACTGCATTCCCGCACCACTGCCAGGTTTTATAATTCAATGGGTCGGTTCTTCTTCACACCCGGACATTCCACGCCGTCATTATTTAATGATGAGGCTATTTTTAAAGTTCTGGCAGGAAAGGGAATCGAACCGGCGGACATGAAAGATTACGCAATTGCCGGTTGTCAAGAACCGTTGATCATGGGAAAAGAGAACGGCAACACCACTAACAGCTGGCTCAATCTGGCAAAAATTCTGGAGTTAACACTTAACGACGGCAAATCTTTGATCAGCAATGAACGCATCGGTCTTTCCTGGAAGCAACTCGGCTATAAGAACTTCGCGGAAGTTGTGCTTGATCTGGAAAATGCTTTCATGCGCCAACTAAGCGATATGTTGAACAAAATGGAAAAAGCCGCCAATAAATGTACCGTTAATTTAGGCAAAGTTGCAGTTCCATTCGGTTCAGTATTGCTGGGTTGTCTCGAAAGCGGGCATGATATGCGTGATGTTGTCACACCCGGAACAAAATACTCCGGCAGCGGCTGCCTGATTCACGGTTTGAGCGTGCTGGCCGATTCGTTGCTTGCAGTAAAGTTATATCTTAAACACCGGATAGATCATCCGGATAAGCTGCTGGAGGCCTTACAGCGGGATTTTAAAGGACATAAAAAAATCCATGATTTTCTGACTGCCCAGCCGAAATATGGCAATAATCATGAAACCGCCGATGCCGTTACGCAAAAACTCGCAGAAGTGATATCGGGAAAAGTTAACGCATTGAAAAACCCTGCCGGTAAGCCGTTCCTGCCGGACTATTCAACGCCAAGCACTCACCTGCTCTACGGCTACTGGGTCGGGGCAACTCCAGATGGACGCAAGGCCAGGACCATGCTGGGTTATGGCATTGACCCCAGACCCGGCATCGCACGCAGCATTCCGGATAGAATGCTCTCGAATAAACAACTGCCGTATTTAAGTTTTTCAGGCGGATATGCTTCACATATCGGCATGTCACCCGACCATTTTTCATCGGCGGGAACCATGAACGGCAAGACGGCAATATTGCGGGAAAAAATTATTGACCCGCTGTTCAATATGAAGCATGGTGCAGTCAATGCGCCTTTCTATGTCTATTTTAACATCGACAAAGCTTTACATTTACGAAAAGTTCTGGCAAATCCGCAGGAATATGCGCCGGACGGCATATATATTATGAGAATTCACGGAACATTCGTTAATTTTCTGGACTTGTCGCCGGCAATTCAACAGGACATCATTGAACGCCTGGATGAGGCCTGTGACTTTTAACCTTGAGGATAGGTATGGATTTGACAGAAAAGGTCCGGCAGAAAGCAGTCACTGAAATTCTTGACGGGAAATACTCGCCAGGCGACAAGTTGCCGACCGAACGCGATATGGCGGAAATTACCGGCACCAGCCGGGTTACCGTACGTCGTGCTTATGAACAACTGGAAAAGTCAGGAATCATCACCCGTCGTCCTTCCGCCGGCACTTGTGTTTCAGAAACATTCACCGGTAACACCAACACCATTGACAGCATTGCCATTATTGCAACTTTGAATGACCCATTCTCTGTAGAGTTTATTGACGCAGTCAACAGAATATGTTCTGAAGACGATATTCTGAATGTGCTCGGAATCGCCGATGAAAAACCGGAGGAACAGTCAAAAACAGCAATTCGTTTTGCCGCCAAAGGCATCAAAAATATGATTGTCTGGGGTTTTGATAAACGATTTGACTTCAGAATATTTGAGCGGATGCGGATATTAGGCATCAATATGGTCTTTTTCGACCGGATTATTCCCGGGGCCTTTGCCGATTATGTCGGGGTTGACAACCATGATGCGATTAATGTGCTGTTCAATAAAGCACTTCGGGATAAACCCGATAAATGCATTTTCTTCGATATCTCCGGGTTGTTTATTGATACCAATGATGAGCGAAAAAAGACTTTCATTGAACTTTGCCGTAAAAAACGTCTGCCGTATGAACTTTACTCTGTTCCCCTGCATGCCAAATATCACGATTTTGAGTCTGCCGCCAAAAGTTTCATGAGCACCGTCTGCAATGTCCGTACTGCAGTGTTCTGCGTCAACGATACCGTTGCCACTTCGCTGTTCAGTCATCTTCCGCCCAACTTGAAAATATACAGTATTGACGGCACCGAAACCGCACTTGAAATGGGTATCGTGTCCTACAGTCAGCCAATAAGAAAAATGGCCGCCGCAACTATTACCGCATTGAAAAACCAGCAGCGTCTGGGGGCGGGTTGGCGCGCAAAGAAATATTATTTTAAAGGGGAAGTTTCTGAGTGATGAGAATATTCGCCTCAGGATGGAGCTTTGACAAAGACGGTCCCGGTCAGCGCCTGATGTTTTATTTAAAAGGATGCAATATGCGCTGTTGCTGGTGCGCCAATCCTGAAGGGCTGGCAGCGGAACAAGAGTTGTTGTTCTATCCCAAACGCAGTTCCGATAATTTTGATTATGTCTGCGATAAAGGAGCGGTTCACGACGGCAGTCTGGAACGGAGAATTTGCCGGGATTGCCAGGAACGCGGATGCGTGAATGTCTGGCATCATAAGAGTTTTGAAATTGCAGGAACAGATATTTCGCCTGAAACGATATTGAAAATGGCGATAACTTCAAGGGATATGTTCGGCGACCGTGGCGGGGTAACTTTCGGCGGCGGCGAAGCTACACTCCAGGCGGATGATTTACTTAAAACCTTGCGTTTGTTGCACGCCGGTAAAATCAATACCGCAGTTGAGAGCAATGCTTCAACTGAAACATTTGCAAAAGTAGCACAGATTGTTGATTATCTTATTTGTGACTTGAAGGCTGTGTCAGATAAAATCCACATCAAAATGACGGGCATCTCCAACCGGTTGATACTGGATAATTTGAACAAAATCGCTTTAACAAAGAAAGCTTTGCTGATAAGAATACCGATAATTTCCGGACTTAACGATGGCAGCACGGAAATGGGTGAAACAGTCAATTTTCTGGCAGATTTGCACCGGCGCAGAGGCGCGGCATTGAAACTGCCGTTACAAGTTGAGTTGTTACGAATGCACCATCTCGGCAAAACCAAGTATGAGGGGCTGGGAATACCGTATCCAATGAGTAAGACAAAACTGCCGGATAAAGCCATAGTCACCGAATATTCTCGGCAATTATCAGATTCCGGCATTGAAATTGTTACATCATAACGATTAAAAAGGAAAATATAGAAATGAGTTATTGCCTGGGAATTGATCTTGGCACCAGTAAAATTGCCGCAGTAATCATGGACCCGGTAACGCGTCAAGTGCTCGACTGCTCGGCGGTCAAGACTGAAGCTGAGATTATCACCGCTCCGGCCGGTTTTGCGGAACAAGACGTTGAAAAAATTATGCGTACACTGGACAAGGCGGTTAATGCTCTTTCCGCTGATTTACGCCGGAAAGTAACTGCCGTAGGCGTAACCGGGCAGATGCATGGCGTGATGCTATGGAATGACAATACAACTTCTCCGCTTTATACATGGCAGGACAAAAGAGCGTCAAAAACCGGCAACCTGGAGGATTTTATAAATCTCTCCGGTCATGATGACCTGCAGGATGGCTACGGAGCGGTCACTCTGGCATGGATGGCAGAAAAAAATCTGCTGGAAGAATGGCGTCACGCCGCGACTATCCATGACTATGTGGTGGCGAGATTTTGCGGTTTGGAACACCCGGTTACAGATGCTTCAGATGCCGCCAGTTGGGGTCTTTTTGACATATATTCAAAGCAATGGGACCGGAATGCGATAAAACAGTTGCGCATTCCTGAACGTTTCTTTCCGGTTCCGGTGAATTGCGGTGAACCGGCAGGCAAATTGGTTAGCGCCATCGCCACAGAACTGGGTTTACCGGAGGGCATTCAGGTTATGGCTGCCACCGGTGATAATCAAGCTTCAATTCTGGCCACTTCAGAAAATTCTGAAGCTGAATTATATCTGACGATAGGTACAGGAGCGCAGTTGTCCGCCGTCATTTCCATCGATGAACTTAATTCTATTTCTATCCCCTCCTCTGCTGAGGTCCGCCCTTATTTTGATAACCGTGTTCTGGTTGTGGCTGCCACGCTCTCGGGCGGTCAATCTTTGCTGTGGTTGCCGGATGCGGTCAATGCATGGCTGAAAGAGTTGGGTATTCCAGAAATTTCAAAAGATGAAATTTTCAAACGGCTGGATCAAACGGCAATTAACTGTACCTCTGCCGGGTTGAAGTTCATGCCCAACTTTTATGGTGAACGGCACGACCATAATCTTACCGGGTCTATTGAGGGGATAATTAAAGATAACTTTACCCTTGGCAACATTTTTAACTCACTGACTGAAGGCGTGCTGGAAAACCTTGCCGGCATGATGCCGGAACAAATTATTCAGGCAAAAAAAATTGTGGTCGCCAACGGCAATGCAGTCCGTAACCTTGCAACTCTCAGGGCAAAAATTCCGGAAGTATTCGGCTTACCGTTAAAAGTGTCCGACTCGCGCGAAGAAGCCGCATGCGGCGCCGCCATGCTGGGATTTCGTCAGAAATTCCCAGGAGTTTGACCTGTTACTTCTTTAAACTGGCGCATAAAATAAAAAATATCCCGATAGCCAAGTTGCATTGCCGTATCTTTTATGGAATGACCGCGCGTGAGTAATTCCTTTGCTTTCGAAATTCTAACCGAAACCAAAAAATCTTTAGGACTGCGACCGGTATAACTTTTAAATACCCGACGGAAATGGGTTTCACTCAGACCGCAAAATGCTGCCAGATCGACGATGCTCAAGCTGGAGTTTTCAAAATCCTGCATCTGCTCCAGTATCCGCTCCATGCGGTCTGCCATTTGTCCAGCAGCAAAACCGGTTTTGGCAGCGATAAAAAGATCATGAATCATTTCGAGAATAATATTTTTTCGTTTCAGAATAGATGCCAAATCTTCTTTGTTCATTAAATCATGCAACTTTTCGTATGCCAGCATGACAATTCCAGCGCCGCCATTTATGCGCGAGTTACCTTTCGCGATAAAACCAAGATTCTCCAGTTGCGACGCTTCAGGCCCATGCCAGACCACCCATCTTGTTTCCCATTCCAAATCAGGTCCATACAGATGAGGATCATCAGGAAAAAGGATTATAACATCATTCTGGCGCAGTTTCATTTCTCCGGAGCTACGGCTGTAAAAGCAACCATTACCGGATTCAATAGCGACCGCACCGTAAAGCCCAAGTAAACGCGGTTTGCTCCCAATTTCTGAAACTGCCTTTGAATGACCAATCCGGTCAACCCATAATCCAATCTTCTTTTCAGCGTTGAGCGGCGTTCTAAAACGCTCTGACCTCACCACATCGTTTTTTATTGTTTTAGCCGAAAAGTCCATAAAAATGATTGTTTATTCAATAGAGTTGACGTTAATATTCGCACAATAATGTATTATAATATAAATAATGAGATATTCAAACATAAAGTTGATTTATTAATAAGGAACAAAAAAATGAATGAAAGAGAAAGATTTCTGGCGGTATTGCAATTTGAACAACCAGACCGTATCCAGTTGACGCCAGGCAATGGACGGAAGTCAACCAGAGAACGCTGGTTCAGCGAAGGACTGCCGGAGAATGTCGGCGATATCGCGGAATATGCCTACCGTCAAGCCGGCGGAACGTTGGAATGGCCGTCAAATGGTCCAGGTTTTGCGGTTGAAGAGCGGATGCGACCTATGTTTGAAGAAAAAGTCCTCGAAAAACTGTCAAACTCACAAATTGTTCAAGACTGGAAAGGCAATGTCTGTGAAATCGGTCTGGAGTTTTCACCCGAATATTTGCGCCATGCCATTGATTTTGTTACCCGGCGCTGGATAAAATGTCCGGTGGAAAACCGTGCGGACTGGGAAGATATGAAAAAACGTTATAATCCGAATGACCCGGACAGACTGTCAGCGGATGCGCAAACACTTGGCAATAATCTGAAACAACGTGACTATCCGGTGGTCTTTCATTTCTCAGGACCGTACTGGCAATTGCGTGAATGGCTGGGGTTTGAACAATTATGCGTATTGTTCTATGACGACCGGGATTTCGTCATGGAAATGATTGCGTTCTGGGAGGATTATATCGCCAGACTGATGCAGAACGCTTTTAAATACTGTGTGCCGGATATGGTATATATTTCCGAAGATATGGCATATAAAGGTTACTCCATGCTGTCCCCGCCAATGTGCCGCGAATTTCTGCTTCCGGTTTGGAAGAAATGGGGGGAAGTAATCAGAGAGAACAACATTCCGCTCTATGCGGTGGATTCGGACGGTTTTATCGGAGAGTTGATTCCGCTGTGGATTGAGGCGGGGGTCAATGTCTGCGATCCGATTGAAGTTGCCGCTGGCAATGATATTGTCGAATTCAGGAAGCGCTTCGGGAAAAACATGGCTTATCGCGGCGGGGTGGACAAACGCGCCATAGCAAAAGGCGGAACTGCCATTGAAAATGAAATCAAACGGCTTGAACCGGTAATCCGCGATGGCGGCTTCATTCCCGGTTGCGACCATGGCGTACCGCACGACGTATCCTGGAAAGATTACGTCAATTATGTGCGACTGCTCGCTAAAGCAACTGGATGGATGTAAGAAGTGTCTGTCATCATCCAGTCATTGTGGCGTTAATCCTTACGCCATCAGCATCGTGATTATTGCTCCGAAACGAATTCACATTGGATTATTTGCCTTGCATTCCTACTTGATTATGCAGGCTGTTTTCGTTTCGGAGCAATAGTACCTGATATACTCACAAAAAACGCTGCTTATTTTTTATTATAAATATTTCAGATTGCGCTGTTGCTTTTTCTTGGAGTTATAGTATAATACCAAAAGAGAATTTAAAACCGGCAATAAAATGTTATATTGGGATTATGAATTATGGGGTATACTGCTGAAGCGGCGAATCCGGTAGATGCGCAGAAAAAGTATAATTGCGGAACTCTGACCTATACAAAGGCCGGTTTATTTATCCTTTTTGCCTGGCTGCTATGGGGAGATTTCTGTTTTACGCTGATGGAGACAGTTGCTCCGACGATCCTGCCGTTGAAGTTGAAAGCGCTAGGCTGCCCAAACTGGCTGATGGGAGCTATACTCGGAACAGTTCCAGGCATTCTGAACATGACGGTCTGTCCGTATGTGAGCTTCAAAAGTGACCGGTATCGCAGTCGCTGGGGGCGGCGGATTCCTTTTATAGTATGGACTATGCCATTTCTGTGCGGCAGTCTGGCACTACTGGGCTGGAGCGACGATATTTGCGTATTGCTACAGAAACATTCAGTTTTTTTGAATCAATTTGCTCCGACCACTATAACGATTGCGCTGATTGCAGTATTTGTCGCAATGTTTCAATTTTTTAACATGTTTGTCGGTTCAGTATTCTGGTATCTGTTCAACGATGTTGTCCCGGCACAATTTCTCGCCAGGTTCTCAGGTACGTTCAAAATTGTCAGCAGCGGCGCCAGCGCTTTATATAATTTCTTTATTTTCCGTTATGCGGAATCCCACATGCGGGAAATTTTTATTGGCGCCGCGGTGCTTTATTTCATCGGATTCGGCCTGATGTGCCTCAAGGTCAAGGAAGGTGAATACCCGGTAGTTGAAGAAAAACATGAAAAGGGCAGCAAAGGTTTGCGCGGATTGAAATTGTTTTTTCAGGAATGTTTCACAGATAAATTTTACTGGATGCTATTCGGTTTTAACGCATTGCTTACGCTTACCGGGGCGACAAAGATGTTCGATGTGTTTTTCTATCGTGAGATGGGGTTATCGCTGGCACAGATTGGTAAATATACTGCTACAGTTACAGTAGCTGCGCTGGTAGCCATGTATTTTACGGCAATATTTGTGGACCGCTGGCATCCGTTGCGGGTCTTTGCATATCTATCAGTATTCGCGGTGATTGGCTATCTGATGAACTGGGTCTGGGTTTTTGTAAAAATTCCGGCTGATTATTTTTTCTGGCTGTGCATGGGAGGTTGTATGTTTTCGGCGTTTCAAACGGCAATTGCGAGCGCTTGCATGATGCCGTTAAGCATGCGAATGCTGCCGCAATCCCGTTACGGACAATTCTGTTCCGCCAAGGCTATGGTCAGGTCATTTATGGCAATGGGGTCCGGAGTCGCTGCCGGACTGTTTATGGATTTAATGCGCTGGTGTTGTGGCGGGTCTGATTTTTCATACCGGTTTATCTTTGTCTGGACAACGGTTTGCAGCGCCATTACTGCTGTTACCGTGCTTTGCACTTATATCTACTGGTACCGGCTGGGTGGCGATGCTCACTATCATCCGCCGGCTCCATGGAGCGCCAACAAAGTGGAGGAAATGCCCATAGTACCTTATGCCGGGCCGCAATTGCGTTGGCTGAATATTGCGTTAAAAATATTTAACTTTATATTGCTCCTGCCGCTGTTTATCATGCCTGGACTGATGTTCTGGATGTACCGTCAACAGATACATACGGCGTTTTACTGGTATGCAGTGTTGATACTGCCCCTGGCATTGACCGCATGGGTCTGCTGGCTGGTCGTCGAAAGAGGAATCAGGCGGGACATCACCCGGGCGCTTAACGGTGAACCGCTACACAACGGTATTCCGCATCACGGCGTGCTGGTCATTGTCGGTATTAAATTTCTGCTGACGCTGTCTTTGTGGGTTGCTCAGGTTATTATTACCATTAATCTGGAACAACAGTCCGGCGCAGTAGTGTTCGGCATTGCCAACGTTATTACAGATTTTCTATTAGTTGGCAGCGTATGGCTGCTCGCCAGGATTGAACGCGGATATTCGACTGTAATTTCTACCGGAACAGTTGCGATATCATAAGGATTTGAGCAACCGAAAGAAACATAAAAAAAGAAATTTCAAGATGATGACAAATGAAGGACACAGTCATGGATTCCCGGGTACCGATGTCCCGGCAATCAGAGAATGCAAATTGGATGATCTCCGCATTTTTGGACTTCGCCGACTGAAAATCAACGAATGGCCGGAACAAGATTTGTCAAATTTAGCCGTCTGCGCCGGAAATACACTCAGATTTATTGTTGCCACCAGAAATAGATTCCCAATAAACAACCTGAAACTGAGCGTCTCCAACGGGCAATTTAAACTCTCTGCATTTCCGGTGAAATCAGTGATTTTTCCTGAAACCGCCAGCGTCCTGCCTGATTTTGTCGATTGCGTACCGGCAGTTAACGTTGCCGGCAATACCACTATGACGTTTCTTGTTTCCGGGAAAATTCAAGCGAACACCGTTCCAGGGAGGTATGATCTTGAAATTATTGCTGAATCGGACAGTCATTGTTCTCTTAGCAGGATGATGCCGCTGGATATTACTCCCCCGCTTGACGCCACTTCAAAAGGTGAATGTAACACTATTTTCTGGACTCATTGGCAGGCGTTATGCCAATATTATAAGATTGAAATGTGGTCAGAGAAATTCTGGGCAATGGCTGATAAGTATCTGGCGGAAATGGCCGCTGGCGGTAACAATGCCATCATGCTCTCAGTAAAGGACGACCCATTCCGATATCCGCTGCCGCAACTTTATTACCATCATCACGACAAACCGTGTCCGATACAGTGGGTTAAAGATGGTGATTCATGGTCTTTTGACTACTCCAGATATGACCGCTATATTGAATTGAATTTTAAGCACGGCATTAATCACGAGATTGAATGCTATTCGCTCCTCCCGTGCAAACGCCAATTACCGGATATTGCCTATTATGATGTAAAGTCTGGAAAACAAGTCATTCAGCCGACAACTTACGATTCGCCCGAATACGAAGCGGCGTGGGGCGCTTTTCTAACCGATTTCTTACGACACAACAAACTACGCGGTTGGGATCGTCTGCTTACTCTTTGTCCATACGATGAACCAACTGACCCGGCAACTTTCCGCGCGGTGGCATTGATGGCTAAAAAATACGCTCCCGGAGTAAAGATTACGGCGGCAATAACAGCTGCAACTGCGGTAACAGTGCGCGATGTACTGGACATCGCAACCATTCATTTAAGCGACGGCTACAGCGAGGAAGCTTGTAAGACTTTGCGGGATAACGGAGTCGAATTGCGCTGGTACAATTGTTGTAAACCAGACTGGGGCAATACGTTGTTCTGTTGCGGACTGGCCGACAGTTACCGCATTCCCTGGATCACTTATGCCAATCAATTTACCGGTTATCTCCGCTGGTCTGTTTTCAACTTTACCAAAGATGTTTTTTGTAATCCCGGTTTTAACTGGCCGACCGGTGACATGTATCTGCTTTATCCCGGAAGCGCCGGTCCTTTACCATCGTTGCGTTGGGAAGCGTATAAGGCCGGAATTCAAGATCTGGAAATTGCATTGAGTTTGCTGGAATCTGTTTCAAGCAAACAGCAAACTCGATTACTTGACCTGATTGCCCGGGTCGGACGCGCTACCCCAATCGAATTGCCGGCAGATATCAGCGAATGGCAACACGAACTTTATTCATATATGACGTAATGAAACGTGCATTTAATTAAATTTTGTTATTTTTTTGTTTCTGTAGTTGCTTTATTGTTGGACTTATGATATAATACCAAATAGTTTTCCCATTTTTATGCTTTAAAGTGGTCGTGACAACATTGGTATTATGAAATAGTACCATATTATAAATTGAGTATTGAAAGCATACTGGATTATTCAGTACGATTCAGATAAAATATCAGTAATTTTTAACATTGTGCTTAGATTTAGAGAATTGTGATGACAACAATGGGGGCTTTTATGAGTACGAAGCTGTTAAGTCGGGTCTTTTTGGGACTGGCGGTGCTTGTTGCAGCAATGAATCTGTGGGCGATGCCTTCTTATGAAGATGTGCTGGTGGTAGTGAATGACAATTCACCGCAATCTCTTGAAATCGGCAATTATTTCAAAACGGCACGCAATATTCCTGATATTAATATGTGCCATATAAGTGTAACTGATTTACAGGCCAATGGCAGTGAAAATGGCAATATGGTTCTTGCTGAAAGAAATTCGGCAGTCGCTGCGATAAAGAAATATCTTGATGACAACGGACTGGTTAACAAAATAAATTATATCGTGCTAACCAGAGGAATACCTTATTTTGCCCAGAATGATACCGGCTATCATTTATTTGACCTTTTCCTGCTTTTTAAATTATCGGAATCGGCGACAAACAGTAGCATTCCTGATATTTTCACCTATAACAAGTACTATTATTATATAACCAGTAATTTCAATAATCAGATTGATTATAAGTTTAGCCGGAATAAATATGGTTACTACATAATTTCCCGTCTTGATGGACCTGGAACTGTCAACATCAAGAAAATGATAGACAATACCGGTAATCCGGCATACTCCTCAGCAAAAAAGGAAATAAAATTTTTGACAATGACGCCATATTTTCCGACAGAGGTTACTAATGAGATTAAAGCTCGCGGAAACATTAAAATTGTTACTCCGGATATTAAAAACGGCGAGTCTATGAGTGAGGTGGGTAAAGATATTATGTTTTCCTATTGGAACCGGGTGTCATTTGCTTTCAGCGCCGTCGCCAGCGTCGAACCTTTGGCGCCATATTATGCCAGCGCTTTTTACAGTGATACCGACGCCTATGTCTATTATCCTAATACCTATCAAGGTTTAAGCTTTCTTCCCGGTTCGATTATTACCGGATTCCGTTCGTTCGTGGCGCTATACAATCATCGGATGTATGGTGGAATGTTCAAATTTGATACGAGTCTCTTGAAATTGACAGATTACAAGAAAAGCGATGGCAGCGATATGAAGTTCAGGCACATGAGTTGTGTGGAATATGATCCTGTCAACAATTGGGTATGGTGCGGTACCGGCGACAGTCCGTTGAAAAGTGGCAAAGACATATATCCCGCATCTCAAGTCAGTATTTTAACCGCGCATAAATATGAGTCCGGGCGCGGCGGAGGTATTGCAATATATGACAATAGTGGAAACATCCTGAATCATTTTACCGAGGGGAACAGTCCGCTGCTGAATAACCGCGTTACAAAGATTGCATACGACAAATACGCCAACTGCATGTGGGTGGCACATTATGGCGGTATTCAGTGCTACGATCTTGCCTCGAAAACATGGTCGGAAATTACCGCGCTGAAAAATGATTTTTCCGCCGGATGCAATATTTATGTAGATCCATATGATACGGATAAAGTATATTTTTCCTTTTCCTATCTGAATTACGCTTACGGTACAGTTCTTGCAAATGCAGACAGTCGAGTTTTCGAATACAGTAAAAGCAGCAAAATTGTTAAAAATTACTTAATTGAAGATTCCGTTAAAGGTGTTGTGCCGCTGATTGCCAAAACCTCGGCAAACACATTATGGATAACCAAAGGAACTTACTATTTGTATAAATATGATTTGACCACATCGACAGTCTTGGAAAAAATCGATATAAAAAGTACAATTCCTGAAATTGCGACGCTCAGCACAGAAGATAAGTACACGCTCAGTACGCCCAGCGCAATAACTGCCATTGCCAGCTCGAAAGTGGTCATGGTCGCAACTTTATGCGGCTATACTTACAAAATACCGCCGGTGGTTGGCAAACCGTGTGCAATCAAGAAATATGTATTACGGGTTACCGATAACGGAGCTGCGCCCAGTACTATCGAGTTAATTAACAATGTTTCAATGAACCAGGCAACCGCAACACTTTGTTATGATACCCCATGGTCTTTGATTACTGATCCGCTAAATTCTGATACTCTGTATATGTCATCATCGGATACCTCTAATACGGTAAGCGCTTCGATACTTAAATCGACAGATCAGGGTCAAACGTGGACAAAACAGTCAATTCCTTCCTCCTCGATTATGAATCTGCGTGAAATTGTGGCAATTCCAGGCGGAATAATCTATGGAGTACGCGGGTCTGAGTATAATCAACAGAATTTTTCGGATTTTCTCGTTTCCGGTGTATGCGCGTTTGGTGGCGGACTTTCCCATGACAACTTTATTTATAACCCTTCGCCTGCGTCTGCACCTTTTGGGGGAATTTCTCCAGGTTCGATTTATGCTTCTTCAAGTGATTCAGAAAAAGTAGCTTATTGTATGATGTTCATGATGCTCGACGGATATTATACCGGAGAAGCGCGTTATGGAATATTCAAACAATACCCGGCAACCGGTGGCGGTGGATATGTTTCTCACATGCTGGTATTCGAGCCGAAATGTGCGCCTTATGCGCCGCGGGTTGACGAAGAGAACATGAATACGATGATTCAGGGTCAGAAGACCATAGAGATTCCGTTGCGGAGTCCCGGACTGCCGTGGGCAATGGATGACTTTATCCCTGAAACAATTAACAGCGGCACTGTAACAGTTACCGATGCAGCCGACGCTCCGGTAACCCCGTCAGAAATCAAATATGATGCTGTTGGCAGAAAGATTGTGTTGACCGGTGATTTCAGCGCTGCAACCTATAAAGTCACGTTGAAATGTGGAATAAACGGTATCAAGAATATCAAGGGTGCCAGCCTTACCAACACGCGGGTTGATGAGTTCAAGGATGAGATAACTCTGGTTTTTGGTGACACGCCGGTATTTAAACCTGACTTGAGCATAGGCTCAATAAACTGGACGCCGGTTAATCCCGAAATTGGTAAAGCTGTAACGTTATCGGTGGTGATTCAAAACACCGGAACCATCCCTGCCTCTGCCGGTGCTCTTGATATCTATTTTGATGGAGCAAAAATCGGTAGTGTCAGTTATGCTGCAATCCCCGCTGCCGGGAATATCACCAAAACTTTTGATGTGCTGGCTTCAAAAATCACTGCCGGTAATCATCCGGTGAGAGTGGTTGCCGACACGACTGGCACCAGTGCGGAAATCAGTGAAACCAACAACGAACTGGAAGTGAATATGTCCCTGTCGGTCAAGCCGGATTTGCAGATTACCGCCATTGCCTTTTCCCCGGCGGCACCGTCGGTAACTGATAACGTTGTTATGACCATTACGGTAAAAAATACCGGCGCCGGTCCCGCGGCTGCCGGAGCAAGTGACATAAAACTGGATAGTGTCAAGACAGGTGCAATAAGTTATGGCGTGCTTGCCGCCGGAGCATCGCAAAATTGTATTTACAACATATCCGCCGGGGTATTGACTGTTGGCGCGCATACGATTAGCGTTGCTGCCGATGCGACCAACACCAGTGCTGAACTTGATGAAACCAATAATGCCATGAATAAAAATATTACCGTAACCGGCAAACCTGAATTGGCTATCAGTAATTTATCATGGACTCCGGTAAGTCCCGCAGTTGGTGACACCGTAACAATAACTGCCAGGATAAGCAACACCGGTTCAGTATCAGCGGCGGCCGGTTTAGTCTACTTCTATCTCAAAGGCAGTAATGTCGGTTCCGTCAGTTATGGTGCTCTGACTCCGGGTGCATACAAAGACTGCTCTCTGGCGCTAAATACAAAATATCTGCCGGTTGGCAGCTATGCAGTAAAAGCTTTTGCCGATGGAACCAATACTACCAAAGAAATCAATGAAGCAAATAATGAACGCGCCTCAACGCTTGTTTTTTCCGGTAAAGCTGATTTAATCGTCAAGGATTTCTGGTGGGCGCCAGTACCGCCGGTCAGCGGCAGCGGTTTAAATTTCCAGATTGCATTGAGCAATATTGGTATTGCAATATCAGCCGGAACTACTCTTGACTTGTATATTGACGACGTCAAAGCAGGCTCCGCTTCAGTGACAGCAATGGCTGTTAATGAAAACCGTACGATTCCTCTTACGGTAACCGGCGATAAAGTTAAAGGCGGTTCCCACAATATTAAAGTAGTTATTGACCCGAACAATCTGATGGCGGAATTACAGAAAACCAACAACGTCAGAATTGAAAGTTTAGTGGTTCCCGCGCCGGATTTGAGAGTAAGCAATGTGCAGTTTGTCCCGGTCGTACCGGTAACTGGAGAAAAATTGCAGGTTAAATTCCTGTTGGACAATATTTCTGCAATTCCGGCGCCGGGATCAATTGCCACGATTCACTTCGACGGCGTTCCCGTGGCAACGGTAAACTGCCCGCCACTGGCGGGCAAGGCTGGACAAGTCGTTACCGGGGAGATTAATGGAAAATTCATTACTCCGGGGACTCATGTCGTTAAGGTTGTCGTTGATAAAAATAACATGGTTCCGGAATCAAGCAAAACCAATAATACGACGGAAGCCAGGATATCTGTAGTATTTCCTGACTTGTCAATCAGCACAATTGCCATCAGTCCGGCAAGCCCGGTTAAAGGGAATAAAGTTACGGTTTCCTTTACCATCAGTAATCTCGGTCAAGCCGTGGCAAATATCAGCGGCGCCGACATTTTTCTTGACGGTGTTGCCGTCGGCAGCGTTAATGCCGGCAGGATTCCGGCTAAAGGAACTAAGGCTATGTCGGTAATTATTGACGGCAGTAAGGTTACCGCCGGGGCTCATTTGGTTAAAGTTTATGCAACCTTGAAAGATCTTATTCCTGAACTGCAGACAGGAAATAACCTGAGAGTTGCTAACTTTACGGCAAAATAACAGATAGTTTTCAAATAATACATAATCTCTTCTCGCTTTAAAAGAGATTAAATATGTAAATTATTTAGATTGCATATTGACTTTTTTCTGGACTTATACTATAATACAATATAGATGATGAGATTTGTTTGTTGGCTTTTTGGTCTTATATAATAATACCAATATAAATTAATGATATTTATCTAAGGATAACGCGATGGTTTCAGGTCAAAAAAATTGGATTCATTCAGGCGTTTCGATATTCGGAATGTGGGAAAGCCTGCAAGGTATCCGGCGAATCGCCAAGGACATTGCCGCCGGCGAAAAAACGCCTGAATCGGATCGGGAAGATCGTGAACTTGGTGAAATTTATAGAGAAAATTATTCTGATTTAACGTTGCGCAAAATAAAAGCGCTTGGAATTGACGTCGTGATTTATCCTTTTTTCCGTGGTTTCGGTGTCCGCAATGAACAAAATACCCGGGATGATTTCTTTGCCGTGGCGGCGAGATGCAGGAAACTTGGTATTAAGGTTGGCGGTTATGTCAGTCTGTCTCCGATATTTAAGGAATCATTGTTTCAAGAATTTCCGGAAGCGTCAAACTGGGCACAGGTTAATCAAGCAGGTCACCCGAATTTTTATGGCGCAAGGCATACGTACCGGGTCAAATTATGCAAAAACAACCCGGAATTCCGCTCTTTTATAAAAAAAGTGCTGCATGACATGGTGGTAAAAGGCAAAGCGGATCTGGTGCATTTTGATCACGTGAACGAACATCCGGAACCGTACTCATGCCATTGTTCGCATTGCTGTCAAAAATTCATTAAGTTCATCAAGAATAGCCTCACTCCTACTGAACTCCTCGATTTATGCGGCTTAAATTCTCCGGAAGGAATTCGGCCTCCGTTTTTCCATCCGGAAAATCCCCCGCAACATCTGGTTAGAATTACTGACCCGCTGCATATGCTTTGGATAAAGTTCCGTTGTCATACCGTTGCAGAAAGTTACCGGGAATGGACAGAATACATAAAGTCGCTCAATCCGGAAACTGCTGTAGTTGGCAATGTGGCATGGGGTTTTGACTGCAATCTTGCCTATATGACCGGCGTTGACCACGGTAAACTGCTGGGTATTGGCGATATGTTTTTCTCAGAAGAATTTAATCCGGCCAAACTGGCCTCGGGTAGTATTTATTCCCGCAAACGCACTTTCATGGCAGCCGCCGCTACCGGTAGTTACGCAGTAACCTATGCAGGGAGAAACGGGAATTGTTTGACCGCGCTGGCTGAAGATATGGCGTTAGGCAGAGGTTGTATCGGGACAGTTAAATATTGCACGCTTTTCAGCAAAACGAATTTTGCTGTTGGATTGGCTGATTATGTTAAATTTTTCAACTCACACAAACAGTTTTTTGCGCGGGAACTGCCGGAATGTTCGATTCATATTCTACGCAACTTTGAATCCCTGGCCTATGATTCTGTTGAGTCTCATGAACACACGCTCGCCTTTGAACAATTTTTGATTGACAACTCATATGATTACAGATTCTTGTTTGACTCAAATCTTATGTCGATGAAACAAACCAGGACTGGCACATTGATTGTTGTCATCAATCAGCAATATCTGTCGGATGCAGTTTGTAAAAAAATAACTGCACTGGTGAAAAATGGCGCAATGCTATTGATTACTGGTGATTCTGCAAAATATAACGAATGGGGACAAAAGCGGCAGAATTGGGGTTTTTCGCAAATGTTTGGAGTTAAAACACCGCCGGAGTATGGCATAATGCAAACAGATTTCGGCAATGGCACGGCAGTTTATGTCAGAACCTTTGAATGCAAATCAATGGCGACGGTGACTGGAACAATTGAAAGCGCAGATCTTGGTCAGATGAAATCACTTAAATACTTCACGCATCCGCTTTATGACAATCCCCCAACACTCACTCGTCCGTTGCTGATAAAGAATATATTGGAATTGCTGATTGGAGATATTGCCGAATTTGAACTGGTTGACCCCGATGGCGAAATCAGAGTTGAGAAAACATCATTGCCGGACGGCACGATGATTATGCATATAATCAATTATGGCGCAGTCGATACGGTAAAGTTTTTCTTCATCCGACTGAAGGGTCAATTGACCGCCATTAATGCCGGATCACTAAAAACAATAACCCCGCTCGGGAATGTTAAAGCAACGCTGGACAGTTTGGCGCTGACACTGAAAATTGAAATGCAAAGTGCATATTGTTTATTGGCCTTTAAAATTAATCCAATTAATAAAGAAAAATAAGGAAAAAAATGAATAGTGGTCTTGAAAAAGTGTCTTTCGATAATAAAATTAATAACATGGGAGAATGGAAAATGAAGTCAAGTCGGAATCGAAACAACGCAAATTTCACCCTCATTGAACTCCTCGTGGTGATAGCGATCATCGCGATCCTCGCTGCAATGCTGTTGCCGGCGCTCAATAAAGCACGGGAAAGAGCAAAAACTTCACAATGTGGCAGCAATCTCAAACAGATTGGAACATCTGTGGCAATGTATGCCGCTGATTTTAATGAATGGCTGCCGGCAGGAGAGGCATTAAACACTAACTCAACCAAGAGATGGTACAATTTCGCATTGCTGCCATATATGCCGTACCGTAATTCTTATGGGTCAGAACCGCATAAAGCATTTTACTGCCCTTCTGACTTGGTATACAGACCAGTGCCCGGTGCCGGCGGCGTATCATATGGCGTGAATACTTATGTTGCCAGACCGGACGGTGGCGCTAACGACCTTGGTCCAGGCTGGTGCAAGGTTACCCGAACATGGGCATCTGTCGTTAACTCCAACGGGTCGACGAAGATAACAAATTCTCTCGGGGTAAAAAAATCAATAAGCTCAATTGTTTATGCTGCAGACAAATATGGTTCTTCCGTTTGGCTATTAGCAGACATAGCTCCGGCAACTGGAAATTTCCGCTATTCGCATAAAATGTTTAACGTGCTGCTCCTTGATGGACATACCTCATTTGTCTATAAAAACGGCTTGACTAACAATGACATTAGAGATATGATATTTCCATGGCGCGTAACTTCATATAAATTCTAATATGAAAACACTCGCCGGGTAATACTCTTTATTAAGATTGATACAAACTTAAACTCAAAAATATTATGGGGGCGGAAATGGTTATAAAATGTCCGGGTATTATTTTAACGCTGATGCTGCCACTACTTGCAATAACCGCGGTTGATGAAGTAAAGAAAGCGGATGTTACGGCGACTCTAGAGCCGAAAGCTGGTGGAGAGATTATTTTTGCCGCCAGTTTTAATGATGATTTCACTGGCGAAAACAGTCAGGACAAAGTAGCTCCGCTGAATAAAGTTAAAGCGGAACAGGTTGACGGTAAATTTGGCAAAGCCGCGAAATTTTCTGAAGCTGGCGGCGCTGGAATTGAGTATCCGCTGCAGGGCAATATTGAGCTTAAGAAAGGTAAGATTGATGCCTGGATAAATCCTGATTTTACCGGCGAGGATAATCAGGCGCGTTCAATATTTGAGCTTCGCGGGATAAAAGACAAGGCAAAACAATTGGAATGTAATTCGATTGGTATTATGAAGATGCAATACGACCAGCTACGCGCTTATATTTATGACAACAGTGGCAAATTGCACCGGGCATATCTTGACAAACCGTCGATGAAACCGGGCGAATGGTACCATATCGAAATGTTCTGGGATATGGATAACAAACTTGACAATGGCAGAAATATTAAGCTCTTGTTCAATGGGTCGCTGGAGAATATTCAATACGCCTCTGCCGACGGCAAAATTGAATTTGAAGCCAAAGACACAAAGTTCAGAATTGGCAAAAATTTTCTCGGCGCAATTGATGCATTCGGTATAATGAAATAATTTAATATTTGCAAATCAGTTAATATTTTCCATAAAATTATGGTTAGGTGGTTTGTTGTCTGATTGCCGGGATTAAACTGCCGGTTGCCAGTTTTTTGCAACGTATTATATTTGGCGTATAACAAAATTCACAAGTTTCTCACGCGTTTAATTAATCAGGGAATAAAAAAAGGAAGAGAATAATGTTAAAGAAGTTCAGCATAACACTTAGTTTACTAATGGCACTTTCGGCATTCGCCGCTGTTGAAATTAGAAATGACGGGTCTTTGTTAACGGTGATTTCCGGGGAAGAAAAAATTGTAATAAACGCAGCCAGTGGCGCGACGATTGTCGAGTACAACTACCGTAATCAGGCAATACCTGCAAGTTTGCACGGCGATCAACTTTGCCGGGTGCGTTTGTCTAAACCTGATGCCGCTGATTTTTCGGGAAAATGGGAAGTTGCGCCAATTGATAAAAAAGATGGCAAAACAATTATTCCGATGAGTTGTGAAGGTCCTTTTGCAAGCAGAATCACGAAGGAATTTATTTTTGAAGAGGGCAAGCCCGGTTTTTTATTGCGTTTACTGCTGCAACGCGAATCAGAAGGTGTCGGCGCGGCTAATTATACCATGTGGTTGCAGAATAAGGTAAGCATTGGCGGCGGGAAGTCTGCGCTGGCGATTTCCGGCAGGGAAAAATCGTTGGTTCTTACTGGTCAACTGCCACGTGAAACATACTCATACGCCCCTGCTGAAAACTACAGTGGTATCGTTAATCTGGAAAATGGCGCTGGTTTGTTTATGCTGGCGTCAACAAAATCTCTGGATGCATTTTATGTCTGGGCATCGGCGAAAGGCGATATTAGCGATGAAATTTGTTTCCGGAATGTTGAGATAAAAGCCACTGAAACATTTGAAACCGAAATCCGCTTTCTTCCGGTAATCCTGAACCAGGAAGAATTAAAATCATTAACAGCAGGAAAATACAAACCATCAGGTGCCACTGCAACTGCCGGAGTCGGCAAAGTTGGCAAAACTAACGAGCCGGGAGTAATCGAATCGGAAGCCAAAGAACCGTCATTAACCGGAAAAAATATATTTGTAGCAGATTACAATAAGTCGCTTGCCGGACAGAATGCTGCCGGAGTTGTTTCAGGAACATTTGATTCGCGAAATACCAGTATTGTTGCCGATGGACGTTTCGGCAGTTGCGCCAAATTCAATGGCGGTGGCGGTATTGTTTATCCGGCAAAAGGGAATATCAATGCGACCAAAGGCTGTATCGAGATGTGGATATGTCCGGACTTTCCTAATGATGACAAAGAGTGGCGCTTCCTGTTCAAAATGGACGGCAAAGCGCTCAAAAAAGATGTCAATGCTAATTGCATTCACCTGGTGCGGTCTGGACATAATCAGTTACGGGCAAGCATCTTCGACAATAAAGGATTAATGCGCCGTGCCTATCGCGGCAGCTTGGATTTTCAGCCGGGCAAATGGCATCATGTGCGAATGGTTTGGGACTTTGAACGTCCGGTATACAAAACGCAGTATATAGAATTGTATATTGATGGTTCCAACATTGGCAATGAATACGGACTGGCAGACAAGAAAATAGAATTTGAATTGGAAAGCCCAACCTTCTCTATCGGATCAAATTTTAAAGGGAAAATTGATGCAATCAGCATTGCATCCGAGCAGGAATTGGAAACAATCAAACCGGAACGCCAGATTGATCTTGACGCTGTGAAACCGGTTGTGAAGTGGTTGAAACCATATATTAACGGACAGACAAAAGTTTTATTCTTTGCCGATTACAACAGCGCGGAGGATATCAGCGCACTTGCCGGAATAATGGATTTGAATGTCAAAGCGGTAAAATTCGTTTATCCTTATCCGTTCGATTCAATTTTCCTGTTCTATGATAATCAGTCCATTATATCCAATGGCGATGCGGCGGCGCGAATGCGTCAGGCGATGACAGAAAAGTATGATGTAATTGTGCTTGGTCCCGCCAGTTATAAACAGCATATTCCAACAGATATTCAAAATTCAATTGTGGCTCAGGTGAACAAGGGGACTGGGTTAATTGCCGTCACCCCGCACGACTTTACCGGACAACCGCTTAGCAAGGTGTTTCCAGTTGAAATAACCGGCAAAAATATCGGTGACGGGAGAATGGCGTTTAATTCCGGGTCAGTACTTTCCGGTGTTCCAATGAATGTGTTGCCACCGATATTTTTTCAATCACTCGTAGCGCTTCCCGGTGCGGCAAGTATGGTCACATCAGGCAAAAGTCCGGTAATTGTCAAGGGGACATCCGGAAACGGCAAGGTCTATGTATTCGGTTGGCTCGGTATCGGCGAAAACATGATTGGCAGGGTTGATAATAATAATGCAAACACCGCGTTAACCCCCCGTTTAAGCCGCAAAGGAGAGAATAAATACTGGTTGAACCACCTGAAACGATATCACCGGTTGTTGCTGGCGCAGGCGATGTTAGACGCCGCCGGCAAAACATCCAAATATTCAATAGGATCTGTAAGTGGTGAAAAAGGTATGCCGTTATTGGAGATTAATGCACCGGAAAGCGGCACCGCAGAACTCGATTGTCTGGTTACTGCCGCTGAAGGACTTTGGCAACGCGGATTTTCCCAAACCGTCACGCTGGAAAAGGGCGTCAAAAAAATTACACCGGAAGTAAAATTTGGCATCCCTGGTGGCAATGCGCAGCTGGACGTAGTGGTCAAAATCAATGGCAAGGCGGCCACTTGCGGCGGATTCGCCATGAATATAAATAATGGCGTAAACATCAATTCAATCGCAACGGCAGACATCTGGCGTCAAGGCAGAACAGAAGCGGTTACAGTAAACGTCGCTGGCGCTGCCACGGGGTGCACCATTAAATTGACTGCAACAGACAAGAACGGCAGAATCGGTGCAGAAGTAGAACAGAATACTTCCGGCGCCGATACCATGATTCAAGTTGATACGTCAAGATTGTTACCGCCTTTTGTGCGTTTAATCGCCGAACTGCGCAGCGCTGATGGCAAGGTCGAAGCCGTTGCCACCCTTGATCGAATACTGCTTCCATCCAAACGCGCAGACTTCAACCGTTTTATCCATTATACCTGGGGGAAAGGTGAAGAGACCTTCCCGATGGAATACGGTTTGATTGGTCAGCACTGGCATAAAACCGGGAATATTGACAATTGCAGCAATGGGACTATTTCAATCCCGTATTTCTGGAAATTTGGTTCTAAAGCCGGATATGACGATGGTGCGATCAAAGATAAAATTGTGGGCGGAAAACATATTCGCGGCGGTTCCCTGAGCGACCCGCAATTTCTGGCTAAAACCGAGCAGGAACTGACTTCAAGAGCAACAACCTGGAAAAAATATGAACCGCCGGTTTACATTCTTAATGATGAGACCCGTCATTCTCCAAGCGCTCATGTTTATTGGGAAGGAGACTATCATCCTGCAGCGCTGGAAAAATTCCAGGAATGGCTTAAAGTCCGCTATTCATCTCTGGATAATTTGAATAAGGAATGGGAAACTAATTTTACCGCATGGTCTGCAGTTCAGCCAATGACGCTTGAAGAAGTCAAAAAACGCGGCACCAAAAATTACGCGCCATGGGCGGATTTTCGCGATTTTAACGACGATGCCTTTGCGCGCTATGTCAAATTCTGCTCTGACACAATTAAGAAGACTGACCCCGGCATCAGGACTGGAATGAGCGGCACTGAGTCGCCCTATGTCAGCAGCGGCTGGGACTGGTGGAAAATGTCCGGCGCTATGGGAACGGTATGGAGCTATGATGGCATACAGGTTGAATTGCTGCGCAGTTTCGCACCATATCGCGATATTGTTGTTAATAATTATTCAATCGGTTACGGCTGGCACGGACCGGAATTATTTTATCTGATGTTCCGTTCAATGTTGAACCAGAGTCACGGACTGGCATCGTGGAAGGCGGATATATTCTATACTCCGGAAGGTTCATTGGCGCTGGCGGGTAAAGACACAAAGCGCATTACTGATTTATTCTGTACCGGACTGTGGCAATACACCCGGACATTTAAGCGAGAGAAGAATGTTGCCGTGCTTTATTCAATGTCCTCGCTGCGCGCCGCGTTTGCCGAAGGCAAATACGACCGTTATCGCGATTCTGTACAAGGTTGGACAGACCTGCTTTATGACTGCTGTATTTCCTGGTCATTTATCGCAGAGGAACAACTGGATCAGAACATTCTGGAACAGGAAAAATATCAAGCAGTGGTACTGCCATTATCCTTCGCAATTTCTGATAACGGCATCGCCGCCTTGAAACGCTTTGCTGCCAGTGGCAGAGCGGTAATTATGGACGATTCCGCGGGAATGTTCACCGCTAACTGCAAACCGCGTTCTCAAATACTGAGCAAAGAGCTTAACGGAGAAAAAGTTAAAGTTATCAATGATAACTTGATCGACTATATGGTGGACGGCAAATTCTATAAAAAGGCATCATTGACGGCATGGCAGCAGAAGTTCCGCAGTCTGTTTGAATCTGTCGGAGTCAAATCATTTGCTGAGGCCAGTGTCAACGGTTCGCCGTTTCACGGCCATTCCGCGGTCTATTCCGGTGACAACGGCAGCCGTCTACTGCTAGTACTTCCTGCATATCAGATTTCGACTACGCCGCAGAATATGGTTGAAGTAAAAACTGATTTCACCGGTAACTGCTGGTCGCCGTTAACCCATACTGTTTATCGGGATGGCATAAAAGACAAAGTTGAACGCGGCTGGCCGCTCGCAGCGGTAATGTCTGCGGAAAAGGGCGGAACATTCGAAGCCAATGCCGTTCAGAATGACGGAAAAGTGGAATATGCCATCAATGCAAGTGCAAATGGTTTTGTACCGACATATTTCTTTGTACAGGTACTTGACCCGCTGGGCAAACCGGTAACGGTTTACAATAATACGCTGATTGTGTCAAAACCAGGCAGTTATGCCGGATCATTAAAATTGGCGCTGAATGACCCGAAAGGCGAATGGAGCGTTGTTTTCAATGATGGTCTGACCGGCAAAAAGTATATCAAGACATTCAGTCAACGTTGAATTTCACAACCATGGTAAACTGTAAATTGAAATTTCAGTTTTTGGCAGTAAACTGTAAGAGATGGCTACAGTTTAAACATTAAACAGGCAGAATTACTTTATGATCAAAACCGTCCATATCGTTAATCATACCCATACTGATATTGGTTATACCGAGTTACCGCACAAGGTAAAAATCCAGCATCTGCGCCATCTGGATAAAGCAATTGAACTGTGCCGGAAATACGCAAACGGTCCGGCCGGGGAGCAATATCGCTGGACCATCGAGGCACTGTGGGCACTGGATGAATATCTCAAGCATGCCTCCCCTGCCCGAAAAAAAACTCTCTTTAAATTAATCAGTGACGGACTGATTGAATTGAGCGGATTTTATCATCAACCGTTAACGCAGTTGATGAATCTCCAGGAACTGGAAGAGGAGCTTCGCTTCGGCAGCGAATTTGCGGCAAAACACAATTTCAACGTAGATACATTGATGCTGAATGACATCGGCGGGGTATCCTGGAATATGCCGCAAATCATGCAACGCAAAGGTTTGAAGAACTTCATTCTTGGCACCGGCGGCTGGAGAGTTATGACACCAATCGCCGGATTGCCGCACATTTTCCGTTATGTCGGTCCTGACGGCAGCAAGGCAATCATGTATCACCTGGGACTGGGCAAAGACCTGCAGCCCGGTTCAGTGCAGCAACTTTATGCGCAATACGGTTTCGGCGCAATTTATCTGCTTTTTCCGTTCCGGAAAAATCTGCAAAGCGACGGTGAAAAAGCCGATCTTGCTAAAAAAGGCGACGCGCCATTATATGAACTTATTTCCAGACTGGAAAATGAAGGTTACGGTTATGACCGGTTGCTGTTGCAATGCGGCATGGATAATGCCGGACCGCAGGAGGATATAATTGAGATAGTCAGACAGTGGAACCGCACCCACTCCGATATCCGGCTGGAAGTCGGAACCGCATCATCGTTCTTCAGTTACATCGAAAAGAAATACGGGGGGCAAATGCCGGAACTGTCCGGCGAACTGACCTGCAGTTGGACAGAACATGTACTGACCCAGGGCAAAGCCTGTGGTTTGGTCAAAAGAGCATCAACAACGTTAGCTGCCACAGATAGTTTTACTATGGCATTCCCGCAGTTTCCTGCAAAAAAATTGCAGCAATATCGTGATATCAGGCAGGATTTGCTGGAAAACATTTTGCTGTTCAAAGACCACACTTTCGGCATTACCATGTGGGGTTGGCAGAAAGCTCAGGCAACTGCCGGACGGTTGCATTTCAACGGCAGTACCGCTGATTATCCGCGCTATGCATGGAACGCAAAAACAACATACGGACTGAATGCCTGGCGCTATGCCCGCGAACTGACTGAAATCTGCGAGGAAACCGTACTGTTTAATGGCAAGAGCTCCCGGCGGTTGGCAATATTTAACCCGTTGCCGTACCGCCGGAACGCTCTGATTAGATTTTATGGCAGAGACCTCGGCGTCATCAAAATAAAATGGCAAGGCAAGGAATTGATTCCTGACATGGAACCGGTCAATGGAACTTTCACTGAATATTCCTTCTTTGCCGAAAATCTGCCGCCATCTTCCTTTGCCGATGCCGGGATTATTTCAACTGATGCATCTTCTGATGCAAATAATTTTGCGGTGAGTGATACTGACAATGCAATCAACATTGAATACGGGAAAAGCAGTCTGTCGCTGGATAAACACACTGGCAACATCGTTTCATGGAAATATGAAGGACGACAGCAAGTTGACAATAAAAGCACAGGATTGAACGATTTTGCCGGTTTTTCTGTTAAAAACGTTGCCGAAACACCTGTTTACATGGGACTGTGCGAGAAACCGGAGTTCAACCGGATAGCATTGCTTAATGCAGAATGTTCTATCGGCAAAACAGGTCGCCATGTTGCCAAAATTCAAACTATCCGTGATTATGGCAAAGGAAAAACTGCCACCATACGGGTGGAAACTGAAATTGAGTTAAGGTACGCTGAACCCGCGGTATTCATCCGCAATAAAGTCAAGAAAATCAGCACGGTTTCCAGTGAAGCGGGTTACTTTGTTTTTCCATTCAAAACCTCGACTGACTGGAAGTTATTCACAAATCAGCAAGGTTATCTGCATGATTTCACGGGTGAAAGACTGCGTGGCGGCGCGCATCAAAATATCGGCTTTCAGGATTATGTATTACTCAAAGATAAGACGAATGGAGTATTGCTGGCGGCAAAGGATAACACGGTGTTAAGCGTCGGTGATTGTAAATACTATAATGACCAGATTGATTATCGCAAAGACAAACGGGCATGGCTCTACATGTACTGTTATAATAATCTCTGGAACACTAACTGTGCGCTGGAACAGGCCGGCGAGATGGATTTTGATTTTATTATGCAACCGCTGAGAAAAAACGAGCTTGCTGTTGCGCCGGAAACCATGACGGCAACATCCAGAATGCTGTTATCGCCGCCACAGGCATATTCAGCCATTGCTCCAGCGGTCGCTCCGTGGCTGGAATTGGATTCATCATCAATAGATTATTATGTCTCCAATGAGTCTGATGACAATGTCGCGGTTCATCTGATAAATATGGAACGACAAACTAAAAAAATTAAGGTTAAATTATTCAACAAAAACAGGAATATGTCTTTCCGTCCGTGCGAAATAAAAACCATTGTGCTGGCAAGACAAACTAATGGAGATTTTCATGTCCTTTAAAATTGCATTTATCGGCGGTGGCAGCGTTTTGTGGACGCCGCGTCTGGCAACAGACTTGTTTCTAGTAAAAGGTTTGAAAGGATCAAAACTGTGTCTGGTGGATATTGACCGGGATGCGGCGGAACTGCTGAAGCGTTATCTTGATAAAGTTAATGCTGAACTGGGTTGCAAATGGAGTGTTGATGTATGCGAACTTGACGCAGCCCTTGACGGCGCCGATTGTGTGATTGCCTCCATTTCCACTGGCGGATTCGAGACCATGCACAATGATTACACCATCCCCGAAAAGTACGGAGTGTATCATACCGTCAGCGACACGGTCGGACCTGGCGGAATTTCCCGTGTTCTGCGCAATGTTCCGGTGTTTATTGATTTTGCCAGAAGGATGGAGAGACTTTGCCCGAATGCCTGGTTGCTGCACGTTACCAATCCGCTTACTCAAATCACCCGCGCAGTATCCAAAGCAAGTTCAATAAAATGCGTCGGACTATGTCATGAATATATCATTGCAATGCATCTGCTGAAAGAGTTTTTTGGCGTGAAAAAGATTGAGGATATTGACTCAATTTGTGTCGGGGTCAACCACTTTACCATTTTAAAAGATATTGCCTGCAAGGGAGTGGCTGATATTCAATCCCGTATGACCCTGAAAAAATATATGCAGTTCGAATTGAAAAAAGATGGGAAATGGAAATCGGGAACAACCGATGACCAACTGGAGAAAATAGTCGCCACACAAGGTAAGGTTTATCGTTATGCTTTCAATTTCTGGATGTATGAACAACTGGGAGGCTTCCCCGCTGCCGGGAGCGCCCATGTCGGCGAAAATTTCCCGTTTTTTAATAATAATCCGGACATACTCAAAAAATACGGCATTTATCGCAAGGGGGTACTGCCTCAACGACCGGCGAATAAACAGGAACGCCGCGATAAAGTTGTTGCCATGCTCGAAGGCAGGGAACCTTTGGAGAAAATTAACGAACGTTCACAGGAAATGCTTTGTGACGCGGTTGAGAGTCTACTGGTCGGGGTACCCAACCGGATTATCGCCGCGATGCCTAATCTGGGACAAATTGGCAACCTGCCGCGTCAAGCCGTTGTTGAAACCTGGGCACAGGCCTCCCGCAGCGGCATTTATCCGGTTCTAAGCGGAGATATCCCGGAAACTTATCGAGGCTTCATGCAACAGATTGTTGACGAGCAGGAGCTGGCAGTAGATGCTGCGCTCTCCGGTGACTTCCGGAAAGTTGTACAGGCAATGTTTGTGTCACCGTTACTGCATCGGAAAGAAGATGCTGAAAAGCTGGCGGCAGAACTCATCGCCGCGAATAAACCGTGGTTGCCGCAATTTAAATAGAACTCTCGCTATGCCGCAAATCAGCAAAAGACCTTTCTTTACATTGCCGGATGGACATCAGGCATCAGAATACACGTTGCACAACAGTAACGGAATGTCTGCAACATTTTGCGACTACGGGGCCGGCATCACCAGTTTTATCCTTCCGGATAAAGATAACATTCCACGCGATGTAACACTCGGTTTTCACACCCCTTCCGATTACATCGAAAACCGGCACCATTTCAGCGCAATTATCGGACGTTATGCCAACCGCATCTGTCGCGGCCGTTTTAATCTTAATGGACAGGAATATCAAATTCCGGTAAATAATCTATTCGGTCATGCGCAACACGGCGGTCCGATCGGATTTCATCAAGCGTTATGGAACACAGAAGTTGACGGTAATACTTTGATATTTTTTCATGTAAGTCCGGATGGTGATCAGGGCTTTCCCGGCAATCTCTCGGTTAAAGTTTCTTATTCGTTAACAGACTTGAATGAGTTGCGGATGGAATATCGCGCAAGTAGTGATAAGACTACAGTGCTGAACTTGACGAACCATGTTTACTTCAACTTGACGGGATGCCAGGACAACTTAATTAACAATCATGAAGTATTTATCAACGCAACCGACTATGTTGAGGTTGACCATGAAGGAATTCCAACGGGAAAAATATTGCCGGTTGATAACACTCCGCTTGATTTACGGTATCCCCACGAATTGCGTCCCATTATGAAATCAAACCATCCGTTGATTACTGCAACAGATGGTTTTGATCAGAATTATGTCCTTGATTCAGAATGTAAAAGTTTGTTGACTCCTGCCGCAACGGTATTCTCGCGTGATTCCGGCATACTGCTGGAAATGTTCACCACCGAACCTGCTGTCGGGTTCTATACCGGTAATTTTCTTGGTAGCAAACTACCCGGCAAGGGTGGTCTGCCTTACCGGAAACATTCAGGACTGTGTTTGGAAGCACAACATTATCCCGATGCCGTTAATCATCCGGAATTCCCGACAACCGTGTTGAATCCAGATGAAGAATATGCTCAAACCACAATTTACCGGTTCACTATTGTTGAACAAATGCCGACACGATGATATTATTTTAACGCCTTCACGGAGTATAAAAAAATGACAGATTCGAGCAACGCATGGTTTATGAAAGGAGGAGAAAAATTAAAGACATTGTAATTCGCCAGGTTTGTTCTGCCGACATAGAAATAATCTGCGAAATAGCGGTCAGAGCATGGCAGTCAATACATGAAGGTTACTGCAAATATATTGGCAATGACGATCTTTCCAGACGTCTCAGCCATAATTGGCAGCAAGAGAAAATGCGTCAGGTGCGTGAAAAGGCTGAAAAATATCCTGAATTGGTACGTGTCGCGGAAATCAATGGCAAAATAGCAGGATTCACCACGTTTACGATGAACCGCGAAACCGGCATCGGCGAGATTGGTAATAACGCTGTAGCTCCGGATTTTCAGGGAATGGGCATCGGTTCTGCGCTGCACAATAAAGTTTTGGAGATTTTTCGCCATAACGGCATGAAATATGCCATCGTCAGTACCGGATATGAAGATGAAGGTCATGCTCGGGCGCGGGCCAGTTATGAGAAAGTCGGGTTCAAAAAAATGCAGACACACATTTCTTACAGTCTTGAACTCCAGTAATAAACAATACGCATCCATGTATGAACATAAGCGCTTAATCACAAATAACTGAAACATAAATTAATCTTATAGCGATTATTGCACGCGCTTGAACCCGCACCATAATCACCCTTTAATATCCAATACTCAAATAGTCTTGCGCATCCGAAAAATCAATCGTAACCGTTTTGCTGTTCCAGCGTTATAAACAAGAGATCACTCAAGCTGGAGTTTTCAGTGGAATGGAAAATTACCCGATAAATATTTCCCCCGCTCTCATAACAGCAAGACAACTTGACTTTTGTTTTACTATATGATATATTTTGTTTAACAAATAGTGAGGTACGACAAAATGCTGTTTGAATCGGTTAAAAAATATATTGCCACGTTAAATGTTGGCGACAAACTGCCAAACGAATTAGCGCTTTCTAAAAAGTTTATGGTTTCGCGAGGAACAATTCGCGAAATAATCAACCATCTGAGGTTGCTGGGAGTGGTTGAACGCAGTACAAAACGGGGAACATTTGTCAAAGTTCCCAGCGTTGCAGACATCAGCGAAACCTTTGCATTTCAATTACATGTTGCTAAAGTAGGCTTCGAAGAGTTAAAGGCGATGCGATTATTTCTTGAGTTGTCACAAGTTCCCCTGCTGGTGAAATTAGCAACACCAGTATCAATTGACCAGCTTAATTCGTTGATAGACCGCATGGAAAAATTAATTAACAGTCCTGAAAAAGCTGATGCAGTGGATTTGGAATTTCATCTGGCGTTAGTCGATATCAGCGGGAACCGGATATTAAAGGTTTTTTCACAAGTAATAAATCTGATGTTTGATCAGAAATATCGCAATAAATTTCTCAATGCCCAGGCCATCAGAAAATCAGTAAAAGACCATCGTGCCATGGTGGAATATTTAAAAAATGGCGACTGTGAAAAATTTAAAAGTTTAATTACGGAACATATTAACCAACTTTAATAGGAGAGATCATCATGACTAGAAAATATAATCAGCAAATGTATGATACTTACGTTCAAAACAGTTTAAAATATGCGATGATACCGCCGGAAATCAAACGTGACGTGCCGTTACGGTATTATCCTGAAGTGGATGATTACACG
>CAYMSF010000042.1:0-36707 GCA_964392985.1 uncultured Victivallaceae bacterium | reverse complement strand
ATTGAATTGACAGAAGCCGGCAGGGAAATACTTGAAAAAGTGGAACAGCCGTACCGTGAGCATGTAAAAAAGCTGATGTCAGTATTTTCTCCGGCTGAAATAGATGATATCAACAGGTATATGTCACGACTCGAAAAAGCTGTTACCGCTGAAGAATCCACCGCTTTTAATGACAGGAGTTAATCATGGGAATCGAACTTTTTAAAACACGCCGTTTTTTGCCGCTGTTTATTACTCAATTCATGGGGGCGTTCAACGACAATTTTTTCAAAAATGCGCTGCTTATCCTGATTACCTACAAACTTGTATCAATGAGTGAACATGCCGCTATGCTGGTCAATATTGCCGCAGGAATCTTTATGTTGCCGTTTTTTTTGTTCTCCGCCACTGCCGGGCAGCTTGCAGACAAGTATGACCGCGCCACAATCACCAGGATTATTAAAATTATCGAAATCATTATCATGATGGTTGCCGGAATGGCGATGATGCTGATGACATGGGATGGCGCTCCGCAAATATTTAAAAGTCCTGCACTGCTGCTGTTTCTGCTGTTTATGATGGGCACTCATTCCACATTTTTCGGTCCGATCAAATATGCGCTGCTGCCGCAACATCTGAAAGAGAACGAACTGATTGCCGGAAATGCGTATGTCGAGGCTGGAACTTATCTGGCGATACTGGGGGGAACTATTCTCGGAAATCTCCTCATTATGAGACAATACGGGGAGGCAATCGTGGGCGGCGGACTGGTTGCTGTTGCGGTTACAGGATACCTGGCGAGTCGCCGGATACCAGGTTCTCAACCGCCATCGCCGGAATTGAAAGTCAACTATAATTTTATCCTTGAAACCATGGTTATTTTAAAAAGAGTAAAAAGTCAGAAGATAATTTTTCTCTGTGTGCTGGGGATTTCCTGGTTCTGGGCCATCGGCATGCTGCTACTGTCACAACTACCCGTATTCTGTAAAAACATACTTGGTGCCGATGAAAATGTCGTTACATTCTTCCTGACAATTTTTACGCTTGGCATCGGCATTGGCTCCGTGATGTGCAATCGTCTGCTCAAAGGATTAGTACAGACGACATTTGTCCCGCTTGGCGCTCTGGGTATGTCACTGTTCATCGCCGATCTCTATTTTGCCTCCAAAGGCGTAAAGCCTGGTGCCGTGTTAATCACGCTGCCGGAGTTTGTCCGCCATTTTATATGCTGGAGGCTGGCGGCGGATATGTTCATGCTGGCGGCCTGCGGCGGGATATTTATTGTCCCGCTCTATGCCATGTTGCAGCACCGCGCCAATCCGTCTGAAACCGCGCGGATTATAGCGGGTAATAATATCGTCAATGCGCTGTTCATGGTCGCCGCCGCTCTGGTAGTTGTTGTACTGCTGCGGTTTAATATGACTATCCCGGAAATCTTTCTGCTGACAGCTATACTTAATCTGCTGGCAGCCATCTATATCTGCCGCCTTCTGCCGGATGCATTGTTCCGCTCTTTATTCCGCAGCGTGCTTTCCATGCTGTTCAGAGTCGAGGTTAAAAACCTGGAGAACTTCAGCAAAGCCGGAGAGCGGGTACTGATTATTGCCAATCATACCTCGTTGCTGGACGCGATGCTGATTGCAGCATTCATGCCTGAGAAAATCACCTTTGCGGTGAACACGCAAATGGCGAGAAAATGGTGGGTAAAAGTCGGCTTGTCGCTGGTCAACGCCTTCCCGCTGGACCCGACCAAACCGATGGCCACCAGATCATTGATCGAGGAAATCCGGAAAGACCGCAAATGCATGATTTTCCCGGAAGGCAGAATCACTGTTACCGGCGCTTTAATGAAAGTCTATGAAGGTTCCGGCTTGGTGGCCGAAAAGTCCGGGGCAATGGTGTTGCCAATCCGGATTGACGGAGCGCAATATTCTAAATTCTCCTATATAAAAGACAAAGTACAAACCCGCTGGTTTCCGAAAATTACGCTGACAGTGCTGGAACCGCGTCGTTTCGAGGTGCCTCAGCAGTTTAAAGGACGCGAACGCCGGCAGAAGATTTCAGCCGGGATTTACGATATGATGGTTGAGATGATGTATAATACCTCGCTGATAGATGAACACCTGTTTCGTTCGCTACTGAATGCGTCGCATATCTACGGCGGCGGTCACGTGATTGCCGAGGACTCAACCCGTAATGTGCTGAATTACCGTCAGCTGATCCGCAAAAGTTACATTCTGGGCAATGTCCTCGGCAACCGCTGCGACGGCGAGAAATATATCGGGCTGATGATCCCCAATTCGCTGCCGAATGTAGTTGCGTTCTGGGGTCTGCTGGCTTATGACAAAGTTCCCTGCATGATAAATTTCACTGCCGGTCTTAACTCGATTTCCGCCTGTTGTAAAGCTGTCGGCATCAAAACTATTTTTACATCGCGCAAATTTATTGAGATGGCGCACCTGGAAGCGCTGGAGGATGCGCTGAAAGATGCCGGTCTGCGGGTGATCTGCCTCGAAGATGTAAAGGCGGGCATTTCGCCGTTTGAGATTGGAGTCGGAACGCTCCGTTCGCTGCTGCGTTTGATGCCGAAAGCTAAACCGGATGATACCGCGACAATTCTTTTTACCTCCGGTTCCGAAGGTACCCCGAAGGCGGTATTGTTGAGTCATCGCAATATTCAGGCGAACCGTACCCAGGTTTTAAGCGTGCTTACGCTCAATGCGAGAGACCGGGTTTTGAATTGCCTGCCGATGTTTCACTCGTTCGGCTTGTGCATGGGAACTGTGCTACCGCTGTTGACCGGGATCAGGACCTTTTTCTATCCGTCACCGCTGCACTACCGGCTGATCTCCGAGCTTTGCTACGACTCGATGGCTACGGTAATTTTCGGTACTGATACTTTCCTGGCCGGTTATGGACGAGTGGCGCACCCGTATGATTTTTTCAGCGTCCGATTCGCGGTAGTCGGAGCTGAAAAACTCAAAGAATCCACGGTAAAACTGTGGATGGAAAAATTCGGGGTCAGGATTCTGGAGGGATATGGCGCGACTGAGGCCTCGCCGGTAATCTGCCTGGATACTCTCATGTACAACAAATCGGGGACTGTCGGACGTCTGATGCCGTGTATTGATCACCGCATCGAACCGGTTCCCGGCATTGAAAACGGCGGCAAACTGCTGATTAAAGGCGATAATGTCATGCAGGGATACATGCGCCATGACCGGCCTGGAGTGTTGCAACCGCCGCCGGACGGCTGGTACGATACCGGCGATATTGTGGAAATAGACAACGCCGGGTTTGTCACAATCAAAGGCCGGATTAAGCGTTTTGCCAAAGTGGCCGGTGAAATGGTTTCGCTGACCGCGGTTGAAACCGCTATCAACGCCTTATGGTCTAAGGCTCATAACGGAGTGGTCGCAATTCCAGACCAGCGCAAAGGTGAGCAACTGGTCTTGATAACCACTAACCAGAGCGCTGACTCAGCGACTTTGCTCAAATATTTTCGCGAAAATGGATTAAGCGAACTGTGGGCGCCGCGCCGCATCATGCCGCTGAAAGACGCCCCGTTGCTGGGTACCGGCAAATTCGATTACGTGACAGCAAAGAAACTGGTAGAGGAAAAGTTTTCACAAACAGTGTAGCAGAGGAGAAAGATTGAAATGGCAAGCAGATATCTTTATAAAATTGCATGCATGGAGGAGGAATTTACTCAGATTCACCGGTTGAATCATGATACATTCGCGAACGAGATACCTCAGCATCCGGCAAAATTGGATGGAGTTCTCGTTGATAAATTTCATCAGGAAAATACTTACTTCATATGCCTAAAAGATGGTGAACTGATCGGGATGGTTGCCGCCAGAGCGCAAAGACCATTCTCGCTAGACCATAAAATCGCGAAACTTGACTCTTTCCTGCCATCGCACAAAAGCGTATGCGAAATTCGTCTCCTGGCGATTCGTAAAAACTACCGGGCAAGCTATGTACTGCTTAAGCTCATGGAGCTGGTCGGGCAATTCTGCAAGGAGCAATGCCATGATTTACTGGTTATGTCCGGAACTCTCCGTCAGTTGAAATTATACCGGCACATCGGATTTGTTCCATTCGGACCTGTTGTCGGAACCCGGGAAGCGAGCTACCAGCCAATGTATATTCAACTCAATGATCATCTTCTAAACAGATTTATAGATCGTAAATGTCAGCAGAGAAGAGCTTGCGAAAAGGCAAATTTCCTTCCCGGTCCAGTTGGAATACATCCTGAGGTATATGACGCCATGTCGGAACCGGCAATCTCCCACCGGTCGGACAAATTTATCCGGTTGCATGAAACAGTGAAGCACAAGCTTTGCAGCATTGTCAATACCGCAAAGGTGGAATTGTTTGTCGGAACAGGAACACTGGCAAATGATGCTGTCGCCGGACAATTATCCCTGCTTGGCGAAAGAGGTCTTATTCTCAGTAACGGAGAGTTTGGAGACAGGCTTTGCGATCACGCGGAACGTTTCGGACTTATGTTTGAAACATTGCAGGCAGTTCCAGGTCATACATTCGATTTGGACACAATCAGAAGATTGCTGAAGGCTGATCCATTGATCAGATGGCTCTGGTTTGTGCACTGTGAAACTTCTACAGGAGTATTGAACGATCTGGAAGGAATTAAAGCAATCGCGACTGATGCCGGGCTGAAGTTATGTGTTGACTGTATCAGTTCTGTCGGTGCAGCAAAAGTTGATTTGCGCGGCGTATTTCTTGCATCGTGTGTCAGCGGAAAGTGCCTTGGCGCTTTTCCCGGCATGGCAATGGTCTTTTATAATCATGCGCTTTCAAAATCGGCAAAGAAACTGCCAAGATATCTTGACATTGGATTCTATGCAGGTAAAAATGGAATTCCGTTCACCGGATCTTACAATTTACTGAATGCGCTTCATCGGGCTCTGCTTAATTTTAATCTTGACAGTAAGATGAAAGAAACTGCGGCTAATTCAGCGCTGATCATTCATGAGTTGAGAACTGCCGGATTTGAACCTGTCGGAGAGGCAAAGAATATTATCCCATCCGTTATTACAATTGAACTGCCCGCATCAATGCCGTCTGCGTTTATAGCTACGCAAATGGAGAAGAGGGGAATTTATATCAGTTACAACAGCGAGTATCTTCTGCAGCAAAACAGGATTCAGATATGCCTGATGGGACGCGTGTCACAACACAATATTGCCAAACTCTTAAACGCTTTTAAAAAATTGAAAAGATAAACACGGCAAGTTTATCTGGCGCAAAACACAAACCAGACTAAGACCAAGCCGGCAAAAAATGAGTACCAGAAATCCCGCCTGGCCACATGTCCCTGCGTTTAGCCTTGATTCTGGCAAATTGTAATGAAACAAATACCTGCCAGTACCAGTGAAAGAAATACGTTAGGATTCTCAACCATAAATATGGAAGCATGACTTTGGGAATAAATATCCAGGACAGCAGATCGTGACGGCGCCACGACAGCGACCTCTATTCCGAAAAAGACTGATTTTGCCTTGCCTTACGGATATTGCTGACACTACCGCATTTTTACAACAACGACAGGCCGTTTTTGTTTTCAAAAACCATGCCCTGCGCTAACGACAACGTTCAATAAATTGATGCCGCAAACATGTCCATTTTTCAAATAATTCACTATTTAATTCCTTTTAAATGATTTTATTAAGAGATTAATATAGAGCAATTGATTGATAATTTTCAGCTAGATTTAAAAATAAAATCGTGTATAATGAGATAATAAGATGCAATTGTAACAGTTTTAACGATTGATTCTGTTGTTTGTCTTATCTGTATAACGTTACCGGTAAATGCTTACAATGGAATAAGTCAAAAGTTTAACATCCGGATAGAACCGGATAAAATTAAAAAAAGGAGTCTGATCATGCCGCTGTTAGCTGGATTGGTAACAACTCTGCTCGTCTTTGGCGCAATCAAAATTGCTTTGTCAGATGTTGTGGAAAATAACGAAAAATAGAGTAAACACATCACGTTGAATGGTTCTAACGAGCATACAATGCCTTTTTGCACAGGCGAATCATTTTGACGCGAGACTTGTACCGCTGTTTTACGGACAGAATTATTTTATTCGCAATTTTTTGCTATGTTTACCCGGTAAATCGCCCTTTTTCCGGCGAAATCAGAAGTAAAATATGCGTATTTCATGTTATGGTCGATGATAGGATGTGGATGGGCGTCTTGAGATGTCCAGCTGGATAAATGCCGGCAAAGCGGGTACCATTTTGTTTCACCGGCGTTCCAATCAACATCAATGCGGGAAATCCAGTCACCACCACTGGTATTGCTGTCCCCGACTTCTTCATAATATCCGTCAGAAACTAAAACTCCCGGCGATCCAACCGTAAAATGTCCATACCGTTTATAATTATGCGGTAGAGCTATTTCAACATTGCCGGTTCCGTCCGGTTGAACACGACCCAGATATGACGGACCCTGGTGGAAACCCCCGTGATAAATAATTGCACTCCCATCCCGTTCCCACATCTCGTGACAAGTCCAGTCGTGCCGGGACCGATAATCACTCTCTGTCCTCAATCGAAGGTGACTTTTTCCATTGAACAGCCACATGCGGCGAATACCGCAGTCTGACGGCCACTCGTGATTATAGAGAATCATACTATTATTGCCGGGAGAAAACTGCACATGGGTTATCCAACTTTGTTCCACGCGTTCACACAGAACCTCTCTTCCCGTTCCAGTGTCAAAAACCCGGAGATACGAACAGAGTCTTTCGGTTTGAACCCGTTCGTCTATGTTGTAATCAGGCCGACCCTGTAACTGTTTGTCGCCATCCAGTGCCCGGTCGTCTGTGGTCGGCACACAAAGGAACTTGCCATCCTCGGATACATGGGTGAATGCTGTCATTTGACCGTCAGGGTAACTTGCAATTGTAACCTCCGTTCCATCCAGCGTTACTTTTCTGATTTCCCGCCCCTGAATATAATATATCGAACCACTTTGGTGATGCATACTGATACCGGCTTTGCTCAACCCGCGGTAAGGAAGACCATCGAAATAGACGTAGGATTTCAGAATACCATCTTTATTATACGTTAATTGTTTTTCTCTACCGGTATCAAGTTCCCGGACAAAGATATTCGGGACTCCGGTTCGGTCGCTGAGAAAAACAAGCCTAGAATCATTTTTCAACAAGCTGGATGAGGTAAAGTAAAGGAGTTGTTCATTAGCCTTGATATCTTGTGTAATTCTTTCCGGCTTCATTATTTTATCCCATGTAAGAGAGGAGCTTAATTCACTAATGGTTCACTCCGGCTAATGCTTTAATATATAACGTATCTAATCACGTCACGATTCTTGAGCTCCAGCGTTGATCACGGCAGTCTCAATTCCGGCAACTCTGGCAAGTCTTACCGCGACATCTTCAAGCGGGTTGAGCGATACATCTTCACTGGAGGATTGCTCATAGTATCCGAACGGATTATCCAGATCACGGATTAACATGAGCAGAAAAATCATCAGATAGGAGATGACAATTACAAAAAACAACGACTCATAAAACGGTTCAATTCTTGCCAGAATAAGACCGATGCACAACAGAATAGTGATGAGGTCCGCCAGTAAATAACCGGACGAAACAAACGAGGTCTCGCGAATCGTGTGAATGCGGATAAGAGAACGCCGGAGATTGCTCTGTTCCTGTTTCAGTCGCGCAATCAGCGTTGCTTGAGTCCACTGTTCCAACGTGGCAAATTGCGGCGTTAAACTATTCACTTGCTCCATCAGTTCTGAAGTCCGTTTCTTCTTACGGAACCAGTTTAGTATATCCCGGCTTAATTGTGATATCAGCATCAAACACTCCTCAACCCTGGCTTCCGGCTTTGCAAATCTGATACCGGATACTTCCTGCGCCATATTCTCCAGACAGGCGCTCAACTCTCCCGGCAGTCGTTCGCTTTCCTTAAAATCTGACAAGACGCCACTCAACAGGAATCCCATCAGAAAAACATTTCCCGCCAATATTCCCGAGAACAGCGGGTTAATCGAGAGAATCTCCAGCCCCAGAAAATGAACCAGCAGTTTTATGCCAATCACCACGGCTACAACCGCTGTCACCCGCAGTAGAAGCAGATGTCTGTTTTTTATCTTCATAATATTCTCTTTCTGAATAATAATTTTGCTAAAAGTTCAATACAGTAAACGTAATTTTTAGTTAAATAAAGCTGTCAGGCCCGGTACAAAAACTCAACACCGGAATCACAGTCCTGCCGCATTTTTCGTCTTTCGCCATATATTTCCACAAAATCTAGTGAATATCCATATAATTCGCTGGAGAAACTCCCATTAATTGTTTAAAGCGGCGTGAAAAATGATAACAATCCAAATAGCCCAAACTATCTGAAATTTCATTAATTTTCATTTTTTTTGATAAAAGTAATTGGCACGCGTGCTGGATTTTCAGTCGGTCTACATAATCCTTTGGTAACATTCCAGTATGCTTTAGAAATCTCCTTCGTAATTGATCGTCTGAAATAGAACAAAATTCTGCCATTTCGGCAACAGTCCACCAATGCGATAGTTGATTTTTAATCACAACTATCAATTCGTCAATCTTTGAATGAACAGTGTTGATCTCACGGTTTTGTTTGTAAATATCAACACATAACTGTTGAAGTGCAATATTGGCATAAATTTGTGAACTAAAGTCAGGTTCTCTGGCAAAATTTACAATCTCCTTGAGTCGGTCTTCTGAGCCTAAATGGCAAACTCCAGTTTGAATTACTCCGGCTTTTTGCAGCATTTCTGCAACAGGTCCGTAAAAATTCAGAGAATCTTCAATATATGGCTTGCCGTGATAACCGCCATACCGGTGTACATCTTTAGGACACATGATTACAGCATCTCCAACATTCAGGTCAAATTCCTTTCCGGAATCTAAAGAAAGGCGACCTGCTCCATCTCGCAAATGGGAAATAACAAAAAATTCAAAATAACGCCATGGACAAATATAATAGCTATTGCTTTGCGGATGTCCGCCGCCACAGTATCCTGTAACTTTTAAACCATAGTCATGGTGAACTCTCTGCATCCCTTTGGTAACTAAATCATGAGTGCGAATCAACACGGAATTAGGTTTTTTGTCATCATACATGCGTTTTTTATCCATGTCTATTGTTTCATTTAAAGCATATAATAAGTGTATACAATGTTTTAATTGGCATATAAATTTAGTTGTGTCAATATTTTTTACAAGTTGTGTTAAAGAAACATTACGAAAGGTTCAATAAGCAAATTAAAACTATACGGTCTTTAATTGAGATAAAGATGACATTTCCGTAGAAGTATATTCGATTGGCAAATATTATAAACTAAAGGTTTAATATAGTAATCGTGGAATTAACGACTTATCCGAAATCAAAATATGAGAATCACAGAGAAGTAGCATTATGAGAGTTAAGACTGTCAATGTAGTTGTAATCGGTGCAGGACTTAGAAGCAGAAATCTAGTTTCCAGATTACTCGGTCATTCCCGAAATAATATCAGAATTATCGGAGTTTACGATCCTGACAAAGTAATGTGCGAAGAAGCGATTAAACAGTGGAATTATCCCGGCGTTAAGATATGTCAAAGTTACCTTGAGGCAGTCCAGTTACCTGAGGCTGAATGGGTAATGGTTTTTTCGCCTAATGTTTTTCACAAGGAACAGATTCTTGCCGCATTTGATAACAACAAACATGTTTTTGCGGAAAAGCCGTTGGCAATTACCATTGAGGACTGCCTGAAGATCTCTGAAGCTCATCGCCGGAGTAAATTGCAATTTGCGATTGGTCTTACTCTTCGGTATGCTCCTATTTATCAAAAAGCCAAAGAAATTCTTAGTTCGGGAGTTTTGGGCAATATAATAAGTATCAACGCTGATGAAAATATCGCTTGCGCTCATGGCGGGTTTATTATGACAAATTGGCGTCGAAACCGTTCACATGCAGGACCTTATATTTTGGAGAAATGTTGTCATGATTTGGATTTATTAAACTATTTCTGTGAAAGCCTGCCTTCAAAAGTAGCTGCTTTTGCCGGATTAGATTTTTTCATACCAAAGAATTTACCTCTGCGAGATCAATTCGGAGACAAGGCTTTTTACGCCTGGGTTGACCGGCACCGCGAAAGCAATGCCTTTGAATCTGACAAAAGCATTGAAGATACTTTAGTGTCCATTATAGAGTATCGCAATAAAATCAAAGTGGTTTTTCAAGCAACGATGAGCAATGCCTTACCAGAACGGCGAATGTATTTCTCCTGTACCAAGGGAACAATGATTCTTGAACTATATGGTGCTTGTTTAGAATACAAAACTATTGGGGATGAGAACTCTCTAACCTTTAAATTTGAAAGTGATGATCATGGTGGTGGCGACAACTTTATCATGAGCAATCTTTATATGGCAATGACTAATCATGCGAAAATACAATGCGGTGTGTCAGAAGGAATTAGCAGTGCGATTTTTGCATTATCCATTGATCAAGCAGCAAGAGAATCAAAGATTGTGGATATTGAACCGGTATGGAAAAAATATAAATTGTAATATCTTATTAAACAGATTTTCTAATTTAAAATCTGAACTTAATTGATTTCATAAAAAGGACAAAAAGAATGAAAACGAAATGGATTTTTACACTCATTGAATTGTTGATCGTGATCGCGATCATTGCCATCCTCGCCTCAATGTTGCTACCGGCACTCAACAAGGCACGAGAAAAAAGCAGGGCTGTTTCTTGTGTAAATCAAGAAAAGCAAATAGGTACCACGTTACTTATGTATTCCAGTGATTACAATGATTACATAGTAAATTATAAGCCGGATAACGCATATTACTGGCCAACATTTTTTATTAGATATAAGTATCTTTTGTCAAAAAATTTTACTTGCCCCAGTTCTGTCGCAACGGCGCCTAAAATATTTACAAGTGATCCTTTCTACTGTAATTATGGAATAAATTATGAAGGCTATGCCAGCCGAGTGGCTTATGGCGGCAGTCAGACATCGCAACGTAAGATAAGTCAAATCAAACAGCCATCAATCGTTTATGCTGCTTTGGAGTCTTCCACAAACCCATTCCCGCAAGATTCTGGGTGCTATAGAATACCACATGCCCTTAGCGCAAACGTCACTATTGGAACACCAATTCCACGACATACAGGAAATATTAATTGTTTATATGCTGATGGACATGTAAAGTCCATTGGGATATCAGTGCGTACGGGCATCGCGATTTATTCAAAACTAAATGACGGTAGTACTGATGCCTGGCAATATTGGAGATAAAGAAAGGAGTTTTGATGTTTAAATATTTTAAAATATTGCAGTCGTTTCTTTTGGTAATAGTTTTTGCCGTTAATCTGTGCGCTGAAGATGACGGCAAACTGATTGCCCGTTATCAGTTTAAACGAGTAATCGACCGTGATTTTATGGATAGTAGCGGCAATGGTTATGATGGCGCATTGATGATGAATGAAAACAGCGCTTATGTTAAAACTGAAGAAGGAGAGGCGGTGCAGTTTGGAAAAACCGGGGATCGCATTTCTTTGCCATACGGTTTAACTCCTCAAAAAACAGGTAAAATTACCATTCGTTTAAAAGCAAACGCCATAGACGGACGCCAGTACATATGGCAGTATTACAATCCGCGCGGAGACGGAATGGAGTTAGTTATTTTAGACAAGAAGATTTCTTTACTATATTATCAGCGAAATGCAAGAAAATGGCATGAAGTTATAGCGTTAGTGCCAAGTTTACAGCCGGGAAATTGGATTAATATAGATTTATCATGGGATTTCTCAAAAAGGGTGCAAATCTTTGTGGATGGTAAATTAACTGGAGAAAAAGAGTTATCTGTACAACCAATATTTCCCGGCAAAGATGGTGAAATACTTATTGGGAATGAACGTAGCGGAAAATTCCCGTTCAAAGGGCAAATAAGATTATTTGAATTTTGGGACAAACCATCAGGCACGAAATCCAATGAAATAGAGAAGAAATTAAATCCAGATGAGGTAAAAATATTAGAAAATAAACATCTTAAAATATTTTTTTCTAAAGATGATTTGGTCCCAATGGGAGCGGTTGACAAAATAAGTGGAGAGAGTTTGTTGGCAAGTTCCTATTTTCCAAGTGAAATGACTTTGTGGCGTTTTACGTTGAAACGCAGTGCCGGAAATGGAACCAATATAGTTATTGACAACAGAATGCCCGCTGAAAAATCAATACACATCAAAGAAACAGATACCGGACAACAGGCCGTACTAAATTGGACAAAGATAAAAGCATCTGATGACAATACAAATATAGCGGTAACAATCACCGTTGATTTACCAAATGAGTCTCATTTTTCTTATTGGCAGATACAAATAAAAAGGGGAAATACATTACAGCTTATTTGGCTGGTGGATTTTCCAATTCTTAACTTTGTTCAACCCAATAAGAATCCCCATTTGACAAAATTGGCTATTCCAAATTATTGGGGACAATTAATTTCTGACCCTTTTGGCGTTGAAAAAACAACCGGAAACGACCCCAGCATTAATGAATATACATATCCGGCAAATATGCCTATGCAGTTTTTTGCCTTATATGGAGAAAAGACTGGTATTTACGCCGCGACACACGACTCCGCTGGATATACTAAGACTTTTAGCCTTGCTACAATACCTATGCGACAACGCATTCGTCTGGAAGTTTCTGGCATGCCTTCAAATGCGGAACAAGTTTCAACAATCTATATTCAACCTTATTCTTTTACTTTTGGCCGCTTCACGGGTGATTGGTATGATGCCAGTCAAATTTATCGGGCATGGGCAATTAAACAAATATGGTGTCAAGCAGGACCTTTAAGCATACGAAAAGATATTCCAGATTTTCTTCGGCATGCCCAGCTGGCTCTACGCATGTGGGGGGCCGCAGATGATAACAGTGTTACAGTTAATCTAGTAAAATCTTTAAGGAATCGCGGTAAAGGTTCAAACACTACCGGAGTGGAACAATATTTGAAAACTTTTGGACCGCCAATTATCGCATTTTGGTATGATTGGATTGCGGCGAAATACACAGATAATACCGCAATTCCTAAAAATTATTGGAAAGGTCCTACCAATGGCGCCGGCAATGGCCGTTTTATTGAACCTTGGAGCGATGTCCAGCCTACGCTTGCAAAACTTACAAACCAAGGGGCAAAAGTATGCGCGTACATGAACTCGGTAATGTATGATCAGGGGCGCAGCCCTTTTGATAATGACGCCAAACTAATGCATGATTGCACCATATTAGATGAAAACGGTGAAGAAATCATGTATAACAAAACAGATATTCCATGCTGGCGAATGAATGCTGGTGAGAAAATTTGGCAGGACCGTTATAGTCTTCTGGCTAAGCGAGCCATTGAACTAGGTTTCAGCGGTGTGTATATGGATAGCTTTGGAAGGGCGGGAATTCCGATGGGTTTTCATCCTAAAACAGGAAAAACTGTTGGGCGTGGCAATGATTTATTTTATGATCAACGTATCCTGGGTTCAAGAGTAAAAGAAACTATCAAAAAAATTAACGGGGAAGCAATTGTTTCAGCCGAAGCTGCAACGGAAGGTTTTATTGACATAGTTGATCTTAATTTAATTCACTTCAATGTACTGACAGACAGTTGTCCGTTGTATTTTGCTGTATATCACGATTACCAAATTAATTACGGACGGATGTTTGCACGCAGCTATGAAGAAAACAGAGAGTTTGATTTGCGGAATTATAAACTTAATTTGTCTTCTTTGTTTGTTAATGGTGCTGTTTTGGGAAGATTTTTTCAATGCTTCCCCGGTCCCCCGTATCCCTTTGCTAATGATGAAAAAGCGTATCTTGATTTTTTAGAACAACTTGTCAATACGAGAAAGCAATATAATGCTTTTCTTCATCTCGGGAAAATGATGAGACCTCCGAGGATTTCTCCTGATCCTAAGAAACTATCTGAAGGTACCGAAAAAAGACCTTATACGGTAAGTGAAATTATGAGTTCAAGTTGGCAATCCAGCGAAGGGAAAGTAATTTTTGTTGTAGTTAATGTTACTAACAAGCCAAAAGAAATAAAACTTCTATTCAATGCTGAAGAATATGGCTTTAAAATAGATGAAAATATTTCGGCAAAATACAGATTGAAGGATAAAGGGAGTATTCTCGACGTTGTAAAAAATGGCAAAATCGAAATTTCTCAAACCCTTGACCCATGGGATGTCCACGTGCTAGAATTTTCCCGCAATTAAAGCAAGCCGAATAACAGCCATTGAGAATTCCATAGTGAGACAAATAGAAAGAATGCAATTACCGGGGAATAAACAAGCAGAAAGCCGATGGTAATTGTAACTCTGTAATTCATTTTTGACTAGGCGCATCCGGTTTATAAATTACGACCGTATACGGGGAGGCGTGAAATTTCAGTCCGGATGATTCACAAAGATATTGCAGCACCTTGTATAGCGAGGTTTTATTCATAATCATATCAACCGTGAGTTCTTCCATGCCGGGAAACGGCTTAAGAAAGATATTGATGCCTTCTTTATCGCGGTCCGCAGCCAGACTGAGACGCCGGATTGTATTCAGCGCTTCCGGGATTGGCATCTGTTCAATATCAAGATTAACTTTCAATTCCTGCAGTTTGCTCAAGGTCAAGGGAAAATGGCGCGAATTCAATTCGTCCTCCAGCTTTTCCTCCGGCGGTTCCGGGAGAAGCCGCTGGGTATGTTTTGCCGGTTTGTATGATTTTGCCGGCTTGGAATCCGGTGACCCGACCTGCATCCCGACTCCGGAGACATACTGTCCGAAGACAGGCATGGGTGAAATTATTGAGACCGTATTCCCGTTCCCGTTAACTACTACCTGCGGCGGCAGATAGTTTACCGGCAGCGAATAGACGTTGCCGATAAACATGCGATTTCCCCAGGGAATATCCTCAAGCACACTTCTTTCCTTGAACTCCGCCGGATAATAGACTTTTGAACGGACAACATTTCTGCCGATAGTAATAATTTCATCTTCAATCCGATATTTCCATCCGACTGTCATACAGGCATAACGCACTAAGACCCATACTGGAACACGGTTGAATGACAGCGTTACCGGCGGCAATTGCTCTATTTCCTCTTTGTCCGCGACAATAACATTCCAGCCATACTGGCGCCGTAAAAGATTAACGATGTCCGTCATGGTTGCTTTTTCCAGCTTGACCGATTCGATAAAATTTTCACCGCCGTTGATTCCGGAAAAAACGAGAAACAGCATTGCGCAGAACATGATAATTTTTACATTGCTACCAAACATTGTGTTGTTCCCGTGCAAATCGCATTGTTGAAAAACTTCTTGTATAAATCATACGCGTATTCGACGGTGATGTCAAGCATGAATATTCAAATTACCGAAAAGATACCAGGTGAAAAATTCAGCCGGCGTGCTATATTAAGGGTTAAATACAATTTATAAAAATTCACCACTTAGCTAATGGATTGATTTATGAGAACCAGAATAGAGAATATCTGGCTTGAATGCGGACGGTGCGCAAAGACTTATGATTTAAGCGCGGTCAGATATAACTGTGACTGCGGCGGAATTCTGGATGTAAAACGGGACTTGAACCGGATTGACGGCAAAAGACTGAAGCAGCATTGGGAAGAACGCTGGGGCATGAAACGCGGCAAACTCTCTTCCGGCGTCTGGCGCTACAAAGAACTGATTTTAAATGTGCCTGAAGAGTATATTGTAACCCGGCAGGAGGGTAATACCCGGATGTATCCGGCAGGAAAGGCCGGAGAATATGCCGGCTTAAAGAATTTTCTGTTAAAGCATGAAGGTGAAAACCCGACTGGTAGTTTCAAGGATCGCGGCATGACCTGCGGCGCTACTGCGGCACAGTTATACGATGCCAAATCCGTCGCCTGCGCCAGCACCGGGAATACCAGTGCCAGTATGGCATCATACGCCGCCATTAACGGCATGAAATCAATTATATTTATTCCGGAAGGCAAAATTGCTTACGGTAAACTGGCACAGGCCTTGGCATTCGGTGGCATCACCCTGCAAATTAAGGGTAATTTTGACGATGCGATGGAATTGGTGCAACAGGTCTGCAAAGAGTTAAATATTTATCTGTTGAATTCCATCAATCCATTCCGTATTGAAGGTCAGAAAGCCATCGGCTTTGAAATCTTGCAGCAACTGGACTGGCAGGTGCCGGACTGGTTTGTGATTCCCGGCGGCAATCTCGGCAATAACAGCGCGCTCAGCAAGGGAATGCAGGAATTGTATCAACTCGGCATTATTAATAAAATTCCCCGTATCGCGGTAATTCAAGCCTCCGGCTCAAATCCGCTGGCAAAAATGTGGAAAGATCATACTCCGTTTGAGGCGCAAAAAAATCCGGACACCATTGCCACCGCCATCAAAATCGGCAACCCGGTTTCCTGGGAAAAGTCCCTCCGCGGTCTGGAATGGTGTAACGGAATCGTCGAAGATGTTACGGAACAGGAAATCATGGACGCCAAAGCTATGGTTGATGCCGCCGGAATCGGCGCTGAACCGGCTTCATGCTGTTCCGTTGCCGGAGCAAAAAAACTGGTGGAAAGCGGAGTCATCCCTCCGGACGCTTTTGTTGTCGGAATTCTTACCGGGAATATCCTCAAGGATCCGGATGCCGTAATCGGCTATCATCAGGATACACTGCGCGGGCAGGGTATTGTCGGCACTTTTGCCAATAAGCCAATTGTGATAGAACCGACGCTGGCGGCGGTAAAACAGGCGATTGAAGCAAAATAGGCGGATCTTATACGGAGCTATTCCACTCCCGATAAGGGTGCAATGCCAGTCTGGAGTTGCAATAACGGTCGTCTGAAGATACTTCTTCTCCGACCCATGCCGGAAAATCAAAAATTTCGTCTTCGCTGGAAAGTTCTATTTCTGCGAGTACCAGACCGGTATTGTTGCCGGAAAAAACATCCACCACCCACATATATCCGGCGTGAATTACCGGATAGCGCACCTTTTCAACCGCATGGGAATCACAAAGCAACAGCATTTCCTCGGCATCAACCAGCGGGATTTCATATTCATATTCGGCGCGGGAAATATTCTCCCGCTGCCCCTTCATGGTGATAAAAGCCGTAGTCATGGCAGTACGGATTCTGACGACGCATCTGGATTCACGGGAAAAGACAAACGCCTGACGTAATTCAACCCCATCACCGGCGGCAGCCCGCCATGAATCATTTTTTACTAGAAATTTTCGTTCAATTTCCTGTGGCATAGCGCCTTTTAAGTTTGGAAGCGGTTCAAAAGTTGAACAAGACCATGAAGGGCAGCCAGCCATCTTTATTAAAGTTCAACAATCCGAGCTGGAATGGCGCTTTTTTGCTGACATTGACAATGCCGAGTTGAACACCCTTGCGTCCGGCGAGATTGCCCAGACCAATCTGAAAACCATTGGCGCTTTTGGCGGCGTAATTATAGATGGAAAGCTGTAAACCGCTGAAATCCTGGCAGAGATTGGTACCTATTGCTGTCTGGAATCCCTTAACATGGTCGGTTCCACTGCCGATCAGTGAAAACTCCAACCCTTGCACCTTGCCATTTCCGCCCACACAGGGTAAACCCAGCTTTAAACCGTAAACATTGCTGTCTATGGTAGATTTCGGGTAGCCAAACCACAGTCCGGCCTGAACAATCTCCCATCTTTCGGTATTCTCTTCCTGCCATGCCGGGGTTTCCTGACGCTGGCTTTTGGTCGCGGGAAAAGCCCCGGACTGTTTATTCGTACCGGCGGCATTGTCAGCACCAATCATTGAAGCAGGAATAAAACAAACGCCCGCAAAAGCAAAGAGTGCCAGTTTTAAAATTGTTCTCTTCATCTCAAACCTCCTATGACAAATTTACGTTCCAATATAAGATTTATTCCGCCCGGGAACAGGAACTATTTACCCGGGACGGTAAGTATTGCTCCAGTGTCTGCACTGGTTGCCGCCATGGCATAACGTGCCAACCAGCCTGTTTTAATCTTCGGTTCGCGCGGCTGCCATTTTTTTCTCCGGCTGGCAATGACTTTCTCCGTCACATCGAGAGAAATCTTTCTCCCTGGAATATCTATGGTAATAATATCTCCGGCTTCAACCAGACCAATCAGACCGCCGGCAGCCGCCTCGGGGCTGACGTGACCGATACATGCGCCGCGCGTACCGCCGCTGAACCGCCCGTCCGTTATCAAGGCGACTTTTTCACCCAGGCCGCGTCCCATGATATAACTGGTCGGCGCAAGCATTTCCTGCATACCGGGACCGCCCTTGGGACCTTCATAGCGGATAATGACCACATCTCCGGCTTTCACTTTCCCGGCCAGAATTCCCTTACAGGCATCATCCTGACTCTCAAATATAACTGCTGGACCGCGATGTTTTAACATTTCCGGAGCCACTCCGGCAGTTTTTACTACACATCCTTTTTCTGCGAGGTTTCCGAACAGTACAGCAAGTCCGCCCTGCTGGCTGTAAGCTTTGTCCAGTTTACGGATAACCGTACCATCCGGCGCTGAAGCCGTCGAGAACTGTTGTCCGAGTGTTTTCCCTGAAACCGTTATCGCTTTGGCATCAATCAGTTTGGGAATTTTGTTGATTTCTTTCAATATTCCCATAATTCCGCCGGCCTTATCAACATCTTCCATGTGGTATGAGCTTGAAGGTGAAACTTTGCAAATGTTCGGCGTCTTCAAACTGATTTTATCCAAAATTGTCAGGTCAAGTTTAACTCCTGCCTCATTTGCCACCGCAAGTGAGTGAAGAATCGTATTGGTGCTGCCGCCCATCGCCATATCCAGCGCCAGGGCGTTATAAAATGCGGATTTTGAAGCTATTTCTTTTGCGGTCGGACCGCCGGCAAGCGCCATCGCCACAATTCGTTTCGCCGCCTGTTTCCACAGTGATTTGCGCCGCGATGACGTCGCGAGAATTGTTCCATTGCCGGGCAAAGCAATGCCGAGTGCTTCACAGAGGCAATTCATACTGTTGGCAGTAAACATGCCGGAACATGACCCTGGCCCCGGGCAGGAACAGCATTCCAGTTCGTACAAACCGGCTTCGTCAAGTTGTCCAACCTTCAGCTTGCCGATACCCTCAAAAATAGTAATTAAGTCTGTCGCTTTGCCATTAACCTTCTTTCCCGCTTTCATTGGACCGCCTGAGGCAAAGATTGTCGGAATATCCAACCGCATGGCCCCCATCAACATTCCCGGTACAACTTTATCACAATTGGGAATGCAAATCATCGCATCAAACGGGTGTGCTTTCCCCATTGACTCGACGGTATCGGCGATTAATTCGCGACTGGGCAGGGAATATTTCATCCCGGCATGCCCCATGGCAATTCCGTCACAAATTGCAATGGTGTTGAATTCGTATGGAACACCGCCGGCTTCGCGAATCGCCGCACAAACCATTTGCCCGACTTCCTGCAAATGGCAGTGTCCGGGAACAATATTGGTGTAGGAGTTACATACTCCGATAAACGGTTTACAGATATCTTCTTTACGGATTCCTGTCGCCATCATCAAAGAGCGGTGCGGAGCCCGTTCCGGTCCTTTTTTCATAACATCACTGCGCATTATAACCATCCTTATTTAATTGTTGGTAACAGCAACCGGTTCAGTCATCACTCCGGTTACATCGAAACGGAAATGATTCCTGCTAATGATTATTGCTGTATGAACGTTCGCATTTATTGCTTTAACAAATTTGCTATAATTTACCTTGCCAACAGCGGAAAACAATATCCGCCGGCTAAAAATACCGCAACAAACCCGGCTTGTTCTTATGATTCAGCCTAATCTATTAAATCAAGCAAATCCTTGCATTCTTTGCCGCCGATAGATTGTTTTTTGCAATTTTCCAGCAAAGTTACCGCCGCAGAATCGTTGCCGGAAATAATAGATTCAATGACTGCGCTGCGGATATTTATCCACTCCGGTGTTGCTGCCGGCATTGTTCCGGAATTAATATTCATAATATCCACCGCGGCACGGGTGATAATCTGGTTCAACAATGATTTTTCTTCATTGTTCATGTTAACCGGGTCGCCTTTGGAAGTTGAATATTTGCCACCGCAGATAGCCGCAGTCGGCAGCAGTCCGCTAGTCCAGTATGAACGGCGGAATACAACAACTTTCGTACCAATGGTATTGCCTTTGTCGTCAAGAACAGCCACAATTGCGGTTCCCAGACTGCTGTCGCGCATCGGCGACATGGAAATCGTCAAGAGGTACCAGGGCAGCCACCAGGGTGAAGTTTCTGCCGGACGTTCAATGACAAGTGATTTAATTTGAACTTGAACAGCGTTGGATGAACCGTCAAAGACATTCGGCGCCAGAACTCTCGAAGCAACCTTGAAGGCATCCGTGTCATTGGTCAAAACCTTCTCATAGCCGCGTACCCGGTTTATTTCCGGAGCGGCGCTATTCCATATTTTGCCAAAATCATTGCCGGTGGTGTTTCTTAGCGCTTGAGTCATCATATTAAGTTCAGACGCGGAAAGCGGGTTACCGCTGCTTGTCGTTGTCAACACAATGGTTTCAGCATCGGCTATCTGATATTTTTTTGAACTGGACAAGGATATCCAGTCATCCTCGTTTTCGCCCGCCGGATTAAATGACACACAGACGCAACCTGCGGTAATTACACAACACGCCGCAACCGATGACAACTTTAAAACCAGTTTTATCTTTCTCATGATTTTTCCTGATAACTTTATCTACGTGAATGTTCCCTGAATTCTGTTCAGGTGTAAAACAGTTATAAAATAATGTATTATGCTCAAGATTCAAATCGTTAATTCTTTATTGGCGGGAATCCGGTCAAAAGATCAACTAATTTTTTATTTCCGTAGTTTTAATTTTTGACAGGGTTATTTGAACCTTTTCCGGATAAATACTCTGGACTTTGATTTCCGGATCTTGCAGCCAGCAGTAAACTTCAGCGCTGAATGCCCCGGATTCCTCTATCGGAGAAATATCAATATATGGTCTTATGGTTTCCGGCTTCAAAAGGGTGATTTTGCTTTTCGGACCGCTGAGAGTTATGTCAGCATTCGGCGTCGATTGAAATTCCACGCGGAACTTCTCTTTGCTGTCCGGATATTCAAGCAACCGGATCGGTACCGATTTAAAGGTCTGAGTAGTGACATCACGGACAATTTCAACCTGTACCATCACCTTGGGAGGAGAAACCGTAATAGCTTCAGGAACGGCAACCAGCGCCTGAAATTCAAAACTGTCCACCGTCTGATTATCCAGCGGAACCGGTTGCGTCATAACCATTTCGACATTCCGGACGATACTCTGCGGCCCGGATATCCAGACCTGAGATGGATTAAACTTGATCTTGCCAATAATAAAATCTTTCGGCAGATTGCGTAACGAGTCGAATTTTGCCTCAACCGGAACTTTTTTAATAACATTTTTTTCCAGACTCAACATCAAGTCCTTCGGAATGATATCACGAACCGTTATGCCATACGGCGGCTTGATATTGTCGGCGGTGAGGCGAAGCAGATAAGGTGTGCCGGGAAGAAATTTATTTTCGACAACGATTGCTTTAATTTTTATATCGGCAGGACTGATGCCGGCGAGATTTTTGCTGCTGCCTCTCGCGAGTACCGTAACGGTCATTGGTTTACTGTTAAGATTGACCAGATTTGCCGGCAGTTCCAATTCTACCGGAACATTGGCAATTTTTTCTTCAACGCCGATTTTAGTGCTTACCATGTGATAAACCAGTATTGCGAAACACAATGCCAGTATTTTCCTGAAGAAATCATTACGGATGAATGAAGGCACCCACCGCTGAAAAAAACTTTTGGGATGATTGTTAGTATGATAATCCATATTATTTATCCTTCATCCCGGCTGAATCCGGTTAACGAGTCATTGTCTTCCATATTGCCGAAAATATTAGAAATGGCATCGCCGTCATTTGCGATTAATAAACTGGTGAGGCAGGGCAGCAGTTGTTCGGCTTTGATATCTCTCCGGATATTACCGCGGCAGGCAATGCTGATCCTGCCGGTTTCTTCAGAAACTACGACCACAACAGAGTCAGTATCCTCGGTAATGCCGATAGCGGCACGATGTCTTGTTCCCATCGAACGGGCCAAAGCCTCATCCCGCGCCAGCGGCAGAATCGCATGAGCCGCAATAATTTTGTCATCATTAATGATAACCGCGCCGTCGTGCAACGGGGAGTTAGGAAAAAAGATTGATTCAATAATAAGGGAGTTGAGTTTTATATCGAGCTTGACCGAATCCTCAACGATAGCACGAAGTCCAATGCCGCGTTCAATAACAATGAGTGCGCCGACCCGCCGTTTGGACATGTTCAATACGGCAGTGACAACTTCAGTTATCGCCTCTTTCTTCCGGTTGGACTGGCGAAAACCGGCGTTGCCGAGATGAGCAAATGCCCGGCGCAACTCCGGTTGGAAAATTACAATTACCGCTGTCGCCAGCAATGTCCAGATTCCGCCGATAATCCAGTTCAAAACTTCCAGTTTAATCAAATCGCAAACAACCGTGAGCAGCAGCAGCAGAATAATAAGACCGGCAAGAATATTTGAACCCCTGGTGCCGCGCAGATAATAAAGCACCTGGTAAATGAGGAAGGCAAGAATCAGAACTTCCGCCACTGGACGGGCAAGATCCCAGTAGTTACCAAAATTGGCCGCGAAAGTTGTCATTGGCGCTCCGCAGGGTTATACTTACTTGTTGTTGCAGAACAGAGATTGAACATGGTTATCGCATCATTCATCGCCCGCACATTATGCACCCGGATAAAGTCAACCGATTTATTCATCAGAAAAAGTGTTACTCCGGCGGTACCGGAGTCCCGCATCTCCGGTTCCGGCTGTCCTAGAACTTTACCGATGAACGACTTTCTGGAATGCCCGACCATAATTGGCAATCCGATGGTACGAAATTCATCTATACGCGCAATCAATTCCAAATTCTGCTCCGCGGTTTTCGCAAATCCTATACCGGGATCAAGGATAATGTTTTTCAGCGAAACCCCTGATTCAGTTGCCGCATCGACTGCCATCTGCAATTCATCAATGACGGTTTTCACTACGTCATCATATTTCAAGTTTTCCGGGTCCTGCATTGTCTGCGGATTGCCGCGACTATGCATTAAAATCAATCCCGCTCCGGTATCTGCAACAATTTTTGCCATTTCCGGAGAGTGTTTCATGCTGCTGATATCATTGACAATGTCTGCGCCGGCCTTGATGGCGGCAATTGCAACGTTTGCTTTTCTGGTATCAACGCTGATAATACATTCAGGTTCAGCGTGTTTCAATCCGGAAATCACCGGGACAATCCGGTTAATCTCTTCATCCTCTCCGACAAATGCCGCGCCGGGCCGGGTGGACTCTCCGCCTACATCCAGAAATACCGCGCCATCGGTCAGCAATTGCAAACCGTGACGGATGGCAGATTCTAAACAAAAACTCTTTCCGCCATCGCTGAAAGAGTCGGGAGTTACATTGACAATTCCTGCCAGTAAGCCGGGCCGGCACATAATTTCCCGGTTTTTAAAACAGAAATTCATTGTTATCCGCGGTTAATTATTCATTGCCGCCGTCTTGTTCAGTTTCGTTTGTGACGGATGCTTCATTTGAATCAGTAATATCATTTTCAAGCGTCTGAACATTTTCGTCAACTGCCTCAGCAGCTTCGGCATTTTCGTCATCTTCAACCTTAACTTTGACAATTTTGACGGCGCCGGTTATGCTATCGCCTTTACGCAGATTCATAATTTTGACGCCCTTGGAATTTCTGCCGACACGCCTGATTTCATCTACCAGGAAACGAACCATCTGCCCGGCTTCAGTCGTGAGCATGATTTCATCTCCGGAGGTAACCTGGATGGCGGCGACAACCTGCTGATTATCCAGCAACCGGATGTTTCTGACGCCCTTGGCGGCACGTTTGGTTTTCCGGTAGGTACTGACAAAACTGCGTTTACCGATACCACCACTGGAAATTACCAGCAATTCCGGACCGGTTCCTTCAATATTTTCTTCACCGGCTTCGGTATCTCCATTTGCAACCGCTTCAAGCTCTTCGGCGTCTTCTTCTGCGACCTCGTCACTTTCTTCCCCGGCAATAATCTCTTTTACCACTTCCATACTGACAATGACGTCATTTTCAAGTTTAAAAGTGATGCCTTTGACGCCACGAGCGGTACGTCCCATCGAACGAACCTGACTTTCGTCAAAACGGCATGCCATGCCTTGTGCCGTACTCAAAATAATTTCATTTCCATCCGTTGTAATCTCTGCGCCGATCAAATCGTCATCATTCTCAATAGTCAATGCACGAATGCCGTTTTTGCGTAAATGACGGAACTCCGGCAGTTTGGTTTTCTTGATATAGCCTTTTTTGGAAATCATGATAATGCATTTAGTTTCATCATCAATATCTTCCGGTTTGATTGAGAGCATGGCTCTGATCTTTTCGCCCGGTTCAATCTTTATCAAATTGACAATGGCCTTGCCTTTGGATTCGCGGGTTGATTCGGGAATTTCATAAACATTCAGCCAGTGCATAAACCCTTTATCCGTGATAAAGAAAATTATATCGTGACTGTCGGCGTTGAAGAGATGTTCAACAAAGTCCTCATCCCGCATACCCATACCGACAATACCGACTCCACCGCGATGCTGGATGCGATATGTGTCTGAAGGAACCCGTTTTACATAACCGGTATTTGAAACCGTAATAACACAGGAATGGCGCGCAATCAGGTCAGCAACGGTCAGATCCGCGTCATCCATGGAAATTTGTGTGCGTCGCGGATTGGAATGCTTTTCTCTGACCATGATAAGCTCTTCCTTGATCACCCCGAGACGTAATTCCCTGCTGGCCAGAAGTGAACGCAGATATTCAATTTCTTTCATCAAGTCGTTATATTCATTTTCCAGGTCTTCGCGTGCCAATCCGGTCAACTGATGCAAACGCATTTCAAGAATAGCGTTGACCTGTTCGCGTGAAAACTCGAATCTTGCGATAAGCGTTAGCGCCGCCTCTTCTTTGTTTTTTGATTCGCGAATGATTCTGACCACTTCGTCAATATTATCCAGCGCTTTGAGCAGACCGCCAACGATATGGGCGCGGGCTTCCGCTTTTTTCAACTCAAAAGTTGAACGGCGGGTAATAACTTCCAGACGATGGTCAATATAGGCTTGAAGCACTTGTGACAGATTCATAATCCGCGGACGGTTATGGTCAACCACCAGCATGGTACAGCCGAATACCGATTCCAACTGTGTATGTGAAAAAAGTTGATTCAATACCGCCTGCCCCATGGCTCCGGCTTTGATATCAATTACAATCCTGATGCCGACACGACGGCTGGTTTCATCACGCAATCCGGAGATGCCGGTAATTTTTTTGTCTTTAACCAGTTCAGCGATTTTCTTTACCATATTTTCCTTATTTACTGCATAAGGAATTTCGGTAACAATAATTTGCTCTCTGCCATTGGTTTCAGTAATATCGGCTTTCGCGCGGATTTTGAAAACCCCTTTACCGGTGGCATAAAACTTTTTAACTTCAGTTTTGCCGCGCAGAATCGCGCCGGTGGGAAAATCCGGACCGGGGAGGTGCTGCATTAAATCTTCAACACTTGCTTTAGGATTATCTAAAAGACAAATAGTGGCATTGATAACTTCGCTGAGATTGTGCGGGGGAATGCTTGTCGCCATACCGACACCGATACCGGTAGTGCCGTTGACCAGCAACTGGGGATAACGCGCCGGCAGGACAATCGGTTCTTCCGAAGATTCGTCAAAGGTATTCTGCATGTCAACAGTATCTTTTTCAATATCGGCAAGCAGTTCCTCGCCGAGTCGTTCCATCCGGCATTCAGTATAACGGTACGCGGCGGCGGCATCGCCGTCGATACTGCCGAAATTACCCTGACCGTCAATCAACGGCGCACGCATTGAAAAGTCCTGTGCCAGACGGACCATGGCATCGTAAACCGAAGAGTCACCATGCGGGTGATATTTACCGATAACTTCCCCGACCACCTTGGCGCTTTTGGTATAGGCATGGGATTTAGTCAATCCCAGTTGATGCATCGCAAATAAAATTCTGCGGTTTACCGGCTTTAAGCCGTCGCGAACATCGGGAATCGCACGACCGACATTCACACTGAGCGAATACTGCAAATACGCAGTATGCATTATATCTTCAATATTAACCGGAAAATCCCTTGATTCAAGTTCACTCATAGCTTTATTTCAACTCCATCTGCTTGTCACCTGACATTACGGTGACGTTAAAAATAAACCGGCCAAACTTCCTGCATGCTGTCATCATCACGACCGATTCAATGCTAAATCCGCCGCCAGAAATTCAGGACTTCATGCACAACAAGTTTGCCGCAATTATAGCCTGTTGATAATACCCGTAATAAAATACACCTGTTTCCCCCTTTTAACAAGCTTATATTAACGAAAAAATGCGTTTTTTCACGTATGTTTCCATGCATTAAAAAAGCATGCGGTGGCGTCGTTAATAATACCCTTTATTGCTACAAATTTTTTTGTCACACGAAGCAAAGTTTTCTGCCGGTACCGCCGGTGCCAAGGCAAAAACGCGCCGTGGTGGTTGTAATAATGCCATTGAAGGAGTAATTTAATTGGGATTATTGATGAAAAATAATAAGCAAGAGCATGGAAATTTTGGATTATGAAAAAAAGAACTGCAGCAATCATACCGGCACGATATGGCAGCACCCGTTTCCCGGGCAAGGTACTGGCGATGTTATGCGGCAAGCCGATGATTCAATGGGTATATGAAAAAGCCGCGGCATCAATTGCGGACGAAGTAATCGTCGCTACCGATGAGCCACTGGTAATCAAAGCCGTTAACGGATTCGGCGGCAAAGCGTTGATGACTTCCGCCAATCACCCTTCCGGTACTGACCGTATTTGTGAAGCCGTACAGCAACTTGACTGTGAACTGATAATCAATGTTCAAGGTGATGAACCGTTGATTCCAACCTCTGTTATCAATGAATTGATTGCCATGATGCAGGCCGGTCCGGCGTTTGAGATGGGTACTGTCGCGGTGCCGCGTCCGCGTTACGAAATTGGCGATGATCCCAACCGCGTCAAAGTCGTTTTTGACCGGAATCTCAACGCTTTGTACTTCAGCCGTTCCGCCATCCCGTATCTGCGCGAAGGCGGAAATGATGCGCAAACATACCTGCACTGGGGTATTTATGCCTACCGCCGCGATATTCTGGAACGTTTTGTCAAACTTCCCGAGGGAATACTGGAACAATGCGAAAAACTTGAGCAGTTGCGGGCGCTGGAAAACGGTATAAAAATTCAGGTTCTACTTAGTAATCTGGAAAGCATCGGAGTTGATACTCCGGCGGACCTGGAACGGGCGGAAATGAAGCTTCGCGGAAATAATTAAACCACTCTGGAAATAAAAGGATGCTGAATAAATGAATCAAATAAAAATTAACAATGACGTGACCATCGGCTCCGGTCTGACGCTTATCGGCGGACCGTGCATGGCGGAAAGTCTGGAACTCTGCCTGGATGTCGCAAAGTATCTTAAAACCTTATGCGCTGAGTTAGACATTCAATATATCTTCAAAGCTTCCTTTGATAAAGCCAATCGCTCCTCTGGAAATTCCTTCCGTGGACCGGGAATGACGGATGGTCTGGCCATACTCCGTCATATCAAAGCTGAATTAGGCTTGCCGGTAATTACAGATGTTCACGAAACAATCGAAGTTGATACGGTTGCCGCTAGCGTTGATATGTTGCAGATACCCGCTTTTCTCTGCCGTCAAACCGATTTACTGATCGCCGCCGGAAACTCCGGCAAACCGGTAAACATTAAAAAAGGCCAATTCATGGCGGCAGAAGATATGAAAGGTGCGGTCGAAAAGGTGAGGGCAACTGGCAATAATAATGTATTACTGACGGAACGCGGCACCAGCTTCGGTTATCATAATCTTGTCGTGGACATGCGCAGTCTGGCGATTATGCGGGAACTTGATGTGCCGGTTGTTTTTGATGCCACCCATTCCGTTCAACTGCCGGGCGGACTTGGACATGCCTCCGGCGGGCAGCGTCAATTTATCCGTCCGCTGGCCCGCGCTGCGACTGCGGTTGGTATTGATGTGCTGTTTACCGAGGTTCACCCTGATCCGGCAAAAGCCCTGTCAGATGGACCAAATTCTCTTGATTATAAAGACATTAGAACCGTATTGACTGAGGTAAAAGCAATTTATGATCTCTTCAGAAAAAATTAATCTGATTAAAGCCGTGGTGTTGGATATTGACGGGGTTTTGACGGATGGCAGGTTGGGTTACAGCAGTGGTGACGAAATTAAGTTTTTCCATATTCGTGACGGCCATGGAATAAAACTGGCGCTGCGGGCAGGTTTAAAAGTCGGCTTTCTCTCCGGACGCGCCGCCGCAGCCAATCGCAAACGGGCTGAAGAACTCGGCGTTTCATTTATTTATGAAAGTAAGAAAAATAAATCAACGGCGTTCCGGCAACTTTTAACTGAACACCAGCTTTCCGCGGAAGAATGTATGTATATTGGTGATGATGTTATCGATATTCCGCCGATGCGGATGGCGGGAATCGCAGTAACTGTCGGCGATGCACCGGATTATATGGATAAGTATTGCCATTTTCGCACTGCGCTGCATGGCGGATATGGCGCTGTTCGCGAGGCAATAGAATGGCTGTTAATGCGTCAAGGAAAATGGGATCAACTTATGGAAAGGTATTTAAATGATGAAGATATTAAACAACTATAAATTTGTATTTACTCTGACTGCTTTATTCGTTGTCGTTGGAATAAATAATGTTGCCGCTGATGACAATATCCGGGCGTTGAAGACCTACAATGCGCGGTTACCGATTTATCATAATGACCGGCTGCAGTTTTTCATCTACAGCCGTGAACTGTTGCGGCAGGGGGTTAAGGTTACCGGAGAAGATGCCGTCATTGACATCATTCGCAAAGGGGCAAATCCTGATACCATAAAGTATCTGGATAAGTTTAAACCCTACCCGCTCGACACGCCGGAGCTTGAAGTTTTGAATTTCTGGAAAGATAAATTGCACAGCGACGGGGTTATTACCTCTTCTTCAGTAGAAATTGATCAGAACGCCAAAGTGGCGTCGGGCAAAGAGAAAGTTTTCTTCCGTTCGCCCGCGCTTGATCTAAACGGCGTTGGATTTCTGGCAAACTACGAAAAACGCAATATTCTAGTCAGAAAAGATGTCAAAATAAAAATCCGGATGGGCGTCGCAACGCTGGAATCACAAAAAAACAGTCCCGGCAAAAAAGAGGAAACCGGTAACGTTCTCGCTGATGCAGACACAATGTTTCTCGATTTTGAGAACAATTTGATAACCCTGGAAGGCAATGTCAAAGTCAATGAATCAAGGTTACTTATCAACTGCGACAAACTGCTGCTCTATTTAAGGGATGGCTCCATGAAAAATCTGGAGAAAACCGGAGTCGCCGCCGGAGCGAAAAAAACTTCCGGAAATACACCGGCGGTTTCCAGTATCGTCTGTATCGGAAAAGTAAAAATTGACCGGAAAATTTCTGCGGAAGAACTGGCCAAGTCCGGCAGTCAATCCGCCACCGCCGGCAAAGCGGTCTATGATTTAACCCGCGAACAAATTATTCTATCTGAAGACAATCCGGTCATTTCCCGGGGCAAGGATACCATTGCCGGCAAAACCATCACCATCTGGAAGGACAGCGAAAAGATGCTGGTCGATAAAGATGGCATCATCACCATGAAAATACCGAAAAAAGCCGAAGAAAAAGCCCAGCCGGATACCGTGAAACCCAGTGTTATTTGTGCCGATTACATGGACATTGATTATGCCGGTAATCTGGCAGTATTCACCGGCAATGTAAAAATTAACGATACTTTAATGGATGTTGATTGCCACAAAATGACCATTTATCTCGAAGACCGCGCCGGCGGAGCAAAAAAAGTGTCAAAGACGGAAAACAACGCCAAGTCTGATAGCACAATGATTGAATCTGCCAAAAATACCAAAGATGTTGCCGAAATTGTCTGTACCGGCGACGTAATCATTTCCCGCAAAATTGCCGAACCCGGCGAAACCGCCTATGCTGATAAAGCGATTTATAATTTGAAAGAAAGTAAAATAATCCTTTCCGGCAACAACCCCATTCTAATTCGCGGTCGCGATTCTATCAGCGGACAATTGGTAACTGTATGGGTGGACCAACAGCGCATGACCGTGGATAAAAACAGCAAGATTATACTAGAATCAGCTAAAGCCGGAGCCAATTCAGGCGGTACTGGAAAAGCTTCCCGTGGCGCCGCCGTGCTTACTTCCGACTTCTCTGACATAAATTATGGTTCTAACCAGATCTATTTTGCCGGCAACGTTAAGGTTAAAGACCCTCAACTCGATCTGGTATGCCAGAAAATGACCATCTTCCTTGAGGAAAAACCGGTTAAAGCAGAAAAACCCGTCAAAAATGAGGATCCTTTTAAGCAGATGGAGTCCGGCAATGCCGAAAAAGATGTTTCAAAAATTGTCTGCGTCGGCGATGTTCAAGCCGAAGACCCGAAAATGTCGCTCAACTGTGACCAGATGACCATTTTTATGACTGACAAAAATAAAAAAACCGCCAAAGGTCCATCGGCCGATATTGGTCCAATGGGTTCAGACGGCAGTCGCGAAGTGAACCGCATCCTCTGCGAAGGCAAAGTCCAGATGGAATCTAAAGAACAGAAAGATGCCAAAACCGAAAAACCCTCCTCTTTTACTGATGAAGGCATAAAAGGAATTGTCACCAAGGGCTCTTCCGGAAAAACCATCGTCAATGCCGACCGCGCCGATATTAAAATCAGTGAAAACTTCGCGGAACTGCTCGGGAAAGTCGTGGTCAAAGAGCCCAGAGCAATATTACAATGCAAAAAAATGCACATCTATGCGGTTAATACCGGAGTGGCAAAAACGAAAGCCGCCGGTGAAATTGATGATCAGGAATTTACCAGCCCTGACGATGTCCCTACCCGCATCAGTCTCGGCTCAGGCAAGGAACTCGAACGCATTATTTGTTATGAAGATGTTGTGATTGTCCGGAACGGTCTCTCGAAAGATGAACCCGGCCAACGCGCCACCGGTGATAATGCATTGTATGAAGTGGCAGAACGCAAAATCACCCTGCTTGGAACTGAAGCAAAAAAACCGACCATGGAACGCGACAAAGATATTATGGAAGGCGATAAAATCGTACTTTGGCTCAACAGTGAAAAACTTGATATCAAAGGCGGCAAAGTCAGGGAAGGCACAGTACCAAAATAGCAATCCCGGCAACCTTGTTCCGGCTTCGTTTTTAATGACGGCAACATAAATTTTCGTAGCGTAAAACGGAATAACCTATTATAAAGATGGCATGAAAACGCTAAAAGTTGATTCTTTATTGATTCGTATCTTTGCTGAATGCATCATCATTGCCACGCTTTTGACTTTACTGGGAAAAACCCTCGCAGTCTATATCCACAATATTCCAGTGGCACGCTTTCGTGAACTCGCGGCGACATTGTTACCGCAAAATATCGTTTTTCTCCATCCGGAAAGAGACGAACGCATCATTTTTATCATACTCACTCTTTCCGTTCCGGTATTATGCGCCATCGTCTATTATTTCATGAACACTTTTAAGGCTGATGCCGAAATCCCGCACGTACGCTGGAAACAACTTATATTAGTCCTTCCCTTCGTTATACTGTTCGTGGCGGGATGTTGTTCGCTTTACAGCGCACGACTCGGCGAATTATTCTTTGACCCGGTTAAAAAATCTATATTCTGGATAATATTTTCCCTGTTTATTGCCGGAATATGGTTATTTCTTGAGCGGCGTGAAAAATTTTCAAACTCCCTGCCACGCTGGTTGCTGGCGGTAATTATTATCGGCCTGCCGGTGGTACAGGTCTTTTGCAGCCGGTTTTATACGCTGCGGGATCTCCATCTGGCATATACTCATCATCTTGAAGTGGTAACCTACGCCATCGCCCAGGCCGCCGCCGGACGGGTGGACATCGACCAATATGGTTTTTACCCTCAGCTTATCGCGCCTCTGTTCCAGTTGACCGGAACCTCTATCTTTAATATTTCGGTGGTAATGGGAATACTTTACGTGCTGGTTTTTCTGGGAATTATTGATATTTGCGGAAAATTTATCCGCAGCCGCACATTGCTTGCCGGCCTTGCCGTCGTGCTTTTCCTGACCAACAACACCTGGGGACTTTTGAATGACAACCGGATGGAACCCATTTTTGCCTATTACCCGGTTCGCATGATTTTTCCTGTTCTGTCAATGCTGCTCTTTTTTAAGTGGATTACCAGCGGGCAGAACTGCAAGCTTATTATCATTGCCGGAGCAGTTTGCGGCACCGGATTAATGTGGAATCCGGAGAGCGGCATACCCGGCACAGCGGCATTTCTGTTTTATCTCTTAATACTGTGGGCGCAAAAACGCTCCCCGCGCGAGTTCTTGCTCATTATCGCTTTTGCCGGTGCGACGGTTGCCGCTGTTCTGCTTGAATACCTGTTATTAAGCTTGAAGAACGGCGCGCTGATCGATTTGACGCGAATGACCAAGTTCCCGCAAATATTTTATGAGTCCGGCTATATGATGCTGCGGTTGCCCGACACACTGCATCCGTGGCTGATTGTCGCCGGAATATATCTGCTGGCATTTGTTACCGGATTACGCTGTTATCTATCAAGTCAAAACACTACGCTGAATAAAATGCTGCTATTTCTGGCGGTTATGGGCGCCGGGTTGTTTACCTATTACCAGGGGCGCTCCTGTGATTTCAATTTGACATGCGTGATGTGGCCGGCTGTAATGATTTCATTTATCCTTTGCGACCGGCTGTTCCGGTGCTATCGTGCCGGGATGCTGTCACCGGTTCTGCTGTTTCCCGCCTTTCCGGTTCTTTTGATTGTCATATTAGCTGTCGCGACCATTGCAATAAAGGTGGATAAAATTCAAGCCGGCTTGAACTCCGCATGGCTCGGCTTGCGCGATTTTAATGAACTCAATCCGACAGAAGCCAATACCCGGTTTATTTTGAGTTGTGCCGGAATCCGCCGCGAAGTAAATATCTTTGGCGACCGGCAGGGCATCTACTATGCGGAGACCGGTTTGCGCTCTGCCGTTGCCGACTTCAACTTAATTGAGTTAATGCTGAAAGAGGATCAGCAACGGATCTTCGCCGCGTTGGCGCGCTCGACAACACCATTGATTGTCCTGACGCTTCCCGGCAATAAACCGGGTTTACCTGATGCAGTATTGCAAAATTACCGGCTCATGGCTGTAAACGAAACTAAAACCATCTATTATTTTGAACCGCTGGGACGATAATCACCATGTTAAAAGTCAACAAGGAAAATTTGCGAAAGTTTAAGAATGCCAACGGTTGGTGGATTACAGCGCTGTTAACCCTCGTAATTTTTTGCTGGATTCCGTTTTTGCGTTACACTGACCGCTTCGGCGACTTTGTGGACTGGGATTTTTTCCTCGCCAACTATGAGGCTATCCGGAAAACAATTGTTGAATACGGTCAATTCCCGTTCTGGAACCCGTGGCATTTCGGGGGAACACCGCTGTTTGCCAATCCGCAAATCGGGGTATTAAGCCTCGAAACGCTTTGTGTCGTTATCTTCGGTACTGTTTACGGACTGCGTGTTTCGATGTTGCTTTATACTCTATGCGGCGCTCTCGGCATGTGGGTAATGCTGGGCGACTATGCCAAAAATCCGCTGGCAAGATTCTGGGGCAGTCTGATTTTTGCTCTTTCCGGCGGACTGGCACTGCACATGTCTGCTGGTCATACCGTTATGAACTCAATTACCCTGCTGCCCTGGATGATTTTTTGCCTGCGCAGGCTTAATTGCAACATGTATGCCGCGCTCTGGCTGGGGTTTCTCGCCGGAATGGCGATAAACCATTCAGTCCATTATTCCACCTTTATCACTGCCACTTTTGCCGGGCTGTTTTTTATCGCCGAATGGATTCGCAATATCAAATCCAAAGAATTCAGATTCAATACTATGCTGGCAGTGCTGGTCCTGCTGCTTACCGGTTTCTACCGTTTGATTGCCACGCTGAAGTTTGGCGCGGAGTTTCCCAGAATAGTGGAAATGCGGCTGGATATCGGTTTTCACCATTACATCCTGGCATTAATCTACCCTGGTCAATATCTTCTGACCTTTCCTGATGTGGTCAAAGATTACTGGTCATGGTTTGAAATCGGCTGTTATGTCGGAATTATTGCTCTAACGGTCTTTTTCATCTCGGTAATACGGGAATTACGCTGGTGGCATTGGGGGTTTGTTATCGCGTCAATGCTCACCATTAACTCTTCATGTAAATTCCTGCCCGGCTACTGGCTCAGGGAAATTCCGCCGTTCACCAGTTTTTTCTGCATTTCGCGGTGGCGTTTTCTTGTCGTCTTTTTTATTGCCATCGGTTGTTGTCGCGGCTTGGACTGGCTGCTCGATAAATTCCCGGAAACCACGCAAAGGCGGCGGCTCTATCTGCTCATTCTAATCTCCGTATGCGGATTGACTTACAATCAGTATTGCAACTGGACAAAAATGGTGTGGATTAAAGAAAGCGATGCGGTCAGTCAGGTCAAAGAATCGAGTAATTCTATTCTAACCGTTAATAATCACACCTACGGTCGCTATGCTTCTGTACATAAAGGCGTCGCGCAACTCTTTGACTTCGAACCCATGCTCGGCTATATGCGTGAATATAAAAATAAACGCTTTTCCGCAGACAGCCCCTATTATAAAGGCGAATTTTTCGCGCTCAAAGGAAAAGTCGCCGGGGTGGACTGGAGTCCGAATTTTATCCGAATTACCTGTTCCGATCCCTCTGCGGTTCTGGTAAACCAGAATCCCGGAAATTACTGGCGCGATATCGATGGCAAGCTTATATTCCCGGATTCAAAGGGCTTTGATACCGATAAACATTTCATTGTGAAAACAGAACAACCCGGCGAGATTGTATTGCGTGCCGTCCCGCCATTACACGCTATCGGCTTAATTGTCTCCGCCGGGTCTGGCATTCTTCTGCTCGTGATTCTATTTTCAATGCGCAGGGCGGAACGGCGAAAAAAGAATTCGTTGAATCTGGTCAAAGAGTAAAATCATCCGTTTTTGCCAAGTTCTAATCGTCATTACCGGCAATAATATTGTTGTATTTACCCTTAACGATGTTATATTCATTGCTCCGCTTTTCCGGAGAGGTGACTGAGCGGTCGAAGGTGGCGGTCTCGAAAACCGTTGAAGGGCTTGCCCTTCCGAGGGTTCAAATCCCTCCCTCTCCGCCAATTTCCTCCTCAAAAATACAGCCTTGGCACGTTTTTCTAATATTTTTTTAAATTTTAGGTGGTACTAAGGTGGCACTAATTGGAAAATCGTATATATTAGATACAGCAAGATATAACAGGCATAAACAGAGAACCTAAAAATGATTTACAAAAAGGCAAAATCAAAGTTCTGGTATGCTGCCTTCTATGTCAAAAACATTGACGGCAAACTAATCAAGCGCGCCGTATCAACAAAAACAGAGGACAAAGAAAAAGCATTAGACATAGAACGCGATTATAGAAAATCATCGCTGGAGTTGGCAGAGAAAAAAAGAGTTGAACATTTTCTTATTGCCACCGCCGAAAAAATTACTAACTCCACAGTTCAGCATCCAGGGCTTGCCTTGTCTCTTGTCTGGGAAAAGTATTCCACCCACCACTCCCAAGCGAAAAGAACGGTTAGAACACAGCAAACCAAGCGGATTGTATGGGATAGGTTTAGTCGGTGGATAAAAGAACATTATTCCCAGATTGATACCATTAACGATATTTCACGCGACATTGCCGCTAAATACTTAAAGACTGTTCAAGACAAATCATCCGTAACTTTCAATAACGAAAAGAACAGTTTATCCTCAATCTGGCAAGTTTTAGCCGTTGAAGCAAATATTAAGGAAAATATCTGGCGACTGTTTAAGGGCGCGGAAAATGATTCCACACGGTACCGCGATTTTTCTACTGAGGAAATAAAACTGATTATAGCCAATTCAAGCGACTTCTGGCGCGTTGCCGTTGCCGTCTCATTCTATACCGGGTTAAGGTTCAAAGACGTTGTACACCTCCGCAAATCGCAAATACAGGCCGAGTATATCAGCTTGACACCAGCAAAGACCAAGCGCAAGGGCAAAGACGTCCAAATATATATGCACCTTGATTTGATTAAAATTCTTGACGCGTGGAACAGTAAAGGAGACCCGGCGGAAGATTATGTTTTCCCGGATGCTGTATCAGAATATCAAAAATACGCATTCCAGACCGAGTTCGGGCGTATACTGGACAAGAGCAAGATTAAAGCTGATTCACGCGGCGGCGTGGGCTTTCACAGCATCAGACATACATTTGTCACCGTCAATGAAGAGCTCGGAACAGACCGCAAAGTCATTCAAGGAGTGGTTGGTCATGGCTCCCCACTTCAAACAGGACACTACAGCCACGACAAGAGATCAAGCATCGC
>CAYMSF010000041.1:0-37825 GCA_964392985.1 uncultured Victivallaceae bacterium | reverse complement strand
CAAGGAATACGCCGGAGCTAATTCTGTTAAAATATCTTACGAACAACTAAAGTCCAATCCGCCGGTTGCAGAATTGGAAATAAGCCTGCAGTCGTATTTGTCATCGCTTGATAATTTCAGACAACGGCGGATGAACAGTATGAGGCCATCACCGGAAGTGTTGGCATGGTTTCACTCGCATGGCGCGGATTATCGTCATGTCGCACTGACTGCGGTGCCCGCCAAATTTTCACCGTTGTCCGCGGAATGGGTACTGCGGCATTTCGGATTATGGTTTCGTTCTTTTCACTTTGTTCCGTCATTTCGTGCTAATGAAGAAATGATTATTTATGACGAATCCAAGGCGGATCTATTGCGCAAAATTGGTAAGGTGGATTATTTTATTGACGATAATGAAAAAAATGTTTCAGACGTTGTTACTTCAGGCGTTGATGCTATGATATTTCCAAGACCATGGAATAGTGCCGCCGGGGTTTCCGTCGTAGAATGTTTGAAAAATATAAAATAGAGGATTTTAATGAAAAAGGTATCGGACTTTATTTTTGAGTATATCGCTTCAACGACAGATGTACGGCATGTTTTTATGCTGCCGGGTGGCGGTTGTATGCACCTGGTGGATTCTCTGGGTCGGAATAAACATTTTGACTTTATCTGCAATCTGCATGAACAGGCGTCGGCGATTGCCGCTGAAGCCTACAGCCAATATAACAACCAACTCGGCATTACACTGGTAACCACTGGACCCGGGGCTACCAACGCCATTACCGGCGTTGCCGGAGCGTGGATTGATTCAACGCCGATGCTTATACTTTCCGGACAGGCCAAAACAACCGATTTGATTGGTGATCGCGGCGTCAGGCAGATGGGTATTCAGGAAGTGGACATTATTCCGATTGTTACTCCGGTTACTAAATATGCCACCCGGGTAATGAAACCGGAGAGAATAAAATACGAATTGCAAAAAGCATTGTACCTCGCAACACACGGTCGCAAAGGACCGGTATGGTTGGACATGCCGCTGGATGTACAGGGAGCAATGATTGATGATAGTGCTTTACTTGAATTCATCCCGCCGGACGATGTTCTTGATGTCGCGGCTTTGGAGAAAAACGTTGAACGTTTACTCGATATTGTGTTTAATTCAAAACGTCCGGCGATACTGGCGGGAAATGCTATACGTCACGATGATGCCGTTGCGGATTTTGTTGCTCTTGCCGAGCGACTGGGAATTCCGGTGATGACCACCTGGAAAGCTGCCGATTTTCTGCCGGAAGATCATCCGTTATTTGTCGGCCGCCCTGGAATCGTGGCACAACGTGGCGCTAATTTTGTCCAGCAGACTTGTGATTGTCTGTTAATCATGGGAACCAGGCTGGATTTATGTCAGACGGGTTTTAATCATCCACATTTCGCTCCGGTGGCAAAAAAGATTATTATTGATATTGACCCGGCGGAAATTAAAAAACTGGAAATGCCGTTTGAACTGCAAATAACCGCCAACATCGGCGATGTCATTACAGAGTTGCTCAAGATTACGGAACTCTATCAGACACCGGATTTTTCTTCATGGCTGAAGACTTGCAAAGAGTGGCAGCAGCGTTTTCCGGTAATTCTTCCGGAATATTGCCTTAATGCCGCGATTCCGGTCAACACCTATTGTCTCATTGAAACATTGTCTGATGTGCTTCCTGTCGATGCGGTTATTGTTCCGGGTAGTTCCGGAAATTGTGCTGAAATAACCTTGCAGGCGATGAAATTAAAACACGGACAACGTTTGCAGAACACTCCAGGGCTCGGTTCTATGGGGTTTGGTCTGCCCGCCAGTATCGGAGCGTGCATTGCATCCGGTGGTAAGATAACTGTCGGTATCATTGGTGATGGCGGATTGCAACATAATATTCAAGAACTGGAAACTTTGAAACGGCTTAATCTGCCGATTAAAATATTTATTCTCAATAACAATGGCTACGGCTCGATATATAATATGCAGAAAAACCGGTTTAATGGCAATCTGGTTGCATGTAATCCGGAAAGTGGATTGACGTTGCCTGATACATGCAAAGTTGCGCAGGCTTACGGACTTAATACCTGCAGAATTGAAAATCAACTTGATTTAAAACAACAGATACAGAAGGTTCTAGATATTCCGGGAACCGTAATTTGTGACGTTTGCGTTGACGCCACGGTTCAAACCGCTCCTCGTCTGTCGTCAAAAGTGCTACCGGATGGACAGATGGAGTCACTGCCGATGGAAGACCTTTGGCCGTTTCTGGAACGGGAAGAATTCAATAGCATCATGTCTATCACAGGAAAATCATGCCAGTAACTAACTGCCGGGTTTGCAATCATCCATTTTTTCCTGAACCGCTACTGCGTTATGAGAATATGCCGCAGGCGGCTCAGAACCTGCCAACGGCGGCGATGTTGTCAGAAGAGCATGGCGACAATTTGGAAATCTGCCAGTGTTCCGGTTGCGGTTTGGTTCAACTCAGTAATGATCCGGTGCCATACTACCGTGAAGTCATTCGCGCCTCAGCTTTTTCTGAAGAAATGCGGTTGTTCCGGTTGCGGCAGTTTGCGGAATTTATTGAAAAATACTCTCTGCAAGGGAAAAAAATCGTTGAAGTTGGTTGCGGCCGCGGTGAATATCTGAATTTAATGTCCCGGGCCGGTGCAGATGTGTATGGCGTGGAATATTCCGTTGCCGCGGTCAAGGCATGTCTTGACTCCGGTCTGCAGGTTGAGCAAACCTTTATTGACAATCGCAATGTAAAACTAAATAACGCGCCGTTTGACGCTTTTTTTATTATGAGTTATTTGGAACATCTGCCGGATATTAATGCCGCCCTCGGAGGAGCTTCCAATAATTTATCTGAAGATGGCCTTGGCCTGGTGGAAGTGCCTAATTTTGACATGATTTTGAGAAATAAACTTTTTTCTGAATTTATTACTGATCATCTTTACTATTTTACCAAGGCGACACTCGTATCAACCTTACAGCGGAATGGGTTTGATGTTATCGAGTGTAATGAAATCTGGCACGATTATATTATTTCTGCAGTAGTCAGAAAAAGGAAAAAACTGGATATATCACATTTTTATGAGTGTCAACAGCAGATTACCGCACAAATTACCGAATATATTAAACAGTTCGGTAACGGCATTGTTGCTGTGTGGGGTGCGGGTCATCAAGCACTTGCCATCATTGCGATGGCAAATCTGCAAAATAAAATTAAGTATGTCATTGATTCGGCGCCATTCAAGCAGGGGAAATTCACTCCTGCAACCCATTTGCCGATTGTCGCGCCGGATCATATTGATGAAAATCCTCCAGACGCCATTATTGTGATTGCCGCGGCATATTCCGATGAAGTCGCGAAGATTATCCGCCGGAAATACAGCAATAAAATCAAGGTGGCCATACTGCGTGAACATGGATTGGAAATAGTCAATTAATATATTAATCAAGGAATCGTGATATGCAAAAACAGCAAAAAAACACCAAGCTGAATTATCTTCTGGTTATGCCGCGATTGATTCAAAATTCCGGAGATGGTTATTCTTTCCCGTTAGGTATTGCATATATCTCCGCCAGCATGAAAAAAGCCGGATTTAATGTTACTGCAATCAATCTGAATCACATGGAAGGAAATGTCGCCGATATTATCGCTAAAGAGATAAAAGAGAAAAAAATAGATGTGGTTGCGACTGGCGGGTTGTCGTTTCAATACAGCACGATTCGCGTAGTTATTGAGGCTGCCAAAAAAACCTGTCCCGGAATTATAACTATTGTCGGTGGCGGGATTATTACCGGCGATCCTGCGCCTGCACTTGAAGCGCTGGAATATGCCGACTATGGTGTTATTGGCGAGGGTGAAATTACGATTTGCGAACTCTGTAACGCGTTGGAGCAAAAAACTGAACTGGCGGTAATCAACGGTATCATTTACAGGGAAAATAATTCGTACAAAATTACCTCTCCGCGCAAAGAAATTGAAGACATTGACACTATTCCCTGGCCGGATTATGAAGGTTTTGAGATTGGCAAGTATTTGGAATCATCATCACCAGGTATCAGCGGTTTGAATCGGAAGAACACCGTTTTTATGCTGGCAAGCCGTTCCTGCCCGTATAATTGTACTTTTTGTTTTCATACTATTGGCAGAAAATACCGGCAGCGTTCAATTGACAACTTTTTTGCTGAATTGGATTATCTGACCTCGCGTTACAGCATTGAGTTTGTCTGCCTTGCCGATGAACTGTTTGCCAGAGATATCAAAAGGGTTAAAGAGTTTTGTGAAAGAATTGTTGCTTACAATGTTCGCTGGTGGGCACAATTCAGAGTTGATGATATAACTCCGGAATTGCTGGAAACGTTAAAAAAGGGCGGTTGCGAGGTTATGTCTTTCGGACTGGAAAGTGCCGACAATCGCATTTTGAAGAGTATGCGCAAGGCCACTAAAGTAGAACAGATAGAGCGGACATTGAAACTCGTTTATGATATGGGGATTTCGCTGGAGGGGGCATTCATTTTTGGCGATATTGAAGAAACGGAAGAAACCGCGAATAACACTTTGAAATGGTGGCGTGATCATGCGGAATACAAAATCAGTTTGAATTTGATTACTGTTTATCCCGGTTCCTACCTGTATAAATATGCCTGTGAAAAGGGAATAATCGCCGATAAAGTCAAATTCTTAAAAGATGGCTGTCCGCAGATTAATGTTTCAAAACTCACTGATTCACAATTATCTGATCTGATCAGAAAAATTATGGAAGCGCCCATCAGTTTGACTAAAACGCTTACTTCGGTAAAAATGAAAAAAATAGATTATGAGACTGGACGTATTGATGTTGAAGGCGATTGCATCACCTGCAACCACAATAATCAGTGGAGTAATGTGAAGCTTTTTGCCACCAATTTTATTCCCTGCCACAGTTGCGGGCAGAAATACAATATCCCGCTGTCACAGGAATTGCGGACGAATATTGACAACAATGTCCGGAAACTGTTGCAAAAATACGGCAAAGTTGCGGTTTGGGGAATAAACTATCATACTTCCGATTTATTTAAAAATTCTACTGCCATGCAGGATGAAAATGTATTTGCCGTTGATATTTCAGGTTCAAAACAAAAAATGAATCTGTACGGTAAACAGATTATCCCGCCGGCAATCATCAGCACTGAAAATATTAAAGTTGTGATTGTCGCCATACCGGTTTATTTGACCCAGATCAAATCACAAATTGAAAATAATTATAAAAATGTCGCTGTGATTGTGGATGTCTGCCGCCTTACCGATCCACAGTATACCGTTTGAGTTTTGACGTGAATATTACTGAAAGCATTGATTATCTGGAGAGTTTGATTGAAGATCCTTCGGTCGGGTTACCGGAGGACTTATTCTTGTTTGCCAGTCGGATAACGCCGATGATAAATGTTGATTTGCTCATAAAAAACGAGAGCAGTCAAACCCTTCTGACCTGGCGTGATGATAACTACTGGACTCCGGGTTGGCATATTCCCGGCGGTATTATCAGATACAAGGAACTTATTGCTACTCGTATCAATGCCGTTGCCGCCAGTGAACTTGGGGCAACTGTCGAGTTCAAACCGGAACCGGTTGCGATTAATCAATTATTTCATCCGGCAAAAAAAAACCGCGGGCACTTTATTTCTTTACTATACGAGTGTAGATTAACGGGTGAACTTGATCGACAACGCGAATATAAGGCATTGACTGGAAAACCTCAACCTGGCGAATGGTTATGGCATTCAGGTTGCCCGGAGAATATTCTTGAGGTCCATAAAATTTATCGCAAATTTATGTAACAACCGGAGATCGTAGCATGTCAAAGCAAACTGAACCACTGAAAGCGGATGAAGCTAATAAACGTAATCAACTTAAACTTGAAAAACCTTATGTTTATGAAAAGATAATTAAATTTGGCGATAAAATTGCCAAAGGCGAAAGCATAGCCATTATTCAGTTTCAGTACAATTATAAGTGCAATTTCCGTTGCGCTCATTGCTCCGTAAAACAGTTTCAGGGTAAAAGCAACAAACGTTCATTTACGCTTGATGACGTGAGAGAACTTTCCCGCCAAGCCGATGAAATGGGACTGGCAAATCTTGTTATTACCGGCGGCGAACCGTTGGTATTCAAGGACTTTGACGCGCTGGTCGAGGCTATTGACCCGCAGAAATTTTACATTACTTCCGATACCAATGGCTGGTTGCTTGATGCGGCGAAAGCTAAACATCTGAAAAGTATTGGCGTTGATAAGATTCAGTTAAGCCTGGACAGTCTTGACGCAAGTGAACATGACGCTTTCCGCCATGCGCCCGGTTCCCATGAACGCGCGTTCAGAGCAATTGATGCCGCGCTTGATGCAGGTTTGAGTATCATCCTTTCTACAGTTGTTACTCATCAGCGTATCCGGACTCAGGAATTTATTGATTATCTGGAATTTGCCAAATCTAAAGGTGTTGGAACTTTTGTTACCTATGCCAAACCGGTAGGCGCCTGGGAAGGCAACTTTGATGCTCTGGTTACCAAAGACGACATGGCTTATATGCGCGAGTTGGAAAAGAAATATCAAGTATTTACCCACTTAACTCCCTCGTATGGTTTGGATTTGGGGTGCATTGCCGTAAAAAGAATGATTTCAATCACTCAATATGGTGATGTCATGCCGTGTCCCTATATTCACGTTTCACTGGGCAATGTCTTTGAAGAACCGCTCAAAGATATAATCGAACGCGGCATGAATGTAAAGTGGTTCGGTAAACACATCAATACCTGCCTGATTGCTGAAAGCCGGCCGTTCATCAAAAAGTACATCGCCGGCAGAGTTTATGGCAAACCGCTTCCCGTACCTTTGAATGAAGTCTTCCTGGAAGAAGATAAGATTGACAAAAATAAATAAACTATTTTTTAGCGAATTAATATTATGAATGAATTGAGAATCGCCATTTTAGGGTCTAATTCTCATATTGCTAAAGGGTTGATTTATAATTTTTTGTCAAAATCTCAGGCGGCACTTTTCTTATATACCCGCAATGTGTCAGAACTCGCTGATTTCCTGCATGATTCTGTAAATGTTTCTGATGACAGATACGCTGTTATTGAAGGTTATCACGGGTTTTTAAATTGCGGATATGACGTGATTATCAATTGTATAGGCGCCGGTGCGCCAAATAAACTGGGCAATGATTTCAGCCGCTGGTTTACTTTGACGGAGGAATACGATAATTTGTGTATCGAATATCTGCATCGTCATGCCGGTACACTTTACCTTAATTTCAGTAGCGGTGGCGTTTATGGCAGCAATGGAACTATGCCGGCAACTGAAAATACGGTAAACTGTATCAAGGTCAACCATGTTCAGCCCGCTGATTATTATTCAATTGTACGTTTAAATTCAGAGGCCAAACATCGGGCGTTTTCAGATTTGCGCATTGTTGACTTGCGTATTTTTGCATACTTCAGCCGCTTCATTGATTTGAATTCCGGCTATTTTATGACCGAATTGCTTAACGCATTAATAAATTGCCAGACATTTAAAACTAATGCGATAAACATTGTTCGCGATTATATCCATCCCGGCGATTTATTCCGGTTGATACAACTTTGTATCAAAAGTGACCGCATTAACGCTGCATTTGACGTAATCAGTGCCGGCACAGTTGAAAAGGTTCAAATAATTGAGTATTTTGCCGCAAATTATAATTTGCGTTATGAAGTTGACGGTGAGATGCAGATTAACAGTCCGAACGGTACAAAAAATATTTACTGTTCTAATTACAATCGTGCCGCCGATATCGGTTACCGTCCGGAATTCAGTTCAATGGCGACCATTGAACAAGAGGCGGCACACATCTTAAAAAAATGAGAGAGTTTTATTTATGAGAGAAGTCAGAAAAAAAATCAGTATTTCATCGGGTTGTTACAACGAGGAAGGCAATTTGCAGGAATGGTATGACCGCATAATTAAAATGTTTCAGCAGTTCCCGCAATATGATTATGAAATCATTATCGCCGATAATTGTTCAACCGACGGAAGTCGTGAAATTTTGCGGCAGCTCGTTGCTAAAGACAAAAATTTCAAAGTCATTTTTAACTCCAGTAATTTTGGTCAGATTCGTTCTCCCTACAATGGTTTGATGCAAACCACCGGTGATGCCGTAGTTATTATGGCCTCTGATTTACAGGATCCGCCGGAGTTGATTGCTGAGTTTATCCGTAAATGGGAGGAAGGAAACCGCGTCGTGGTTGCAGTTAAACCGAAAAGCAAAGAGAGTTTGACCATGACAATCGTAAGAAAAATTTATTATTGGCTCTTATCCAAAATTTCTGAATCAAATGTAATTATCCGGAACTTTACCGGTTTCGGTCTTTACGACCGTAAATTTATGGATGCCGTGAAAAAGTATCATGATCCATTTCCTTACTTTCGTGGTCTGGTAGGAGAAATCGGTTTCAAACGTGCAGAAATTGAATTTATTCAACCCAGACGCAAACATGGCATAACCAAAAATAATATCTTCATCCTTTATGACTTTGCCATGGTCGGTTTCGTCAATCACTCTAAATTGCCCTTGCGCCTGGCCGTTTTTTGCGGTTTTTGCCTTTCAGCGGTAAGTCTGTTGATTGCGCTGGGATATTTAATTTACAAACTGGTATTCTGGGACACGTTTAATCTTGGGGTTGCCCCGCTAGTTATCGGGTTGTTTTTCTTTTCTGCGGTACAGTTGGTTTTTATCGGAATTATCGGCGAATACATTGGTGCGATTTATACGCAGGTAAAAGACAAACCGCTTGCGATTGAAGACGAAAAATTCAACTTTGACCCGCCGGAAGACAAATCATAATAGCAGTTTTGGGAAAATTCTCAAACCACTCTTAGACGCGGTCAAGGATAATAGGCCCGGGTTACTCTGAATGCCGCGATTGGTTCACATGGCGGTGGCGTGGACAGCACTTCAATTCCGCCTTCTCCCGGTTTTTTCGTCCAGGTGAAAGCATATTCCGATTGATCATAGTTGCTGGTAATCGCCGGGTTATTTTTGGAAATGTATTCACTTTCCTCATCAGTCAGGTCAGACATTTTTTCAAAAGCGAATTCCCGCATTTTGTCAACTGAAAAGCGCGGGTCATTCATTTCTGCAAATTTACGTTTCATATCCTCTGCAAACTGTTCACTGGCGGATGGTTTACTGTTGCAACCGTTTATCATCAGAATAATAATTCCGCCCAACATTACCGCGAACAATGGTTTGAATTGCATCTATTTCTCCAGATTATGTTTTTTGTTTATTGCACGACAGTTCACACATTATATGTGCCGTTTAAACCGCATTTTTTTTGTTTAGCAACGCCTCCAGCAAAGCGAACGGTACATGTAAATCGCCGCAACCGGAACCGAGCAGAACGCCGGGACTGTTATCACCGTGGAAATCACTGCCGCCTGAAACACTGATATTGAATTCTGCTGCCAGATGTAATAATATTTTAGTCTGCTCCTGGTTGAACTGTGAATAATAAGCCTCAACTCCGTCCAAACCGAGCGGGGCAAGGGCTTTGAGTCCGCGTCTGCCCCAGGACTTTTCATTCATATTGCGGTAAATCGGGTGGGCCCAGATGGCAATGCCCTTAGCAGCATGGATGGCTTTGATCGTTTCTGCCGGTGACGGCAGTGTACGCGGGAAAAATCCCGGAGTGCCGCGTTTCAGACAGCAATCAAACACGTCCTGGATCGTGGCAAAGGCATATTTATCTTTTATTACCCGCGCGAAGTGCGGTCGTCCGATAACATCGCCGCCTGATACTGCCTGGACTTCCTCCAGCGAAACCGGATAACCGGCAAGCGCGAGCCGGTTGATAACTTGCAGATTGCGTTCGTGCCGGTTGGTTCTGATTATCGCCAGAAAATCATTTAATGTGGGGTCTTCCCATTCGATAAATAAGCCGAGAATATGGATTTCACGGTGTTCCAGCATACAGGAAATTTCCACCCCGGGTATTGCCAGCAATTCCGGGTAATCTGACGCGGCCTTCATAAAGTCGGGTATTCCTGCTGTATTGTCATGGTCGGTCAAGGCGACCGCCGCCAAACCGGCTGAAACTGCCAGTTCAATCAGTTCATGCGGATGCATTGTCCCGTCTGAAGCAATACTGTGCATATGTAAATCTATTTTTTTCAATATAATATTCCCTAAAGCAATTCAGTGACCGAAACTGGCGCAAAATCTTTCCGCCAGTCGCAAAAAAAAACAACCGGAACCTTTCCGGGCACGAAGACCTGAGCGGGTAAAGCGAGGCATTTCCTGGGACTTCCGTACTGCCGCAAATTTACTCCTGATTTGCCATATTCGCAACCTGATGATTGAAAAAATATGAATTAATGCTATATTTGCAGGTTAAGGTTTCTAGTGCATATTGCTGATTTAGTTATTTGCGGCAGAACTTCTTAAAATATAATTTTTGCCAGCCTCAAGGTGTGATTAGATCAGTGCCGTTGTTGATTTCTGAATGGTAATTTTTTAAAAGCAGGAAAATTAAGCATGGCTAAGGTAAAGAATATAGATGTTTCGAAATTTACCGGGAAAAAGAAAAAATATTATGAGGCTTTAACACAAATACGCGACAGCCTGCTCGGTCAAATGAAAACATTGCGTGATGACGCCCTTGATACTGCCAATTCGGACAAAAAGGGCATTACTACCCATATGGCGGAACTCGGCAGTGACAACTCCAGACATGAAATTGATATCCAGATGCTCACCGAGGAAGGCGACATGCTGGAACTCGTTGAAGAGGCCATCACCCGGCTGCTCAATGATGAATTCGGCATTTGTCTCGATTGCATCAAACCTATTTCCGATGCCAGACTTGAAGTAAAACCATATTCCGGATATTGCATAAACTGTAAAAGCATTCGCGAAAATAATGGCGGGATAAATCCTAATCTTGAGTAAGTTTTTTAAAAAATGTGAGCTTGGCAGTCGTCAGGAAAAACGAGTCATCACTATGGCTCTGATTCTTACCTGTTTGCTGGTCATTCTCGACCAGGCTTCAAAAATCATGGTAGAAAATTTTTTACAGTTGGGACAACGCATTCCCATTATTGCCGGTTGCTTCAACCTGACCTTTGTTACTAATAAAGGCGCCGCCTGGGGTATTTTTCACGGCTACGGTTGGATGCTCTTGCTGATTGCCATCGTTGTTGTCGTTGCTACAATAGTTTTTTTGCAATGGCTCACCGAGGGTTGGACCGAACGTTATTATGCCTTGTTCATTATTGTCGGCGGAGTTATTGGCAACTCGATAGACCGGATGTGGCGCGGCGAAGTAGTGGACTTTCTTGATTTTTATGCCGTTGACTGGCATTGGCCGGCATTCAATGTTGCGGATTCCGCGATTTGCGTCGGAGTAGCTATCTATTTTGTTTCTGTATTCTTCCGCCCGTTGAAAGATACTAAAACAGGCGCTTCGCCTGATGTTGATTATGACCAGTCCAGGCAATAGTTTGTCGTCGCAAACCGATATTCCCGCCTTTTTTATTATGGGACCGACCGCATCCGGAAAGAGCAGTCTGGCATTTTACCTCGCTCAAAAATTCAATGGCGAAATTATTTCAGCCGACTCCATGCAAATTTATCGCGGTCTGGATATCGGCACGGCCAAACCCTCTGCCGCTGAATTGGCGACAGTTCCGCACCATCTGCTCAGTATTTTTGATTTTAATCAGCGCGTTGATGTTTTTACCTTTATCGAACTCGCAAAGGCGGCGCTGAAAGATATCCGGCGGCGCGGGAAAATTCCGATTGTCGCCGGCGGCACCGGTATGTATCTACACACCCTGCTTTACGGTATTGATGACCTGCCGGGCAACCGGGAAATCCGGGAACAACTTGACCGCGAATATGACCACGAAGCCGGTTTTATTGCGTTAAAAGAATTAATGCGGCAACGTGACCCCGTGGCATTTGAACTTTGGCAGATGAACCGGCGCAAACTCATCCGCGCGCTGGAAGTTTTGTCGCTGACCGGAAAATCCATCACCGAACTTCAGACCGGTAAATGTAAAACGCTCAAAATTCCGGCAATTTCATGGAGTCTAAGCCGCGACAGAGATGAGTTAAAAAAACTCATTGCCACACGCACTGAACAGATGTTAGCGGGCGGCTGGATAGAAGAAGCGGAACTTGCCATTAAACATGGACTGCTTGATTCGCCCACCGCCAGACAGGCGCTTGGCTATCGGATCATAGCTGAATACCTTGCCGGCAGTATTAATTACAAGGTAATGAAAGAGCGTATTACAACCGCCACCTGGCAACTTGCCAGAAGACAGATAACCTGGTTTAAAAATCAACATCCTGAAGCTGAAATAATAAACATGCCTGTTGAATACTGCCAACTTGAGCAAAAGTTCATAAACGATCTATCCGCTTATGGAATCAATACTCTATAGGGTTGAAATTTTAAAATTTCAACCTTATTTAGAGATAGTAGCGTTGACTGACGCCAACAGGGCGTAAATTGAACGCAGATGCGGTACTGCCAGATTATAGCGGTCGGCATCGCGCACTACGTTACCGATAATTGCCTCAACTTCAATTTTTCTGCCATTTTCATAATCAACGAGCATACTCGTTTTATAGGCAGGAAAATTTCGTGTATAGTCAAGATTGCGTTCAACAATGTCTGCCGGCAGCGGTTTACCGCATGCAGCGGCAACGGCGCAGACTTCGTGCATTATCGCAGTACACAACTCCACCAGTCGCGGATTGTTCATAATTTGATTGGTATCAACACCTCCGGCAAGAATGGATACCGGATTGAACGGGGCATTCCAGACCAATTTTTCCCACCGGGTTTGAATGATGTCCGGGACTATTTCACATTTTATTTTGGCATGTTTACAGAGCGCTGCAAATTCTTCCAGCCGCGTTGATTTCTTTCCGGGTGGATATCCACCAACCCGTAACCGCCCGGCGCCTTGATGTGAAATCGTGCCGGAATTAATTCTGCTGACGCCGATATATGCAATCGTACTTAACAGTTCATTGTCAGGGAACGCCTGCGCCAGAGGAGTTTCCACATCAATGCCATTTTGCAATAAACATATAGTTGTATCCCTGCCAACCGCCGGACGGATTAACTCCGCCAGATTAATTTCAGGGAAAGCCTTTGAGGCAATCAACAGTAAATCAGGAGTGCCGGGGTATTCCGCTGCATTCCGGAAAACTCCGGAAGGAATAAAGCGGAAATCTCCGTCAATGCTTTTTACATCGTAACCATGTTGTTTAACTGTTTCATAATCAGAACGGCAGATTACCGCAACTTCGGCTCCGCCTTGTGCCAGTCTTCCGCCGAAATAAGCCCCTACAGCACCGGCACCGAAAACTAATATTTTCATAATTATTCACCATTTTAATAAGTCGATCGCTCTTTGCTTCCATCCGCTCTTATAGAGTATAATTTAGCCAATGCATTTGACAAATCAACCAACTCTATGTAAAAAATCAGTCGGCGACTGCGGATTTAAACCTGTTTTTATAACAGAAAAATACGCAATTACCTATATTCTGTTACATTATTTCCCAAAAATTACCTATATTCTGTTACAAAAATAGAATAATATCTGAATTAACACGATATAACAATGGCGCATTAACTCATATAAAATTAATGGGAGAGATTGAACATTTTATTTGAAATTAATAGATATAAATATTGGTCATAATCACCCAAACTGGTTATTCCTCTGGCAGAGGGGGTGCGGTAAACACTTCAATCTTTTCAATAATTTCAACTAGAACCTGGTCATAGCCGGGCAGCAGCTTCTCATCCTGTTCCACGCGTTCAATCGTGACCGCGGTTGACGGGGCAGAGGGAGCAAATACGGTGCAACTGTCTGGAACCTGTTCCTTGGAAAGTGCAAATGTTCCGATGCGCTCAGACAATGTGATGCTTTCGCTTTTATCCATTCCCACTAACGGACGGATGACCAGCATTCTGACAGAATTATTAATCGTATTCATGTTTACCAGTGTTTGACTTGCCACTTGACCAATGGATTCACCCGTGAGCAGCGCCTGACATTTAGTGCGTAACGCAACTTTCTCGGCGATGCGCAACATGGCGCGGCGATAAAGTACTGTGCGCAGGCGCGGGGTGCAGTTATCTCTGATCATTTTCTGAATTGGCGCTAAATTACAGAGATGGAGCTTTGCCTGACGTTGGTAGCGATTCAACAGGCCGGCAATTTGTTTGACTTTATCTGTTGTTGCCGGAGGCGTGTAAGGCGAACTGTGAAAGGTAATATAGTGTACCGGACAACCGCGTTTCATCGCCATGTAACAGGCCACCGGAGAGTCAATCCCGCCGGAAAGCAGGGCAAGAACCGGCGGATTGCAGCCGACGGGCAGTCCCCCCGGTCCCCGGCAGTTTTTATAAAAAATAAAGGCAAATTCCTCCCGGACTTCACATCCGATAGTGATTTCAGCGTTCATTAAATTTATTTTTATCTGTTCCGGCGGATATTTGTCGCCGATTACTGTGGCGAGCCGGATTTCAATTTCTTTGGATTTTAACGGAAAATCTTTATCACTGCGTGTTGCGCGAATGCGGAATACTGCGGTTTTTCCCTCTGCCATGAGAGGAGCAAAAAAATCATCAGCGCTGTTGTCTACCGCCTTGCAAATAGTTTCAATTTCCGGTTCGCACATGATGACCGGCGAAAAAGATTCCAGTCCGAATGCTTTGCTTAATTGGCGTTCGGCAACACGGATTTCCTCCGGAGTGAACGGACGGCGGTGGGGATGTTGAATCCATATCCTACCCCGGATGCGCGAAACTTTCAGGTCCGTAATCTCAGACAGCAGATGATAGATGTTTTCAATCATGCGCAGTTCAAACATTGAACGGTTGTTGCCTTTGATGGCAATCTCGTTATAACGGCAGATAATAGCGTTGTAGATTGCGCTCACTTTTCACCGCCGTTCTTTTTAAAACCAAGTTGCAACAGGCGTTCCAGACTCTCCGCGGTTAATGTTTTTCCAGGAATGAGCGTGTAGTAGGGAAATTCCCGGCGCAACGGATAGTCGCCGCGTTGCTGTTCAAATGTTGCCGGACTGGCAAACAACCTTGCGGCATCTGCTTTGACATCATAAGTGGCGGTGACGGCTTGCAACAGGGTGAATTCCATAGAATCGCCTTCTTCTACTGTAATAATACTCTTTTCCGGTCCCGGTACTGATGCCGGGTACCAGTCGTGAAGTGGCAGTTTGAAAAATTTACATATTGCGTTGACTGACATTGCGGTGCCATTGGCTTTGCCGTCGGTCGAATACCCCGCAATGTGCGGAGTGCCGTAATCGACCATTTGTAATAATTCCAAATCAATTTCCGGCTCATTTTCCCAGACATCGAGAACCGCGCCGCGAATGCTTTTATTCGAGAGTGCCAGTTTTAAGTCCTGATTATTGCAGACTTCGCCGCGTGATGAATTAATGAAGAATGCCGAGGCTTTCATCTTTTTGAAAAAAGTCGCATCCGCCATATTAACCGTCGGGTAACTGCCGGCTTCAGACAAAGGAACATGGAGCGTCACAAAATCAGATTTTGCTACAATTTCATCAAGAGTGACAAACGTTTCCCAGCCTTCAACTTCAGCCCGGGGCGGGTCGCACAACAGGACATTCATACCCAGTATTCTGCCGACGGCGGCAACTTTTTTGCCGACATTACCGACGCCGACAACGCCAAGGGTGCTGCCGCTTAGAGTTATGTTGTGGTCCACTGCCAGATTGAGCAGTACTGATGCCAGATATTGTGCCACCGAAGAGGAATTACAACCCGGTGCGTTGGTCCATGCAATCCCGGATTTATCCAGATATTCCGTATCAAAGTGATCATAACCTATCGTCGCCGTCGCGATAAACTTCACTTTTGAATCTTGCAGCAGTTTTTTATCACACCTGGTTCTTGTCCGGGTTATCAATGCATCTGCGTCTTTGACATCTGCCGCCGAAGTTTTTGCGCCGGGCAGATAAACAACTTCAGCGTATGGTTCCAGCGCGCCCTTCAGCAGGGGTATTTTATCGTCAGCAACAACTTTCATTTCAGCTCCTTTAAACCATTTTTAACAGTGCGTCTCTGCCGGAACAACCGATGTTGATACCAAGTTCAGCGGCGGCGCTGCTGACGTCGACAACTTTAGCATCGAGCATATCTGTATAACATTTCACTCCGGTAACAATTGCGACGGCCTCATGCAGTTTATTTGCCGTTTCAATTTTAAAATAGCCGCAACCGAGAAATCCTTTAGTACCTTTGATCAGGATGATGCTGGCGGCGCTGGTTTTTATGAGATGTCCGTCAAACTCATGTCCGTCAACAGAAACTTTGTCTATCATCATTATTTTCCTTGTTTTTGACTTATAACCGGATGAATATAAAAAAAAATATGTTATATTACTTGCTTTAAGCGCTGAAATTCATGCAAAATAATTTTTACATTTACTTCAGCTATATAATACCGCATTTTTTCAAAAATGCGAAAATATGAATGGAATAAATCTGGAGTCCAGACATCATGGAAGAATCTTTCTTGCAGAGCAATTTCGCTGAACGCGTTGGCGGTAATACGTTCGGAAAAGACACTAAAATTTATAAATTTGAAAAAATCAAACGCGCCAAACGCGCCGCCATGAAGGCTAACCCCGATATCAAATTGATTGACATGGGCGTTGGTGAGCCCGATGATATGGCATTCCCCGAAGTAGTTGCCGCGCTTTGCAGCGAAGCCGCCAAATGGGAAAACCGCACCTACGCTGATAATGGCATTGACGAATTTAAAAATGCTGTTGCCGCCTATATGAAAGAATTGTATCACGTCGAACTTGATCCGGAGCGTGAAGTGCTTCACTCTATCGGCAGTAAGGCCGCGTTGTCGTTGATTCCGGCCTGTTATATCAATCCCGGCGATATTACGATAATGACCGTTCCCGGTTATCCAGTTCTTGGTACCTGGACAAAATATTTTGGCGGCGAGGTTATCAATCTGCCGTTACTTGAAGAAAATAATTTTCTCCCGGACTTGGAATCATTGACTCCGGAACAACGTAAGCGCGCCAAGTTGTTGTATCTGAACTATCCGAACAATCCGACCGGCGCCTCGGCAGACGAAAAATTCTTCGCCAAAGCGATAAAATTTGCCCGCGAAAATCAGATTTTAATTGTTTCTGATGCGGCATACGCCCCATTGAATTTTCAGGGTAAACCGTTGAGTATTCTCTCGTTGCCCGGAGGTAAGGATGTCGCTGTCGAATTGCATAGCATGTCAAAAGGATTTAACATGACCGGCTGGCGCTTGAGCTGGGTATGTGGCAACGAACTGGCAGTGAAAGCATTTGCATTCGTTAAAGACAACGCCGACAGCGGACAATTCGCCGCAATTCAAAAGGCCGCCATCAGCGCTCTGGAAGCGCAGGCAAAAATCACGCCGGAAATTTCCGCCAAATATGAACGCCGCCTGAAGAGTATGACCGCGACACTTTGTCAGTTGGGTTTTCCCGCGAAAGTACCGCAGGGTTCATTCTATCTCTACGTCAAAGCACCGCGTGGTATCGTCGGCGGTGAACAGTTTGCTTCCGGTGAAGATTTCAGCCAGTGGTTGATCAAGGAAAAACTTATCAGCAGCGTGCCATGGGATGATGCCGGTCATTACGTCCGTTTCAGCGCCACCTTCGTTGCGCAGGGCGGAATCAGTGAAGAAAAGGCCGTTTTGGATGAATTTGCCCGCCGCCTCGGTGGCAGTAAATTCACCTGGTAATAAATTCGGTAATTTGGATTCGCGCCGCAAGGCAGCAACACTCAAAAAAAAGGAATCGTAAAAATGTCGGAACTGCATGACAAAATTAAAAGTCGTCTCAATGAATTACGCGTACATCTGCAAGCCGATGGTGGCGACCTCGAAATCGTTGAACTCGTTGACAAGACCGTCAAAGTTCGCCTGCGCGGTGCCTGCGGTATGTGCCCGCATGCCACCATGACCATCAAAGATGGCCTGGAAAGAATTCTGCGCGAAGAAATTGACGCCGATATTCTGATCGAACGCGTTCAGTAATTACCCGGACTGATTCCGGCTTAGCCGACTGTCTGTTCGGCAACAAGGACGCACTACGGCAATGATTCATTCTGATTATCTGTTGCGTGGTATTATACTGGAAAGCAACATCCGTTTTGCTTTTACAGATGCCACTGGAACTGCTACGTTCGGCATTGTCGCGCATGACACTGACCCGCTGGCGGCGGAATTGTTCGCTGGCGCCCTGCTGACTGGCGCTTTGGTTTCGCCGCTGTTGAACGATTCAGAACGTTATTCTTTCCGCTGGGAGTATTCCGGTAAGTTGAAACATATCATCGTTGATGTCAATGCTGACTGTGATATCCGCGGGCTGATTGCGCCGCCGCACCTGATGAATGAAACTGCCAGCGAACAGGATATCTGGGGAAATGAAGAGGGTTTTGTTTCGGTCATCAAATCCAAAGACGGCGCGATATTAAATTCCGGAAAAACACGCACTGCCTTTAATGACCCGGCGGCTGACGCCGGCTTCTTTTTTTCCGTAAGTGACCAGTTGGAAACGGAATTTGCCATCGCTATTGAGTTTGATTCCGAGCCGCAGTTTCCAGTCAAAATAGCTGCCGGATTCATGCTCCAGGCCATGCCCGGATGTAACCTCGAAACTTTTGACGCTTATCGCAAAAAAATTGTTTCTGATGAATTCGCGGCATTGCTCATGGCAAAACTGCCTTCGGAGAAAAAATTGTGGCAGCTCATCACTGCCATTACCGGAAATACTGATAAAAACCAGATCTCCTACACCTATGGCAACAGCCCGGGATTCCGTTGCAATTGTTCTCAGGAAAAAATGAAACGGGCAATGTCCGTCCTTGACCAGGATGATTTGAAATCTTTATTTAAAGAAAATGCCAATCCGGGAATAGTTTGCAACTTCTGCCGTAAACAATACCGGTTTACGGCAGGAGATTTCGGATTGACATTCTAATAGGCTTGGCGCCACTGTTTGCTTTATTGCTCTTTCAGCGTTTGAAAATTTAGCGCCGGAATGTAATAAAAGCCGGATTCCGGTTTTTCACCCTTGAGCGTTGCCAGCATGACCTCTGCAGCTTTTTCGGCAATTCCCCGGAAATTTTGATAGCATACATGGATTCCGGTAAAATCTTCTGCCGGTTCAATCCACCGGTCGAATACTCCGGCAACCGGTGCATTTACAGTAAATCTTTGCCTGTTATGTTCAAAAAAAGCGTACGCTACGCCACTCGAAGACGAGAGTATCGCAGTACGGCCGCCTTTTAAAAACGAACTATCCGCCTTCTTTACCTTATTGAATATCTCGTAGGGGATTTTTTTTCGTGACAACACTTTTTTTGCACCTTGAATCCGTTCATAACCGGCGGAATTATCTTTTTCATAAATAATTGCGAACTTGTCCGCCCCGGCTTGAAGGCACCGCTCAACCAGTTCCGCCGCTGCCGTCGCATTATCTGTGGTTACGGTTATGCCGCCTTTAAGTTCAACACTCCGGTCAATGAATACCAGCGGGTATTTGTGTTTTTTCAAATAAGTGTATTCTTTAGCATCATACGCAATACCGTCCGGAATAATAAACGCTCCGTCTGTGACGTGCTGGGTTAGCTGCATCAATAAACGCCGGAAACTATCCGATTCCCCATGATAGAGCACAATCATCAAATCATAACCATCATGGCTCAATCGTTCACTCAGGTACTGAGCTGGCTCCTGTTGCATCGGATTGTTCAAATCCGGAACTAACAGCCAGAGCGTTTTAGTCGTACCTGCCGCCAGATTCCTTGCCGCCAGGTTTGGTGCGTAATTCATCTTTGCCGCGATTTTACGGATTCGTTTCCGGGTGCTTTCGTATACCCTTGGATCATTGCGCAAAGCCCGCGAAACTGTTGAAACATCCAGTTTGCAGACTTGGGCAATATCGCTTAATCTTGTAATCATTATTTGTTCAACAATTTGTAGGTTTTGATTTCAAATGGTTTTAATTCAATATTACAGTTTCCGGCAACTGCAACTTCGTTGAGATTTTCCCATTCCAACATATCAGTTTCAACCAGCTTTTTCGTGTTGCTGGTGAAATATATGGTGCCTGAAGATGTTTCGCCACGGGTTTCCACCAGACGGATAACCAGACACTCTTCCTTTTCCGCTTTTTTAATGACTTCAAGTGAAATTCCGTTTGAAACCAACCGGCACGGCAATTCCGCTACACCACTCTTATAACCGTTAAAATGCAGTGGAATACTATTCAACATTGCGGCTTCTGCAATTACATTTGAACTGGTAAGTTCACCGTTATGCGGCAGAAAACTGTAGGTGAATTCATGTCGTCCCATATCGGCATTGAAATCCGGATATTTCGGCGAACGCAACAAGTTCAAATCAAGGGTATGACCATGTGCTTTATAGCCATACTTGCAGTTATTTAACAAGGCTGCGCCGTATTGCCTATCGGAAAGATCTGCATATCGGTGCGCCGCAACTTCAAATTTTGCCAGATCCCAACTCGTATTGCGGTGAGTTGGACGTTTAACATAAGCATACTGAATGTCGAATGCGACTTCTGATGCACGAACATCTACGGGGAATGCCGTGCGTAGCATTTTGTGCCATTCTTTCCATTCCACCGTAGTATTGAAATCAAGACGCTTTGATTTACCCAATACAATCTGCTGAGTAATAACAGAACTGCCAATCTTAAGTTCAAACTCCAGCGTACTCCTGACTGGACCGGTCGCTTGCATAATTTTACCGGAGCATACTGCTTTGTCGGCAAGTTGATCTTCATAAAAAAGATCAATATCCCAGGCGTCATAGTTATTCGGTTCGTCCACATAAAGTGAAAAAGTGTTGCCTTTTTCTCCATCCGGCAATATCTGTCGTTTGGCTTCTTTGTCATAGCCGCATATCAATTCCCCGTTACGGTTGAATTCATAGCGCACTAAATCGTTTTCCAGTACAAGCGGATCGGAAACTTCAACTGCAGTAGCTGCTACTGATTTTTGTTTGCCCTGTTCAAGTGTGAGGAATGAATAGGGCGGAATTTCTACTGCCGCAAAAGTTCTATTCTTTTCCGTTTGGACCGGAATACTTTTGCCATCACCGGTTTGAATGTTGCATCCGTTCCAGTTTTCCGGCAATTCAATAATTCCGGAATACGTTACGCCAAGTACGTTTAGCAATGTCAGCATGCCCGGAACTTTATCAAACAACTTTTCTGCGGCTGAATTTATCAATTTGTCGCAGGTACTGAAAGCCACACGGTACTCTTCCAGTGTATTCTGATAAACTTCGGTAATGGAAGACCCGGGGATGATATCATGAAATTGATTTATCAGCAGAACTTTCCAGATTTTGTCCAGTTCCTGCGCCGGATACTCCGCTAATGGTAGAGAAGAATATAAAAATTCCACAGCTTTCAAGCGGTATTCAAGCAGACGGTTCGCTTTTTTGACCCTGGCTTGTGTCGTCAAAGTGCCGCGATGGGCTTCAAGATACAGTTCACCGTCCCATTCTTCCAGCTTGCCCCTGAATTTTTCCAGACGGGTGAAAAAGTCATCAGCGCGACCAAAACTCAGTTTAGGGCATCCTTCCATATTTTTTTGTCTTAAACCATATTCAATGTATTCGTCTTTAGGTCCGCCCCCGCCATCACCAATGCCGAATAGCGAGATAAATTCGTCAACCATATCATTTTCCACAAAATCATTCTGCGCATTAATCATCGTTTTCGGCATCAGGAATGAATTATAATTAGACTCCGGCGGGAAATGTGTCAATACCGTTGAACCATCTACGCCGCGCCAGATGAAGGTGTGATGCGGAAAACGGTTAATCTGATTCCAGGAAATCTTCTGCGTCAGAAAATAATCACACCGGCATTTACGGATGATTTGCGGCATTGCTGAAGAATAACCGAACACATCCGGCAGCCAGAGGTTTTTAACATCAATTCCAAATTCATCCATGTAAAAGTTTTTGCCGTGTATAAACTGCCGGATCATTGATTCGCCGCTAATGATATTACAATCAGCTTCAACCCACATCCCGCCCTGCAATTCCCAGCGGCCTTCTTTGACATATTTTTTAATCTTTTCATAGAGCGCAGGATAATGTTCTTTGACAAATGCATAATGCTGCGGTTGTGATGCACCGAAGACAAAATCCGGATATTTTTCCATCAGACCAATCTGATTTGAAAATGTCCGCGCACACTTGCGAATCGTCTCTTTAACGGGCCACAGCCACCCGGTATCAATATGCGCATGACCGACAGCGGTAACTTTTAATGCCGAGGCATTCGCCGGCGAAGAAAAAATCTTTTTCAATATGGCACGACTTTTTTCTGCATTCCTGCTGTTGGCGGCGTAAACGTTAATCGCTTCACTGACCGTACCGACGATTTGCGTATAACGGTAATTGTTTTCCGGAATGGTTTCCAGCATACTTAAAATAAAATTTATGTCTAAATATAATTGCCACATTGCTTCGTTCCATACGTGAATACGCAATGTTGTCACCCGCGCGTCAAATGAACCATGCGGATTGGCTTCGTCCGGTGCAGGACGTCCATTCTTTTGGACACCGAAAATGTCATTAGCGGCGCCTTCACACCATATTTCAACCGTCTGACCGCCTTTCACCGCTTCGCAGACCGGATATAACTCCCGGTGATAACTATTCACAAATATTGAACCTGCCGTGATTCCTTGCAGCGGCACACCGTCATTGGAGAATATCAAACCTTCGCCGCTGATATTGATTCGGGCGACAACCTTTTTACCTTCCCATGCATCGGGAATTTTCCCGCTTAATCTGAACCATGCGCTGCTCCATTTTTCACCCCAGACCTCGCCCTCAACAATTTTCTTGTATGGATATTTCAAACGTTCCGCAAATGGCACTGACATGGCAGAACTGAAAAATTCAGCTTCCATAGGTATGGTAGCGTCAAACATATCCCGGTTAACATCGTTCATAAAACATCTGATTCTACCCTGATATATCTTCAAACTTTCTCTGCGCATTGCCAATCCTTCCGGTTAATTAATATGTCGTAAAATTATAAATACAAGCGTTTGTATTTATAAAAATATATCCTGCGTTTTGACTTGATACAAACGATTGGATTAATTTTTATAAAAATTATTATTTTAGCTATATTTGATAACGCACCTCTTGATGTATTAAAAATCAATACACTATCATTTCATAATTTCTAAATGCTGAAGATTATCTGGTTCATTCTATTGCCACCTGGCCAAAGATGGAGCATGATGAGTAGTGAAAGGAATGAAATTGTCAAAGCAGAAACAGATTTAGAAAAAACCGATAATATTTTGCATCAAGGATTTTTAAATATCAGTGACGTGTTTTTCCATAACACCCATCCCAAAAAGTGTGGTGTAAAATCACGAAAGCGAGGATAATAATAGTAATGTGTTAGTAATAGGTTAAACGCATTGCTTTTGTCACCGCGAACCTTTAACTTTAATGACGTGGAATATTGTTCTATAACTATAAAGCGTGTCGATTTTTTATGGAAAACAGTGAAAGCACAATCGGCGGACTTGCTCAACCGGCTACCACGTTCAGGAGTCGGACATTACTATGTCAACAGGTTGACCATTATTTTCGCAAAGATATGTCTCTGACACACCTGGTCATAATTGATGGACAAGCTAAACCGGTCGGGTTACTGACCAAAAATTTTTTTTACGACAAAACCGGCGGTCCATTTGGTTTTTCATTGTTTGCGGGTAAGAATGCTGACACAATAGCCACCTCTCCGTTCCTTGCGATTGATGAGTCAACTACGATCCCGGATGCAGCCCGCATCGCTATGCAACGGTCTCAGAACACGCAGTATGATCCGGTAGTTATAATCCAGAGCAATGGAAAGTTTATGGGCACCGTATTAATCAGCGATCTGCTTGAACGTTTTCAGGATGAACTCATCAAACACCGGGAACTTGCCGATCTGGCAAACCGCAGCAAAAGCGTGTTTCTGGCAAACATGAGCCATGAAATAAGGACTCCGTTGAATGCGATAATCGGTTTTTCGGATATTTTGGAGATGGAATTGTCCGATCCGGAGCACCGCAAATATTTGAGTTATATTAATAACGCTGGCAATGTCCTGCTGAATCTCATAAGCGACATTCTTGATTTGTCGCGGATAGATGCTGGTAAACTGGACATCAAGTGTGAAAAAATAATAATTACGGATACTCTTAACGAACTTTTCCACATGTTTCAATGGAAAGCCCAGAGTAAAAATCTGAATCTGCAATTTGAGACCAGCGACGAACTCTCCGAACCTATTATGATTGACGGACTCCGCATCCGGCAGATTTTAATAAACCTTATCGGTAACGCCATCAAATTCACAGATAAAGGTTTCGTCAAAGTAAGGACGCTTTCATCCTCGAATAAGATTATTTTTATCGTTGAAGATTCCGGCATCGGAATACCAATGGACCAGCAGGCGCGAATATTTGAGGCCTTCAATCAGTGTGATGGTCAGGATCTGGCAAAATATGGAGGTACCGGTTTGGGATTGACCATTACCCAGCAACTGGCGCACTTGATGGACGGAAATATACAACTTGTCAGCAAACACGGTCAAGGTTCAACGTTCACTGTGGAACTGCCGCTTCACCTTTTCCATGAAAAAACAGTCATTAGCAAGACCTATGGCGTTGGTGATGACCACGCATATAATTTCTGCGGTTCTGTTTTGATCGTTGATGATGTGGAATACAACAGGTTGCTGCTGAAAGCCCTTTTGAAGAATCATGATTTGACTATCTATGAAGCTGTAGATGGAATAGATGCCATTGAAATGGCCAAAAAAGTTTGTCCGGACATAATCTTGATGGATATTAAAATGCCGCGTATGGATGGTTATGACGCGACCAGGAAAATACGCCTCATTTCCCACTTAATCTCCGTGCCTGTCATTGCAATGTCTGCCGCAACGCCGGCATTAAACAACTTTGATGCGTCGCTTTTTCAAGAATACATTATGAAGCCATTTCAACATAAACAGATATATGAAGCCATCGACAAACACCTGAAGACTTCACGGCAAGACAAATTGATAACGCCGTGTGCAGGTTTTTAAGTGAATCCCGATTACGGTTGTACTTTCCACACCGCGGAAATAATAAAAGTTGTCAATGACGACATTGTGTCCCCGAAGTTGCCGGGCGAATTTTACTAACATGAATTACTGCCTTATATACGTTTATTAAGTTTTAAGTAGTAATAATATAGTGCTATTCAAACATAAATCGTTGCCTTTTACGAAAATTAACATTTTTAACAATTTTGCAAGAAGCTATGTCATACAAAGAATTCAGCAATCCAAAACTCCATGCGGCAGAAAGTTCGTTGTCCGGCTGAAACAGGATAATCGGGTCGCCTTTGTCCGCCTGGTGCTTAGCAAACAGGTGAACAACCGCATCGTATCATTTTCATATCACAATTTCAGCATTCTTTACTTATAGTATCCTGGTCTTTACAACTTTATACCTTTCCCAATAATATATGCCTTATCTTGAGTGAAAATAGGAATTGGTTCCGGGAGTTTTGATAAAGAATACAAGATGTATTTACCATTATCTGGATGAGTGCCTAATGTAACATATCCGAGTTTTTTTAAATCAGCTTTTGCAACAATCGAATATCCGTTTACGGCAAAATACAATGGAATGTCATTTTGTCTTTTTAATACCAGTCTACGAACAGCAAGCAGTTCGTAGCAAATATCTAATTCTTCATCTGAGACTGGATAATTGTATAGGTTGTTTTTGATTATCCAATCTCTGCAAGATCTTCGGTATGTTCCCATTAATGTGACGGGTGAATTTTGAACAACATAGAGCATTTTTTTATCAAATAGAAATAGTTGTTCCGCGGTTTTTGGGCTGTCATTGTTGGACGGCGCAGGAATTGTTACTTTCAATCCGTTAGTATTGTTGCCGAATACTGACTCATTTGCAGTTTGGTAAATCTCTGTTTTTTCTGAGCGTTCAGTTGCTTCAATAAACGCTTTCACAACATGCCATGCCAAAACTGGAGGAATTGCATTTCCCAACGCCCTGTACTGTTTTGCATCATTTCCCAAAAGATTATATGAATCAGGGAAGGATTGTATACTTGCCACTTCTCTGGGAATAAAACGACGATACCTATTATTGATACACAAAACAGGATCGGTGCTGTTCAAGCTTATTTTCGATAAATGAGCACCGACCGTTCCGCACGGACCATTTAAGTTTTGCACACGACCTTTATTCATTTCTTTTTTAGCGCGGAGCATTCCGTTAATAGCCTTTTGACTGAAGTAATATTTGTCAGGAATAGATTTTTCAGGAAAAATAACTTCTCCCAGGGTAGAAAACTTATCTACAGGCATCGGCGGTCTAAAAGCCTCAAGTGTTTTTTTATTTTTAAATCCAATAATAAAAACACGTTCACGTCGCTGCGGAACTCCATAGTGATACGCATTAAGCAGGAGATGTATTACATGATATCCGCAATTTCGCAATGACTGCATAATTACAGGAAAGGCTTTTGAATCATTAGCCGACAAAATACCTTTTACATTTTCACAAATGAATCCTTGGGGGTTTTTTGCTTGAAGTATGCGACAAATTTCTTCAAACAGAGAACCCTTTTCGCTATCTTTAATGCCCAGTCGTGGTGGATTTTGAGCTACGATTGAAAAGCTTTGACACGGGAATCCTGCAGTGAGAATATCATGATCCGGTATTTCGTCTACATCAACAGTTCGAATATCTTTTCTGGAAATTTTTATTGAAAAATTTCCGTCAAAAATATTACATGCAGCTTCATCGAAATCATTTGCATATACCAATCGGGTAGGATGTTTTTCATATTTTTGCCCTAAAAATGTGAATCCACCCTCCACCCCGATATCGGTTCCTCCGCAACCAGCAAACAATGATGCGACTCTTAGTGTACGCATAATAACTCCACATATTCACCGGCACTATCCTCAAAAATAATATCAGCACCATCACGGGGAATCATTTTTATGATGTCTTGTTTATATTTTCTTACCGGATTTTGAATAATAAATAGCCGATATCCAGTATCATCAATTTGAAGGCGATATACGAAATATTTATCGCCAAGATTTTCCGCAATCCGCCATTCATTTGTTGTTAAATGAATTCTTTTAAAAACTACTGGAGTTTTACTGATTGATGATTTTACCTCAATTGCCCTGAGTTCTTCCGTTGAAGCCTCAATAGATTTGATATCGTAGCCCATGGCAAGATGAGTCGGTATTCTCTTAATAAGGTGCACCAAATCATCACGACCAGCAGCATGAATTCGTAATTTCTCATGTGTTAACGTAAGATTTTCACCTAATTCACCAGTTTCTGCAGTATTTGTTGCTTCAGTATTACCATGCATTGCGATTGGAATTGTAACCGGCTCAATCGTAGTCGACTGATGACGTAATGTTTCCGCTTGTTTTGAAAAATCATTGTAGGATTTTTCTACGTATTTAAACCAATTAGGTTCCAATGCATTTATTGCAGGATTGCTCGGGTCTGTAACGGCGTACTTATCAAAAAAATTATTACTGTTTTTCAATAATAAAAGTAAGTCCGCAGTTTCATTTTTGCGATAAAAGCGACCATTATCTGTTTCCAACAAATCACCCAGTACCATGTAATCAAGAATATCGCCAGCATAACGGACAACATCACCATGGGTATCATATTTTGCATTCGAGTCTCGATTAGAGAGAATCCGTGCATAAGTTGTTTCAAGAGATTCATGGTCTCTTGTCACTCGCAAATCATTTAGTGCGCAATGGCAAAATTCCGCGTGTGTAATATATGCATCATTTCTTGAAAGAAATAATTGAGCAAGCCATCGTCCTGGATGAAAAGATATGCCTTCCTCTACAATTTTAATAATTTCATTGGATTTAAGATGACCACCAGGATATTGAAACGAATATATGAAATTTCTGAAAAATTTAGGCAGATTGCTGTTATTGGCTAAGTCAACACTCACTGATGTGCCAGAAGACACTCCAGCATCATCTATATACATTCCGAACAATGCAGCAATCTCTGTTCGCCAGTTTTTAATGGTTTTTTCTTTAACACGTGCATTTGTCCCATAAGAACGGATGTATTTGTCAAGTGCTTCATTAAAATCTGTAGTAGGAAGAGTTCCTATTTCCGCGATTCCGAATGCAACATAGCCAAGAACATTTTCCACATCGTTCTTAAAACGCGGACGGATGTGGTGAAGTCTGAAAAAATATTTTTTGGGTGTGATATAATTACTCATGCAAAACTCCCAATAGTGCCTCTCCTAATGCTTTGGCCATTAATGGAGGCACAGCATTACCAACTTGCCTAAACTGCTGCGTTTTATTTCCGTAAAATATGAAATTATCCGGAAACGATTGCAATCTTGCACATTCTCGCACAGTAGGAACACGATTTTCTTTATAGTGAAAATGATGTCTGTGACCAGTATCAATTGTGGGTGCCGGCGAGTTATCTGGGAAACGCGTCCATGCCACGTGAAAATTTCTGGTGTTGCGTAAATCTTCCGGCAGTGAACGATAATTTCTGCCTGGAGGAACTAGCGCAATAATCGAGCGAACTTTTTCTGAATGAGTCGCGGCAATGTGATTTAAAACAACCCTTGATTCCTTTCTCATTAACTTTTGGAAATCATTTTTGGGGACACACACATATGTCTGTTGTTCTGCCCCAAAAAAAGATGAGTCAGACAAAGGCGGCAAGTCGCTTAGTGCTTCGCTACATGTTACCATAGGTTTACCCTCTCCCTGCAAAGGTTCTTGAAAATGAGTTATCTTCGGATATTCAAAATTCTTATTTTTGCACCCAATGAATACTATTCGTCGCCGGTGTTGTGGTACTCCGTAGTCGGAGGCTCTGAGAATTCGATACTGCATATCGTAACCTAATTCAGAAAATTCTGTAATAATAGCATCCTTAATTTTTCCACCGAATAACGCAACCATTCCCGGAACATTCTCAATAAGAACGCCTTTGGGAGACAAATCTCGCACAATACGAACAAAGGCTTTATACAATTTATTGCGATTGTCTGTTTCAATTCTTGGACCTGACAATGACATCCCCTGGCACGGCGGTCCACCGGCAATGATATCAACGGAACCACCACAGGCATTTTTTATCTCTTCAGAAGAAATAGCTTCAATATCAGCAACAATGCCTTTCCCGAGGTGATTTTTATTAAATGTTTCTATTGCGGCAGAATCATAATCAATTCCGACAACCGTCTTTATTCCGGTCATGTGAAATCCGCACGAAAGCCCTCCGGCTCCGCAAAAAAGGTCAAGACATTTTAGTGGCTTCATGCCGCGCATTTTCAATCCTCATCTACATTAACAATATCTGTATTGTCACAATAAAACACACTGCAGACTCTTAACAGCGCATCTGTTGTGACGTTTTCATCTTTGCCTAATTTTGCAAAATATGACAGAACTTATTTAATATCACTTGCATGGTCAATTCTTGGTCATTTTCTTATCTATTATTGTTCCGAAACGAAAGCATATAGAATTATTAGCTTGCATTCCGAATTGAGAATATAAGCTGATTAAGTTTCGGAGCAACAACTTCTCACCGAATGCACGTTTTTTAATAAAAATCGTTTGTAAATTAAAATATTAGCATGAATTACTATAATTATGGTAATAAAATCCATTAAAATTTGGATAACTCTGTCTAAATTTATAAGGATTATTCATCATGCACACTTAAGAATATATCATCAAAGTATACTATCTGGTAGATTAAATACTGAAAAAAGTGTAAAAAATAACATGCGGTGTAGGTTTAGGGTGAGCTTGAGGATAAGACGGGCTGAAAACTTTAATAAGTGGAAATATTTAAATTTATACACTTAATATTGATATTATGGCAGAAAACCATCTTAAATCTATATTGAACGAGTGTTTTATTTCTTTTACGAAAACGAGGTGCTACATTGCCAAGAAGTGAGACGATGTGACCAGATTGAGCATATTATCATATCACATACCTTTGACATAAGTGTGAATTTGGATTTAAGTTAACGAAATCTAGGAAATTATACATTCATTAGCCATAGGAGATGAAGCTATGTTTCTAAGGTTCATATAATTGGATTAGATGATTTCAGGTAACCATGTTCATCCTTTTGGTGTGGAACAGAAAAGATGGATAGATTAAAATAAATGTGGTCAGATTTAGCGAAGGATTATATTGCGCTATTAGTCATAATATAAAGGCGCTTTTTTTAGCGTTTGAAAAAAACTTTCATCATGTGCAAAAAAAACCATGGCTTTATGTTTCTGTTGCAGCATCCTGACTTTTTCTATTGAATTCAAAAAATCCTCTTTGTTATGCAATAATCCGGAAACCTTTGCGGGCGGTCCGTAAATTTCTTTATTGTAGACACAATCCTGTGGGAATATTATTGTACCACTGTTCTTAGTGTGTACCATCAGCCCTAATAAATTCGGTGTATGTCCCGGCAGTGAAATGATATCTATGCCGTTGAAAAGTTCCATATCTTTGCTGATTAAATAATATTTTTTAATTGGTGCATCCAAGTCAGCTTTTACATAGCCGCCATGAGTTGCCGGATTAATATCTTCTCTCACCAGGCACTGTCCCCAAATGAAATCCTCTTTCGGGGCATATACTGCTGCGTTCGGAAAAAGATTAAGATTGCCGCAATGATCAAGATGAAAATGAGAAATTACAACAGTCTTAATTTCATCTGGCGTTGTATTGCATAATGCAAGTTGGTTTTCAAGTCTTTGGTCTTCTGTCTGGAACAATGGATAGGTCTCTCTCAGATGTTTGGGCCAATAACCTGCCATAGCATTGGGGTTGCTCCCGAGATCATATAAAATTTTACCTTCCGGATGGTCAATTAAAATCGCCATTACCGGTAGCTTAACAATTTCATTTTCATCAAATGTTGTGCCGTTGTCACTTGCTACGACATATATTCTTTTTGTTTCCAAATAACCGGTATTCAAAATATAAATTTTCATATTAAGTCAGCCGCTAAATATTAATGTTCTCATTTGATGCGAATTAATAGTAAATATTGTTCGATAGCACCATATCATATTTCATCATTCAATAATTTCAACCTTAGAGAGTATAATTGTTAATTTAAGCTGACATTGAATAAAATAATGGATATAATCAAGTAATGGCGGGGTATTATATAACTTTAATGGAATTGTCAATAGCGATGATTGACTATTATTGAGAACTGGTTAAATTATAAAGATAGTGAGAACTGCTCTTGACAGTCAAGAACTCCGGACTCTCAATAAATGTAGCTAAAATCATTGAGGTGATAAAAATTCATTTAGCGAATCGCATTTGCTGTTCAATCGCGCTGCTTGCTCTGTTGTCCGGCATTACCGGTTGCTCAACTTCCAACCCGACACCGGGTTATATCGGAGCTATTGAGCAGGACAGGCGTCTCGATGCGGATTCTCTATATAAGGAAGACCTTAAAAAGAAAAGTCGTGATATGGAATTATGCCTCATGGAGAAAGGGCGTATTACCCAGCTTCAGGGCGATTTCAATGCCAGCCGGGCAAGTTTTGAAGAGCAGGTTGAGATACTGAAAAAACGGGAATTGGACGACAATACCCTGCCGGGAGTGGAAATCAATACCGGTTCCGTTCTGGTCAATGACAATATGCTCCCATATAAAGCCCGACTTTTTGAAGTGGAGATGATTTATCTTTACCAGTCTTTCAATTATCTGGCGAAAGGCGACCTCGAGGGCTCGGTAGTGGAGATACGCAATGCGGATTTTCTGCTGAATGAGGCAGAAAAGGCACGCGCGAGCAAAGATTTCAAAGAAGAGGGTATCCGTAATTCTGAGTCAAGCATCCAAAAAAGGTTGTTTGAAAACCAGAAAGCCATTCAGGAAAAATCACGGGCAGTTAATACAACGAAAACAACAGTTGCAACGGCCACCACCACTACCATCACAACTACAGCACCGGTAGCAACTCCCTCTCTAACGACTACAACTGCAGCAACTGCTTCAACGACAGAAACTACTACAACGGTACCAGTTACAGCAAATCCCTCTATAACGACTGCAACTGCTGTAACGACGGCAACCACTTCAACAGCGCCAGTTACGGCAACGTCATCTGCGACTACAACAACGACAACAACCACCATAACTCCAGTTACAGAAACACCTTCTGTAACTACTCCTGCATCTCCCGCGACGCCCGCAGTTGCAACCACACCACCTGAAATTAAAACAGCGACACCTGAAGTTGCAACAATAACGCCACCTAATGAAGCCAAAGAGAAATCAGAAGAGACTGCCAAGAGGGCTGAATATGAACAAAAGAGCAAGCAGGAGTACGATAAAAGTTTTACTGAAATGGCCGAAGTTCTTGCCAAAGCAAAAAGTTCAATCTTAAATCCTTATGTCCTGTATGTAAGCGGGATTATCCATGAAATGAATGGAGAGTTTGATGACGCCTATATTCCCTATAAGCAGGGATTGGAAGTCATGCCGTCTAATCCATATTTGCAGCGGGATGTCGTCCGGCTTGCCCGCAAGTTGAATAAAACTAACGATTTCGATAAACTTAAAACATCTTTTCCAGAACTGTGGAAACAATATGAATCCAAGGTTTCATCCGGCAAAGACGGACGGCTGATAGTCCTGTATGAATCCGGTTGGGCGCCGCAGAAAAAAGAGGTTTTCATTACGATTGCGGCTGTCGCAGTAGCCTATCCGGTTTATAAGTTCAAATGGTGTGAAGCATCACCCATGCTGGTATCGTCTGAACTGGGTGAGATTGGCCCCACGGCGCCGATATGCTACATGAACGCGCTCGCACTCCGGGCACTCAAGGAAGAGTCAAAGTGGCGTATTATCAGGCAGTCTGCCCGTGTGGCGATTAAAGGCGGCGTGTTCGCCGCCGGAACCACGATGGCGTTTGCCGGTGACAATACCGGTGTTCAACTCGCCGGTGTCGGCATCATGGCGGCATCAGCCATTTACAACAATGTCAGCGAGAAAGCTGATCTGCGCTGTTTTATGACATTGCCGGAAAATGTTCAGATTCTCGCGGCCGACATGCCTGCCGGAACTCACAAAATTACATTCGCACCTCAGGGAACGCAGCTGCATCTGGAAGAATCCGTCCCAGTAATTGCGGGAAAGACGAGCATAATCCGGGTCGTTCAAGTCGGCCCGCGACTCATTTATCAACGGTTATGGCCTGCGGATCCCGAGAAGAAATCAACCTCTGATCAGGAGAAAGCGCAATCAAATAAATCACAGGAGGGCAACAAAACATGAAGTTAAAATTACAGCGATTCCGTACGATGGCGGTACTAGCCGTCATATTCACCGTGCCGGCGTTATTCGCGGCTGAAACTAAAACCGGAACAAGCAATGATGCAGATGCTAAAAATCCATTGAAAACTGCCATCTTTGTGCGCAACTCCGGGGGCAGGGAGCTAAGAGATAAAATAGATACATTCAACGACAGGCTCTCCGCCCGCCTGACTGAAAAAGGCTTTTCCACCATGGACTGGAAGGATGTCATCCAAAAGTTCCGGGAGTCCAGCGAAACTGAAGATCAAATCTTCAAAGACGTGAAAACATTTATGGCCGTCAGCACAACCACCGAATCCAATCAAAGTCTTACAAAAATGGCGACGAAAGACAGAGAGCAATTGGACACCGTTTTAGTGGCACAAGGTAAGGATGGAGGAACCGCCCAGGCCTCATCTCTCCGGATTGCGCAAATGATTAATGCCGATTACATAGTCGTCGCATCCATGGGACAGATTGGCCATGAGAAACGCACCTTCAAAGGCGAAGGCACTATTTATCAGACCAACAATACTGCGGACATCTATACGCTGCCGCTCACAATAAGGGTATTGGACGGCAATACCGGGCAGTCCATATACGGCGACACAATGACCGCATCATACCGCGTGTTGCAGAATGCCAGTCTGGAGATAAAACAGGATAACATAGCGGACAATCTCATAGACATCTGTACCGCAAAACTGGCGGATAATATCAGCGGCAAGGTTGAGCGCATCCGCGATGCGGGGCTCAAAGTTGCGACTGCCGCAGAATTTTCCATTGACTGCAACGTAAACGGAGTGACAGTGGAACTGGATGGAGCAGCAATCGGTTCAGCGCCGGGCAAGTTCATCGTCAGACCTGGCCTGCATCAACTCCGCGTTTCCCGTGAATACTTCCAGACATGGGAAAAAACGGTAAATATTTTTATGAATCAGAAGTTGAATATTTCCCTTGAGCTTTCTGAATCCGGTCAGGCCAAGTATAAGGATATTACCGCGTTTAAACAGGCTCAGGAACTGGAAAAACTCAAAACGGTCGCACGGGTTGATATCGCCAGGGAACAGAGCAAGGCGGATGCCGATGTCAAGGAGAAAGTTTCGTCCGGCCAGGAAGTATTCCTGAAAAACAGCTATATTCGTTCAGACGGTTTCGCTCAGCAACTTACACGAGTCATTCACGGCTATTGAACATCTTATCCGGCATTCAATAACAAATTCAGGAGATTATTATTATGAAAAACAGATTTCGGAACACCGGTTACGCCGCTATCGCCGCGGTTGTCGGTCTTTTCAGCGCGACAATACAGGCGCAGGACCCTCTGCCTAAGGGTGAAATGGCCGGCATTTACATTGGCGAATTAAAAGTCCAGCCGGCAGTGTTTGAGTCGGCGCAGAAAAACGGAAAACTGCTTTCAATCAAGTTGGCGGCGCAATCGCTGGATACTCAATTCATTTCAGCGCTCAGTTCGGCAAGAATCTTTCAGGTATTGGAGCGCAAACGCAAAGCGGATGTCGAACAGGAACAGGGCTTTGCCGCTACTGCGGTTGATGTCAATGACAAGGATGCCGCCCAGACCGGAAAGATGGCAGGCGCAAAATATGCGTTTCTTCCGCAAATCGACGGGTTTGAGGATTTGGTTGACATTAAAGAATACAAAGCCATCGGTCGGACGTCCATGCGCCGCCGCCTCTTTCTATCTGCTACTGTCTCCATTGTTGATACGACAACGGGACGGATGCTGCCGGGCGTCGCCAACGTTCAAATGACTCAGGAAGAGATTGTCGAGAACAGCCAGAATAATACAGGTATTCAAGGCAGCGATATTGCGGTGGTGGAACTGGCTAAAAAAGTGGCGAACAGCTTGTGCCAGGATGCTATTGCGTTACTTCGTCCAGCTAAAGTTCTTGCTGTCACCGGTCAACAGGTGCTTATCAATCGTGGTACGCCAGCCGGATTCAAGGAAGGAATGCCGGTTGAATTCTTCGCCTTTGAAGAGGTTAAGGACGAAGATTCCGGTGAAACTTTCCGTAACGAAGTTTCCGTCGGCAAAGGCAGTGTCATTCGTACCGATCCAAAACAGTCTTACGCGATGATAGAAGTAGCAAATAATCTGGGTGTCGCCAAGGGGTGCATTGTTAAGTTGATAAAGGAGAAAATAACCAGACCTGGAGTTCCGGTATCCGCTCCCGGCGGATCATTCCCGGAAGACCCTAGACGGGTGCCGGCACAACCGGCCGATAGTACTCCCGGTTCATCTGAAAAACCCATTCAGTTCGACTCTGATGCGACAGTGCCGGTTCCGCCTGCCGGCACCGTAAAAAATACCGCCACTCAAGATCCCCAACCTAAAGCACCGGTACCCCCGGCAAATAAGGATAAATAAAACATGAAAAGAATTATTGTCTCCGCACTATCGGCTATCTCTTTATTGTCCATTCATGGATGCTGGACTTCAGTAATGGACATTGACGGAGCGGCTGACGGCACTGCGACGGTAAACTTTAAAAACAGTCCGGTGGACGTTAAAGTCCTTGACACCAGAAGTCGTTTTGTCAACGGGCTGTTGATGGTAAATACGGAACTGGAATCCGGCTACAGCAGTCCCTACCGTCTCGAGTACAAGTTCTCCTGGTATGACTCCAACGGCATGGAAGTTGATCCGGCCCGCTCTGCCTGGATACCGTTCTACCTGAACGGGCGTGAAAACAAAACAATTCAGGGATTGGCACCGAATCCTTCAGCCAAATCATTCAAAATTAAATTACGTGAAGCGAACAGACATTAGGAGCAATTCCGGTCAGAAAGATTATATATTAAAGATGGCTTATCGTGAATTTACAGAATTGAAAAAAATAGGACTTGAAAATTTGTTTCAAAACGCAAAATTAAACTTTAAATAAAAACTCTAACGTGGAGATTAAAAACTATGATTACAAACCGTGCTATGATTTTAGGTTTGGTGTCCTGCAGTCTTGTTGCCGTTCTTACTTCGTGTTCTTCGCCGACCGTCAGGTATGGTGATGCCACTTCCGCCAAACCCATTTCAACGGATTTCGGCTCGAATGATCTGCAACAGACAGTAAACACCATGGTCAATTCCATGCTGGTTTTTCCGCCAATTGTGGATCTGACCCAAAACCGCCGGCCGATAATTGAAGTTGCCAAGGTCAATAACAAGACGATGCAGCATATTGATACCCAGTCGATTACCGATTCCATTCGCACCCGGTTGCTTCGGTCCGGCAAGTTCCGTTTTACTGACCGTAGTTCAGATGGTCAAACTATCGAAGAAATCAAAGCTCAGCAGGAAAGCGGACTCAACGACCAGAATTCCGCTACCCAGTTCGGACAGCAGTATTCGGCAGAATTCCTCTTGATTTCCAATTTGTCGGAAATTAAACAGAAAAATGAAGATGTCGTGGATGTTTATTACAAGGTAACCATGAGCTTGAAGAACTTGAAGACGGGCATTCTCGAATGGAGTGATGAACAGGAAATACGTAAGGTTTTAGAGCGCTAAACCGCGCAGGAGGAGTTTATGTTAAAAGTAATCAGCATTTTTGCCACCGTACTGATGGTTGCATTGCAGGGGTGTACCATCGCCAATCCATCCTTGACCTATGATTTCATTCCGGGTGGAAAACTAACGGGAAGTAATCCACCCGTGCGTAAAATTGTCATTATGAAACCGCTGGATATTCGCGGTCATGCCGGGACGACCCCGGGCATAAAGGCTTTCATCCCGTGTTATCCGTTTGTACGGGAAATTCGCGAACCTGAAGCGTTCACCTACGACTGGAACGGTTATCGTTTCGACTACGAAAAGGACTTTGCCGAACTGGTTGCCATGGATTTGCGCGCCTCCGGTATTGCGGTTGACGTAGTCGCTTCGCCGGAAACCACGCAGATTCCAGCCTTGATTACCGGAAAAAATCCGCCTGACTATATCGTTAAACTCAGTCTTAACCGTTTGGACTGGCAGAAGAAATTCACCATGTATGGTGTCAGTGTCATCGGCTATATCCCTCAGGTTTTTGGCGCGCCGGATGAATATGGATTTGCTTACCTTAAATTCACCGCAGATGTATTTGACGCGCATGGACAACCAATTGCCAGCAGAACATTCTCTGCGAATGAAAGCCAGAATAGTTGGCTCTATTATTTCACCGGTTATTTGAGAGCGTTGACCAGAGCTTATGCTCAGGTATCGCCGGAATTCCGTCGCTTCGTCGCTGATTCAGTTTCCGGCAATACTCCATAAAAATTA
>CAYMSF010000040.1:7994-38146 GCA_964392985.1 uncultured Victivallaceae bacterium | reverse complement strand
TGCAATGATTTTACGCGGAACGGATATTTATCTTGACCTTTATGATAATCCTGCCGCAGTTCATGAACTGCTGAAAAGAGTTACAGAGGCTTTCATCACGGGGTTCGAATTCATCCATGATAAAATTGGAACTCCGGTGCAGGAGGGGTTTTCGCCGAATGGATTTCCCTTGCCCGGCATTTTTTTCGGTGACGATTCCAGCATAAATATGAGTAATGAACAAATATGGGAATTCGACCTTCAATACCTGGAAATATTGTCGAAACATTTCGCGTCTCCGCTGTTTTGTCATTATTGCGTTATGAATGAAACCCAGGGCTTGCAGCTTTTGCAGGCATATTCGGATGCTGATTTTGTCATCGGCCTCAACAATCAATATGGTCCTGACTTTTTTCTGAACAATTATGAAGTATATTTTAAGAACAGGCTGGTTCTTGCCACTGAAACACCGATTGAAAAACTCGGTTCAACCAAAGAATTACGGCTTTCATTTTTTCAAAGCAAACTTTCAAAAATTCAGCAGGAGATGAAAGATAAAAACGGACTGTTGTATTTCGTCGGGGTTAAAGATGAGGAGCTGGAGGATTTTCTTAAAATAATGAATAGCCATTGAATTATTTATTAATAATCTGAAACAAAATAAACCGGAGTTATCAATGTATTTCAACTTTAAAAATTATTCTGTAAACTATGATGAAAACAATCATCGCTTCTCTTGTGCGTATACCCCGCAGGGCGAGACGATTGAAAAACCTTTCGTAACAGATGCTGTAATTTCCGTTTGCAGCTATCATGGCGAAGTTATTTCCGTGAATGAATATAAAAAAGTTGAAAGTAAACAACAATGTAATTCCGGCAATCATGTCCTGAGTATTATCTATTCTGACGGCCCCAAGGGAGCGCCGGTTTTGGAACTGCACTTTACGCTGGACTCTAACTCACTGCATGTTCGCACCTTTGCCCGGGCTATCGTTCATATTGATGGAAAAATATGCTGGGGCGACGAACCGGAAAAATCAACTTTCGGGGTTCGTTTAAACACACATGACAATAATCTGCATGCCGCCTGCGGTCCGGCATTCTCTGTTGATGACAATGCTCTCTTCGACAGAAATACTGACCGGGTTCTGGAATTCAAGAAGACCAGCAAGTTCAAAGTTAGCTACGACTGGGATTCTGCATCATATCGCTTCAATTTCCGTAATGGAACTGACTTCGGTCGCGCTTTTGCGTTCAAAATACATGAGAATTATTGCAAAAACAAGTTCAATATCCCGTATGCTCCGATTAACAAAAGCCATGGGTTTGAAACCCCGCCGGTCGGCTGGATGACCTGGTATTCCGTTCAATTCAAAGCAAATGAACAAATAGTGTTGAATAACGCAAAAATGCTTTCCGCCATTTTTGGGAAATACGATAATAAACTCTGCCTCTGGGTTGACTGGGAATGGAACCATAAAGCCTTTGACGGACTGGGTCAGGATGGCGTTGACACCTTCACGCCAAGACGTGAAGCCTATCCCGAGGGACTCGCCGTTGTCGCCGCGGCAATAGAAAAATTGGGATTGATTCCGGCGCTGTGGATTGGAGCAACTAATGATGGACAACAGAATCATCTGCTTAAACAGCATCCCGAATGGATTCTGGCACATAAACCGGAATGGTGCGGCCAATGGTGGATTGACCCCAGTCATCCCGGAGTTACAGCAGAATACATTCCTGCAATTTTCAAACAAATTCAGAATTGGGGCTTTAAAGTTATAAAATGGGACTGTTTCCCGATGACGTTTAAAATATGCGATGCAAATCATGCCAAATTCCATAATCCTTCAATCTCCACCGATACCGCGATAAGAAATGTAGTAAAAGCAGCGAGAAAAACAATCGGACCGGATGTTTATATGCTCTCCTGCTCCGGAGAAACGGAAAGAGATATAACCTTCGCGATGGACCAATTCAGCGCCGCCAGAATTGGCGGTGACATCTTCGGATGGAGTGATTTCATTGCCAATTCGATTGAACTCGTATTCCGCTTTTTCGCCTGGCATAATATTGTATTCTACGCCGACGGCGACAACGTGGTGTTACGCAACGAATTCAACACACTTGAACAAGCGCGCTCCCGCGCATCATTTTACGGCCTTACCGGCTTGCCGGTAACCATTGGCGATAATCTGCCGGATCTCGACGAAGCACGAATTGATATGCTGAAACGGATAATTCCTGTCGCCGATATTCATCCCATGGATCTTCAACAGAAAAATTACGGCTATGGCTACGTTCTCGTAAACCTGGCGGTATGTAAAAAATTCGGCAACTGGAATGTAGCCGGCATCACCAATACCAAAGATGAGATGCTGGAAATCAGTTTGAATCTCGGCTCCGATTTACAACTTGAAGTTGGTGATGACATCAGTTACGCGGTTTTCGACTACTGGAAAGGTGAGTTTACCGGCATCTGCGGTGATAAACTTCAAATCTCTGTTCCGCCGATGGACACCGTCGTATTGCGGATTACACCCCGGAAATCGCATCCGCAACTCATTTCCACTTCGCGCCACATAACTCAAGGTGGATATGATTTAACAGACTTGAACTGGAATGCCGGTTCAAACTGCCTTTCCGGTGTATCAAAATGCATTGATGAGGAAATCTACCGCCTGTCGGTATACGTCCCGGAGGGTTATGAATTTGCAAGCATCCAATGCAGCGAAAAAACAACCTGCAATAACGCCGCCGCGATTCTTAGCGTAGAGATAAATTCTAGCAAATGCGGAGAAGTTTGCTGGCAAGTTAAATTCAAAACCTTATAAGCCGAAATAAATAGATATGCCATTTTGTTTTTTCACGGCACAGGCTATTTTATATTTAGGATAAAGCGCCTTTTTTAACAGGATCGCATAATATAAGGGTTTGAGCTAATGTTTGTTCCGGTACAGAATAGACGTATTTACCAGCAGGTGGCTGAGCAGATTCAAGATATGATTCTTGACGGTACGCTGAAAAGCGGTGGGAAACTCCCTTCAGAGAGAACCATGGCGGAACAATTCGGCGTCAGCCGCAATTCAATTCGCGAAGCTATCCGGGCGTTGGAAATTTTGGGCATTGTTGAAAGCCGTCAAGGCGGCGGTAATTTTATTGTCGCAGGAAACAGCGACTGCCTTTTTGAGCCGCTTTCAATCATGTTCAAACTGCATAACACCACCTTTGCCGACCTGCTTGAAATCCGGCGCGGCCTGGAAATGGAAGCCGCCACATTAGCTGCAAAACAGAAAAAAACGGTGAAACACCGCGAACTCGCTGCAACAATGAAAGCATTGAGCACTGCCGGAAATGAAGAGCGCAGTATTGAACTGGATAAAAAATTGCATCTGCTGATTGCCGAACTGTCAGGAAATATCATGCTGTCAGGTTTCCTTCATGCCATTTCACGGTTGCTGGAACAAGCGGTAAGAGACGGTAGAAAATTAATTCTCAGTTCCTGCCGCAATAATGAAAAACTGATTAAAATCCATCAGGAGTTATGCGATGCCATTATCGCCGGCAAGCCAAAAGTGGCGGCCAAAATCAGCCGTAAGCATTTTGATTTTATTCTTGAAAATCTCAAAGATTGAGTTTATATTTATGTCAACTGGTAGGACCATCCTACCAAAACCGGAGATTTTAACGTGAAAACAATCAGAATTCCGTATGGCAGGACCCACCTGGAGGCGGAATTACCGTACAATAATTTGGCGGGTATATACGAATCAGACTTGCCGGCGGCAACTTGCTGCGGAGCTGATGCGGTTACTATGGCGCTGGATGCGCCGGTATCATCTCCGCCACTGGAAGAGTTGGCGCGCGGTCGGAAATCTGCCGTTCTCATTATAAGCGACCATACTCGTCCTGTGCCCAGTCATATCATCACGCCGTTAATCCTCGAACGGCTTCGTCACGGTTCCCCGGAAATTGATATTACGATTCTTGTTGCGACCGGTTTTCACCGCGGCACTACCCGCAAAGAACTGATAGAAAAACTTGGCGAAGATATTGTCCGCAATGAAAAAATTGTGGTACATGACTCCCGTGATGAGTCCAGTTTAATTTCACTCGGCAAATTGCCTTCCGGCGGGGAACTGATTATCAACCGGCTCGCGGTTGAAACCGAATTACTGGTTGCAGAGGGGTTCATCGAACCACATTTCTTTGCCGGGTTTTCAGGTGGACGCAAAAGCGTATTGCCGGGAATAGCATCTGCTAAAACCGTATTGGCCAACCATTGCGCCGAATTCATACAAAATCCCCATGCCCGCGCCGGAATACTGGAGAATAATCCGATTCATCGCGACATGGTGTTTGCCGCAGAAAAAGCCGGTCTGGCATTTATCGTCAATGTTGTCTTAGGCCGTGATAAAGAAATCATCAAAGCATTTGCCGGGCATTTTACCCAGGCACATGAAACCGGCTGCCGTTATCTGGCATCTCACTGCAAGGTCAAGGTCCCTGCTGCCGACATTGTTATCACCGGCAATGGCGGCTACCCGCTCGACCAGAACATTTATCAGGCTGTCAAAGGAATGACTGCCGGCGATGAAATCTGCCGCCCCGGCGGTGTGATTATCATGGTTGCGGCATGTTCCGACGGTCACGGCGGAAAATCATTTTATGACACCATGGCCAATGCCGCCTGCCCGATGGAAATCATTAAACGGGTTAAAGACGTGCCGAGGGATGAAACTGAACCGGATCAGTGGGAATATCAAATATTGGCAAATATTCTGGCAAAGCATAAAGTAATCATTGTTACTGCTGATTGTGATCCGGCAATTATCAAGGCAATGCACATGGAACATGCGTTCACGCTAAAAGAAGCAATCTCAACGGCGCTGAATATCGCAGGACGTAACGCAAAAACAGTCGTAATTCCGGATGGAGTTTCGGTCATTGTGGAGAGTTTATGAAAATAATGGTATGTATTAAACAGGTGCCGGGTACGGCACAAGTCGATATCGATGAAAAAACCGGAGTCATGAAACGCGACGGTGTCGAATCCAAAATGAATCCTTATGATTTATATGCCGTCGAAACGGCTGTGCGTTTTAAAACAGATTACAATGCGGTAGTGGATATCATTACGATGGGACCCCCGCAATGCGAAACCATTATCCGCGAGGCATTCATGATGAATGCCGATAATGGCTTTATTCTCTCCGACCGCGATTTTGCGGGGGCGGATGTTCTGGCGACATCTTACACTCTGGCTCAGGGCATCAGGAAAGCCGGCAGTTATGACCTGATTATCTGTGGCAAGCAGACGACTGACGGCGATACTGCACAGGTTGGCGCGGAACTGGCGGAATTTCTCGGTATCCCGCATGTGACCAATGTCTGCCGCATCAGAGAGTTGAACTCAAAGAGCATAACAGTTGATCTTGATCTGCCGCAGCATATTGAAACTGTCGAAATTACCCTGCCCGCGCTGATAACGGTGGAAAAGGGTATTTTTGAACCGCGTTTGCCGTCATTCAAGCTGAAAATAGCAACGGCAAATCACCAGATTCAATGGCTGGCGTTAAAAGATTTCGAGGATAAGAACAAAATGCACTACGGCTTGAACGGTTCACCGACACAAGTTAAACGGATTTTTCCTCCGGAATCACACAATGTCCGGACCATGTGGAAAGGCAGCGCGGAAGAACTTTCTGATAAGATGTTCGCTCTCCTCAAAAACAAAAAATTTCTTCAGCAGGCGAGGTAGCAGATGGCGGCAATTGTTATTCATCAGGAAAAAGTAACGGAGCCGGAAAAATTAATTGCTTTATGCCCGTTTGACGCGATTGAATACAAGGGCGGTTCTTTAAGCATTAATTCCGGTTGCAAAATGTGCCGTTTGTGTATCAAAAATGGACCGGCCGGGATATTTGAATATGTTGAAAATGAGCAAGCCGGCGTTGATAAAAACTTGTGGCGCGGCATTGCTGTTTACGCAGAAAATGTTGAAGGCGTCATTCATCCGGTAACTTATGAATTACTCGGCAAAGCCGCAGAACTGGCGAAAAAAGTCGGGCAGCCGGTATATTGCCTGCTGGCTGGATATAAAGTTAAAGAGCTGGCAGCGGAAATTCTTGAGTATGGCCCGGACAAAGTTTTTGTCTATGATATGGCGGAGTTGGAACACTTCCGCGTCGAACCTTACGCGGCGGTATTTGAGGACTTTATTAATAAGTTAAAACCTTCGGTTATTCTCGTTGGCGGGACTGCCACCGGACGTTCACTGGCGCCTAGAGTCGCCGCCAGATTCCGTACCGGTTTGACGGCGGACTGCACTATGCTCGATATTCGTCCGGATACCGACCTGGACCAGATCCGACCGGCCTACGGCGGCAATATCATGGCACATATCAACACGCCGAAGCACCGGCCGCAGTTTGCCACAGTCCGTTATAAAATATTTTCCGCTCCGGAAAAAGTGTCTGCGCCGCAAGGCACAATCGAATACTGTTCAATCAACCGCGAACTGCTGACTTCCGGAATTAAAGTTATTGAAGTTACGCCAAAAAAACGTGAAGTCGGCATTGAAGAGGCGGAAGTGATCATCGTCGCCGGGCGCGGTTTAAAGAAACAGGAAGACATGGCGATGATTCAAGAGCTTGCCTCACTGCTGGATGGACGTGTCGCCACCACCCGTTCACTGATTGAATCCGGCTGGGCCAATCCTAAACAGCAAATCGGACTCAGCGGCAGAACGGTAAAACCGAAACTCATCATTACCTGCGGGGTGTCCGGAGCAATCCAATTTGTCGCGGGGATGAATAATTCAGAATTGATCGTCGCCATCAACAGCGATGAGAAAGCTTCAATTTTCAAAGTGGCGCATATTGGTATTGTCGGCGATATTTATAAAATTGTACCCATGCTTATCAGCAAAATCAAAGCCTCAGGAAAGCTAGATTTAACCGGACTTGCCGCAATGATGAAAACTGAAGGACAACAATCATGACGAATAACTACAAAACCATCGGAAGCGAAGATATCGACGCCCTGCGCGCAATTTGCGGCAAAGAACGTGTGATACCCGGTCCGGAAATTAATGAAGACTATTGCCACGATGAACTGGCGGGAATACACCGCCGCCCGGAAGCGCTCGTAAAGCCGCTTTCCTCCGCGGAAGTGTCAGCGGTTATGAAATACGCCTCGCAACAGGGAATTCCGGTAACCGCCCGCGGACAAGGTACCGGACTGGTCGGTGGCTCCGTTTCGCTTTTTGGCGGTATCATGATTGACATGAGCGGAATGAATCGTATTATTGAACTGGATGAAGACAATCTCACTCTGACACTGGAACCGGGCGTTCTGCTCATGGAGATTTCAAAATATGTTGAAGAACGCGGGCTGTTCTATCCACCCGATCCTGGTGAAAAAACTGCCACAATCGGCGGTAATATCAGCACCAATGCCGGTGGAATGCGCGCAGTGAAATATGGTGTTACCCGGGATTACGTGCGCGGTCTGGAAGTTGTGCTGGCCGACGGCCGAGTAATCGAAATCAGCGGTAAGATTGTCAAGAACAGTTCCGGTTACAGTCTTAAAGATTTAATTGTCGGTTCCGAAGGTACGCTTGGTATCGTCACCAAGGCTATTCTCCGCTTGCTGCCGCTGCCAAAATTCAAAATCAGTTTACTGGTACCGTTTCCTGACCTTGCCACGGCAATTGAAACTGTTCCCAAAATTATCAAATCCCGCTCAATACCGACCGCGGTAGAATTCATGGAACGCGAAGTGATTCTCGCCTCGGAACAATTCCTTGGCCGCAAATTCCCGGACAATTCAGCCAATGCCTATCTGCTGTTGACTTTTGACGGCGCCAGCAAGGAGGAAATTGACCTCGCCTATACCGATGTCGCACATACCTGTTTGGACAGCGGCGCACTTGATGTGTTCATTTCCAACACCCAGGAGCGCAATGATTCGATCTGGTCGGCACGCGGTGCTTTCCTTGAGGCAATCAAGGCATCAACTACTGAAATGGATGAATGTGACGTTGTTGTTCCCCGGCGCAGTGTTGCCGAATTCATAAAGTTCACGACATCGTTGCAAAAGAAATATAAGGTGCGGATCCGCAATTTCGGCCATGCGGGCGACGGCAACCTCCATATTTACGTTTTGCGCGACGAACTTTCTGCCGGTGACTGGAAACAGACACTCGATGAAGTCTTTAAAGAAATGTACGGGCGTGCTTATGAACTTGGCGGACAGGTTTCCGGCGAACACGGTATCGGCTTCGCCAAAAAAGATTTTTTGAAAACTTCAATCGGTCCTGACGTGCTCTGTCTGATGCAGGGGATTAAAAACGTATTTGATCCGAAAAATATTCTGAATCCCGGCAAGATTGTTTTCTGAAAATATGACACTATTATAGCTGTTTCACCGCGGCGTCAAATCTTTCAAAATCTGCGATATAAAGATAGGGATTGGTCTGTTTTTCCTCGCCGAGCGCGGCAAATGGAACATGACCGTAGTCATGTCCGGAATAGACTATATTGGAGTCGGCCAGCGGATATAAAACCTCTCGCATTGTCTTGAACATTATTTCCGGTTTGCAGTAGCCGCAACAATCGATAAACAATGTATCTCCGGTGAAAACCGCTGAATCGTCGCTCAGATGGTAGCATATACTGTCCACGGAATGTCCCGGCGTAAACAATACTTCAATATACATCCCGCCCAGAGGCAGGCGTTCCCGTTCAACCAAGTTACGTTCATGGGTAAATTTACATGACGGATGCGCCAGTACCGGAGCATTGAAAAACTTTTTAACGGCATTCACGCCGGAAGTATGGTCGCCATGACCATGAGTCAGCAGAATATATTGCGGATTAATTATGCCGCATTCCCTGACGGCACGGGCGATAACATCAACATCCCCGCACGGATCAACGAGAGCCGCGTCACCACTGACAGTATGATAGAGCAGATAAGAGAAATTGGAATCAAAGCCGCCAGTACTGAACTGCGTAACCGCTATCTCAGATTTTTTCATTAATTTATCGCTTCATTACTGCAGTAATGCGTTATACATTGAAATATTCCCGGTATCGCCCATAAAGTCCTCTGGCTTGAAGATAAGCGGAATTCGGACTCATAAAGTGAGAAAACTCAAAAGTGATTGCTTTTTCAATACCGGCCACGTCTGCGGCTTTGAGTTTCATTAATAGTTTTTCCCATTTAATCGGCAGGAATTTAATCGGCATATCACGGTCAAAGGTTTCACTGTTGGTCCAACTGGACATTCCATACTTTGTCGCCAGAGCTTTGTTGACTTTCAGGAAATCAGTAAGCTCATCAAATTCAACATGACCATCCTGAAACGCAACAATATCGACCGCGCCGCGGATGCCGTCCATAATTTCATTCCATTCCTTCTCATGCTCTGCAATGCTTATACCTTCTGCTGCTTTATTTTGAGAAGAGAATGCCGAAACGGCCTTAACTCCGGCGATATATGGCGAAATCATTACCGGCAGATTACCGGAAACCGCCTTGCAATGGCGCCCCATTTTGGCGTAAGTAGAAATTATGCTGCCGAATCTACGGCTGACTTCCTGTGACAAATACCATCCCTTAAACGCCGGACTATTACCGTATTTGTTCCATACCTCGTCAATAACTGCCAGATTTATCTCTACTTCCTGTTCAAATTGTCCATGTTCCCAATATTTACCGGAATCATAGCCGCCGAAGAAGAATGCGATGCCGTATTTTTCACTGAGGCGAAGAAACATATCCACCAGGTCCACCGGGGGAATATAGCAATTTTCACGCTGTTGCAAAACTCGTGAAGTGTATGTCATCCAGCGTTTATGACCGCAACGAATCATAATCACGGTATCGATACCGATCGCCTTCATTGCCGCGAAGTCTTTGTCCCATTCTTTTTCGCCCCAGTTCTGGTGGGGGATATCATGACTGATTTCGTCCAAAAATGTTCCGGTAATTTTCATATCCTGTTTTCTTTCCATATTTTACATTGGAATCAACTTGAAGCGCCGACATAAAGCAGTTATTTTACTTTTGTTAATTTTCCCGCAATTATTATTGCTGTGAGAATTAAATCTATCATAATTTGGCAACTTATCAAGTTTGCGCGATTAATAACAGTTCCCGGGAACGCCTCTATTTAACCAAACTCTTGCAGAGTTTAACAGGGATGGAACAAAAAAATGTTAAAACTGGCAGTCGCATTTACTGACAATATGGTTTTGCAACAGATGACTAATGTACCGGTATGGGGAAACGCCAGCCCCGGCATTCAGATAACCGTCAGTTTTGGCGGTCAGAAAAAAAATGCGCTTGCCGATAAAAATGGTAACTGGCGCATCAACCTGGATCCGATGACCGCTAATTCCACGCCGCAGAAGATGACTGTTACGGCAAATGATTCAACCGGCACATCAATAACTTTGCACAATATTCTTATTGGCGAAGTCTGGGTTTGTTCGGGACAGTCCAATATGGAATTTTATGTTTCCAGGTCAAAAAACGGTGATAAAGAAATTGCAGCGGCAAACTTCCCCGAAATTCGTCTGATGACTGTTCCCAGATTTGTCGCCACGGCACCGCAAAAAGATGTTCAAGGATGCTCCTGGAAGGTTTGCAACCCGGAGAACGTGTCCGGTTTTTCGGCTGTCGGTTATTTTTTCGGCCGCGAACTCCACCAGCGCCTCGGCGTTCCCGTCGGTTTAATCAATGCCAGTTGGGGCGGAACCGTGGCCGAAGCATGGACCAGCAGAAAAACACTCATTGATACTTCTTCGCTTAAAGAGCTTATTACAAAATATGACAACTTCTGCGCTGACCCTCAGAAAGCTATCGTCAAATACAAAGAAGAAATTCGAGTTATCGAAAAGGTAACAAACGATATTGAAAATGCTGGCTTCAATAAGGGTTGGGCAGATATTCCGAATCCGGCGGGCGATTGGAACGATATGGAATTGCCGGCGGCATGGCAAAAACGCGGACTGGACTTCAGCGGTATACTATGGTTTCGCAGAGAGGTGGAACTGCCACAGGAATGGTATGGAAAAGAGTTGCTTCTTTCAATCGGGGCGACTGACAAGGGCGACGTTACATATTTCAATAATAATAAAGTTGGCAGTATTACCATGGCAGACAGGCCGGATTCGTGGTGTCTGCCGCGCAGTTATGTTGTTCCTGCAACGCTCGTCCGGCCAGGCGGAAATGTGATAGCGGTACGGGTTCGCAGTGAGCAATATGAGGGTGGCATGATTGGACCGGCAACCGCGATGCACTTATCTTGTCCTGATCTCCCTGAAACTTCGCCAATTCCACTGACCGGAATCTGGAAATATGCGATAGAACGCAACTATGGCAAAATTGAATATCCGCCAATGCCACCCGGACCGGACAATCCGAATTCTCCCTGCGTGTTATTCAACGGGATGATTTCACCGTTGATTCCGTTTGCCATCCGCGGTGCAATCTGGTATCAAGGAGAGTCCAATGCCGATCGTGCAGTACAGTACAGAACACTTTTCCCGGCAATGATTCAAGACTGGAGAAAGCACTGGAGTCAAGGCGATTTCCCGTTTCTATTTGTTCAATTGGCGAATTTCAGGACAGTTATGTCCACTCCTGCAGAAAGCAATTGGGCGGAATTGCGCGAAGCCCAGACGATGACGCTGCAACTGAACAATACCGGCATGGCTGTAGCGATTGACGTTGGAGAAGCCGATGACATTCACCCGACAAACAAGCAGGATGTCGGTTTACGGCTGGCGCTAAACGCGCTGGCAAAAGTTTATAAGCAGCAAATCGCTTACAGCGGACCAATGTTCAAATGCATGACACGAGAAGGAAATAAATTGAGGATTTCTTTTGATTATGTTAATGGCAAGCTGGAATGCCGCGGCGAAAAGCTGCTTGGCTTCGCTATCGCGGGCGCTAATCAAAAATTTGTATGGGCAGAGGCGCAAATAAACGGTAACGACGTTATCGTTTCATCACCGGAGATAGCTGAACCGCAATTTGCACGTTATGCCTGGGCGGACAATCCTGCCTGCAATCTGTACAACGCTACCGGACTGCCTGCTGTACCATTCCGCTCTGATATGCCGGAAAAATAACAACTTTTAACCAGGATTAACGAATGACAAACTGGAATCAAACTATCAATCGCTATGAAAAGGAATTGCTGGAATCTGTTGTTCCGTTCTGGGAGAAAAACTGTGTGGACAAGGAAGCCGGCGGATACTTCACGTTTCTTGACCGGGACGGTTCGGTCTATGATACAGAAAAATTTATGTGGATGCAATGGCGCATTGTATATATGTTTGCCACGCTTTATTTGACAGAATACCGTAAAGAGTGCTGGCTGGAAATTGCCCGCGACGGCTACGATTTTCTGACGAAACACGGCAAAGCTGAAGATGGCAGTTATTATTTTGCGCTTAACCGTCACGGCGAACCGTCAATGGCGCCGCATAGTATTTTTTCCGACTGTTTTGCAGCAATGGGAGCGGCAGCGATGTACAAGGCTACAGGCGAAGAAAAATATCGCAAGGAAGCGGAAAGCGCGATGCGTACCTATATTTCCAGAATGTCCAACCCGAAAGGCCGCTGGGAAAAAAGTTTACCGGGCAAACCGCGCCGCTTGACACTGGCAAGTTACATGATTCTCGCCAACCTCGGTTCCGTCATGAAAGAGTATCTCGGCACTGATGATTATGACGCTGATACCGCAAACGCGGTCAATACTGTAATGAAAAAATTCTGGAATGAACAGTTTCAGGTTATCTTTGAAAACATCAATGCCGATGGCGGTTTCGACTTGAATTCCTGTGACGGCAGAATGATTAATCCCGGTCATGGTCTGGAATCAATGTGGTTTGTTCTGCAATACGCAGAAAACAACCATGACAAAGCCTTGATTGAAAAGGCGTGCAACGCAGTTTCCGGCTTGTATAAATTCGGGCTCGACCGGGAATTCGGCGGGATTTATTATTTCATGGATATTCTCGGCAAACCGCATATTGAATTACAATGGGATATGAAATTATGGTGGCCGCATAATGAAGCGGTCATCGCAGCACTCTATTCATACCGGTTGACCGGTAGAGAGGAATACTTGAAGATGTTTGAAAATATTGACGAATGGTCATGGAGCCATTTCCGGGACAGCAAATATGGCGAATGGTATGCCTATCTCAACAGACGCGGTGAACCTACCCACTATCATAAGGGTGGCAAATGGAAAACATTCTTTCATGTACCAAGATCACTGCTCTTCTGCATCAGAGAAATGAAAAAAATAGAACAAGCCAATCTATCCTGACATTCACCCGCCGCCGGGCGCTGCACGCATAATGTCATCATTATTTGTCGCGACAATATGGTGTCCGGGCTCTACAATCAGGAATTCGTCCCTATTCCAATCTCCCCCGACAAAGCGTTTGAATAGTGAGGGGTCTCCCCGTATCTCATCATAGCGCCACCCCAGCCATTCCGCGCATTGGCGGGTGAAGTTTTTGCATTCCTCGACATCCCCCACTTCAAGATCAATATAAGCGGCTGTTGAATATTTCTTAAACCAGTCCTGTTCCATCTCCATCAAATATTGTGCATTGTCCTCGCCATATTTCTCTTTGTAGCTTTCAAGCGTTCTTTCGTGCCGTTCCTTTCCGGGTGAAAGGTGATTTTCAATCCATCCCGGCGTGTACCAGTACGTGCCGGGATTGGCGTCGAAGTATTCTTTGTACCGTATTCTTGAGCCAAGGAAACAGGTGATACAATCGTGCCCGATGGGAATCACCAGCCGGGTATTGCCTGCACGGATTCCTTCAAGTCCCTTGCTGCACAATCCGTAACCCAAAAGTATGGCATCAAAAGTGTCGTCGGTGTCATCAACCGCCTTCTGCACCTCAACGCGAAGCCGATCCGGCTCACAGTGAAGTCCATATGGAAGGTATTTGAACTCAAACTTATTAGGCGACAACGCAGCAAAATAACTGAGTTCACGCCACATTACATTGCATGAAATTATTTTAAGGTTTAGTTTTTTCATGGTTTATCACAAAATACTTTATCAACTGTTTTTTAACATTAATAAAATATCATCTCGCGGAATTTTATCAACTAGCTCTTTCTACAGAACAAACCGTCTCAAAATTCCCCACTATCAACTTGTGCAGGCGAACCCCAACAAATATAAACTATTAGACTCTTGAAAAATTAAAATAAAGAATTCTATTACTTTTTATAGTGGTTTTTGCAGAATAATTTTAAATGGATTTTTACCAGTGTGCCTTGAGTCACTCAAACTTCATGGAGGAAAAGATGAAAGATTCGAATTTTCAACTTGAACGACATCCCGCCAACCCTATCCTTGGCCCAAAGAGTCTGCCGGGCGCAGACGCAGTATTCAACTGCGGACAAACCATGTATAAAGGCAAAACGATTCTTCTGGTTGCAGTCATCATGCGCTGTGATCCATTACCGAGAATGCATGTGGCTGAAAGCGAAGACGGCATAAACTTTAAAATCCGCCCCGAACCATTTATCACCCGTTCCGAACTGCCGCACATCCGCCCGCTCGACCAATGGCCGATCGACCCGCGAATCACATATTTTGCCGAGGAAGATGTTTACTACATTATGCGTCCGGGGAACTCTGATGTCGGTGGCGTGGCATTCCTTGGCAAAACCAAAGACTGGCAAACCTATGAAGATATTGATGTAATAACCCTGCCATCCAACCGCGTACCTTGTCTGTTCCCGGAAAAAGTAAATGGCAAATACCTCAGATTTGACCGTCCCTATTCTCTGGTCTATGATCCGCACAATCACCAGCAAATGAGCGCAATCTGGCTTTCAGAATCCCCTGACCTGATTCACTGGGGACGGCATCGCGTCGTCTTGAAACCATGGACTACCTGGAACTATACCAAAATCGGTCCGACACCGCCAATCAAGACGGAAAAAGGTTGGCTGGAAATTATCCACGGCGTCAGTACGTCATGCACCGGACAACGCTACTGTATCGGCGCAATTCTCCTTGACCTGAAAGACCCGGCTAAAGTAATCGGCAATACTCAAGGCTACCTGATGTGCCCGACTGAATCTTATGAATTTATGGGACGGGTACCGAACGTGGTGTTCCCCTGCGGCGCGATTGCCGACTATGAACAAGACCGGTTAAGAATCTACTACGGCGCCGCCGATACCTGCATCGGCCTCGCCACCGGGTGCTTGAGTGAAATCGTCGAACTTTGCCTCAGGAATGGAAAATAACACCGGAGGCGATCCTCTAGTCAAATAACTATAGGGCTGGACGTCGTTTATACAGCGTCCAGCCCTTTTTTTGCCCGCCAGACCGTACTGATTTCACTGTTTCATTAATGGTTAACCGTTTTTAATTTTCCGGCGTGAAATTGTAAATACACCCTGACGGCAAAGGTTGAACAGTTGTTACGCGAAAATCAACAGTTAGCTGCGAAATCAACCGCATCTTGCACCTCAATGCGAAGCTGATCCGGCTCTCTGTGAAGTCCCCATGGAAGATAACTCAAACTTATCAGGCGACAACGCAGTGAAATAGCAGAGTTCCCGCCACATAACATTGCATAAAATTATTTTCAGATTTAGTTTTTTCATGGTTTATCACATAATACTTTATCAACTGTTTTTAAAATTAATAATGTATCATCTTGAGGAGTCTTATCAATTCAAGGCTTCCGCGGAACAAACCCGAACGAAAACCCAACAAATATAAACGATTAGACTCTTGAAAAATTAAAATAAAGTATTCTATTACTTTTTATTGTGGTTTTTGCAAAATAATTTTAAATGGAATTTTACAAGTGTGCCTTGAGTCACTCAAACTTCATGGAGGAAAAGATGAAAGATCCGAATTTTCAACTTGAACGACATCCCGCCAACCCTATCCTTGGCCCAAAGAGTCTGCCGGGCGCAGACGCAGTATTCAACTGCGGACAAACCATGTATAAAGGCAAAACGATTCTTCTGGTTGCAGTCGTCATGCGCCGTGACCCAGTACCGAGAATGCATGTAGCTGAAAGCGAAGACGGCATAAACTTTAAGATCCGTCCTGAGCCATTTATCACCCGTTCCGAACTGCCGCATATCCGCCCGCTCGACCAATGGCCGATTGACCCGCGAGTCACATACTTTGCCGAGGAAGATGTTTACTACATTATGCGTCCCGGCAACTCTGATGTCGGTTGCGTGGCTTTCCTTGGCAAAACCAAAGACTGGCAAACCTATGAAGATATTGAAGTAATCACCCTTCCATCCAACCGTGTACCATGTCTGTTTCCGGAAAAAGTCAACGGCAAATACCTCAGATTTGACCGCCCCTATTCCCTGGTCTATGATCCGCACAATCATCAGCAAATGAGCGCAATCTGGCTTTCAGAATCCCCTGACCTGATTCACTGGGGACGGCATCGCGTCGTCTTGAAACCATGGACTACCTGGAACTATACCAAAATCGGTCCGACACCGCCAATCAAAACTGAAAAAGGTTGGCTGGAAATTATTCACGGTGTCAGTGCGTCATGCACCGGACAACGCTACTGCATCGGCGCAATTCTCCTTGACCTGAAGGATCCGGCTAAAGTAATCGGCAATACCCAAGGCTACCTGATGTGCCCGACTGAGTCTTATGAATTTATGGGCCGGGTACCGAACGTAGTATTCCCCTGCGGCGCAATTGCCGACTATGAACAAGACCGGTTAAGAATCTACTACGGCGCAGCCGACACCTGCATCGGTCTCGCCACCGGATGCTTGAGTGAAATCGTCGAACTTTGCCTCAGGAATGGAAAATAACACCGGAGGCGATCCTCTAATCAAATAACTATCGGGCTGGACGTTGTTTATACAGCGTCCAGCCCTTTTTTTGCCTGATAACCCTATGACTTTCACTGTTTCATTAATGGTTAACCGTTACTTAATTTTCCGGCGTGAAATTGTAAAAACACCATTTTGCCTGTATTGTAATAGGCTGAATTATTTATGACAGAAGTCAAAAACATCAATAATGGAATAAACACGAAGCTTATGCCGCTTTAAGATATTTAATTCCTTTTGGGGGTTATGGCTTGGAATTATTCTGAAAAATAAGATACGACGATATTTGTCGGTATAATGGAGAATTTTATAATGAATGGTCGTAATGCACTTGACGGGCTGATGTCCCGCGGCAGTCAGTTTTTGAATTGTAAGTATCCGCTGATCTGCGGCGCCATGACCTGGGTTTCAGAACCCGGCCTGGTCGCAGCTGTTTGTAATAATGGCTGTTTTGCCTCTTTGGCCGGCGGTAATGCTCCGGCAGATATACTGCAACGGCAGATATTAGAAACGCGACAACTGACGGCGAATCCTTTTGCGATAAATCTGATTACAATCGCACCGGCTTATCATGACCAGCTTGCCATGTTGAAAGAGATGCAGATGCCCTACATCGTATTTGCCGGCAGTTTCCCGAAAGAAAAAGAAATATTGACGGCAAAAGAAACAGGCGCAAAGGTGATGTGTTTTGCTTCGACATTATCCATCGCGGAACGGATGATTCGTTTCGGCGCTGATGCCATTATTCTTGAAGGCAGCGAAGCCGGTGGCCATATCGGTCATGTTTCCGCCATGGTGTTGCTGCAACAGGTATTGTTTCATGTTGACAAAAACATTCCGGTATTTATTGCCGGTGGTATCGCCACCGGAAAAATGATTGCGCATGTCATGCTGATGGGCGCTGCCGGCGTTCAGATGGGTACCAGATTTGTGATGACCGAAGAATGCAAAGTTCATCCAAAATTCAAAGATGCATTTATCCGGGCGGAAGCCCGTGACGCGGTATCCACGCCGCAATATGATTCAAAGCTCCCGGTCGTTGCCGTAAGGTCACTGCGCAACAAAGGATTGCAGAAGTTTGGCGAATTGCAGTTGCAGTTGCTGTCGGAACTGAATTCCGGAAAAATTCACCGCGAACAGGCACAGGCGGAAGTTGAGAAATATTGGGTTGGCGCATTGCGTCGCGCGGCAATCGACGGCGATGTGGAATACGGCTCATTGATGGCAGGTCAGTCAGTCGGATTAACGAAAGATATTTTTCCGGTAGCCGGTTTGATTGAACATTTATTAGAAGATGCCGCGGAAGAATTAATAGCGGTTAAACAGAAACTGGATAATATCAGTTAATGCCATGGTCAAAAAATAAACGTTTTGAAAAAACAATTTACCTGCTGGTAACTTCAGCGTTGCTGATACTGGCGGGAACATCATTATTTCAATCACTGCGACTGGCATTTCTGCGAACTGTAAACGATTTTTTTTATCCCTATTTATCAGTTCCGGCAGATTTAAAATACTCTCTTTCAGACAAAAGCCTGTTGATACATGACAAATACACCCTGGCGGCAAAAGTTGAACAACTTTTACGTGAAAATCAACAGTTAGCGGCGAAATCAGCCGTTAACGCGGAATTGTCAATAGACAATGAAGAACTGCGCAAAACACTTCGACTCCAGCCCAGGAAAGGCTATGATTTCATCATCGCAGAAATAATTCTCCGCAATCCACAGGCGTGGCAGGAAAATTTTACCATCAACAAAGGCAGTTTTCACGGTATTGCCAAGGGCGCGATTGTCCTTGCCGCCGGTTCAGAAGAATACAAGCGTGACGCGGTGGCGGTTGGCGTTATCCGTAATCTTTCCCGCCACACTGCTGAAATCAATACCATCATCAATCCCGGCACAAAAATTGCCGCGATGCTGCCACGCTCCGGCGCCTTTGGCTTTCTCAACGGCGGCGAAGAATCAATGGGCGACGGTCTGGCTAATATTGCCTACCTTTCGGCTAACCGTACTTACAATCCCGGCGAACCGGTATTTACTGCCGGCGCCAGAGAACAAATCCCTGCCGGCATATATCTGGGTTCGCTGACGGACATCCAGTATTCCGGTTCAGTCTTCAGCAACCGTCTCTATTTATCCGCGAAAGTTAAACCCGGGGTTAATATGGATACCGTCCGCTATGTAGTTATCGCGGTCAAAAGGGAATAATTAAGAGCTGCATTCATGATTAAGATATATTTGTTTATGTTGATTTTTCTGGCAGTATTATTCCAGACGCTCATCGGCAACTGCGGAATTTCTATACCGTTGCTGCCGGTGGTTGTTTTTTATATAACGATAAGCTTCGGCTGGCAGCGCGGGGTTTTCTGTGCGGTTTGCGGCGGGTTGGTTATTGATGCGCTTTATGGACACAATCTGCTGGTTACGCCGTTTATCATGTTGATGGTCAGCGGATTTGCTGTATTCTGGCTGTTTTATCATCAGGTTAAACCACTCATAGTCAATACTATACCCGGCGCCATTGTCGCGTTTCTGGTAATTATGCCGCAAACGATGGCGAAAATTGCTGAAAACGGCTTGGGTTTATTTTTAATTCGTGAATGGCTGCCGCAAATTTTATGCTCCATGGTTTTTTCGGGATTGCTTCTGCCGCTGACCATCTATTGTGGCGACTATTTCTGCCGGCGGTTAAATCTGCCTGAGTATCTTGACGCAAAAAACCAGTTGATACACAGGAAATAACCCTATGAAATTTGATATTTCATCAGCAGTCTACCGCATCATAATAATCGGCATAATACTGCTGGTCGGTTATCTCGTGCTGATTTTCAACCTGTGGGACGAACAAATCCGGCGTGGCGACAGCCATCAGGAAAAACTTTCCCGGCAGTCCGGACGACGAATCCGTGAACCGGCATTGCGCGGTAAAATATTTTCAAGCGATATGCAGTTGCTGGCCGACAATGTCCCGGCATTCGACCTCTATTTTTATCTGGAGGAAATGCGTCAGTCAACGCGACAGAAAACGATTGATAATGTCATTACCATCGCCAAATATCTCGCCGGAGAAATCCGCCGTCCCGCAATCATTACCAGAGAAATGATTATCCGTCATATCAACCTGCGCCCCGGTCTGCCATTTCCGGTATTCAAGGACCTCTCCCGTGAGGAAATGGCGGTGTTGCATGAACTTTCTGCCAACTTCAAAGGTGTGGGTATTGAATTACGCACCAGTCGTCTTTATCCCGAGGGCAGCGCCGCGGCGCATATCATCGGTTTCACCCGCCATGAAGACCCGGGCAGCGCCGAAGACCGTGAAGAATATTCTTACTATATCCCCGACCTGGTGGGTAAATGCGGTGCGGAAAAGCGCTATGACAGTTTTGATGAAATCAATAGTCCGGGAGTCCGCGGCATGCGCGGCATACCGGGATGCAAACTCGTTCAGGTTGATCATCGCGGCTACGTTTACAAAACACTGGATGAAATAAAACCGCTGGACGGCAATAATATAATTCTCACCATTGATTTCAAGGCTCAAAAAATTGCCGAATCCGTAATGCGCGGTTATCGTGGCGCCGCCGTACTGCTTGATGCCGATTCCGGCGCAATTATCGCAATGGCATCTGCTCCCTCTTTTGACCTGAAAAATTTTTCCCCGCGCTTGTCTGTTGAATATCTCCGCAATCTCTATTCAGATCCAGGCAACCCGATGCTGAACAGGGCGACGGAAGGATCTTATACCCCGGGATCAATTATAAAGCCGCTTATCGCCATGGCTATTTTAAACTCCGGGGTTTCACCCAACAAACAAGTTGAATGTGACGGCGCCACGACGATCGGCAATGCAAAAATACACTGTGCCAATACCAGTGGTCACGGCGCATTGACCTTGACCGGCGCTATTGAACATTCCTGTAATGACTATTTTATTGAAAACGGTCTTATTGCCGGTCTTGATAATATCGTTGACGTTATGAAATCAGCCGGCATCGGTTCTCCTACCGGATTCGGATTGTCCGAAAAACGCGGTATTATACCCAGTTCAGCACTGAAAGAAAAAATTTTCCAGCAACGCTGGAATAAATATGACACCGCACTGCTTTCAATCGGACAGGGAATTATTAACATAACTCCTGTTCAAGCGGCAAATTACTGTGCCGCCATTGCTAATGGCGGCAAACTCTATCAACCCTATATTCTGAAAGAAATCCGCGATCAGTTCGGTAATATCATGTTTGCCACGCAACCCAGAATAATGCACCAGCTCAAAGTGTCGGATGAACATCTTAACATCATCAGGGAGGGAATGCGACTGGTTGTCCAATCCAATCAGGGTAGCGGCAAAAATGCCAGGAATGAAATAATTCAGCTCTATGGAAAAACTGGCACCGCCGAAATCGGCAGTGGCAAAAACAAACGCAAAAATACCTGGTTCATTTGTTTCGGCACTTTCCTTAAGCGTACCTATGCAATGGCAATTCTAGTCGAAAACGGCGAGTCCGGTGGCAGAACATGCGCTCCGCTCGCCTCCAGATTCTTTGAACGCTACCTCGGCAATATGCCGATTCCGGAAACCGAAGAACCACTGGCGCCAGGTCCCGATCATAGTGACGATGAATAACCAGAACGCGCACTGTTTTATTTATCGCGGTAAATACCTTTCTCCACAAGGAGGATGCCACATTGGTTTTCAGTAAAACTACTAAGCCGAAAGCATTGTTACACAGTGAATGTGGGCTTGGGCTTTACCAGTTATTCCTCTCCCTGCTCAGGGTGTTCTCGCGAAAGCACTCTCACAGAGGAGTAATGGGCATTATACAACCTAAATTCGTCTTTTAGTGGGAGGCATCCTTACCTCCATTGAGATTTGCTGTTTGGTTTTTTATTTTTTAGGTTGGATTTTAGGGCGTCGATAGGAGTCAACACCTTGACGAATTTCTATTGGTGTTATTTACGGCATGATTCATAATGTTGAAATGGATAATGCCTGTCTATATTTTAAGTACTCTTGCTGTTTATTTACGATTGGGGCATTTGTCCTGTAGGGTCTGAAAGGACTTGAAAGCTGGTGCTTGTCCATTTACTTTATTGTGAAGTTAAACAATAAAAAAGGAAAGGAAAAGCACCATGGGACAAAGTACTCTATGTGATCGTGAAATGCAAATGCAACGGCTAAAAATCAAAGAACTTGGCCAGCAGATGCAGAATCTTGCCGCCACCGGAACCGGGATTTCGCCTTGGGAAGCCCGTGAGCTGGTAAATGTCATTGAAGAAGTCTACTTCAGAGATTCTGATTTAAAGATTTTACTTCCTGGACAAATGAGATATTCATGTGTTACAGTCTCTGAGCCACCCGGCAAGCCGATCAAGGATTGCCAGATGGTCACCGTAACGCTGACATTGCTCCACGACGAGGACACCACCGGTTTACCATATAAGGATAAGGATGCCAGTATTGAAACGCGCTGGCGGCGTTTGCTGCGGCTTTGTGACGAATCTCGGGAGCAAGGCGGGTTGTTAAGCCAGTAGGATCTTGCCAAGATTCTGATGAGTGACGTTCGGACGATTCGGCGAGATATCGCCGAACTAAAAACCATTGGCATTACGGTTCCTACCCGCGGTACAGTCAAAGATATCGGTCCTGGCGTGACCCACAAAGAGATTGCCATCCGTCTTTGGCTTGAGGGCAAAGAGCCGACGGAAGTAGCCAAACATATTCACCACAGCTTGAAAGCGACCGAAAACTATTTAGAAAAGTTTAAGCGCGTGGCGTATCTTAGCGGCAACAAAGGCTTTACCGAATTTGAAATCAGCCGCACAGTTGGCATCAGCATTGTTGCGAGTAAAACATTTCTGGGAATTTACGCGGAATACAAGCATCACGCGTTGTTTTCCATGCGTATGACCGAAATAGAGCTTAGCGGCAAAGCCTACAATTTGGCGGAAGGCGAAAAAAAAGACTCACCTATGTTGAAGAACTCTACGAGCGACAAGCGGGGCAAACCATGAAAACAAACATTTCCGCCGCATTTGCCGCCTATGAGCCGGTTCATTATAAGACCTTTCAAGGTGCAATGGAAGCCTTTTTCGAACAGGAATGTCCACAAATTGGCGGCTTTAGGACTCGGCAAACCCTGGTCAACTTCATTTATTCCATGGTAATGAAGTTTTTTCCGGAAACCAATCATTTGCGACCAGGACAAACCGTTTGGGCAACGGTTCACAAAAATGAAAAGGGTTCTTACGGAAAAACCATCAAAAACACAGCATTGACACCGGTGGTTTTGACTTTGGTACAAGCTACTGATGCTTTGGACAGAGCACACGGCAAGCATTTGCGTGAGATAAAAAAAGAGGCAACGGCGCGACTCTGTCAACAAGCATTTGAGCAGGATGGATGTTTGACTGGAACCGAAATCGCAGTATTGCTGAAAATGTCACAGCAGACGGTTGGGCGGTATTTGCGCGAATACGAACTTGAGCACAAGACAGTTCTGCCGCGCCGTGGAACTATCCATGACATGGGACCAACGCTGACGCATAAGAAACTCATCATCGAAAAGCTCTTTCTGCAGCAGAAAACTGTTCAGCAAACAATGCGGGAAACTTGTCATTCAGCACGGGCAATCGAGCGATATATCACCTCTTTTAAACAAATTCTGCTTTGTTATAGAAAGGCAATGAATATTGATGAAATCGCTTATTCAGTGCGAAAAACAAAAAATCTTGTCCAAGAATATTTAGACATCATTGAAGAATACAAAGAAAGAAGTTATATTCTAGACGAAATGGTCAACTATGAAGTAAAAATTGAAACGGCCTTTGAACGAAACATTCGAGCAATGGCCAACTGACAAATGCCAGCTCAGGACAGATGCCCTTATTTATAGAATGCTTAGTTGGATAACACAGTGCGGACATTCGTCGAGATAAAGATTTATTTTTTATGTTTCCTCACTTTAGTAACCGGTGGGTAATAGTAAACAGCCAACCGCTTATCTCAGAGAAAAGAAGGCATACCATTTTGTACGTTTTTCCATCGCTGCCAGTTGTCCTCATGATAGCGTTGACCGGGGCGTTGCCGGTGATGTAGAGATTAGTGAACCTACAGGCAATGTGTATTGTACTAAAAGATATTCAATCTTTGGTTTTTATTATTTAATTGAATTTTGATTGAAACGTTTTTTTCTGTGATTATATTAATAAAGATTAGTGAAGATTCGCTTTTAACACTTTACATAACTTGTAATATTGTGCAAAAAATGGGGAGTAATTAAGAGGTAATGGAGCAATACCAAATCAAGAAGCCTAATACGGTTGTACAAGGTTTGAGTCTTATGTATGTAGACCTTGGCATCGGTGTACTGAGAAGCTTAACGGCGATATCAAGCATTTCTCTAGATAACTCCAAGTTGTTAGGCTTTGGCATCTTAGTCGCACTTGCTAGCATCGGCATATCGTGTTTATTTATCTACATGATCGGCAAGGGAAAGAACTGGGCGAGAATTACTTTTCTCGTTTTAAATATAATTAATATTCCTTTCACGTTCCCATTTGAACTGTTCGACATCGTTCAATTGGTGGTTGTAACAGCAGCCGTGGTGCTTCTGTTCCAAGAAACGTCTTCCAACTGGTTTCGGCAGATGAAACAAAACAAATAGGGCACACAATCAATTTTTGCAATTTTTTACCAGCCAATGACGATAGATTGAAACAAGGAGTGAGTGCGTTATCAATTACTTAGTTGAACACAAAGGTTTTTACCGAAAAGTAGTGAGAAATGGATTTACTAATAAAAAACTCGTAAAAAACGATTGGGTCGATAAATTAATAATTTGAGTGAATCAAATTGCTACAACTAAGTAATAGTTAAAAGCAGGAAAACATTGGTTATATTTATGAAAAGGTCAAACTATGAGCAAGAGCAAAAATCGTCTGATTAAACATGCCAAAACAAAATTTTCCGTAATCAAAACTGGAATAACCGTCCAAGTTCCCCATGAATTGGCGCTTAATTCACCGGTGTCACTGGACGATACTGTTACATCCTTGTATGGAAGTGTACTTCGCGCAAAGGATGCGAAGCAGGAATATGCCTCTGTTCCTGACTCTACTATTGAAAAAACTTTCGCTTTAATTGCAACCAACGTTTGGCGGGCGAAAAATAAGATAATAGACCCAAAGAATGGGGAGCCACGAGAAGAAATGAAAAAAATACACCGACATATTGAGGCAATACAAGATGCCCTAACTCAGGCAGGAGTTCAAACAATAGATTCTGCCGGCCGGACATACGACACAGGTATGGCGTTGAAAGTTGTGAGTTTCGAGCAATCCCCTGGAATTATTAAAGAGGAGATTAAGGAAACGATAAAACCATCTGTGGCTTGGAAAGGCGTTCTTATTCAGATAGGCGAAGTTATAGTAGGAACTCCTAAACCACAAAAAAATGATTTATAGAAAGGAAACGCATAATGCAAAGAACGACAATCGACTACGGAATTGACCTTGGAACGACAAATAGCGCCATTGCTGTACTCAGAGGAAATGTTACTGACGTAATCAAGAACAACGACAGTAATGATATCACTCCTTCTGCCGTATTTATTGACAAACGCGGCCAGGTGCATGTAGGACGCAGGGCTCAAAATAGATTAGAGGACCAGTCCTCGGCAAACGATGTAAATATAGAATTTAAAAGACGAATGGGAACTGATTCAAAATATGAATTCAAAGCGGCGGAACGAATGCTTCTGCCAGAGGAAGTTTCAGCAGAAGTACTAAAAAGTTTGCGTTGTGATGTACAACAGCGAACAGGAGAAGACGTTCAGGCATGTGTCATCACTGTTCCAGCCGCTTTTGAACAGAGGCAGTGTGTGGCAACAATGAAGGCTGGAGAACTTGCTGGTTTTTACGAGTGTCCTCTAATTCAAGAACCGGTAGCTGCGGCACTTGCATATGGATTTCATGCCGATGCAACAACTGGGTACTTTCTTGTTTACGACTTTGGCGGTGGAACTTTTGACGCAGCAATAATGAAAGCTGAGGAAGGGTCAATACATGTGGTAAACCATGGTGGCGATAATTTCCTTGGTGGCTCCAATATTGACTGGGAAATTATTGACAAACTGCTAGTTCCTGAACTGAAGAAAAACTACAATTTGCCCGACTTTACCCGCGGCAATAAGAAATGGAAGACCGCATTCGCCGTCATAAAAAGGGCAGCGGAAGCAGCGAAGATACAGGTGTCCCGAAGTGACTCAACCTATATCGAAGACTGCATGTTCAAAGATGCGGACGGAGAGGAAATAGAACTTAATTTCAAACTTACACGGAACGATTTGATTAATGTTGCAGAACCAATCATAATGCGTTCAGTAGAGATTTGCAAACGTGTCCTGAAGGAAAAAGACTTTACCACCAGCGCAATTGAACGGATCCTCCTAGTAGGCGGCCCCACCCTTGCCCCTTACTTCAGGGACATTCTCAAGGATCGCCTTGGCATCCATATGGACTATTCAATGGACCCACTCACTGTGGTTGCTCGTGGTGCTGCAGTATTTGCAGGAACACAGAGAATAGAGGGAAAGGCAATACCGAAGGCGGTTGATGGTCAGTTCAATGCAAGGCTTGCATACAAAAATATGGGACCGGACACAGACCCGAGGATATTGGGCGAGGTAAGTTCTGCTAATGGGACATCTCTGAACGGTTATACTGTAGAACTTGCCAACAAAACTCCGGAAGCTAAAGAACTTCTCGGGTGGAGAAGTGGAAAATTTCCATTAAAAGATGATGGGAAATTTAAGATTTATTTGGAAGCAGAGAAAGGTGTACGCAATATTTACGAAATAGAACTGCTGGATAAGGCTGGGCGTAAACAAACAATCGCCCCGGACACTCTTGTATATACCGTTACCGGAGCCGCTGGAGTAATTTCCGAACAGCCAATAATTAATTCTTATTCATTGGCACTATCAAATAACGAGACAGTTGAGTTTTTTAAGAAGGGGGATCCTCTGCCAGCAAAATGCACCAGAACGTTTAAAACCACACTATCACTTAAAAAAGGCGAAAGTGGCAATGTTCTAAAAGTTCCAGTGGTTGAAGGTAATATGAGCCGTGCGGACAGAAATAGACTTCTCGGCCATCTGGAAGTCAATGGAAGCCACATTCGAAGGGATCTTCCTGCCGGCAATGAAATTGAAGTCACCTTGGAAATAAACAGTTCAAGAATCATAAATGCCTCTGCCTATATTCCTATGCTAGACGATGAGTTTAAGACAATAATCGACTCAAACAAGGGACACACTAATGCCAATATACTCCGAATTGATTTCAATGATGTAAAAAATAGGATTGACACAATCTGTCAAAAAATGAAGGATATAGATGAAGACATCCCGTTTGACTTGCTGAACTCTGGAGAAATTAATAATCTTGATAATCTCATTAGTGCGGCTAATGGGGACACCGATGCTGCTCTCAAAGCCGAAAAGGAGCTACTTGAACTGAAAATCAAAATTGACAATGTCGAAGATATGCTAAAATGGCCAGAAATCGTCGCAACAACTAATGAAGCTCTTGAAAACTTGAAAAATACCGTTGACAACATAGGTAATGCTAGTTATAAGGAACAAGCAGCCAAAATGAGCGATGATGCACACAAGCTCATACAACAGAAATTAGCAGACCCACTGCGCAAAAAGATTGAACAAATCAAGGATTTTAACCGGGATATTCGTTGGGAGAGCCCGGCTTTTCATATCAATCTCTTCTATTATCTCAGAAAAAAATTGGACGAAATGAGCGATTTAAACGCTGCCGAACGCTATTTCCAGAATGGCCTAAAATGTATAAGCCATGACGACATTGATGGATTGATGGATGTCAATTATAAACTATTAGATCTATTGCCTGACAATGCCGGAGAGGAAATCAAACAGGACAACCATGGATATGGCTCTACCTTAGAACGCGTTTAGTGGCGACGAAAATGGGGGGCATCATTCTTAAATGATTAAAGGCTGAAAATTATGAGAAAATCGTCAGAACAGGACAATCTGCAAGAAAATATAAAAAATCAACTAATACTCCTGTATGCAAGCCAATTAGCGACCTGCGGTCAACTGGATGAAGCAGAAAAGTTAATAAAAGAAGATAAGATGTTATCATCCTCTCCTATGTCATTGGATTTATTAGCGCGAATAGCAGTCCAAAAGGGACATTTTAATCAAGCAAAAAAACTGTGGCAGATGGCTTTGGCATTGGATCCGGACAATAAGACTATCCAGATTGCACTAGCATGCATTAGTGGACCATGGTTATTTCAATCTATGCTAAAGAGAATTTCTTTTCTCACTATTGTGGCTCTGATTATTACTTTTGTCATCTCTGAAGTGATGGCAATATTTCCTGTAATACAACCGGTCAGGTCATTTTGTGATTCAGCAGGGGCATCCATGATACTTCGTCTTAACCTCGCGCTGGGTAAAACCCCTGATAATACAACTGTTGCTGCCCAGAAAAATAATGCTGACCCATGGAAATAAAATTGTCCTTTTTTTCATAAAAATCGGGAATTTTTCAGTAAGCGGATTCACAACGCATGTCTTGATACAAAAATGGCGTCATGGACCAGTTTAAAAATAATTGTTACTACTGTGTTAATTTGTTGCCTCAGTGGTGTTAAAAAATGACCGTTTAAAAAGCATGTTTTCATATTGAAAATTGGCAATAACCCCGACTGCGTGAATAGTGGTGTCACCGGGCGGGTAAAAATAAGCCAGGAAAGAACACTATTACTTTTCAAAACAGCCTACATAAATGTTTAATTGATAGGTTGTTTTGAAAAGCTCCATAAATGTTTATTTCAAAAATGGAACAAATTTCACTTCGAACTGGAGGCGAAGACAACGCGAAAACCCATGATGCTGTTTCTGCGAACGGACGAAAAGCAGTCGCGATTTGTGACACGGCTGTAACTGGCTACGGCGTACCAATTGCCGCCGCGAATCACGCGGTTAGAGCCACTTCCATCGCCCCATCTGATACCATCATTGGGTGCTCCGTCGTAATTGTCATGCCAGTCATCCAGACACCATTCAGACACATTACCGCTCATATCATAAATACCCAGTTCATTTGGGGATTTTAAACCAACTTCGGAGGTTCTAGCTGAATTATACCACGCTACGCTGTCAAGTGTATTGCTGCCGCTATATTGATAGTATTCACTCGCATTTCCACCACGGGCGGCAAATTCCCATTCCGCTTCAGTCGGCAGACGGTACTCATAATTGTCAGGTAAACGCCCGGCGCCACGCTCCCGTTCGGTCAGCTTCTGGCAAAAACTTACTGCATCATTCCAGTTTACTTGATCCACTGGTTTATTGTTGTCCTTGAAGTTACTCGGGTTACTCCCCATAATCGCATGGTACTCATCCTGCGTTACTTCATATTTACCGATCCAGTACCCTTTGCTAATGGTTACCTTATGTACTGGCCTCTCAGCCTTATCATCACGGTTAGAACCCATCTGAAAAGTTCCAGGTGCGATATAAATAAACGGCATCTCTAAACCTGAAACGATCCACTTTTGCCCTTGCACAGGTGCAGAAGTTGTGATTGACGTAGGTTTAGTTGATCCTAGACAAATAGTTTTCATATATTCGTGCGCCCGTCTTGCCAGTTCAGTAAGTCGTTGTTTATTTACATCAGTTACATCACGGTAATAGGCGGAAACAGTAAAATCGGTAATTATTTTTATAGTTAACTGACACTCTTTATAAGCGTTCGGGTCTTCTTTATCGAGTAACTTGCCCCGCTGATAATGTTCATCCGCCTCATCGTAGACTTTATTCCAGGCAATTTCACTTTGTTGCAACTGTAACTCGTCACTTGCCGTATTAAGACCAGACAGAGCATTGCTGTCGTCAGTATAACCTGATACTGTACTGGCATTTAAAAAAGCCTTTTTAGCGGCCGCCCAATCTTTGCGGTCTAGGGCACTTCTGCCTTCAGACATCCATAGGTCGAACTTTTTACGATCGAGCTTCAATTGGGTTTGTTTTTTCAATTTGGCTATATTTTTCTGCGCCACAGCAGTCTCATGTTCTTCGTATCCTGGTATTTTCATGGCTTTGTCAAAAGATTCCAACGCCTTACTATAATTCTCTCCAGACAACGCCTCTCCACCTTCAATCATCAGTATATCAAACTGTTTTTTACGATCGAGCTTCAATTGGGTTTGTTTTTTCAATTTGGCTATATTTTTCT
>CAYMSF010000040.1:0-7894 GCA_964392985.1 uncultured Victivallaceae bacterium | reverse complement strand
GCGCGACCGCAGTATCATTTTTTTCGTATCCGGGTATTTTTGTGGCGTTGTCGAAAGATTCCAACGCCTTACTATAATTCTCACCAGACAACGCCTCTCTACCTTCAATCATCAGTGCATCAAACTGATTTTTATAATTTAGATACAACTTGACTTCTTCTAGTTTCTTGATTACAAGTTGATCTTTTTCGTATCCCGGAACTTTAACAGCTTCGTTAAATAGCTTTTCTGCAGACTTCCAATCTTTATTTTCCATGAATTGTCTTCCATTGATTATCAATTGATCGAATTGTAACTTGCGATCTAACGCTAATTGGGCATCTTGCAACAACAACTTTGTTGATGGATTATCATAATAGCCTGGAACATTGAGAGCCATATTATAAAGTTCTATAGCCGTTGCGTATTCTTTGTTTGAAAATGCAATGTTGGCTTTTGTACAGCATGAGTTGTAATATAAACGCTCCAACTCTAACCGGGCATTTGGCAACAACAACTTTGTAACGCTAGAAACGTTGAGTGCCTTATTATAAAGTTCTATAACCGTTTCATATTCTTTGTTTGAAAATGCAATGTTAGCTTTTGTACAATATGAGTTGTAATACAAATAGCTAACCACGTATGTTATGATGATTATAATAATAGCAGACAGCAGTACAAATTTCCAGAATTTAATGAAGAACTGAGCAATACTCGAGACTTGTTTGATTCTCATAAATTTATTGAAGAACTGAGCAATACTCGAGACTTGTTTGATTCTCATAAATTTATTGAACAACAGAGCAATGGAATTGATGAACCAGTTTCTCTTAAACTTATATCCTCTGCTCTTCATATCCAAAATTATGGGATATTTCCATTTTTTCAACTCTTTTATCTTAATAGTCGTTACATATATTATAAATTCTGCTACTATGAATGCGACGATTGACAAAAAATATTCCCGAAAGGAAAAATGATATTCATCGTGGCCCATTTTCAACGTCCATATTAAGCCAGCAATGGAGAAAAGGGGTACAACTATATAGCCGAAACACCCAAGCTTTGTGCATCCACAGCAAGGAACAGCGACTTTTATTTCCTCCGCCTGTTTAAAAATACTAAGCTGTGGTTTAAGCATTGAGATTTCAATATTTGCATTATTATTAACTTTTTGTGCATTGCAGAACCAACACTTGTCCTTGACATCATCTTTTAAAAGGTTAATAATTCTTTGAATTTCTTTGACAAGATCTTCATCTTTTGTCATTTCCACAACTCTTAACAAGATGGCAATACATGAATATGGAACCCAATCAGCTTGGCCAGCTTTTTCTTTGCAATAAGAAACAACACAGTGATAACAAGTTAAGGCAACATTGTGGAAGGGGCGTGAGAAATTATCCCGGTCAATTAATGACAGTTTATCTTGAGTTGATTTTAGTAGATGAGTCGCGGCTATAAGTCCATATATTGGTGATTCTGTTACTGTAGCATCAGCTTTTTCTACTGCTAAATCGATTAGTCTTTCAAGTGGCTTAATGGCCTCATACTCGATTCCTTTCTTCAATGAATCGATTTTATGCTGAATCTCGGCTACCGTTTTTTTGTCTACGGCGATTTCCTCCACCTTGGCAAGGATGGGAATTAACTTCTTGGATGTCTCCAAGTCAATTGTTTCTTCGTTATCAACGCATTTTAAGCAAGTGTCTGCCACTTCGTCGTAAAGATACGCAACAGCATCATACTCCCTGCCTAAAAATATGTCAACGATTGTCAATTCTTTTCGGGTTGACTCTAGTAGTTCATTGGCACATTGAAGGTAATTATTCTTATTTTTGTTTGCGCTTGCCACGGCTGACTTGATGCGTTTTTTAAGCGGTTCGATGACGAAATCCAGCAATTTGTCAATATTTTTTTTGCCTTTGCGACGTTCATTCATTTTGACGTAAGACAAATGTATTTTAGCCATTTCCAGATTGTCATTTTCTGCATAATTTAATGCGATGTGTGCATTTATTTTATCAAGAGCAATGGAAAGATAGTAACGAATTCTTGTTGCAAAAGCTACATTCAACTTGGTGTCGTTGAGGATTCTTATTCTTTCCTCTATAATCTCCCAGAATATATCATCTTCATATACAAGTTCGAACCACCACTGTAGACTTTTCGTCCAGTATTCGGCAATTGTGTCTATTTGTTCGTTGGAGATCTTATTTTTAGAAGCTATTAGGTCAGACTCCAGTGCTACCATATGGTACATCACAGCCATATTGTGCTTAGCTTTTACTGCAACATATTTATCGGAATCAGACAAGGCATTCGCCCAAATATTGAAAGCTATTTCTGTTTTATTATCTGCAAGAGCTTCAAAACCCGGATCCTTTTTCCCCTGTTGCCATTGTGCGGGCCAAAACCAGAACAATTCATCGATGATGCGCTTCTCAGGCTCCTGAAGTCTTTTCTCTACTTCCTGAATTTTTCTTAGGTCGGGTGGGGTAGTTAAGGCATATGCATGCTTCATGTCGGATTCTACATCGTTCATTTCGATTGAAGACTTGAGATCCGTGATACGTCTTTTTATCTCTCTGGACGTCGCATCTACAGGCACTCCTATAATCCTAAAGGGGTTGTCAAGGTACACGTAATGATTACATATCTCAAGTAGAGATTTGCACTCTGACGTCGCGTGTTCTAAGTCATATTGAGGAGTGAATGTTTTCACGTCACATAACCTTCCCATCGCGCCACAGACGGACAATATTTGCATATTTTTCACGAAGCGAAGGAGCCTTATTGAATGCTTCTTCCATTATATCAGCAGCCGATGCCAACCCCCTGAACCCCTCGGTTTTTACCTTAGTAAGTGCCATCTTAACAAGACGTTGGGCTTCATCGTGATTTAATGGCGAATGGGCGAAACCAAGAGCGTCTTTCGACAGTTCAGATGGCACGCTTTTCTTTGGCTTGGACTCACAATTAGTGATTTTTTTCCAACTTTCCAGATCGTCTAATAGTTCTTTGGCCGTTGGATAACGATTATCCTGATTAAAATCCAAGCATCTCAGCACAATTTTCTCAAGTTTATGGTCAACGGCTTGATTATAGTAACTAGGAATCGTCAGTTCATCATCAAACGCCCGGTTGCCCGACCATCCGAAAACAGGATTAACTTCATAAGGCAGACGATCTGTCAGCATTAGATAAAGCGTAACTCCAAGCGCCCATACATCACCGGCGCACGAATCTGTTTTCAAATCATGAAATATTTCAGGAGGCTTAAATGCGAGAGTACCAGCAGCTGTGGCTAAAAGTGTGAGGGGGTTTACTTTCTTGGCCAAGCCAAAATCACATACCCTAGCCCGGACTCCTTCTGGTTCATAGCCGACTAGGATGTTCTGAGGCTTTATGTCTCGATGAACTATGGGAGGTTTCCCTCCATGGGCGACGGATAGTCCTCTGCATACTTGGCACATAATATCAATAGTTGCCTCCAAAGGGACGAAGTCTGTTCCGTGCGATTGCCAGAAACTTTCCAAACTTCCACCAGAAATATTTTCCATGGTAAAATAACCGCAGATACCTTTTAAGGTTTCAAAAATATTTGCGTCAAATACACGGACAATATTGGGATGTCCTATTTTAGAGAGCAAAACGGCCTCTTCTAACATTTCATTAATTTCGGACATATCCATACCGATACTTTTAAAAACTTTCATGGCCTGTCGTCCCATATATTGGTGACGAACTCGATATACTTCAGCAAATGCACCTTCTCCGAGAAATTTCTCAATCGTGTATGTTTCCCGAATGCATTCCCCCTCTTTCAGCAATGGCATAATTTATCCTTCATTAATTAAGCTTTTTTCCGCCAATACATTTTTCTAACCATACTTATGGACTTTGGCTACATATTATTAATAAAACGTTAAGTTTTGAGCGTGATGGTAATATGATTTGTTGTATCGTCAATTAACATGATTTATTCCCAAAATTATTTCTATTTCATCCCCAGTCAGTCGGTTTTTTTCAAGCAGTTTTAATACCAAGCTGTCAATTTTTACTCGAGCTGCAGAAATGGCTTCGACGGCTTCTCTCATCTGACTGTTAAGTGTGCCTGATACCCGTGAATTTATCTTTTCAACCAGCGGTCCCATAGTAATTTCATTCCCGGAAAGTGTGGCAAGTCCCATTTCCTTATCCATTCCATATTTACAAATCATCGCCTTTGCAATTTCAGTCGCCCTTTCAAGATCAGTTGATGCACCGCTTGATATGCCTCCTTCTTCACCGTAATATACAATTTCAGCGGCTCTCCCCCCCAACGCCGTACGGATATTTTTAAGCAGAGAGTCTTTTGTTCGGAGTGGAGCGATGACACTTGTTTCGGAATGTTCCATGTATCCGCCATGTTCACCTCTTGCAACAATAGTAAGATACGCCGGAGTTTCTCCACCGAGCCAACATAGAAAAGCATGGCCAGACTCATGCCTTGCGATACGTTCAATATTTGCTGCCCCCAAATTTTTTTCTTCACCATGCTGGATTGTTTCAAGCGCATTTTCCAGTGTCTGGTCAGTCAGTATACCTGAAGACTTTGCTGCATTTCGTGCAGCAAACTCTATGACGGATTCAATATTGGCTAGGCTCATGCCTACTGTTCTTCCAGCAGTCTGTTCAATCATTTCATGACTAACTTCAAAATTTTTATTACCAGACAGTTTAATTTTGAGATATCTAAATCTGGCATCCTTGTCAGGCAGATCAACAAGAATTGTCCTGTCAAAACGACGTACAAGTGCCGCATCAAGAACGCCTGCACCACGTTTGCCCTCTTCAACTTCAAAGTTAGTAGCAGCAAGAACAAATACCGGACGGTGCAGGTCAACATTGAATCCGTCCATCTCTGTGAGAAGAGCGTTCAATGCCATCTCTTCAGCATGCCCAGAGCTTGAGTCACCGCGTTTTCGTCCAATAGCATCAATTTCATCGATGAAAATTATAGATGGAGCATAGCGCCTTGCCGTTTCAAACAGTTTTCTAACTGATTCTGGTCCACTTCCTTGCCATTTAGTGACGAAAGATGTTGCAGTGTATGGAATAAACGCCACATTTGATTCTCCAGCCATAGCTCTAGCGAGAAGTGTTTTACCAGTTCCGGGGGGGCCATACAATAGAACCCCTTTAGGCGGCTTAAGACCAAGAGCCGCAAACTTTTTTGGATATTTCAAATAATCAATAAAAAAAACTAGTTCATCCTTTGCGCTATCCGCGCCTATTACGTCATTGAAACTTTCCTTAGGCTTCTGGATATCATCGAGAACATTGCCCATGTCGCCTGCGGATAGAGCACGTTTCAGGTTAAAGTCGCGTAGGCGAATGAACAATGATTCCTTAGACCTATCCATTTTTGGGGTTGTTTCAAAGCTTAGAACTTGACTTGAAGATGCTAGAGTAAATGCATTCCTCTGCATCAAAAGGCTCTGGCAAATGTTATGTAGTGCTTCTTCAAAAACGCCTATTTCAGTTTCGGTAAAAACAATTTTTCCTCTTGCACCACCATGCATAAATGTTGTTTCGACCTCTTCGTCAATGGGACATCCAGGCGTTTCTAGCAGAAAGACTGGAAATTCTGGAAGACGTTCACAAATTGATCTAAAGAAAAGTCTTGGACTGGCAAGCTGACCAACTCCTATCGGAACATGATCAAATTGTTTCATCGTTAGCTGAGTCATGCCGTCATAGGCGTGCAAATCAACCATACAATCCGAAAATGGTTGTATAAGGACGAGGCAGATATTTTGTTCGCCAAGTAGTCTTATAGCACATTCTGGGTCGAGGGTGTCATGCCATATATAATTAGAAAGTTTCATACGACATATTGCTGCGAGTTTGGGACTTGAGAAAAGAAGTATTTCATGTTTTTCCTCCTCATGGAAGAGAGAAGATGCCTCTGCTGAAGCCTTTTCGATTTCTACGGTAAAGCATATTTGACGGAAATCTTTGAAAAACTTTTCTGTAGATCCTTTTTTCATAAGGCGAAAAAGTTTATACATTTCGTTCTTAAAAAATATTTCTGTCTGCGCTCGCAAAGTTCGTGCATCAACGCGCCCTCCCTCGCGAAAGAGCAGTACCGATGGAAGCAGAGGATCTATTTTAACAGAAAGGTCAAACTGCTTTGCGAACAGATTCCCGCAACGGGTCAATTCGTTTTCTGCAATTCGCTCCAAATCATGAGCCTGGAGATGATTGAACATAATCGGCCAACCCGTCGCAAGGCGTGAACATATTGCAGCGGGAAAAAATGGTTGCCCCGTACCAGGATTAATATCTGTCTCAAGAGCATTGAGAATAGTCTTACGAGAAATAGATGAGCCACTACATGTAGTTTTGTCTTGGTACAATTGACGAGCAGCATTGGTGGTAAAAATGATCAGAGTATCGCGGAACGGCACGTCTTGCTCAGTGTATTTATCTTGAAGCTTTCCGGCGTCAAGTATCTGAAGAAAAAGGTTTATACAATTCAAGTGTGCCTTCTCAATTTCGTCGAAGAGTAGGATGCAATGCGGATTATTATTAACAAAGCCAGTCAATTGTCCATCTTTTGAGTCCTTGTAACAGGCAGCAACCCCCACCAAATCAAGATGTTGCTGGTGGTCTGAATACCCGCTCATGTCAAATCTTTTGAACGGAATGTTCAAAAGATTTGCTGATTTTTCGGCAAGATAGGTTTTACCTACACCTGGAGGACCAGTAAAGATAAATATAGCTCTCGGGCTCTTTCGCTTATCGTCGGTAAGTGTAAGAAGCTCAGAATTGAATATTCCTTCTGCAAATGATCGGACTGCATGATCCTGACCAAAAACAACATCAAGAAGATTGTACTGTAACTTTCTGACATCATCAACCAGGTTTGCGATGAACTCCGCCCCTTTCTTATCACTAGCAGTATCTTTATTCCGGTTGAATTTACAGTCTCCGAGATCGGTTTTAGCCGTTTCTTCTGCGGAATTACCTTTGTCAATGAGTTCCTGTATGACAGGCGATGGATTCTCAATGATCGCCTGCAAAGCCATCTTCGATGTTATTTTCGAGGTTTTGTCTCGTTTCATCATTGCTTTTAGACAGGAGAGAAAATCATCCATATTTTTCCCTCCGGTTAGATCTAGCGCCTCACCATTGGACATCGCAAAAGCTCTTCTCATGAATTGACGCGCAAATTTTGTGTCTATTCTAATAGCACTAAAAAGATTAGCGACCTCTAGTATTTCGACTCGGACGGAAGAACGGTCTTGGACAGAAGTCGAAATGTCTATGGGGTCAAGTTCCGCAAGCTTTGCCAGCCCCATAAATACATGATCAATAAGGATATGGTTAGTCCCTGACGCAGCAGATTCAGCCTCAGCGCGGAGCATTACAAAATGCATCGAATGTGTAAAAATTAGTTCTATTTTTTCATTATCCATTTTTGCATTCATCTAGTAAATTTTTATTTAAATAGTTAATACAATAACATATACTTTTTTATACATCTAGTTCATAACAGAAAAATAACTCGTAATTACTGAGCCCCCGACAATCAAGAACCATTCTCATAATGTTTTAAATTAGCCAGTTCTGAATATTAGTCAAACATTGAAACAGACCATTCATTAAATTTCTTATAAAAATAATGTCAACTATATTCTGTACTTTGTATTAATTTTTTAGACAGGGAATTTCGGTTATATTATCATGAGTCGCGGCAGACCGGGGCGTTACTGGTGATGTGAAAGTAGCACAATATTAAAATATTTTTTGATTTTATATTTTAGAATATTAGAGTAAGTCATCGGTTAGGCAATATTTTGTAAAAATAATGGTAGTGTCAAATCTGACATGAAAAAAAATGAAACCGGCGATTGACGACTAACCT
>CAYMSF010000039.1:0-38367 GCA_964392985.1 uncultured Victivallaceae bacterium | reverse complement strand
GTTATCAACTATTTTATCAAATTATTTGTCATTTTCTTTCACGGATTCAAGAATAAAGTAACTAAGCTCATGAATTCTTGAGAGACGGGATATTGTGTGCGAATCACTGCCGAAAACAAATTTACACCCTGCCTGTTTTGCCAGCGACAACACTCGAACAGGTGTATCAATATGGTGAAAACGGTTTTTAACCGGGTCAGGAAAATAACTCACGGTAATTTCCCATGCTATACCAGTTTCCGCGGCGACAGCAAATGCATCCAGCATTTCGTTGTCCGAAAGCGAATTGATAATTTCATCATAATGTTGCATAAAACCAAGCGGCAGACATGGATGTGCCAAGGTTGTTGCCATATTACACCTGGCACCGGCAACAAAAAATTCAAGCATATGTACGCCTATATCACGCGGGGATTCTGAGCGCGGTTGTTCCACGATTCCCTTGAAATGGAAATGGTCTGTTGCTAATACCACAATATCCAGTTGTTCTGCCAGTTCCGGAGTAATTCCGAATTTTCCGGGGGCAAGCATTTCCGCCTCGCAACCAACATATATCTTAATACCGTAATCGGGCAGAGATTTCAGGATTTCTCTTAAACGCTTAATCCGCTCAAAAGTTTGCGGCCGGTAAAAATCATTAGGTGCAAATGCAGGATTTGCCCATATATGGTCAGCAAACCCGACACGCCGGATCCCATGACGCACAAGTTCCGGCAGAATGATTTCAGGAATCTGCCGTTCGTCAGAACAGCAATCAGAGAACGTCGTATGGACATGAAAGTCGTGTTTTATCTCAAGCATTATTAATCCCTGAATCTGCACATGTTAAAGTGCTTAATGCTTATTCCCACTCAATTGTCCCAGGAGGTTTTGAGGTAATATCATAGACGACACGATTAACTCCACGAACTTCATTGATTATGCGACTGGAAATTTTTTCTAAAAGTTCATAGGGCAACTTAACCCAATCTGCAGTCATACCGTCATCACTTTCAACAGCACGAATGGCAATGACGTTATCATAAGTTCTTTCGTCACCCATCACGCCGACAGTACGTACCGGGAGAAAAACGGCAAAAGTCTGCCATATCTTGTAATACAAACCGGCATTTTTTATTTCATCAACCACAATCTCATCGGCGTTGCGCAATACATCCAAAGTCTCCTGAGATAAAGCACCGATATGACGCACCGCAAGTCCGGGACCGGGGAACGGTTGACGCATAACCACATCAGGCGGCAATCCCAACTCGCGCCCGACCTCGCGCACCTCATCTTTAAAAAGACGACTTAGCGGTTCGAGTAATTTCAGTTTCATATCTTTTGGTAAACCGCCGACGTTATGATGGCTTTTTATCATTGCTGCAGGATTTCCATCAATCGGCACGCTCTCAATAACATCAGGATAGGTAGTTCCCTGTGCCAGAAATGTGGCGTTTTTTATTTCTTTTGCTGCATTATTAAATACTTCAACGAATTCATGCCCGATGACCTTACGTTTAGTTTCCGGATCACTTATGCCGGCAAGTTTATTCATAAACTGTTCAGTAGCATCGACATAACAAAGTGACATTTGAAAATTACCGGCAAAAAGTTCCTGAACACGTTTTGCTTCATTTTTGCGTAAAAGACCGTTATTAACAAAAATACACGTAAGCTGGTGTCCAATCGCCTTGTGTATTAATGCTGCAGCAACAGATGAATCAACACCTCCGCTTAAACCTAAAATTACTTTATTTTCTCCAACATTTTTTTTAATTTCGGCAACAGCCTGTTCAATAAACGATTTCATATTCCAGTTGCCCTTGCAACCGCATATTCTGTGGCAGAAATTACTGATAATCTTTTTCCCAAGCGGCGTATGAACAACTTCGGGATGGAATTGAATACCATATATTGACTGGCCTTCAAAATTAACAGCGCAATATTCGGTATTAACCGTAGTTGCAAGTACTTTAAATCCACATGCCGGGATTTCCAATACCTTATCGCCGTGAGACATCCAAACCTGAATTTCACCGGAAATGCCATCAAAGAGAGAACTGCTGTCAACGATTTGCATCATGGCCTTGCCATATTCACGAGCCCTGCCCGGTGCCACTTTCCCTCCAAGCGTATGTACCAGTAACTGCAAACCATAACAAATGCCCAACACCGGGATTCCCAGGTCAAAAATAGCAGGGTCACACTTGGGTGATTTTTCATTATACACGCTTGCAGGTCCGCCACTGAGGATAATTCCGGCAGGCGCTTCTTCACGCAAACGTTCAGCTGACACATTAAACGGTAATATTTTACTATAAACATTGCATTCACGAATCCGCCTGGCAATCAACTGGCTGTATTGTGAACCAAAGTCCAAAACAACAATAGTTTCAATTTTTTCCAACATCTTTGTCTTTTTTCCTGATATTAAATTTGAAATTCCGCCTTTTTATAATAGTCTATTTTTGTGATAATTAAATGGAAAATAAAAATTTTATGCCAATAAATTATAAATGGAGAGATAAAGATGGAAGATATTATCTATTGCTGTAAGGTTACCGATGATTCTGGCGACTCCAATTCCGGGCACGAAATGCTGACATCTCTTGACCATGAACTTAGTTCGTGGGAAGATAAAGAGGAGAAAATTGCTTTTCACACTATCTACTGCGAAAATAAATTAGAAGCAGAGGAAATCAAGGAATTACTGGAAAGGCTCTGTATCGAATGGCGTGACTACGGAATACAATTATCCAACCCGGAAATATTCGAACTGAAAAAAGAGGACTGGGCGGAAGTATGGAAAAAATACTTTAACATTATTACAATTTCACCGCGGTTGATTATCAAGCCGTCCTGGCTGGATTACAACCCCGGTCCGGAGCAGGTAATCGTCGAAATTGATCCAGGAATGAGCTTCGGCACGGGTCAGCATGCAACGACGTCATTTTGTCTTAAAATGATTGATCAACTTGCCGTATCACCGGAACCTGGTTCATTTCTCGATGCTGGATGCGGTTCGGGAATTTTGTCTATAGCCGCATCACTTCTCGGCTATGATCCTGTTGATGCCTTTGATTATGACCCTGACGCAATCATGGTAGCAGCCGAAAACATTGAGAAAAACATCATTCTTGGCGATGCAATCAATCTTTCCGTAGCTGATGCGAGTAAATTTAAAAGCAGGGAAGAAGGTTACGATGTTGTTGCCGCAAACATCCTTGGCAGCGTTTTATTAAACAATCGGGAAATTATATTTAATTATGTCAAACCTGGCGGTCATCTTATTTTAGCCGGCATACTTAACGAAGAATTTGAAACAATCAGTCAGGCATATCAGGAACTTGGACTTATTGCTGAACATCAATTTTCAGAAAAAGAATGGACCAGCGGGCTATTTAAACGTAATCCAGCATAAATATAATATCTTTGCCGGCAATAATTTAAAACATAAACAACTTCAATAAATAAATTGATTTCGCTTAAATTGTTTTTAAATTATATTGCATTGCCAAATACCCACTTTTTGACTTCATGCATTTGCAGGACAGTCCTAATGAGGCTATTTTAGTTTGCTTGCAATTTACCTTAACGGATATTTATTTATGAAAACAACTATTGACTGTATTCCATGCATCGTTTCACATATGGTTCATGTCGCGCAAATGGTTACATCCAACGACATACACCGCAGGGATATTATCAAAAGAACGCTTGCAGAGGTAATTGACGCTGATTTTTCCCTGACACCGCCAGAACATGCAAGACTATTTCATAAAACAATAAAAGACATCACTGGCGTGGAAGACCCTTATCGCGAGGTAAAGGACTGTTCGACTGCCTTTGCCAATCAGTTACTTCCTTTCTTCCGGGAGGAACTGGAACGGCATGATGATCGATTTGAAGCAATAATTCGTCTGGTCATAGGCGGCAATATTATTGACTATGGGGCAGATAAGAACTTCCAGCTAAACACTGCCAGACAAAAAATAATGGATGTTTTTACTATGCATCTTGACTTGGAAATTGTAAAAAAGTTGCAAGGGGCGATGGATCGTGCCTCCACTATCCTGTATATTGCGGACAACTGCGGGGAAGCAGTATTTGACCGTCTATTGATTGAACCATACCGTGAAAAAATAACGCTTGGTGTCCGGGGAGGACCAATTCTTAATGACATTACGATGCGTGAAATTGAGTCCTCCGGACTGATGGGACTACCAGCAAAAATAATCAACACCGGTGACATTACTCCCGGGGTTTCAATGCAACATTCCTCCGCTGAATTTATTGATGCGATGCGTTCCGCGGACTTGGTTATTGCTAAGGGACAGGGTAATTTTGAAACATTAAGTGAATATGACCGTCCAATCTTCTTCCTGCTACGAAGTAAATGTAAGGTTATTTCTGTTCTGCTTGGGGACGCTGAACTCGGCAGTCTGCACGTAATCGCTAAAAATGTTTAACTATGGGGTATATTATGACGATACTAAAATCAGGCGATCCGTCACCACAATTCACACTATCTGACCAAGATAACAAAACGATTACACTGAAACAATTTTCAGGCTCAAAGATTCTGCTCTATTTTTACCCGAAAGCAAACACACCAGGTTGTACCGTCCAAGCTTGTTCGATAAGGGATAATTTTTCACTGCTGTCTGATTCAGGCGTAATTTGTCTGGGCATAAGTCCGGATGACAACAAGGCGCAAAAGAAATTCAGTAATGACTTTGGACTGCCATTTTCACTACTTGCCGATATCAATCATCAAACAGCCGATGCTTTCGGCGTTTGGGGTGAAAAATCCATGTATGGTAAAAAATATTTCGGTATCATCCGCTCAGCTTTTCTGATTGATGAAAGTGGCAAAATAATCCAGTCATGGTATAAAGTTAAACCAGAAGAAACAGTCACCAATGTACTCAAAATATTATCGGAGATGTCAAAATGAATATGCCCAGTTCCTCAGAATTGTTTTTTATCTTCATGGTTGTCCTGCTTCTTTTTGGTGCCAAAAGAATACCCGAAATTGCTAAATCATTTGGTAAAGCTGCAAATGAATTTAAAAAAGCTAAAGATGAAGTCGCCGGAACAGAAAATAACACCGGCGTCAAAGACGAAACAACAGAAGATCAAAAAAAATAGGTTTAACAAAACAATCGGCTGCGCCAAAATCATAAAAATGACGCCTCATAACTGATTCAATGATTGTTAATTAGTGTTAATCTCAAGATATGGAAAAGAATTTTTTAGATCATCTCGAAGATTTGCGTTACTCGATTATTCGTGTGTTGTTGTGCCTTGCCGTGCTCTTTCCACTCTCGATATTTTTCGCTCAAGATATTCTTGAAATTCTGATTAAAGTTTCATGCCCGCCAAAATTTGAATTTAAATTTTTCAGTCCGATGGAACCGCTATTGGTACAACTGAAAATAGCATTCACAGTCTCTATTTTTGTAGCTTTTCCGTATATGGTATATGAAGCATGGCGTTTTATTGCGCCCGGACTTTATGCGCACGAACGACGTTTTGCGTTGCTGCTTGTCGGTTCAAGTTGGGTTTTATTTATTGTTGGCATTGCGTTTTCATTTTTTCTGATAATACCAATGATTATGCAATTTTCAATTAGTATGGGCAGTGCCAATCTTCAACCGGCGATAGGGTTGCAAAATTTCATTAGTCTTACATCTTTTATGCTATTGGGCTTCGGACTTATGTTTCAATTCCCGATTGCAATATATCTGCTTGTAAAAACCGGAATTATCGAATTGTCGTTACTGAAAAAACAACGTTCAACCATCATGATAATAATACTTGTTTTGTCAGCAATTTTAACCCCTACCCCGGATATTATGACAATGCTGATTATGGCATTGCCAACTTATTTACTTTTTGAAATCAGTTTGTTTCTTACCGGATTTTCAACTCAAAGGTCAGAAATTAAAAATAAACTTCTTGATAATATTGAATTAGCTCCCCCGGATAGCTCATCTAGTCAAAAAAAGAGACAAAGAAAAATCCACTCACTGCAACGAAAATAGTTAGTTATTGTTTCAAGAAATTCAACAATATTCCGATTTACTCTGTAGCCATTGAGTTGAGGACAGCGTTGAAGTCATCAGGGAAAGGTGATTCAAAATGCATTATTTCAGCGGTTACCGGATGTGGGAGACTAATTTTCCATGCATGCAACATTTGCCGGTGAACAAACGGGGGACGCTTACCGCCATAGGTAGTATCTCCCAGCACAGGAGTACCTTTGCTAGCAATATGGACCCGAATCTGATGTGTTCTGCCGGTCAGAATTCTGACATGCAGTAAACTTACGGTGATTTCCTCGTATTTACCGGATTTAATCACTTGATAAATTGTCGTAGCCTCTTTGCCACCTCGCTGAACAATTGCCATTTTTTGGCGATTTACCGGATGTCTTCCTATTTGTGAATTTATATTACCTGATTTTTGCGGAGGAATTCCACGTACAATCGCAGCGTAAGTTTTCGCAACAGTACGCTCAGAAAATGATGCTGACATTTTGAACATTGCCTGAGGAGTTTTGGCGATGACCAGACAACCAGACGTGTCTTTATCAAGACGGTGAACTATTCCCGGACGAGAATTAGCCATCGGCATCGTCTCCAGCAGTTCCGGATTGCGACCCAGCAATGCATTCACAACTGTACCACAATAATTTCCGGCACCGGGGTGAACAACCATTCCTGCCGGTTTATTAATCACCAGCATGGAATCGTCTTCATAAAGAACGGGTAAATCAATCTGTTCGCTGACCGGAATATAGTTTTTTTCTTCCTGAATCGCAATAGTAACAACACTACCGGCAACAATCGTAGTACGTGGAATGGAAACTACTGCGTCGCTGACATGAACAGCGCCGAGTTTAATAATTTTCTGAAAAAAAACGCGGGAATAATCTGGAATCGATTCGGCTAGAAAACGATCAAGACGTTTACCGTTATGCTCAGCAGTTACGGTTAGTTTTACAATTTTTGTTTCCATATCTCACAAAGTAAAAAAGCATAATCGCCGCGACCGGGACCAATAGTAATCCAATCATTTGTGCGCGGGTAAACCCTCCGGCGAGAGAGTCAACGTGGTCACCACGAAAAAATTCATCAACAAAACGTATAATACCGTAAATCAGCAAATAGAGTGACGTCGCAACTCCGCGCCCGGTTTTGCGCAGAATCGGAAACATGACAAGGGCTAGTAAAAGATTGGCAAACGCTTCATATAACTGAACCGGATGGATAGCAACAACCCCGTGAATCTGTGCCGGCATACTTCCGGCTGGATGAATTACACCCAAAATACATTCTGTTGGCTTACCGAAACAGCAGCCGTTTAGAAAACAGCCAATACGTCCGAACATATGCCCGAATGCCAGCGCCGGTGTACATACATCCAATACACGCCAAGTATCAAGTTTAACTTTGCGGCAGTATAAAATCATGCACAACATTGCCAGAAAAAAACCGCCATAAAAAACCAGACCGCCACGGTCAATTCTAAATATTTCAAGAAAATTATCACGATATTGACCATAAAATTGAATGACGTATGCAATTCGAGAACCGATAACGCCTGCAATCACACCGATAAACACTAAGGTTGTCGCCTGGTCACGGTTCATGCTTGCATACTTCCGGTTCAAATCAACCATAAACATAGCGGCAAGAAAACCAAGGGCAGCCATTAATCCATACCAGCGTATTGTTAAAAAACCATTCAGTTCTAAAAAAATCGGATGCATAAGATTACCTGAAAAGAAACGGGTTAGTATATAATTTCGTTAAGAATCACAAGTTATACTCTATAAAGGTAAAATTTTTAAATTTCAAACTTATAGAGTATAAAAACAGTATTTTTACCGCGTTACAGTTGCACTTACCTGATTCAATGACTTTGGGTAAAAGCGGTACGAACTACAACTTGCAATTGGTAATATACTATGTTTTAATTTTTTTTCGCTGATAAATATTATTTTTGAATGGATTTTTTCTAAAAACGGAGTATTTTTAATGCCGCTGATTGTAGTTTTGATATTTCGATTATTACCCCGTGGTGTAACGGTAGCACAAGTGGTTTTGGTCCATTTAGTCGAGGTTCGAATCCTTGCGGGGTAGCCACATAATTTTCATCCAGCACTTAATTTTAGAATATTTCATTGGTTATTCTTACAGAGATCATGCCCTAATTCGAGATTGAATTTCAAAAGAAACTCCACTATATTAGCAACTCAATTTTGTTCATTTTAAACTTTGCCAATATTTTGTAAATGTTCCGGCATTATCTGGCGCATCTGATGGAAACAGTTTTAATCAACAAGGAGATTATATCCAATGGCGAAAATGATTCCTGTCGAGTGCGACATTAAGAAACGACCATATTCAGAAATAACTGTATTTGAGGAAATAAAAAAACAATTTGATGATCAATGGTTGATTTTTCACTCCTTTGACTATGTTTCACGGGATATGCATAAATTACGTTGGGACGGTGAAATTGATTTTTTATTCCATCATCCAGACCTCGGCATCCTCATTCTTGAGGTTAAGGGAGGGCAAATCAGTTACCGTGATGGCATCTGGTATCAGAATGGACACAAAACTTCTCCTTTAGAACAAGCCAAAAAGAATAAGTATGCAATAATGAAATTGTTAAGCAACAAACTTAACGTTAATTATAACGCAGTACCTGTTAAACTGGCACATGCAGTTTGTTTCCCCGATTGTGGAATGCATAACGTGTGGCCTGCTGAAGCTCAGGGCTTAGTTGTCACAGGTAATGAATTGCCATATCTAAAAGATTTTGTTCTCAACGTTCTCAAGGAGACAAAATCAATAAAAACGTCAGGGCATCAAAATTTGACCGAGTCTATCCGGCAAATACTGATGCCTTACTTTGATTATGGATATCGCCTTTTTGAACGCGTTGATAACGAAGAACGTATACTGCTTACCTGTACAGAGTTGCAGTGTAGCCTGCTGGCTGCGCTGGAAAATTTTAAAACGCTTCAAGTGCGCGGTTGTGCCGGTTCAGGCAAAACCGTAATGGCAGTAAAACGCGCTATTCAATTGGCGTCACAGGGCAAAGAAGTACTACTTTTGTGCTATAATCAACTACTCGCCACTTACATGAAGAAAGCCGTCGCTGATTACTCTAATATCACGGTGTCAGCATTTCATGACTTTTGTCTGGATAAACTGCAAATTTCACAAGCAGAAATTGAATTAAAACAACAAAAGCAAAATTTTTATCAGAATGAATTACCGGAGCGGTTGTATCAATATTTGTATGATGTTGGCTATCGCGTTGATGCGGTAATTGTTGATGAGGGACAGGATTTTTCGCCTGCGTCCTGGAAGGCGATGCAATCTATGGTAAAAAGTGATGGACATTTTTATATTTTTTATGATCCTGACCAAAATCTTTTTCAGAAAAAACTGGAACTGCCGCATTGCGCCACACCGGCAGTAGTCTTAAATCGTAACTGCCGAAATACCAGAAATATTTTTGATGCCATAAAACCGCTTGCGTCTGACGCTGGAATATTGCCCATGGATGGAATCCCGATTGGCTTGCCAGTCCGGCACTATTATATAGAAAATCAGGATTCCAGGAGAGAACTTTTATCAAATATAATCAAACAACTCATTGACGAGGAAAAAGTAACATTGCCGGAAATAGTGATTATTGGCGGACATTCAATGGAAAATACATGCATCGGCAGTAATTCGATGGTAGGGAATTTTCGAATTGTCACGAATAAGGACACATCATTCAACAATCAAATTCTATATTATTCATACATGAAATACAAAGGGTGTGAATCCCGCGTTGCCATTCTGCTTGATGTCGCCGGTTCTGACCCGCGCTGGCAGGAAAAGAGTGCATGTTATACAGCAATGTCCAGAGCCAGACACCTTTTGATTATTATACATGCTGAATCACTAGAAAAAGCAAACCTGTAAACCGGCAATTTATAGACGGATAATACGTCTATAAACATAACTCATTCCAATACTTCTCCAGTCAAATAACCGACAATTGCCGGGATTTGCTGAAACGGTAAAATCGTGGCAGAACTGACGTTTGAATGTTGTGCCACATACGCGGACTGCCATGCCGGCAACTTGCGGATAAAATGATTTATGTCGAGCAAAGTGACGCCATAATCGCGAGCGATACGCCGGATATCATTATTAAGTTCATTCTCTTGATCGGTAGCAGTTATCATTGGCAAAGAGGTGGTAATAAAAATTCTCTTGATTCCGGGATTATTCCTTGTCTGCTCGACTAACGCTGCGAGTAAACGTGAAATATCTCTTGCAGAGATACCATCATAAAGTTCTCGAGAAGGAGGGATAATTAGAATTGCATTGGCATCGGTGTTCGCTATTTCAGGCAACTTTGCAATAAAATTCAGCAATATACGTTCGCTTGAGTTAGTTGATTGCAACCAACTGGAGAATTTAGTATTGATATTTTGACGCAGTAACGCCTTGGAGAACAGTTCGCTGAAATATGAATTATTATTGCCGTAATCGTCTCCAACAATTAGCATTTGCGTGATACCACTCAATTTCTTGTAGATTAAATTCGGCAGTTGCCAACTTCTCAACTCGGCAAGTGTTGGACGATGCAACACCGGAATAATCCGGTTATTACCCTTATCATAAAGTTCGCCAGACTCAGTATGCAGAATACCTAAATCACGAATGGGAACGAAACGAACTCTCTTTTCATCAAATGTAAGACCGGGGATGGTCAAAACAAATTTAACTCCAATATTTTTTATATCGGCGCCATTTACCATAAATTTTTTCTTGTAAAATGAATCAGGAATAAATCGATCATCATCATTATAGTAATCACGACCAGATAAGGAAATCAATTCTCGTGATGAACGAAATGCTGAATTTTCAAAATCAGGAATAACGCTTAAATAACATTCAGTATCCCATGGAAGTTTTGATACTGACTCCACTGCCAGTTCTACACTTTCGTCGTCAAAAATAAAATTCGGCATCCACCATTTAAGCATAATATCCGGTCTGCCATAACGGCAATCTTGACTTCCTGGGGAAGGGATAAAGCTTAAAGGTGTATAATGTTTATCTACTGGCGAAACCTTGACTTCAGTTTTACCTACCGTCGGGGAAATAATTGAACTATTTTCGCTGGTACATACTTTTTTGCCATTTACCGCCCAATCGGCATTCCCGCCAAGAATAATTTTATAATTATTCCACCACATTTTTTCTCGTTTCCCGGTATACAAAAGGTATTCCGCAGTTTTTTGTACAACCGGATACTTTCTTCCTGCTTTATCCTGACATTGAAGTATTTGAATAGGCCATCCTGGACAAAAATCATTGACGGTCATCGGTGTAAATTCACTTTCTCCACCTTTTTTCCAAGCTGCACATGCAAATGATAGTTTGGTATTTTTATGGTAGTAAAACTTAAAACTATGTAAACCGCGGGTAAGTTTTATTTTAATTTTTTTCTGCCAGTCAATGCTGCGTTCATTTTCGCCCAAACGATTTATAATAATGTGGTCATCCAGCATCAATAAACCACCACCTGAAACATTTATAGCGAATTCATATTCTCCACGCTGTCGAATTATTAAATTACCGGAAAATACGGCCGCATAATTATTTCTGATTTCCACCATACCTTTTTGAATTATGGTCTTGTCAAAATTAACTTTTTCATCTTCGCGAAGCCTGCCTTTCTCGAACATATTGATAAAATCACGTTCTGGTCCAGTATCAGCAGATTTACGAAGCTGTTGAATATTTTTCTCCTGTTGTGTCAAAATTCTTTTCAGGCGTTTAATTCCCCATTCCATTCTCACCGGGTCATAAACATTTATATTGGCGAAAGATTTCCGCCAGTAATTTTCTACATTCCACAAGCTACGACGGTAAATCCCCTGATATCGCCAGCATATATAGTCTTCAATATCAAACGGTTCGTTCCAACCGGCAGTAAAAAAAGATGAATCTTTAAGCATTTTCCGGTCAATCATTCGCCATGGATAATTGTATCTTGCGAGTAGCTCCCAGGCTAATTGTAAATAAATGTAATCGACAACCCATGCGGTCTGCTTTCGTGTTTGCCGGGCAACATTTTCACGCTGGCGTTCAAACCATTGACCCGGGGTAAGGTATTGCCATCTGGAGTGGAATACTCTAAGTTTCAACTGACTCCCCAATGGCAGTTCACCATCCTTCTTAGACCAACGTTGTCGTGGCATTGACTGTTGGAAGCCAAAGTAAACGTAACAAGTAGCAACACGTCCGCCGCCAATTAACAGACCACCATTAGCGTAAAAATTAAATGGTAACTCCTTACCATCGTAGCTAAGAACATTTACTCCATTCTCCAAATCGTCAGGCAATCCATACGTGCTCAGGTCAATAAATCCATGCGTATCAGCTTGTTCATTTTTCAATTCCAACCTGTACCCGGCATCCGGCAAATGCCAAATCTCCGCGGCCATAATATTTATACCGGCAATAATTATGAAAACAGTAAAAGCGATGGTGGCAAATTTATTTATAAGCATCAGTTTGCCCCCTGTCTTAACTGTTTTAATAATTTTTTTTCTACAAATGATTGACGTTCCAGCTTAAAAGCAACATCTATCTGGAATGGTGGCATGGTAATTATTCGCTGATTGTTGTCCATCCATATTAAATTGTCGCTTTGTTCCATGCCTGTAACAGTTTCATAACAACGCAGCCGATAAATTCCAGCTGATAATGGATAATCTATATCCACCTTGACGTTTCGCCACCATGGGAGTAAGTCACATTTTTCCGGATAGCTGAAAACATTTAAGCGGGTAAATACCCAGCCGTAAACACGATTGGCATTGCCACCGGAAAAACATTCAACAAAATAATTATTGCGACCAAATAATTTCCCGGCAAAATATTCTTCATGACTCAAACGCAAACCATTGACTCTCCCCATAAAATAATCTTGTAAATTCCATACCGGCGGCAAAGCAAAATAAACTGGAGAAGACGGTGTTATACCATTTTCAATGGAATGTAACTGTCCCGTAATTACGGGGAGTTCGCGAAACTCAGTATCACCACGCCAATCAATACCCTTTATAAATGCAGTAAAACCGCGATAGTGAGGATAATGGTTGTTAAGATGGATAAAATCATGCCACCATAAAAATGGGGTACAGGCCTGAGATTTAAAAAAAGCACTCCACAAACCGGAATGAATATCACCAACTACCTGTTCCGGTTTTCCAGCCATCGCAGTACCTCCAAACTCAGTAGTCAATAGCGGTTTGTTAAAAACATTCAACTTAGTGCCGTGCCACCGCATCTGGTCAACGAAATGAATATTGTTATGGCGGTATGCATCGCCGGCAACATAATCAAAGTCACGCATTTCAATAAGCCGTGAATATTTCAACAAGTTAAGATAATCTCCGCAATAATGTGTCGTCAATAAATGTTTGCCCTGGTCGAATTCGCGAAATTCCAATACGGCATTCCGATGCCATGTTTCGATTTCCCCGCTGTTATAAATTTTCTCAAAATTACCCACAAGATTGACTTCGCTCCAAAACTCAATACCAAAAATATTAGTATAAGCGCCCCAGCGACCGGCAATATAGCGGTTGCGTTGACGATTGTATTTCGCAGCCTTATTGTTCGTGAAAAACTCTTCAGGTTCAGCAATAAATCCGGCATTAGCGACGCTAAAAGAATTATTGATATTGAATGGGTTATCCTCCCACTCCTGATCAGAAACACCGGAAAGTTTACCATGATTGTCAAGCGTCAAATGAATATATATCCCTTTGGCTGCAGCATCGTCAAGAACATGATCAAGTCGCCATGCATTAGCCAGATTATAACGTCCAAGACCATAGTAGTATGGTCGCGAACTATTCCATTCCAAAGCAAATGACCATGACGCCATCCATACCTCCGCAGCATTCACACCATTAGCAGACAACGCCGCCCAATATTCATCATAATCAAAGGTGCCGCGATCAGGCAAATGACCGAATCTGAATTGTCTCTCGCTGCGCAAGTCAATATTGGTATGAATGTTAATCCCGACAGGGAAGAAAAACTCTCCGGAACTAAATTCAAGATAACGCCGGTCACGCTGACTGACGCGCACAAAACCTGGCAAAGAAGACGGCTTTACCTGTATTTTTTTCCATTCACTGTAAATTTTATTGGGGCCATACATGTCAACCACAGAAAGACGTAATAGATATTCACCGGGACAAGGTGGAGTAAAACGGAACGCCCAGTAGTGCCGCCCGGCCGGCAGGTTAATTTCACGGGTAAAGTGTTGGCGGCGAGTAAAATCCTGAGTAAAGAACGCCGGAATAGTCTTTTTAATACCATCCGGTCCGCAAATTTCGACGTTAACTTCCACCTCGTCGGAATCGTAAGGATTGTAATATTCACGTGACAAATTAAAATCGCTTTGCAGCATTTGATTCTGCATGGCGACTTCCGGCAAGTGCCAATTAATGACATTTAGCGGTAAAAATTCGCGTTGTCCGCTGAATCTCAAATTTCGACAGCGAACAGTAATATTCTGGTTGATATTTGAATATAACGAAATCCCTGCCGCCAACATTGATGATAAATATTGACTGTTCCATGCAGCGCCGTGTCCCAGAGGGACCATTCCGCCGTCGGTATTTAAATCAACTTCCAACAACTGCCATCTTTGGGGGAAAATTTGAAACTCTTTTCTACTTTGAAACCACAAACCGTCTTTATCTTTAATGAAAATCGTGCCATTTACCGGTTCGCCATTACCATCGCTTATTGCCACTTCAATGGATAGTTTGACTCGCATAAATTCTTCGTGCGAAAGGCGAAAGTCACTGCGATTAAACTCCTGATATATGAGGGCGGAACCAGGAAACTTTGTCCGGCAAGACAATGTGCCATCTGAAGATTGTTTTAACTCTGTTCTAATGTCTGAATTTTGTTCGCCATACCATTTTACAACAGGAAAAGCAATTAATTTCCCGGTATGAAAACATAGTAAAAATGCCACGATGGGCATAATAATGTATTTTGATTTCACAACTATCCTGTATTAATATTAATCATAAACAAGCGGCAATCCGTATTTTCATTTTAGATACGGATTATTCTCACGTTCACTTGCAACTGTAGTAGGCACTCCGTGACCGGGATAGATTTTAAGTTCATCAGGCAACATTAAAATTTTTCCCTTGATTGAGCTCATAAGAATATCATAATTGCCGCCAGGCAAATCGGTACGTCCGACGGAACCGGCAAAAATTGTGTCGCCGGAAAATAACGCGGGTAAATGGTGGAATAGGAAACTTACACCCCCTGTAGTATGCCCCGGCGTTTCGATGACATCAAAATCTTGCTGATCAACAACATGAACCGGAACGGGCAAATCCTTCGCTGGTGAGATAAAAGGGCGGAGATGGTTATCCGGACTTTTATATAGTCCTAAATCAGCCGGATGCAGGTATACTTGTTTAATTCCAAGTTGTTTTACCAGCATACCAACTCCGCCAATATGATCAACGTGAGCATGCGTAAGCAAAATAAAAAGATCAAGCAGATTAAAAGACTTCACTGCGTTTAAAATAGAATCCGGCTCAGCACCTGGATCGATTATATAGAGCCTGTTACTTACCGGTACCAAATAGCAATTGGTCTCTATCATTCCAACAATCTTGGTAACTATCACTGACATAAAAAATATCCGGTTAATCTCTGCCGCCGCCAAAAATGCGCAACAACAGCAGAAAAAGATTAATAAAGTCGAGATACAACGCAAATGCTCCATTAACTGCATACTTTTTTGTGTCATCAGAATTTTCGTTGCTACCGATGGACAAACTCATTTCCTTAATTTTCTGAGTGTCATACGCGGTAAGACCGACAAATACCGCTATACCGATATAAGTAATAATCCAGTGCAACAAACTGTTGTCTACAAAAATATTAACAACTGTGGCAATAATGACGCCAATTAACAACATGAAGCAAAGATTTCCCAGTGATGTCAAATCACGTTTAGTAACGTACCCGTATAAACTCATTACGCCAAAGGTTCCTGCAGTTGCAAAAAAGGTTGTCGCCAGAGATTGCGCAGTAAAATTGTAGCAGATGACAGATAAAACCACCCCATTCAACGCAGCATAGGCAACGAAAGAAATGGAAGCTGTGAACGCCGACATTTTAGTCAGTCTTGCGGCGAAAAAACCAACAATAACCAGTTCAGCAATAATCAGTCCAAAGAAAATAAAATAATTTGATATCATCAAATTTATCAGTGGCGGATGGGAAGCAATACCGGCAGAAATTAACGCCGTAATAATCAAACCGCCGCACATCCACCCGTAAACGCGATTAATAAAACCGCTTTGCGCCCGGATTACCGCGAGTGTACAAGAATCACCGGTAACATCAACACTGTTTGAGGAATAATTATATCGTCCATCTTGCATAACCGCATCTCCAATTTAAAATTTAGACTTAATACTGCAGACATTGCTACGGTTTTTTAATTTTTCATTACCACTACAGTTAGCATTGTTAACAATTAAGATATATATTCAAGGCGTAAATTCAATCATTTATTGAGGTATCATTTAAAAACTTTTTTAACGATTTGACTATTTGCACTTAGTTTATAGAGTTTATTTTCTTTAATATAACGCTGTGGATTGACATATCTGAAAGAACAATATGGCGATAAAAATTGCAATTATAACTGACTTGCATTTCAGAAATTCATTGAATGACAACTGTCCTGAACGTTGCGGGGATTTGGCCGATGTACTGTTAGAAAGAACTGTACGCCGGTTAAACAATTATATAAAACCTGATATTACAATTATCACCGGTGACTTAATTGATAATCCGGAATCGCCGGAAAATCAAGATTTGCTTTCCGTACTCAATAATATCATTAAGAAGATTGATTCAGCCACAATCGTGATCCCTGGCAATCACGATATCCCTGCCAATATTTTTTATCAAACCGTAAGCATTCCGGAAAATATTATTGAGATGAAAGGTGTAAAAATACTTCCTTTTGTTGACTTGGAAATGCCCGGATACAATTCACACAGAAAAACTGAAGATTTAACCAGATTCCGCGTTGCCAGGCAGGGATTTTCCGGACACATTGTTGCAATTCAACATGTTCCTTTATTCCCACCGGATGCTGACATCAGTCCCTATAATTACACAAATGCGGAAGAAATTATCAGTGTTATGGAAGAAACCGGGGTATCGCTTTCGATTTCCGGACATTTCCATAAAGGCTTTACGCCGTTCAAGAAAAACGGTATAACCTATGCTACAATTCCGGCAATATGTGAAAAACCATTCAAATTTTGTATTGTTGAACTTTCGGATGATGGCAGTATTTCGTTTGAAACTCAACAGTTAAGCCTTCCAGAAGGTCTGCATATTTCAGATTGTCATCTGCATACACGTCTGGCATATTGTAACGAAAACATGAAAATACCTCGCGCCGTTCAAATCGGTGAAAATATGGGATTACAGTCAATAGTATTTACTGAACATTCAGCCCACCTCTATTTTGACAGCAATGATAACGGCACACATAAATATTACTGGGAGGGGATAAATTCATCGTCAGTACATGACCGGACAGAGGATTATTTTTCACTCTGTGAGATGTATCGGAATGATTTCTGTTTTATTGGCATGGAGATTGATATTGACAGTACCGGCAAGACAGTAATCAAAGACGATGTCAAGGATCGACTGGAAGTAAAACTTGGCGCGGTTCATTATCTCGGCAGTATTAACGACCAAAATAAACGTGAGAGTGAGTTTATTGCACTTTCGCATGACCTTATCAAATCCGGGATTGATATCCTGGCACATCCATTCCGGATATTCAGACGTAACAGGCTTAATACGCCGGAGCGACTGTTTGAACCTATCGCATGGATGCTTAAGGAAAACAATGTTGCTGCTGAAATTAATTTTCATACAGATGTTCCGGCAATTGAATTCGTAAAAATATGCCTGCGTCATGGAGTTAAATTCAGTTTCGGCAGCGATGCCCACAATCTCGCCATGATAGGTGAATTTCATCCCCACTTAACGTTGTTTCACCAAGCCGGATATGATGGGGATTTTAGTGACATATTGTTCTCACCGTCAAGAAAAAACGGTAACAAAAACATAAAAGGTTGATTATTGAAATGAAATTTTTATTGAATTTTCTACTGTTGGTGATTCTGTTTGTAGCATCATCACCGGTTCGCAGTGAGACTGATTCTGAAGAAACGGCACCCACCGCAGGGTCTGCAATTCCAGAGACAAAAATCGCGAATCAAAATACACCCCAGGATAAAAGTTTTGATGCTGGTGACGAGGGTTATAATTCTGTTACCCTGTTCATGGCAGTGGTCGAACTTGTACGCAAATCATACGTTGAAAAAGATAAAGTGAAATATGAAAAACTTATTTCAGGAGCTCTCAAGGGCATGCTTCAGGAACTTGATCCATTCTGCACCTACGAAACCCCGGAAGCCCACCGGTTGACTACCAGAACATTCAGTGACAGGCTGACCGGAGTCGGGTTAATTATCATGAAAGCACAAGATGGAAATTTAAAAGTTGTTGCACCAGCCGGAGAAAATTCACCCGGGATAAAGGCCGGAGTGATGCCGGGTGATTTTATTACCATGATCGACGGCAAAAAGACCACAACGATAGGGCTTGAAGAATGTGTCAGTATGCTGCAGGGCAAGGCAGGTACTAAAACAAATTTGACTATTTTTCGCAAATCTACCGGCAAGATTATTGATATCGAAGTGGTTCGCAACGAGGTCCGCACCAGTCCGGTTCCATACAACGGCGTAAAAATGATTAACAATAATATTGGTTATCTTCGCCTGTCATTATTCTCTGCCGAAACCGGAACGGCAATTGACCATGCGCTTGACACGCTTGAAAAACAAAAAGCTATGGGTCTAATCATTGACTTGCGTTATAATCCGGGCGGATTGCTTGGTGCTGCTGTTGACGTTTGCAGCCGTTTTATCAAAGATGGTGAACTGGTGATATATACTGAGGGACGCGAAAAAAAGAATCGCAACGATATGTTCGCGATAAAATGCCGGAAAAACTATGAGATTCCTTTGGTAATTCTTGTCAACAACTATAGTGCCAGCGGTTCTGAAATTGTAGCCGGATGCCTGAAAGACCACAAACGTGCCTTGCTGGTAGGCTCAAAAACTTACGGCAAAGGTTCCGTCCAACGCATCCATCCCCTGCCCAATGGAGGAGCGGTCCGCTTCACTATTGCCCACTACTATACTCCGAGCGCCAAACTTATTGACGGAAAAGGAATTGAACCGGATATTGATGTGCCGCTTTCTTACAATGACACGCTGTTGATTGCACAACAGTTAGCCACTTATCCCGGTGAAATAAAACCGGACAAACCGGGTACCATTGTTGATGTTGAATTACAGCGAGCGGTGCAAATTCTTGAAAGTGCAATCAAATTTAATAAACTGAAGTCCCCGTAAGATTATAGAGTGATTTAAAAATAATAAAAGTCCAAGAGTCAACAATCTTGAATCCACTATATTTATTGCAGAAATACGAGCCAACGTTCAATATTTTACAATAGTATCTATTTCAACAATAATACCATTGGGTTCACATTTATAGACGCCCGATTGACCTTTGGCACCGATTTCCGGCATAAATCTTCGTATGATATTCATATCGTTCTAAGGTTTATCGCCCAAATCCATCGCCACATGCCTGATTCTTATTGTCTATGAAGGTTCACTCATTTGGTATAAATCTTCATCAATTATTATAATTTTCCAGTTATTTATAATATAAAAGCAAAAAACAATGAAATAAATCAAATTATCATTCGTTTGGTATTGTATTGTCTATTGACAAAGTACTTGTTTTATAGTAGAATAATATGTGGATGGTTAGTATGTTTTTTTAAATGAAAACTATTATTTATTGAAAATACTTAAGACTAGTTTATAAACGATACGGTAATATACAAAATAAATAACCTAATTGGAGAATTGTATGTTTACAAAAATGTTCAGTCGGGTAGTTCTGGTGGCGGGAATGATTGTTCTGTCAATCAGCATCAATGCCATGCCATCTTATGATGATGTGCTTATCGTTGTAAATGACAATTCTCCGCAATCGCTTGAAATAGGCAATTATTTCAAAACAGCGCGCAATATTCCTGATATTAACGTGTGCCATATAAGTGTCACAGACTTACAGATAAAAGGAACAGAAAATGCCAATATGCCACTTGCAGAAAGAAATTCAGCTGTTACCGCGATACAAAAATATCTGAATGATAATGATCTTACCGGAAAAATAAATTATATAGTATTAACACGCGGAATTCCTTATTTCTCTCAAAATACTACTGGCTATCAATTATTTGACCTTTACCTCCTTTATAAATTATCAGATTCCGGTTCCAGCAGTTTGATTCCTGACATTTTCACCTATAACAAATATTATTACTACATAACCAATAACTACAATAATCAAATAGATTATAAATTCACCAAGCCTAAATACGGATATTACATTATTTCCCGTCTTGACGGTCCCGGCAAAGTTCATATTAAAAAAATGATAGACGATACAGCTTACCCCGCCTATCAATCTGCCAAGAAAGAGATTAAATTTTTTACCATGAATCCCTACTTCAGATACTACACTAAAATCGGGGATGAAATTAAGGCTCGCGGTAATATAAAACTTGTCACGCCAGATTTGAAAATTGGTGAGGATGTACGCGATGTCGGTCAAGATATTATGTTCGGTTACTGGAATAGAGTATATTTTGGTTATGACCAACTATCAACGCTAACTGGGGTTGAACTTTTTGCTCCGTACTACGGTAGCGTTTTTTATGGAGATACCGATACCGTAGATAATTATCCTAATATTTATCATGGCATGACTTTTCTGCCCGGTTCAATCATCACCTGTTTCCGTTCGTTTCCGGCACTCTACAACTTACGCCCCAATGGAGGGATGTTTAAATTTGACCCGACCGCTTTAGTGATGACTGACCATAAGAAAAGTGATGGTAGCGACATGAAGTTCAGACACATGAGTTGTGTTGAATATGATCCTGTCAATAATTGGGTATGGTGCGGTACCGGTGACAACCCGCTTCTTGTTGAGAAAGGTTTTGGTACAAGCTTTAGTACTTCATATCTTTTATACGGCACAGACTGGACCGATTTAACTGCCCATAAATATGAAGCAAAACGCGGTGGCGGTATTGCAATTTACAGTCCCAATGGAAATATTCTTAATCATTTAACAATAGACAACAGTCCGCTAATGAACAACCGTGTTACAAAGATTGCCTATGACAAACATGCCAATCGTATTTGGGTGGCGCATTATGGCGGTATTCAGTATTATGACCTTGTCAGTAAAACCTGGTCAGAAGTAGCGGCACTAAAAAATGACTTTGCGGCCACTTGCGGCATTTATGTTGATCCATATGATACTGATAAAGTCTATTTTTCATTTTACTATTCCAATTATTCGCTCAGGTATAAAAACTGTTCTTTGATTGCCAATGCCGACAGTAGTATTTTTGAATACAGTAAAGGTAGCAATATTGTCAAACCTTACTTAATTGATACCGCATCGGTAAGAGGGATTGCACCACTGATGGTAAAAACTTCAGCAAACACTCTTTGGGTAACTAAAGATATTTTTTATTTGTATAAATATGATTTAACCACCAGTAAATATACAGAGAAAATATTAATCAAAGATGCTCTTACTGACATCGCAGCGCTTGCCACTGGGGACAAATATACATTGATGCCACCCAGCGCTATAACTGCAATTCCAGGAACGAAAACAATACTGGTAGCAACTTCATGCCGTTTTAATTATAAAGTACCTTTGGTAGCGGGCAAGCCATACGAAACAAAAAATTATTTACTGAGAGTTACGGATAATGGCGCCGCGCCAAGCACCGTGGAAGTAGTGAATAATGATATTATGAACCGTACCTGGACAGGTGTTTCGTATAACACTATTTGGGCACTGATTTCAGACCCTACTAATGCAAACAATGTTTATATGTCATTTTCTGACCGGGCGGTTTATGCTTCCGGCTGGGAACCCACTGCTATACTAAAATCAACTGATCAGGGTAAAAATTGGACTGATTTAGTCCCCGACCATGCATCTAAAGTACCTATGAAAAACTTGAGAGAAATTACAGTAGCGCCTGACGGCAATATATTCGGAGTGCGCGGCTATGAAAATGATCAGCAGGCTTTCTCTGATTTTATGGTTTTCGGCGCTTCTGCTTTTGGCGGCGGTTTATCTCACGACTCCTTTACTTATAACCCGACCCCGGCAGCGGCTCCTACAGGAACCACTCTCGCCGCCGGCGCTTATTCTTCTGACACATCAGCAGAAAATGAGGCCTACAGCATGATGTTGATGATGCTTGACGGATATTATACTGGTGAAGCGCGGTATGGAATATTTAAACAATATCCGGCAACCGGAGGCGGTGGATACGTAGCCCACATGCTCTGTTTTGAACCTAAGTGCGCCCCTTATGCACCAAGAGTTGATGAAGAGAACATGAATACGATGATTGCGGGGAAAAATACCATTGAGATTCCACTCAGGAGCCCCGGATTGCCATTGGCGATGGATGGTTTTATACCTGAAACGATTAACAGTGGCACTGTAACCGTGACTGATATAGCTGATGCTCCGGTAACGCCGTCAGAAATAAAATATAATGCGGCAGGCAGAAAGATTGTTCTGACCGGTGATTTCAGCGCTGCAACCTATAAAGTCACGTTGAAATGCGGAGTTAACGGCATTAAGAATATCAAGGGCGCCAGCCTTACCAACACTCGTGTTGATGAATTCAAAGATGAAATCACTTTGATGTTTGGTGATATTCCCATTTTTAAACCTGACTTAAGTATTAGCTCAATTACCTGGACTCCGGTTAATCCAGAAATTGGTAAAGCTGTAACGTTATCCGTAGTGATTCAGAACACCGGAACTATCCCTGCCTCTGCCGGTGCGGTTGATATCTATTTTGATGCAACAAAAATTGGCAGTGTCAGTTATGCCGCAATTCCTGCTGCGGGAAATGCCACCAAGACTTTTGATGTATCGGCTTCTAAAATTACCGGAGGGAATCACCTGGTAAGAGTGGTTGCCGACACAACGGCCACAAGTGCGGAAATCAGTGAAACCAATAACGAACTGGAAGTGAATATGCCGGTAGTGGTCAAACCTGATTTACAGATTACCGCCATTGCCTTTTCGCCATCGACACCGTCCGTTACTGATAACGTTATTATGACTATTACCGTTAAAAACAATGGAACTGGTCCAGCGGTGGCTGGAACAAGTGATATAAAACTGGACAGTGTCAAGATAGGTGCAGTAAGTTATGGTGTGCTTGCTGCCGGAGTTTCACAAAACTATAATTACAACATTTCTGCCGGGGTCTTGACTGTTGGCGCCCATACTTTTAACGTTGCTGCCGATGCAACCAACTCCAGCTCGGAACTTGATGAAACCAACAATACCATGAATAAAACCATTACAGTAACAGGTAAACCTGAATTGGCTATCAGTAACTTATCGTGGACTCCGGTAAGTCCAGCAGTTGGTGACACCGTAACAATAACCGCAAGGATAAGTAACACTGGTTCGGCATCAACTGTGGCGGGCTTGGTTTATTTCTATCTCAAGGGAAGTAATGTCGGTTCCGTCAGTTATGGTGTTCTGACTCCGGGTTCGTTTAAAGACTGCACCTTGGTGCTCAATACAAAATATCTGCCAATTGGCAGCTATGCAGTTAAAGCATTTGCAGATGGAACCAATACCACCGCAGAAATCAATGAGACTAATAATGAACGCACCTCAAGTATTATTTTTGCCGGTAAAGCTGATTTAATCGTAAAGGATTTCTGGTGGGCGCCAGTACCGCCGGTCAGCGGCAGCAGTTTAAATTTTCAGATTGCATTGAGCAATATTGGTATTGCAGTATCGGCTGGAACAAGTGTTGATTTGTATATTGACGATGTCAAAGCTGGTTCCGCTTCAGTAACAGCAATGGCTGTTAATGAAAACCGTACTATTCCTCTTACGGTAACCGGCGATAAAGTTAAAGGTGGTTCCCACAATATTAAAGTTATTATTGACCCGAACAATCTGATGGCAGAATTACAGAAAACCAACAACGTCAGAATTGAAAGTATGGCGATAGCAGCACCAGATTTGAGAGTAAGTAATGTACAGTTTGTCCCCGTCGTTCCGGTAACTGGAGAAAAATTGCAGGTTAAATTCCTTCTTGACAATACTTCCACAATTCCGGCGCCGGGATCAATTGCCACGATTCACTTCGACGGCGTTCCCGTGGCAACGGTAAGTTGCCCGCCACTGGCTGGCAAGGCAGGACAAGTCGTCACAGGAGAGATTAATGGAAAATTTCTTACTCCTGGCGCTCATGTCGTTAAGGTTGTCGTTGATAAAAATAACCTGGTTCCGGAATCAAGCAAAACCAATAATACGATGGAAGCCAGGATATCTGTAGTATTTCCGGACTTGTCAATCAGTACGATTACCATTAGTCCGGCAAGCCCGGTTAAAGGGAATAAAGTCACGGTTTACTTTACCATCAGTAATCTCGGTCAAGCCGTGGCAAATATCAGCGGCGCCGACGTTTTTCTTGACGGCGTTGCCGTCGGCAGCGTTAATGCCGGCATGATTCCGGCTAAAGGAACTAAGGCTATGTCGGTAATTATTGACGGCAGTAAAATTACCGCCGGTTCACATTTAGTTAAAGTTTATGCAACGCTGAAAGATATTATCCCTGAACTGCAGACAGGAAATAACTTGAGAACTGCTAACTTTACGGCAAAATAATACAACAAAATTAAACGTCCAGTAAACATACTGGACGTTTTTTTTGTCCACCTTCAAGGCAAAAATACCACCGGCTAAGCCGGTGAGTACCCAAAAATCTTCAGATACAAGTGATTTAGAAAAAACCTCCTGTGCTATAGTAAGTATGGTTCGCCAACCACGTTACCGACTAACACAGGAGGTTAAAATAACACTTGTAAAAGTTTATCGCTCAGTAAATGGAATTGCAAATATCATGTAGTATTTGCGCCCGATTTTAGTGTAGCACAGTTTATGGGCTACTTGAAAGGTAATAGTTCGTTAATAATCTTTGACCGTCACACCAACTGAAGTACAAATACGGTAACAGGCACTTCCAGTGTTGCGGTTACTATGTTAATACGGTTAACCGCAATATAAAAAAATGAAGTATACATATAGAATCAGTTGGCGGAAGATTGCGCAATTAAGCAAATGACGTTTAAAGAATATATTGACCATTTTACGGGTAGCAAGAATATTAAGGCATAATGAAAGCAGGCCGCTTTAGTGGCGACCTGTGAAATAGATGTGGCAGGTTACCGTTCATGGCCCCCTGCCTGATTTACATATTGCTATTTTCCTGGTGACGCAAACCACCAGTCTAACTGGTGGTTTTTATTTGCCTGTAATCTCTTTATTTCCGTCCCAGCGGACATGCCTGGAGACAACGTTCAACTTGCGTATCAGAATGGTTAGGACTGCTGTGATAACAGCGTACTTGAATAGGATCTTTTTTAAATAATGCCTCATTGGTGGAAGCCGCATCAAGATTATCTGGAATATCAAGATCAGGCAATTTCCATCCTAAAAGCGAAGATCCCTCTTCTGCAACCATTCCCATGCAACGAGCCCATTGGCAGCGTACTTCATTCCTTTCGAAGACTGGAAATTCACTTCCATCAATTATTTTCGTTGTTTTAATTTTATCTGCTTTTAAAGCCTGTACAGGACATCCCGACACGCAGGCTTTGCAACCATCAGGGCAAGTCATTTTTTTCAGGGACTTTGGAGTCGCTGGTAATTCAGCATCGGTTAGAACAAAGGCAAGACGTTGGCGCGGTCCGAATTCAGGTGTCATCAGAAAGCCATTCTTTCCCAACGTACCGATACCAGTAGCTGCGGCAAAAGGAGACTGTGCGCGCAAGTCTGGAAGCAATTCGATGTAAGGAAGCGGTTGCCCGACAGAATTAACTTCAAGATTGAGCAGCGGAACGGCAAAATACCCTCTAGCGGACAATGAGGAAGCGATGTCTTGAGCCGCCCAAACCGCCTCACGCGTAGCTTGGTAATTGACATACTGATACGAAACCGCACATTCAGCCTCTTGAGCGCCGGCTAGTTCAACAACGCGTTTAGGCAGTCCAACACCCAGTGCAATTATTGTTTTTGCGTTTGGAACAAGTTTCTTAAGTTCCTTTCCATCATCAAACTGCAAATCCTCAATCCTGGCTGTACCCAAAAGATCAATTTGCGGGAGGCGCTGCTTTATTGCTCCAGGAATATCTTCAGGTTTTAAATCATCCAAAGGACAAGGAAATGATAGGGTTTCAGCAGCCAAAGGCGCTTTACAGACAATTGATTCAAGTACAAGCACGCCCTTCGGTTCGTCTTTCCATTCTGCCATATTCGCAGCAAAATCACCAATACCAGTACTTTTCCACACCTGCAACGCCTCAAAGCCTAAATCATCAAGATACCGTGTAATATCCACAGTACCAATCATCATTCTGCCTCGCGTGATATTTGAATATTCATAATTTTTAGCAATTACAGCACCGTTATTTTTCGCAAGCGGATTGTCATTAATCAAAAAGGCGGGAAGCTGACGCCCGATAGTAATCACCCAATCCATTCTGTTGAACATATCATCTACGCGAAATCCCTCATAAAAATTACCTTTAGTTGACTCAAATTTCGCCAAAGGTTGAATTGACAACCGGTCAGCACCGGCGGCTTTTGCTTTTGCAATAATACCCTTTAAAACTTCGGCAGGAGAAATCGCAACAACATCTTTTTTCCTCCGCGGTCCGGCAGTATAAGAACGGTCCCATTTCCGTAAAGGTTTTGCCATGCAATGTTTAAACGATGCGCACATATAACCGAAACCGGCACGAGTTACGCCGTTATCCATTTCCTGATATATTTTGGCTTCATCAACATCTTTAACGCCTGGAAGCTTGTTCATGTCCAGATGACATTGTTCACCCCAGAAACAACGCCAGCGGTTAATATTGGCATATTCGAATTTTTTGCCCTCAATTGTGAAACCCATTGGTGTTGACGAAAGCAGATGTTCCGGTTTATAGTTATGACCGTAACATGCGCGTTCGCACTGGTTGCAACGATCACATAGCGCTTCGCCAGTATAAAGCGGGTCTGGCACAAGCGGAGCCGAAGTTATTACAGAAATAATACGTTGCCGCGGACCATATTGTGGTGACATGACCATACCATGCCAGCCGTATTCACCCAATCCTGCTGCGACAAACGCATTCATGTGACTGAATGAAGCGGCGTGAGCAAAAGGAACACTTTTGTAAGGGCGATGACGCCAGAAAAATGTACAAGAAAGGGGAACGGCAGCATAGCCCTGCTTTTCAACGAATCTGGCAATTCTGAGTGCCATGGTATCAAGTTTTGGAATCATGCCAACTTGAAATGGACCAGCCCAGTTACTGTTGGGCTCGCCGCCCCAATCAATTGAAGCGTCAGTATGATGAACCGCCATCACTATCACCGACTGGGCTTCAGGCAGATGCGCTTGCGGACGCAATATTTCAGGAGCATTGTCATACCGTGAGATTGGCGCAATTCCGACAAGATCCGCACCTTCAACTTTAGCTAATTCTTTAATGGCCTTGGTCAATTTTTCCTGATTCATAAAACACCCTTTTTGTTATAGACGTTGTAAATCATTCAAGATAAACAATGCCGAATTGACAATTTCTGTAAATTCATCAAATCTAATTTAAATATACTTTGGGCAAAGCATAATTAGAATTTTAATTTAATTTCACCTATATTATATATCAACATAAATAGTTTAACAATGACAAAAACGGGAATTGATGTGTCGATAACGAGAAATTATATATTATCACATAAAATACTAAAGATACAAAATGAAAAACGTTCTGCCAATTTTTGAGTTATATATGTCATCAATGTACAAACTGTTCCATGGTGTAGCTGATTATTCCAGTAAACATGGTTGGCATTTAGGAATCACATCAACTCGCTTCAAATTACCGCAGTATTGGTCTGGCAATGGTATTTTGACTCATCTAACCAACTCCCGTCAACTAATAAACTTTCTTAGCGCCCATGCTGGCATTCCAATTGTTTCATTCAATCCGCCGGCCTCGGTTAAATGTAATTTTCCCTATGCCGTAGTATGTGCAGACAATGAAGAGATTGGTCGTGTTGCGGCACGTTATTTTATGACGCTAGGAGATGTCAATTTTTGCTGGTATGGACCACTACATCCAGTCCGCTTTAACGCTTACTCTGACGAACTTAAACGTAATAACCGGGAAACGCTGGTAATTAAATATCCACAAAATATAAATAATCAACCATGGGATATAATAAGTCACCAGATTGTAACTCAATTAATAAAACTGCCGTTACCATGTGCAGTATTTTGCGCCAATGACTCTGTTGCTCTGGAGCTTCTGGAAGCGACACAATCTGTTGGCTTGAAAGTTCCTGAAGAAATTGCGATTCTTGGCGTGGACAATGAAACTTTGATATGCAACAGTTCAAGTGTTCCAATCTCAAGCATTGACAGTCGGCTTAGTAAAATTGGCTATGAGGGTGCAGCGCTACTTGACCGTATGATGGATGGTGAAATTTTAACATCAACACCTGTACTGATACCACCAGTGCCCAAACCAATAGTCAGACAAAGTACAGATATTCTGGCAAATGATAATCAGATCGTTGCCAGAGCAGTTGAATTTACAAGGAAAAATCACACCAATAAAATTACAGTGTCGGATATTGCAAAAACGGTGTATATATCCGAGTCCGGATTGCGCAAATTAATGAATCGTAAAATCGGTATTTCTCCTAACCAAATGCTTAAAAATTTGCGAATGGAGACCGCTTGCCGCTTGTTGCGAGAAACAGAATTAAAAATTGAAAGTGTTGCAGTTAGTGCCGGATTCGGCAATGCTCACCGTCTGCATGAATTATTCCGTCAAGTACTTAAGACGACTCCAACACAATTCCGTTTGGAATCAAAAAAATGATACTTACATTTTCGGGATAAATTTCATGCCATACTAAAGATTGGCTGGATATGGTCAGATTAAAGACGCATTTTACGGCAATCTTTAATCACATTAATATACTCATTATCAAAGCTTTGTTCACCCTCCCATGCCAGGAATATTAATCGAGTTTTTTCAGGGATTTGTTTGCACACAAATCTAGCGATATTAGTCATTTCGCCACCGAATTCTTCCATTTTATTAGGATGGTGAATTCCCACACTATGTACAATATCGGGGAATCGTGCGGAAATTTCAGCCGGGTTGGTATATGGGTACATGGTATCAAGACCGCGCAAGTTATGAATCTCGGCAAAAGTATCCCAGTGATGTTTAAATCGCGCACAACAGTGAACAAAAACACCGCCAAATTCATCGGCGATCCGATTTACATAAGGCAATCCGAATTCGCGATATAAATCTGGTGACAGGAGGTCAGTAAAATCTTCAATAATCCCGACACCATATTGTTGCGGCATATGTACTGGTGGCCATGCCACAAGCTCTGCATCCGCAAAACTGTCACGAAAGTAGCGAAAAACAGAAATAATATAATCGGTAACCAACGAAAGAAGGTGATGTACTTCTTTGGGATTGTCATACATGGCAAGGATAAAGTCTTCTTGCCGCCACATCATTGACGCAGTATTAAGCGGTCCCTGCATATCAGGTACACGCGGTGGCACATATCCATCAATGTCTGCAACAGCATAACGATAAATATCAACTGAGTCTTTAACCAGACCGCTCATAGGCGGAGGCAGGGTCAACCGGTATACATCCTCAGGATTATTGACGACGGGATCAATCCAGAACATTTTATTTTCATCAACATGCCAAGTGCCTCCAAATGCGCTGGCAAGGGCCGGGGTACCTAATACGCACAAAAATGCAGGCAAAGAATCAAGACCGAGACGGGATTCGTGTTCAAGTGCACTCATAAATTTTAGACGGGCTTCATCCCGGTCGAGAATGTTTGTATAGGACACATTAGATCTTGGGACAATAATCGTACGGCATTCAGAATCGTTATGCCAAAAACGTTCCAATCGTTCACGACAAAGCGCCAGTTTCTCATCAGGAAATATTTGATTGAAATTCATTTAACCCTCTAAATTAGTATTTATAACTAAAACAATAAATGTTATTTACTTCAAGTCTATTTCAAATGCACTCATTGAATGCGCTGTAAATGTGTGAGTAAAACTGGAACCGTTCAGATCAACGGAGGCACCCGAAACAACCTCTTTTGCGGTACTGGCGGCAAGCTCACCGTCAACCTTCCAGACCTTAACTGCAAATGGCACACCACCAGCAATATTTACAACCGTTTTAATATCGTTGAGGGAATGTTTATTGAATACTATAAGATAAAGTTTACGTTTTTCAATAGAAAGACTGGCACAAGTCGAAATTGATGGATATTTCATATTCGGAATATCTGTGCCGCCTTCAAAATCTACCAGCGGAGCATCAGCTTTTGCCTCAACCAGCGTCTTGCCAAAATGTTGATTCCATAGCTGAAAGACATAGAACGCCGGCATTTTTTTCCATGCCGAAGGTTTACCTGCTATCAAATCAGCCTGAGACACAGTGCTTCGTAACATACCCCAAAATTCATTGATAAATTGCCAGTAGTTTGCACATTGCACATTATTTTCCGGTTTAAGCATAATCCGGATGTAATCGCCACAAAACAAAGCCCCGGCAAATGAAAAACGATATGGAATCGGTTTGTTTTGAGCACAACCAACATTAAATTCTGTGATTTGCAGAGGGATATCGCGACCAGTAACTTCTTTAACAAATGCACTTCGCTTTATCAAATTATGCTTTTCATAATAATCAGGCGCTGCAAGACATGCCCGGACAACCAGATCAGTTTGCTCCGCTAACGATGTTCCTTCTTCCCAGAACCCAATGGGGTAGTGATGATCAACAACGGAATCAACATCATTTTTTACGATTGAAAGTACTGTTTTACTCCATGCGTCATCTGGACCAATCAATGCCGATATTTTTATTGAAGAGTCAACCTTGCGCATGAGTTTTATACAGTCAACTGCCCAGCGGGCATACGATTCAGCTGTAATCTTTTTTACTGAATAGGTTTCATTGCCAAGCTCAAAATATTTAATATTATATGGTTCCTTATGTCCCCACAACGCACGCTTGTCAGCCCATGGATGTTTACCATCGGCTGGAGCATTGCAATATTCAACTAGATTCGCGGCTTCTTCGGGGGAACATTTTACTTCACTCACATTCATGAGCACTTCCGCATTTATCGCCCGGCAATAGGTGACTAATTCGTCAATACCAAATTGAAAATCCGGACGTTTATCTACAGGACCAACGGCATCCTGCCAACGAAAATCATGTACCATTTCACCACCGGGATACCGCAAAATTCTTATACCCATTTCTTTTGACAATTCAAGTACATCTTTGCGGGGTTGACGCGTCTGCGGGTCCCAGACTCCACCGCCATTGACACCCCATGTAGACGGCCATTGGCCACTTTTTTTGGTGACTCCAATAATATTATTCCCAAAAACGAGCTCATTGACGTTGCCCAGTTCAGCATTAACGTTAACGGCAATACTACCGTTCCAATCTTCCTTTTTGATCTTAACAATTACGGCTTCATTTTTAAACTTTTTCACCTTTTCTTCACTATATGGTTCAATTGTAAGTTGGTCATACCATACCTTCCCTTTAACCTGTTCGAGACCAATAGTTAGTGACACTGATTTTACTTTAGGCGGGATTGTTGTTGAAAAATATACGCGCTTCCAATCATAAGTTCCATTCAGTAAATCAGATGCTGGGTATTTGATGCTGCCTTCAACTGGAGTTATCACCAGCATGAGTTTTGGTCCGTTCCAAGGTTTAGGTTTATCAGTAACGTTCTCCGCCTTTACGAGAGCAGAAATCAGTATTTTTTTCCCCGCAACAGCATCAGGAGGTATGTCAAGGCTTATTGTATTATTAGATTTTTCTTTATCATTTGTGATTGCAATACATTTGTTGTTACCGATGGTCTCAATTGCTGACCACCCGCCAGTCCATTTTCCAAGTGATTCAGTTGGAGCAAATGAGTTCTTTACTAAAACATCCAATGCGTTTTTTACTAAAACATCCTGAGATAATCCCGTAGAGACAAACATGACAAACACAATAGCTGCATTAATAACAACAGATACGATTTTTTTCATTTTCAACCTTTTGGTTTTTTAATTTAAAACTCTTGATCTACGTTATTCGGGTATAGAGCTAATCACAATAGTATTGCATCAGATAAAATAGCATTTCAACGTGAAAAATGTCAATTTTATACTTGATTCATGTCAAGATTTTTTTGCCTCAAGTCCGACTTCGTCGAAGTGGATTTTATTCCCGGCTTTGCGTAATTCATCCTGTATTGTTGTTATGGCAAGCTCATCTGGAGAAGTGTTGGCAGCAGCAGCCATAGCCGCAGCAGTTCCAGCAACTTCACCCGTAAGGGCAGCCGTCGGAATAACACGCGTAACTTCCCAGGCATCGGTTTCAGCCGCAGTACAACGCCCGGCAGCCACTAAATTTTTCAAACCAACAGGTAACATACTGCTAAATGGTATTTCCCAGACGAAGCCTGATTTACGCCAGTCAGCAACCATGCCGATAGAGTCATTAAAATGCGTCCAATCCTGACCGTCCTTCAACCGGTACTGTGCCGGTATGTGCCTGGTAGTACGGAATTGCGCCATTGAAGGCAAAGTAACCGGGAAAAGTGTCTTGCGGTCCTTTTTACCTGATTCATATTGTTTAAGAAGAAATTCACGAGCTTTGATCCGCCCGTCAATAATAAAGCTACTTACTTCTGCGCCATCAATACCATCTGGGCCGCGTTTACCGTCCCACGAACTACCCTCTACATGCAAGCAAATATTTTGAATTGAATCCTCGTTACACCAATGTGAACCTTTTGCATATTCAAGACTCCAAAAAGCCAAAGCGTTCTTGGCCGTAGGACAAACGAGTCCGGCAAAGTGTGCAATATCAGCATCGCCGGTAGCATCGACAAAACATTTTGCCGAAATCCTGCCGCGACCACTTTTGTTTTCAACTTCAACCGCAGTGATACGACCATCGTTTACATTGGAAGCACAAACTAGAGTATCAAACCAGATATCAACACCTGCATTAGTCAGAACTTCATCCAGTGAGATAATAAAAGAAGCCGGCGAAAAAGTAACCCGATATCTTTTGGCTTCTTCTGCATTACGTCCTTTCCGCCATTCAGGAACATCTCCCGGTCCGTATTTCAAGCTTGCGAGAAGAAGTTCTTCTGTGATACCAAAAGTTACCTGAGTACCATTACCGTCACAAAGTGGAAGATATATAAGTATCAAGCCAGTTGTGGCAAGACCGCCGGTGAAAACAGTTTTTTCAATCAGTGCGGTCTTTTGTCCACGCCGCGCCGCCGCAATTGCTGCCGCTACACCGGCAATTCCACCACCGCATACAACTACATCATACGATTTATTAAACATCTTTAATTCCCGCAATTAATATTTTATAATGATAATCTAAACAACAGATTTTTATCCATTAGACTATTGTACAAAACCGCTTTTAATATTTTATATCCAAGGCGAAAAGAATAGCAAGCCTCCTTAATTAAATTTCTGGTTGTAAATGTGTAAAATTTTTATTGTTTTTCCAAGAACAATGACGACAGGTCGGGCAGTTTCCTGCGACAATTTCACTCCTGAATTTTTCAGAAATTTCATTATTAAAAATTTCAATTAAATTATGGTTACGTATATTACCCGCTTTGAAATCATAAAAATCAGTACAATAAAGAACATCTCCATTATATGCAATATGAACCCGATTAAACGGTGCCAGACAATATGGAGAAGCAGAATTACTATCATGAGGCAAATACTCAACCGGTATTGAAAATGTTTCTTTGCGCAATTTTTCTATATTTGCGTCCAGTTTTCTTAAATAAACGTCTATATCATCTCTGACCCATGAATCAATTGAAGGCGCACCCATGGCAAAGGTTGTTTTTAACCATTTTTTATATTCAGCGGATTCAACAGAGGAAAGATAAATGAATTTGTGCAAAATAATTTTATCAGGACCAAGCAGTTCCAAAGAATGGGGTATTTGCGTCATAATGTCGATGTTATCAGGAGAAATAACTGTCATAAATATTATTTTTGCATTACCGCCATGAAGCAACTTTACATTGGCGGCAACTTTGTCAAAAACTCCTTTCCCGCGAATACTGTCATGCATTTCGCGAGGACCATCAACAGAGATATGCACGGCTTCAAAATTGTCACGGATTAATTCATAATATCGGTCAATCAATACACCGTTAGTAATTAATTTCAATTTGAACTGATTGTGCTTTAAATATTCAACGATTGATTTAAATTCTTTGTATACCAGTGGTTCACCACCCCAGAGGGTGACTCCCGGGGAAAGATTAGACATTTCACGATACTTTACCAGAGAATCAATTACCGTATTCCATTCACTGAAACGCATGTCTGTCTCTGGACCGCCGGAGAAAAAACCTTTTCTGCCCCATTGCCCGCAATAATAACATCGCAAGTTACATTGTCGCGTAAGTTGCAAGTGGACATTATTAATTTTTTTCTCCGGCAACATGTTGCCATTATTCTCCGAAATAGTTAAAGGTCATAAGTTTAGCTTCTATCGCCCGTATCTGACTGTTCATCAGTTCCGGAGAGTACAATGCTCTCAAACCGGCAATACCATGACGTTTCATAGACTGGCGGATCGCATCATTGGCGGCATACATATCATCAAGAGATTCACGGACATTAAATCTTCCCGGAGAGGTTGGCGCTGGTGGCCAACGGGAATCTGATACATACGCACTGGTTACTGCCTTCATGGCTGCATCAAGTTCACTATCGAGACAATCCATTCCCTGCCCTAACTTGGCGGCAACATCTTTTATACCGGTAAAGATAGAGAAACATACCGGATCCATAATTCTTGAATAATCTGTATTTGTCCATGCTTTTGCAGTACCGCCATGCCATGCTGCCCCATTTTCAATACAATCAACGTAGTTGTTGGCAAAAACGTTCTTTGAGGTAGCGATAACTTCAGACGGGGTACTGAATTCATAGCCGGATTCAACCGCCATGTCAAGCAGTTGTTTAAATCTGGTTACACTTTCCGGTTCGTGTTCAAAAAATCTTGCTTGATTAAACTGTTTCACATAAAAATAGGCCGAAGTACCGATATATTCAGCATCCTCAGCGTATGGCATAATAAAACTGCCACTCGCTGCAATACGCGGTTTCCAGTCCTCAAAAATAGCACGCAGTTCAGACGCATTAACTGGTTTGTCTCTCATACCTTCGGTTGCACCCATCAGAAACCACAACATCGGATTTGCCATGCAATCGGAACGGAAAATCATTTTGAGCCCGTTCGAAGCTACTGAGGGACTGGTGATGAATTTCAGAAATTCCGGTTTATCCTTAATATATTGTTCAATCTTGAAGAGATGGTTCTTATTGCTATGCCCCTGTACATCATAAGTAAGACCGGTCGCTTGACGGATTTCTTCAAAAGAAAGCAGGAGTGAATCTGCATCCATAACGAGTGATTCAAATCCGGCTTTTTTGTAAACATCCGGTACATATGAAGCCCAACCGCACTCCGGATTCCAGCCGACAGTCGGACGAACACCAATATATTTTTCCCAGATATCCAGTGCATATCGCAAGGAATCAAGACAAATTTCCGGAGAAATATTACTCAACATGAAATGAATATACGGTGATGATACCGGCTCAACTTTGCCTTCTTTTACTAACGTCTTTAGTTTATTCAATACTTCAGGAGCCTGTTCCGCCATCAATTCAATCGTACGTCCTGATGCTTCAAAAGCGATACGATAGTTACCGCCAAGAATTACATCGAAAAGCTTTTCATACGAATTCTTCATCACCCATTGACGTTTTTCGGGTTTTAATTGTGAATACTGAATATTCGCATGCGGCATGAAAACTATTTTCGGTTTTGACACTTTTTCCTCCGGATAATTTATTGTTTTTTATTTATGTTGATTCCCCGCAAAAATTGCAGAGATCTTTGGCAGCCATCTTCAATATCTTCGATGTTTTCATATTCTATCAAACAAGGCTCAGAAAAATCCGCCATTGCAACCATGAGTTTTTTCCAATCCATGTCACTTTCACCACATGCAGTCGGACGCAAAGAATCCGAGCCATTCACCGGAACAAAGTCTTTGAGATGTGCATAGGCAATGCGACCCTTTAACTTGATATAAATTTCATCCGGATTTTTTATTCCAACAGCATAAAGATTAGCAGGGTCAAAGTTAATCTTAACAGACTCCGGCAATTCTTTCAACATTTTCAATAAAGTTTCCGGATGTGACGATGTGCTATAAAAGTGTTTAACGCCGTATTCAGTTGCCGTTACGCCACCATGGGTTTCAATCGCAGGAGTAATACCGCGAATCACGGCATAATCGGCTGTCTGCGTCAGACAATCAATCATAACTTTCCACCGGTCGCCGACAACCTCTGCTACAGGAGAAAATCCTGCAAAGATACGTAACTTTTCTGCTCCAACTTCACTTGCAATATCAATAACCTTTTTCACAAACTCCAATTGTTTGAAATTATCGGCTTTCTCCGGCTGAGTAAAATCGTTTCCAGTCGATGCGCAACTTAAACTTACTCTGGATGATTTAAATAAATTGATGACTTCAGCAATTTTGTGTGCAGATGCATCAATTTGCAAAAAATCATTGTGATGACCGGCTATACTCAGCTCCAACAAATCAAGCCCGAGTCTGCGGGTAATTTCAAGTTGTTTTTCAAGCGGAGTTTCCCTGAATCCCCATGCTGCCAATCCTAAATGCATCTAACACCTCAGAATTATTAATTTTTCCAGTCAAAAACTATCTTAAAGACATCAGTCCCGCGTTGTTCCTTGTAAGCATAAGCTTCAGCACATTTTGAAACCGGCCAAACTTCAACCGGAAATCCCGATGTATCAAATTTACCTTCGCTCATCCATGCCAAAATCTGTTCTTTGCATCCTGGTCCAAGCGCACATGTCATCGTAATAGTACAATTTTTTGTGAACCAGAAATTATAAGCATCCATAACAATCCGTCCCGGGTAGTCAGCCTGCCAATGGATATGTGCCGGTTCATCATCATAAGCCCAACCGCCATCTTTGATATAACGATGCAACTGACCAATCATATCAGTACTGCCGGAACATTCAATCAATTTATCCGCCTTCTTCCCTTTGGTAATCGCGGATAATTCTTTCTCAGCATTGTCAAGACTCAACACATGATCCGCATATTTCGTGGCAAGATTACGACGGTATTCGCTTCGTTCGATACATATGGTCTTCAGTTCCGGCTTAAGAATCTTTAGAATCTGTAGTGCGCTCAATCCCACCATTCCGGCCCCGATAACTACCACAGTCTCGCCATCACGAAGATTTAACCGTTTAATACCTTTGAGCGCAACGCAAGGCAGATAAGCCAATACCGCATCCTGATCGGAAACATTATCAGGAATTTTTACCATATAGTCAAATGGAGAAGGCGCAGTAATCGAATTTTTCACAACGTATTCAGAGTTACCTCCCCACGCAGCGCAAACATTACCAAAAAAACGACACTCGTTAATCATAACCCGATCGCCAGGAGCAAATCCTTTTGCTTCGGGACAGGCATGAACAATTCTGCCGACATTTTCATAACCTGGCACACATGGATAGTACAATGATTCAGCCGGTTGTAAACCCAACCATGTTTTCATGTCAGTACCACTGCTGATTCCACTCATTGTCGTCTGCGCAACATAACTGTCCGGCAACAATTCCGTAAGTTCTATTTCTCTGAAAGATACCTGACGAGGACGGTCAATAATAACCGCCATGCTTTTACTGTATTTATTATTCATACTTTTATCCTTTACTCACAAGAGGTTTTGTCAAAGCCCAGCCCCGTGTTATTTTCCGGTTTTGAGCTTAAATTAATT
>CAYMSF010000038.1:0-41292 GCA_964392985.1 uncultured Victivallaceae bacterium | reverse complement strand
ACAGATGACATGTTTACTATACATCCTTTGGTTTTTGCTATACGTCTAGTATACATGAAAGTTTAAAAAAAAGCAATAGCAAAACGAAAAAAAAAGCAAAAAATATTGAAAATAAATTTTTTAGATGGAAAAACTACATCTTTGTTCTTGGTTCACTTGATTTATCCACAGCATCCGGCTGTCTTCCAGCCAGTATGGAAATCAAAATTTCTATCAGTTATTCCGCTACATGTGTATTTTCACACCTTGGCAAATTGGGGGGCAATACATATAATTACCGTACAATTCAAATTTATTTTTTATATCTTTAGTTATTGTCATTCAGCGCTAGTCAATATATATTTAACAGGAGATATCTAATAAAGCGCAGCGTCCTGAATAACGACGAAGGACAATATGAAACCATGGCCGCAATATCCGGTAATATATGAGATAAACACCATTGTCTGGCTTTACGATCTCAGCCGGAAATATCAGCAGACAATCACTCTGGCAACAGTGCCGGTCGCGGAATGGGATTATCTGGCATCGCTCGGTATCGACGCTTTATGGTTCATGGGCGTCTGGGAAAGAAGTCCGGCTGGAATAAAAATTGCCTCAACCAACAATGGTTTGATGACGGAATTCAAAAAGGCACTGCCCGATTTCGAGGATAAAGACTTAATCGGCTCGGCATACTGCATAAAAAATTACGTCGTTGACGCAAAAACCGGTGGCACTGCCGGTCTGGCTGAAGCCAGAAATATGCTCGCCATACGCGGCATCAAAATGATTCTTGATTTCGTCCCCAACCATGTCGCACCCGACCATCCATGGGCATCAGTTCGCCCGGAATATTTCATCAGAGGTTCAACTGAAGATATCGAAAATAACCCTGCATCATTTATCCGGAACGGGGGAAATATTATAGCACTCGGTCGTGATCCATTTTTTCCGGCCTGGCCAGATGTACTCCAGATCAATGCCTTCAATCCGGAATTAAGGCAGGCGGTGCTTGATACCGTTTCAACCATCGCGGAACAGTGTGACGGCGTCCGTTGCGACATGGCAATGCTGATGCTGAACAATATTTTCGAAAAAACCTGGGGCGCATCTGCCGGACCAAAACCGGCAGCGGAATACTGGATGACGTTGATTCAGGCGATTAAGACTGCATTCCCCGGCTTCATCTTCATCGCTGAAGCCTACTGGGAACTGGAATGGGAACTCCAGCAACAGGGATTCGACTTCTGCTATGACAAAAAACTCTATGACCGCATGGAGCATGATAACGTTGAAGATATCAGGCTTCACCTCCTCGCCGATATGTCATATCAGAACAAACTGATTCGCTTCATCGAAAATCATGATGAACCTCGTGCAGCAACGGTATTCCCGCCGGAGAAAGAAAAAATGGCGGCAGTAATTTTCTCGACATTACCAGGAGCAAAACTTTTCTATGACGGACAACTTGAGGGACGCAGGACACGCGAACCGGTATTTCTGGGAAGACGTCCACAGGAAAAAACCAACACTGAACTGGCAGTATTCTATCATAAGCTGATGGCGCAGACAGATAATGAACTATTCCGGAGCGGTAACTGGCTGCTTGGTGAAATTCTTGGCTGCCCGGATAATACGACATACAAGAATATTTTATCATGGAGTTGGCGCAAAGAAAATACCGGTTATCTGATTGTTGTCAATTACAGCCACTACGAATCCAATGGGATACTAAGACTGCAATGGCCTGACATTCAAGATAAAATCTTGCGCCTGACCGATGTGCTGAATGATGAAAAATATGATCGTTCCGGCAATGAACTTACCGGCAGCGGCATCTATGTAGCACTCAAGCCATGGTGTTGCCACTTCTTCAGAATAGAGATATGAGTTGCGTGACTGTTCGCTCACCGGTATAAAAACCATTCTTTAAATCAAAACATTATCATTGAAATTATTTACGGAGTTGTAAAGAAATAAGTGGTATTTTTATACTGAGGGTATCTGGGAGAAATTTTGGGGTTGCCGGCGAGGAGCAAAGCCGTAGCTTTGTAACGAACCGGCAAAGCCGAAAGTTCCCCTGAGACACCAGTGGAAAGTACCAATTATTTTTGAACGACTCCTAAGACATTGGTTCCGGGTCAAACGGCAGGTTTTCTTCACTTTCGATCAAGTGGTCCAGCAATTTTTTTTCTAATTCAAGAGTAATTGCATGATATTCGGAATGATAGTAGAGATTATCCAGTTCAAGCGGGTCGACTTCCAGGTCATAAAGTTCGCTCCGGTCTTTGATGCGGTAAACCAGTTTATATTTACCGGTGCGGAGCATTTTGGCTTTGCGCAATGAATCCGGACAAACATCCCTGATTTTCTCTTTTTTAAGATAGCCGACAACTAACTGGCGGTATTGATTTGGTGAAAGTGCAACGTCCAGCAATTCTTTCTCATGACCGCCTTCGGCAAAAACATATTCTTTATGCTTTGTTGTTCTGCCAATCAGCAGCGGGACCAGCGATTGCCCTTGGACACCGTATGGAATTGGAATTCCGGTAAGTTCGAGCAGCGTCGGCAGCAAGTCAATATTCTCAGTCAGTGCGTCAATTTTACGATGTTTGCCGCCGGGAAAGCGAATCAGCAACGGTATATTCATAATCAAATCGCTGAAAATGGTATCCCATTTTTCAGGAATACCATAATGGCCAACTAAATCACCATGGTCACTGGTAAAAATCAGAATAGTATTTTCCAATTGTCCTGATTCGTCCAAAGCCGCATAAATTTCGCCCACCCTCTTATCAAGATTGGCAAGCTGTCCATAATAACATGCCAGCATTTCTTTGCGGTCAAGCGTATCAAGACGTCCAAAACCGTAAATTTCACGCATCCGGTGCATGAATTCCGGTTGCTCCATTCCGGGACAGTCTGGGAAAAGGGTCAAGTCTTTAGCCATGAAATGCGAATAATAAGGCTCCATAATTTCATAAGGCGGATGGGTAAAGTTGAAATTGATGTCAATAAAAAATGGTTGCCGGTTATTCGGGTTGCGAATAAACTCACAGGCGCGTTCCACTGCCAGATAATCACAATGGTCAGTTTCCGGCACATTGATTTTTCCAAAGAGGTAATTATCGGCATATTTACTGCCGGCAGTACGTTCGTGTGAAGTGGTAGTGTCTGTATAGTGTTGATATCTGAACGGAATCTTGCCATTAATGCCTTCGTTCCAGTGTTCATTAAATTGATGTTCGACAAGCGAATCAGCTATTGTATGATTTTTCAGTGCAAGGATATTGTAATAACCGTGCTCCTTTAGCAACCGGGCCAAGCTGATTTCATGTTCTTGAAGCATCACCCCGAGAGTGCGGTGACCGCCATTATGGCAGTAGCGCCCGCTGAACATCGCCGCCCGTGACGGCACGCATTTGCCGTGGACGGTGAAGTGACGGCTGAAAACAACGCCTTCGTTACTCAGGCGGTCCAGATTAGGCGTTTCAGCATCTTTATTTCCAGCATAGCCGGGAAAGTGTTGTCCCAGTTCCTCCGCAATCAACAAGACGATATTCGGGCGTGGCATTATTCATATACTCCGGTTAAAGTTATCATATTTACCGAATATGGCAACAAGAGGATCTCTCCGGCAATATCCTTGATATTAGTCCGAGGTTCATCTGCTCCATATTTTTTGTTCGATGATGTTCATTTCTGCAAACGCCTGCTGGTGATATTGTCTGAAAAAGGCTGATTGTCAATTATCCTTCCCAGCCCAACTTGCATTGTACCAGATCAAGTTTTAGACTAATATCCGCGACCAGAAGTGAACTTGCCGCCAACGACATAATATACTCTATGAATATTAAATTTTTTAAATAGATTGCGAAGATTTTGAAAATTAATGTCTTGATTCTCAATTCTGCCGGGTAATATTATGCAAAATCTTAAAAACAAAAAAGGCATGTGTGCACAGTTTATGAAAGTAAAATTGTTTGTAAATGGTGACTGGGACGGATTTATCGGGCTTTTTATTGATAATTTGTTACAGTTACTGCTGATTGCAACGTTATGTCCGCTCGTGTGCGGCATTCCGCTTGAAACCGTGGCGAAATTTATTCTGCCGGGCGCCGCAGTTTCGGTTGTAGCCGGTAATCTTTTTTATTCCTATCAGGCCTGGCGACTGGCAAAACGTACCGCTCGCGATGATGTTACCGCCCTGCCCTATGGTATTAATACCGTCAGCCTGATTGCATTTCTCTTTTTTATCATGGCACCGGTGTGGCAGGCGACTAAAGATCCGGTAAAAGTCTGGGAAGCGGGTGTATTCGCCTGTCTGGTAAGCGGGCTGCTTGAACTGGTCTTGGCGTTTTGCGCCGACCCGTTGCGGCGAAAAGCGCCGCGGGCGGCGTTGCTTTCATCATTAGCCGGAATTGCATTGACATTCATTTCGATGGGATTTGCCTTTCAAATTTTCGCATCGCCGGCGATTGCATTACTGCCGATGTTTCTGATAGTGATTGCGTATGCGACCCGGATGCGTCTGCCGCTGGGAATTCCGGCAGGATTGCTGGCAATCCTTACCGGCGTGGCGATTGCCTGGATTATGAAACTGGTAGGGATGCCCTCATTTTCAGCTCCATCCGATCCCATTCCTTTCGGAATTCATCTGCCGCAACCGGATATAACGGCCTGGCATGTGCTGGTATCGGGTGGCGCGCTTTGGAATTATCTGACGGTGATTGTTCCAATGGCGCTGTTTAATGTCCTGGGTTCGTTGCAATCGCTGGATAGCGCTGAAGCCGCCGGCGATAGGTATGAGACCATGCCATCGCTGCTAATGAATGGAGCCGGCAGTGTCGTCGCCGCATTCTTCGGCAGTGCCTTTCCGACCACCATTTACATCGGTCATCCCGGCTGGAAGATGATGGGGGCGAGAATAGGATATTCCGCATTGAACGGGATTGTAATCAGCGTTCTTTGCTTTCTGGGAGCAGTTACTGCGGTTCTACACGTTGTCCCGCTGGAAGCGACGTTTGGAATACTCATTTGGATAGGTCTGGTGATGACGGCGCAGGCGTTTCAAGAGACCCCGCGGGCGCATGCGGTGGCAGTCGCTGCCGGTCTGTTTCCCTCGCTTGCCGCCTGGGCATGGCTGCTCATTGAGACAACATTACGGGTGGCTGGCACACCACTGGAAAAAGCATTGCCAAACTTTGGTAACAGTCTTTTTATCCGTGGCGTGCTGGCATTGAATCAGGGGTTTCTTATCACCAGCATGGCTTTCGCCTCAATCATCGCATTTGCGATTGACCGCAATTTTATTGCCTCCGCCATAACCTGTTTCATTTGTGCCGGACTTTCTGCGACAGGTCTGATTCACTCATTCGTGATTACTCCTGGTGGAGTTGCTCCGGTAATGGGCTGGATGGCAGCGCCGGAATTTGCCGCCGCCTATGCCGCAACCGGCATCGCTCTGCTCGTGTTGCATTGGTTAAAACGCTTCGACAAAGTTGTGTGATAATGTTGCTGAAAACATTTCCGGTATATTAATTTTGATATTTGCGCTTAAGCATTTATAGTTATTCTCCGTAAGGTTCCGGATAATTCTTTTTTTATAATTCAGTAGAAACAGATTCAAAAAAGGCAAACGCTCATGAACTCAAATTTAAGCCCGCAACCGTTCGACGCCACCTCAGGGTTATTTTGCGTCAACTCCTGTGTCACGCAGAATCAGGCTGCATTGCAAAGTAACTCACGCATTGAGATTGTTGAACTGCCATCTCCAGTCATACCTGACGGAGTGAAGACCGTGCGCTGGGTCACTGAAAATGACAATTCATGGAAAGAAGGCAAGCCATTTTTTGACATAAAAGATGGAACCACCGCTGTGGCAGATGGCTGGCTCGGGGTAACTGACACGAAAATACTCCTCAAGGTCATTGTTTACAATAATGATGTTCATGAAAATAATAACAATGACGGAGATATTTGGGGCGGCAACAGTCTGCAACTCGGTATTGATGCCAGAGGCGATGGCTCCGGCAAGCTGGACCCTGAGACAAGAATGCTTTTCGGTCCTGATGACGGTGCATTTGCGCTGGCGCTTACCAAAAACAATCCGCAAATATGGATTTATCATCTAGAAAAATACAGCAAGGAAAAACTTAAAGACGGAGCAAAAAAATATCAGGTGCGGATAGAACGCAATGAAAGCGCCAAAACCACAACCTATGAAGCGGCTTTCCCATGGGATGAATTTGCTTCCAATCCGGCACAGACTGGTTTCTTCGGAATGGCGGTACAGGTTAATGATCATATTTCAAAGTCAGGAAAACAGAATCGCTATTACTGGGGCAGAGGCGCGGACGGTAAACCGGGAGCGGGATTATTCAACAAACTCGCTATCGGCAACCCGCCATCACCGTTTTTTTATGCCGGCGCTACAGTAACAAAACTCTGGAGTAATAATTCATACGGAGAAATAACGCTTGCCGCCGCATACGACGGCAAACTCGGCGCCCAATGTCTAGCCAATGGCATGAAACTGGAGAAAGAACTCGACGCACTCGAACTGAAAAATGGCATAAAAAGATATGCGGCACGCTGGTATCCCGGAAAACTCCCCGAAGCCCAGGCAACAATGGAAGCTTCAATTATCAATGTCGAGGGCAAAGTCAAGGCGCAAGCAAAAGCTGAGTTGATTGTACCGGCGCAAACTATTAATAAACTTCATGCCCGCATCGAAGAATTGAAAGCGTCCTCACCTGACGAATTATTTACGGAGCATCTGCGTTCAATTGATGCCATAGTGCAATCGGAATGGGGACGCGCGATGTGCATGCCGGAGAATCACGCAGAAGCAGTAGCCAACAAGGCTGACGATATTTTAAGAAGCCTCAACGGCGATGCCGGTGAGTGGAATTCATATTTGCAGAGACACTATGAACTGATTTTTGCTCGCACGGCAAAGCCGGATAACACGCTCCAGTGCTATCGTCTTTTACTTCCATCAAACTGGAATCCGGAGAAGATATATCCGATTATCGTTTTTCTGCACGGCTCAACTGATAATCCATACAGCATTTATTTTATCGACTCAATCGGCACAAAAACCAGCATGGAAGAAACCAAACCCGAAGACGTAATTGATGAAGGACAGTACTTTACCCTGTTGCCGTGGGGGCGCGCTAATAGCGCCTATATCGAATGGGGCCAGGATGATATCTTTCAGGCGCTGGCCGATGCTTTTGGCAAATTTAAGATAGATAAAGACCGCACCTATCTCTCGGGACATTCAATGGGCGGTTTTGGAACCTGGTCAACCTCAATGCATAATCCTGACCCGTGGGCGGCAATCTGCATCGCCGCCGGCGGTGTGACGAGAAAAATGCCAATGGATGTCGGTATCACCAGGAATATAGCTTGTCTGCCGATAAGAATCTGGCACGGTGAGAAAGATAATACCGTGAAAATAAGCTATGCATATGATATGCAAACGAACTTGAGAAAATACGGCAATGAGCCGTTGATGGTTATCTCTCCGGAAGACGGTCACAAGTACCCTGACAATGCGAAAGTGGAAAGCGCCAACTGGTTGTTGAAACATTCAAGAAAACGCCCGGACAAATTCTCATATATCGCCTTCTCCAACCGCTGGAGCGGATCCTGGGGTATTAACATGAAAAGAGACCTGAAAATTACTGCCACACCAAGTTTTGACGCAGTGATTGAAGGCAATACGGTTAATATTAAAAGTGAAGGAACAACCGGCCTTACTGTTGATTGCGGTCCCGATGGTTTGGGACTGAATGGTAACGTGACTATTTTCTGGAATGGCAATAAAGCATACGAAGGTCCCGCGCAGAAAGTAAAACTAGGCGATGGCGCCTGATAAAAAAAGTGATGCCGGCTTGCGATCATGAAACAGCAATCCGGCATTATTTATTCACCGGCAGGCGATAAGGTGAAATGCGTCATCAGTCCCGGCAGATCAACGGTATTGATTGAGGCAAGCCATTCACTATTCAACTCCATATTGGCGGAACGCATTTTGTATTCATACGCCAGTTCCGGCAATATCATCGTCACCCGGTTATCAATGCGTTCGACTACGACAGCGCGACCTTGCCATTCCGGATTGAGTTCGAGATAAACCAGTTTCCAGTATTCATTAACAACACGCTCGAGCCGGCGCAATTCGCCGGCGGCGTTTTCTGATTTGGCAATTTTCCCATCGATTTCAACCGCGGGGAGTAATGGTTTGCCGGTAAGATACAAGCGTAACTGTTGATGAACGAGTAAATCACTGTACCGGCGCAACGGACTGGTAACGCGAACATAGGGCTCAAGACCAAGTCCGGAATGACGCCCTGGAGTAGTCTGAATTGAGGTTACAGTGCAACCGCGTCTGGCAGAAAACATTCCTGCCAGAGTTTCCGGTTTACCGCTGACATCAGGTTCGGGCTGAACCGCGAAGGGGAAAGGAATTTCTTTTTCAATGGCAAATTTTCCGACTGCCGTACCGGTTGCCATCATTGCCTCGGCGACAATTTCACGACTTTGCAACGGTGGCAGTGTTTTAATAGAAACATTACCTTCAGCAACCTTTATTTTGACTTCCGGCAGTTCAATCCGCAACGCGCCGCTGGCTTCACGATATTGTTTAAAGCTTTCGAGCAATGGAAGGATTGATTTCAGCGGTTCCTGGTCAATTTTACTCTCTGCCTCATCGTAGGACCAGCGGGTTACGCAAATCCGGGATATGGCAATTTTCTCCAAAACCGGGACTCCTTCTGCGTCAAAGCGAATGGCAAAGGAGAGCGCCGGGGAATTTTCCTGCAATCCCAGTCCAAGTTGACGGGTTATCGCCGGTGGCAACATGTGGATTGTCCGTTCGGGCAAATATAAGTTGGAACCGCGCTTTTCGGCTTCTGAATCAATGTCATCACCAGGGGCAACAATAGCCGCCACGTCGGCGACATGAACCCAAAGCAAACCATCAGCGTAACTGATAGCATCGTCAGGGTCCTGATTGCCTTCATCATCAATAGCCAGAGCCGTCATCCCTGTCAAGTCCTGACGTTCTTCCTCCGGTATTTGCGAAACCGGCAGGGACGGGTCATCCATTTCAATTCCGGCACGGGCGGGGAACGGATTATTCCAGCAATTCCAAACGCCCAGTTTCAGTAATAACCGGTGTGCCTTTTCCGGCGTCTGTTCCATATTAAGCTGTCGCATGATACCACTGGTTAAGGTCTTGCCATGCGCCATATTTTCAACATCCCGGAGGTGATGCCGGTCTTCCTGCAGTAATTTTCCGGTGCGGACGCGTTCAATCAGTTCATCACGTTGACGGCGACTGTTCTCTTTTTCAGCAATCGCTTCCAGTGCGGCAGTTATTTCCGCCTGCGGGCGGGCGGTGATGCCTTCGTTGATGTTGCCGCTAAAATAGATACCTTCTTCAAGCAACTGCCATGCTGACCATGCCCCTGCCGGGTCAAATTTTCCGAATAGAAGTGCGGTAAAGTCGGCAATATCAACTGTTTCATTTTCGAGCATTACCGCAATCTCCATCAAATCCGGAGACGGCAATACAGCAAGCGGCCAGTTAACAACCGAACCACTGTGGAGCGGAGTGATATCTTTCAGCCTGACGCTTTTCTGTTCACCGTCAGGCAGGCTGATTGCAATTTTGCCATCAACTATAGAAGTGACCTTTGCCGGTTTCTGCCGGTAAATCACGAGTGATCCGGTACGACATTGTATTTCGCTCATTATAAATCCTTATTTTGTATCATGAACAATATGCTCTGTTTAAGCATAAAATGCAAATTTTGTATTCGACAGAATTCTATTGTAATAGCGGTAAATCAGAGTATATTATTGAATTCTAAATTTATACTTTACAAGGTTGAAATTTTAGCATTATAATTACCGCATCCCTGGTAAGTTTGGAGCGTCATGAAAAAAATATTAGTTTCGTCAATAGCATTGCTGTGCGGATCGCTGCTGTTATTTTCAGCCGGTTGCGGCAAAACTCCCGAAGTTAAAGCACCGCCGGTCGTTCCGGTACTCGCCGAAAAAGCAGTTACCAAAGATATGCCGCTGGCGATTAGAACATTCGGTAACGCGGAAGCATATTCCGAAGTCGCAATCAAAGTTCTCGTAACCGGAACGATAAAAAATATTTGTATCAAGCCTGGCGAATATGTCAAAAAAGGTGAAGTCCTCGTCGAAATGGACACCCGCTCCTATGAAGCAACGATGAAGCAGCTTGAGGCAGTATATAACCGGGATGATGCAATTTATCAGGACACCAACCGCCAGGCTGAAACCAAAGAGCGGTTATTCAAAAGCGGTGTTGCCACCAATGATGATACGAAAAAAATGCGCGCCCTCGCCGAATCACTGAAAGCCTCGGTCGCCGCTGCCGCCGCCAACGTGGAAAAGGCAAAGTTGGATGTTGAATATTGTACAATCCGCGCCCCGATTGATGGTCGTGTCGGCGATTTCATCACCAACGAGGGTGCGGTAATCAAAGCCAATGATGCGGCAATTATGAATATTTCGGAAACCCGTCCGATTTACGTCACATTTTCAGTCCCGCAAACCTATCTGCCGCAAATTCAAAAGTTCATGAAAATCGGTAAATTGATAGTAACGGCAAAGGTTCCTGGTGACGACGGCATCTCCGCTGACGGTGAATTATCTTTCATTGACAATAGCGTCAATATGACAACTGGAACCATTAAACTGAAAGCAACATTCGACAATGCGGATAATTTATTGTGGCCCGGACAATTCGTTGATGTAACCCTTAATTTGTCAGTGGACAAAAACCGTGTCGTGGTACCGGCACATGCAATTCAGGCCGGTCATGAAGGCAGTTATGTTTTTGTTATTAATAATGATAAAATTGCCATGCGCATGGTTAAAATTGAACGTTTTGCCGGCAAAGAAGCAATTATTGCCTCCGGTATCAAGGACGGCGAAATGGTTGTTACCGATGGTCATCTAAGGCTCTATCCGGATGCAAAAGTTGTCGTAAAATCCGGCTTGACTCCTGTCGAAAGCAACAGCGACAAAAAATAAACTGAATTATGAATATATCACAAATTTTTATTACGCGTCCGGTAATGACCACCCTGCTGACGCTGGGGATTCTGATTTTCGGTTTAATGTCATACCCGAAGCTGCCGGTAAGTGATCTGCCCAATGTTGATTTCCCGGTAATCATGGTTCAAACCAGTCTGCCAGGCGCCAGTCCGGAAACGATGGCGGCCGCAGTGGCAACGCCGCTGGAGAAGCAGTTTTCAACGATTGCCGGACTGGATACAATGACTTCGACCAGTGCGTTGGGGGTAACCTCAATCATTTTGCAATTCAACCTTGAACGTGATATTGATTCGGCGGCGCAGGATGTGCAATCTGCAATTTCCCAAACATTAAAACAATTGCCGACCGACCTGCCCAGTCCACCGGCATATACCAAGATAAATCCCGGCGACCAGCCGATTCTCTACGTTGCGCTGACCAGTCCTACCCAGCCGCTGTCAATGCTGGATTATTACGCGCAGACCATGATTTCGCAACGTATTTCCACCGTAAATGGTGTGGCGCAAGTCCAGATTTTAGGTTCAAAAAAATATGCGGTGCGCATCCAGCTTAACCCGAAACTGCTCTCCTCATGGAAAATCGGCATTGACGAAATTCAAAGCGCCATTCAGAATGCCAACGTCAATCTGCCGACAGGAACACTTGACGGACGTTACCAGTCCTTTACTATTCAAGCGAATGGTCAACTATTCAGAGCGGAATACTACAAACAGATAATTATCTGCTACCGCAACGGCGCCCCGGTCCGGTTGCAGGATGTCGCAGAAGTTTTCGACAGTGTGGAAAATACTAAAACACAATCATGGTACGGTAAAAATAAAAGGTTGTACCCGGCTATTATTCTAGCTATCCAACGCCAACCCGGTACCAATACAGTTCAAGTTGCAACGGCAGTAAAAGGAATGCTCGGCGAAATTCAGAATCAGTTACCGGCATCGGTAAAAATGGAAATAATGTTTGACCGTTCAACCTCGATTAAAGAATCTGTATCGGATGTAAAATTCACCATGCTGCTGACTTTATTCCTCGTGGTCATGGTTATCTTCTTTTTCCTGCGCAACGCCCGGGCAACATTAATTCCAAGCTTGACTTTGCCGATGTCCATTATCGGAACTTTTATTGTCATGTATTTGCTGAATTACAGTTTGGACAATCTTTCCTTGATGGCGCTGACGCTGTCAATCGGCTTCGTCGTTGACGATGCCATCGTCATGCTGGAGAACATTTTCCGCCATCTGGAAATGGGGAAAACAGTACGCCAGGCAGCGCTGGACGGGTCAAGAGAAATCTCTTTTACCATCATCTCAATGACGTTGTCGCTTTCCGCCGTATTTATTCCGGTGCTGTTCATGGGCGGTATTGTCGGGCGACTGTTTCAGGAGTTCGGGGTAACCATCGCCGTAGCGGTATTGGTTTCCGGCTTGGTATCGCTTACGTTAATTCCGATGTTATGCAGCCGCTTTCTAAAGGAAAGAATGGTATCGCACGCTGATGGCGTCGAACATCAACAAAATAATGCCGCAATAGTCCAATTTTACGGCAGGAGTTTGCGTTTGGCGGTGCGGCATTGGAAAATGGTTATCCTCTTCTCATTAGTCATTCTGCTGGGTACATTCGGCTTGTTCTATATCGTGCCCAAAGGTTTTCTGCCGAATGAGGATATGGGCTTCCTGTTCGGGCAGACCGAAGGCAATCAAGGCGTTTCTTACGATGCCATGAAAGAGCATCAGATGGCCGGAGTAAGCATTATTCAGAGCAACCCTAACGTTGAGTCTTTTGTAACGCGAGTCGGTGTCGGCGGCTTCACCTTGACACCGAATAGCGGTATGTATTTCCTGCGTTTGACGCCGCGTTCGCAACGCAAACTCTCCGCCGACGCGGTACTGCAGGAACTCCGGCAGAAAATGCTGGAGATACCCGGATTTAAAGTCTTCCTGATGAATCCGCAACCGATTAATGTTGGTGGTCGCGCCACTAAATCCCAGTATCAATACACGCTGCAGGGCTCGGATATTGCCGAACTCTATAAATATGCCATCAAGACAGAAGGCGCACTCGGCAAAATGAGTGGATTGTTTGATGACGTCACCAGCGATTTACAGAATTCAAATCCGCAATTATCGCTTGAAATCAACCGCGAAAAGGCATCATTGTTGAATATCTCCGCCACGCAGATTGAGAATGCCCTTTACAGCGCATTCGGTACCAGAAAAATTTCCACCATTTACACTTCTGACAACCAATACAGTGTATTGATGGAGTTGAAGGATGATTACAAAATGGACCAGGAGGGACTCGGACTGCTCTATGTGCGTTCACAATCAGGTCAGTTAGTACCGTTGCTCGACCTGGTTTCAGTCACTAAAAATTCCGGACCGTTGACCATCAACCACTCAGGGCAGTTGCCCTCGGTAACACTTTCATTTAATCTAAAGCCGAAAGTTTCATTAAGCCAGGCGGTTGATGCGATTGAAAAGCAGATACAAAACAAGTTCCCGGTCTCAATCAGCGCAAAGTTTCAGGGAACGGCGGAAGCATTCAAAAAATCCATGAGCGGAATGTTTATTCTGCTCATTGTAACGATTATGGTCATTTACATTATTCTTGGCGTGCTCTACGAGGATTATCTTCACCCGATAACAATTCTTACCGCCCTGCCCTTTGCCGGGTTCGGCGCGATTCTTTCGTTATTGGTCTGCAATGTTGAACTTTCGCTGTATGGTTTTATCGGCATTATCATGCTCGTCGGGATTGTCAAGAAAAACGGCATTATGATGATTGACTTTGCGATTGTGGCAAGACGTGAACATGGCAAAACAGCACAAGACGCGATTATTGAAGCGTGTATGGTTCGTTTCCGTCCGATTATGATGACCACTGCGGCAGCCATCATGGCGGGCATTCCATTGGCAATCGGCTGGGGCGCAGGTGGAGAGGCACGGCGTCCGCTTGGTATTACTCTTGTCGGCGGGCTGTTGTTTTCACAACTATTGACGCTGTATGTGACTCCGGTATTCTATGTCTGTGTTGAATATCTCCGCGATAAATACCATCAGCGCAATAAAGTTATCAAAGATAACGCAACTCACTGATAAGTTGCGGCTTGCATCAATCAGCTTTTTCTGATTGCCTCTTTATCCTTTTCAGCTTTTGAAATTATGGATGCACGCTCGGTGGCAAGACAATCCTCAAGTTCTTTGATTTTTTCCGGATTGTTACGGGCTTTATTAAAATCGTTGCGGTAGGTGATTTCCAGTCCGGCAAGTTTAGCTTTGCTGATGCTGTCAATTTCAGCCAGTTTGACTTTTTTGTCTTCGCTAACCTGTTTTAATGCTCCGCCGGAACGTTCCAACGCCAGTTCCCATGAGCTTTTCATAGTTAAACCCCTTTATGTTGTTCAATGTCAAAAAAATGCAAAGCGTTCAACACCAACCCATGCTGAATCTGCCCTGAAGCAATCAATTCATTGATTGTGTTCAGCGGATGCCGTTCAGTCGTAATTTCCTCAGTATCTTCCAATTCCGGTGCGGATACTTTCCGGCATCCGGTGAACATCACGGTGTAACAAAAGTTGCTTTGCAACGCCGGATTTGGACACACCCTGCCGATAATCCTGCCGTTACTGCCGGCATAACCGGTTTCCTCCAGTAATTCGCGAGCTCCGGCGGCAACCGGATCCGGGTCTTTCGCGTCAATCCCGCCACCGGGTATTTCCATTTCAAGCGTATTTGAGCCATGCCGGTATTGCCGGATGAATATCAATTGATTATCATCAGTGACAGCAATCACATTCACCCAGTTGTAGCAGTCAATATAATAAAAATCCTGTATCGCGCCGGTACGCACGCACTCGGAGCGTTCAACATTCAAATCAAATATTCTGGTTTTGAACGCAACCGTTTTACTGATTCGCCGCCAATGTTTACTGCCTGACGTTTCCGTCATAACAATTCCTTATCTCAAGCCGATAGCCTGACGTACTTTATTCATTGTTTTTTCCGCTTCAATTCTGGCCTTGATGCCACCGTCTTCGAGTATTTTCCACACATAATCCAGATTTTTGGCCAGTTCTTCGCGGCGTTGCCGCATCGGGGCAAAAAATTCCCATAGCAACTCGAACAGTGCCTGTTTGGCATGACCGTAACCATAATTGCCGGCACGATATTTATTCTCCATTTCCCGTACCATATCAGGGGTGGCGAATAATTTATATAAGGCCACAATGTTACAGGTATCCGGATCCTTGACATCCTCCAGCCCTTTCGAGTCTGAAACAATGCTCATAACCGTTTTACGGACGGCTTTTTCGGTACCGAATATAGGGATGGTGTTGTTGTAACTCTTAGACATTTTCTGTCCGTCAACGCCCGGAACAATTGCCACATCTTCCCGGATTTTTTCTTCCGGAATCGTAAAGACATCACCGTAAATGTTATTAAACCGGATGGCAATATCGCGGGTGATTTCGACGTGCTGTTTCTGATCCTTTCCGACCGGGACAATATTTGACTGATAAATAAGAATATCCGATGCCATCAATACCGGATAAGAAAACAGCCCGTTATTGGGAATGAACCCCTTGGCAATCTTGTCCTTGTAGCTGTGGGCGCGTTCCAACAGCGCAACCGTGGTAACATTATTCAAAATCCAGGTCAATTCAGTATGTTGCGGCACATCCGACTGGCGGAAAAACAGTGTACGTTCTACATCAAGACCGCAGGCGAGGAAATCCAGTGCCACGCCAAGTACACGTTCCCGCATTTCCGCCGGATCAGGATTCGTCGTCAATGCGTGATAGTCAGCGATAAAAAGAAATGCCTCACCATGTTGCTGCAACTCCAATGCCGGACGCATCATGCCGAAATAATTACCAATATGGAGTACTCCTGAAGGCTGTATGCCGGATAAAATTCTCATTGTCATCCCTGTGTGTTTTATACTCTGTTCCACTCAACCGAAAAAATATACCTTAGTAACGTCACAAAAGGCACAAAGGAATTTAGTCCGTAATGCAGTAAAAATCAAGTTGCTGATACCAGCAAAACCGACGAAATAGTTTATTAACGTTTACAGGAGACATCATCACACTTGCGCTCACTGCGATTTGATACCCTGTGATGATTGAGAGAATAGAACTTTACCAGAATATATTTTTGTGTTATAACTTTTTTTAATTTGTAAAATCAAAAGAATTGCACGAAATTAACAGCGGTAGCATTTATAATATAAAATCAGGAAAAAGAGATATGAGCGATATAATTAAATTACTGGTAATCATCCAATGCGATATAGTACTGCAACGCTGCCCGGGATACTTTTGCGACCGGGCTTTTGTGAACAAAAATGGCGGGTTCAAGGATTTGAATATCGATGCATCCACCCGGAAACTCAATATTTCCTGCGGCGGTTGTTGCGGACGGGCGATCCACCGTAAACTGCAATTGCTGGCATCCAAAGCTAAAAAGTTTGACGAAATTGAAAAACATAATATTCACGTCAAGCTGGCCTCATGTATTTCAAAGGATAATTATCATGGACCGCCATGTCCTCATCTGGAATACATCAAAAAACTGATTGATAAAACCGGCTTGGAATACAGCATGGATACCAATATTTCTAAAAAAGCGGAAACACTGCGGGAGAACGGCATTTACGAGCAGTGAAATAAGCAGTTTAAACTTGCCTTTGATCACTCTGTTAATAATGTTCAGTTTGTTTTTATCGGGACAATTGGAGAACATGCTCTTGATTTTGAAACAAAATCCGATATATTCATTTTCAGGTAGTTTTTAAAACCAAAACTTTTAACCATGGAGATGATGATGAAAAAAATGTTAATCGCCGCCGGAGTTAGTTTGTTCGCATTCGGAGTTTTTGCTCAGGCAACTACGCCAACCACACCTGCCCCGAAGGCATGTGGAATGGATAAATGTTGCAGCAAGGTTAACACCAGTGATTGTTCCTGCAAAGCTAAAAAAGCTAAATGCGATGCTGCAAAAGCAACTGCTGACACTAAGGCATGTGCTGACAAGGCTGCCGCTAATGTCAAAGTTGAAGCCGCAAAGACCACCGATGCCGTTAAAGCTTGTACCGACAAAGGTATAGCTGACGCCAAAGTTGATACCGAAAAAGCCAAAGAAGAAACAAAATCCTGGTGGAAAATCTGGTAATAACCGGATATTCTGATTACAAACAAAACCCGTCTCGCTTGAGACGGGTTTTTTATTTTCAGGATTCCGAAGTTATTTTGACAACGCCTCAATATAAGCGGCAATTTTCGCTCTGATGGTATCAAGTCTATTGACGATTTCGACGCTGACTTCACCGGTGCCGGACTCTTTGCCGTCGGTAAATTTCTCAGAATGGGCATATTCCGGTATCTCTTTCCTGAGATTATCGAGATATGCCTGAGCTTCGACTGCAACAATCTTTTTGCCGGCAGAAGCTGTTTCGATCATCTTTTCAAGGGTGTAAACATATTTGTAGTCATTGATTCCTTCGTACATATTCATGAGTGTGATGGTGCTCCATATTTTATCCTGCCACGCTATCACATAGTTGCCGGTGAAACTTCTGCCGTCGAACTCTCTGCTTGACATATAAACCGGTGAAAGCGGATGTTCATTCGGAGAATACTGCCTGTAGTTGTAAACTGTTCTTCCCTTAACGCCAACCTTCCAGGAATGGAATCCCCATGCCAACCGGTTGTCGCCGTCATTGTAACTCCACAACGCGCATTTCGGATTCTCCCTGGCCATTCGAATCATATTCTTGCAATATGCCCAGTAATGCGGCATAATCATCTCAAAAGTCTTAGCAAAACCGGCATAAAGTCCATCGGGATGTTCTGGAGATACCGGACCATCAGACATGGGGTTAACTCCGCGCGGCATACCCGGCGCGGCCTCGCCGACCAGTTTGTGGTAAATCATCGTCTGCGCATAAGTCCGGTTCCATGCACTCAGCATCGTTTCCCGCGGTTCATCATGGATCATGCCGATATATCTGCCATCCTCACCGGCATTCTTCATCTGCTGTTGAAATACGGCAACCCGCTCCTTATATTTTTCCGCCCATTCCGGGGAATACATGATTTCTTTGATATTGGCATCAAGCGCGCCGACATCGAGTACCAGAATGCCATCTATTCCGCTGCTTCTGATACTTTTTATTTTATTGACATACTCTTCGCCGAGTATTGCATAAACCACGATGGTATTAATACCGTATGATGCCATAAAGTCGCAGTCAATCTTGCTTAAATCCTTGAGTGAAGTATAGAATCCCCAATTCATTCTTCCGGCTTCGGGGCGGAGTAGATTAAAATCATGTACTTTTATTGAAATATTCTTCTCCATTGAAACATCGCCGGAAGAGAAGGTAATTTTGCCGGAATAGGTATCCGGGGACAGAGATTCGGGTGCAATCGCCTCAATGACGAAATCATAGGTTATGCCTTTATGCAAAGCGATATTGGCATCCACCGGTTGCATTCCAAACGGATAAGGACGGAAAACATACTGATCAGAAGTCTTCATCAGGTGTTTCAGAAAATAAAAGTTAATTTTATCTGCCGGAAAAGTTTTGCCGTTTTTACCCTTTAGCTCACTTATGGAAAGATTAACTTTATTCAACTCCTTTGACGGAACTACACCGAAAACAGAAAAGGTTTTCTGGTTTTTCGCCACATTCATATTGAGCACAGGATTATCAATTTCCGCCTTTGTCGGCACCTGATTATGGACTAAAGGTTTGCCGGAGGCGGGAATAAAGAATGCAGTACTCTTGAGATTAGCCTGAAACGCCTGAAAATCAGCAGTTGTCGTCGGGGTTTCTGCCGGAAGAAGAATAAATTTACTCATCTTTTCCAGTATCCGGATATGCGTACTGATTTCCTTTTTATTGATTTCAGTAAGGATATCATTCAAGATAATACGTTCCGCTGGCGGCGGTTCATTCTGCCCGACGGCAGAAAAAATCAATGAACATGCAAATAACAACAGAGTAATCTTCTTCATCTGGCACATCTCCTGATAAAGCATTTGTTAAACAGAAAGATTCACGGGCAAGGACGGGATATTTGCACCTGCATATTTTTAAATTTAATATTTTAATGCGGTGTCGATAAACAAAAGTTGAACTCCAACATCATACATTCAAAAAGTTGGAGTCCAAAATTATGCTTTAATTTTTGAATTATTCAAAAACCAGATATAGTTCCTGGAAGAAAATTGAGTATTCCTTATCCGCAGCCAGCGCTTTGGCGTCAGGCGCAAAGTAGAAATGAACCACTTGCTTGAGATCAAACGGTTGACCACCGTTTGAAACCAGGTCACCCAACGGAATCTTTATCGTGTTCTGTCCGGGTTTGATGACATATTTACTGTCGGATCTGGCTTCATAACGTGCTTTGCCTTTGAGATCTTTCGGAAAGACCACAAGGTTAAGTTCCGATATTGACTTGCCGGGATAAAACAATTTTACGACCATGCTGCTTGCTGTGCTCCAGTCCTTGATCGCAGGGTTGTAAACACCGCAGGAACCTTGGGCATTAGTCCAGGTTACTTTTAGTGAGGCAGTATTACCTTCTCCGGCATTTTCTTCGGCCAGTGACTGGGTGACCCCTTTAGAAAGGTCATTAAAAGTCTGACCACTTTGAATCTTCACCAGGTTGGTCTTTTTTTCGGCGTGAACCGATAGCGGCAGGATGGCGGCGGCGAGTAAAAAAACAATCAACTTTTTCATCAAAAACCTCCTTGTTTAAACTTATGATACATCCATTTATAATTTATGTCAAGAAATAAAAAGCAATTATTTTGTTAATTATTTTTGAGAATTTTTAATATTTTTTGCAACACGAATAATTTTACTGTTGAATAACTTTAGATGTTATGCCATTTTAGGTGTGTATCTATGTTACATATATATTTATAATAAACTGGCACACAGCGTCGGAGTTATTGAAAAAATGAAAATAGCGCTGAAAAAATACTGGCAGGGCGAGAGATGGCGTAGGTTCAGACCTGAAGAATTCAAGGGGGTTCTCCTAAATCCGCATAAAGGTATGGCGACATTCCAGGGTTTCAACGGGGACGAAGGCTTTACCGAAACTAATCCCTACCGTGAGGATGGACCGGTAAAATTTGCCAAATCGGCCAGTAAGGCAGTATATGACAACTATCCGCCCTGTTCTATTGCCTATTGCCGCTGGTTCTGGAATCAAATTGAACCGGTAAAAGGAAAAAGACGCTGGGAGATTATTGACCAGGCAATTATATCTGCTGCAAGGGCCGGACAAAACCTCTCCGTCAGATTAATGCCCAACGGCTCATGGGGCAACAAAGTCCCTGCCCCGGAGTGGTATAAAAAAATTGCACCGGTATTCCATCACAAGGAACATCCGGAACATTTTTTCCCTGACTATGATTCCAAAGAATATTATGAATTATGGTCTGACTTGATTATTGATTTTGCGGAACGTTATGACGGGCATCCGAATATTGATTTTGTTGACGCGGCGTATATTGGTTCATGGGGAGAAGGCGCCGTTGCCGGGAACGGACTTTCCACGCAGCAGATTCACCGGATTGCCGATGTCTATCTCAACCATCACCGCAATACCCCGGTAGCGTCATTAAGCAATGATACGCAATTCAAGTACATGACTTCAAAGGGGACGGGCTGGAGAATAGACTGCTTTGGCGACTGTTCCTGTGAACCATACCAGGACATCGTTCCGAAAGGCTTGCGCTGGAACCACATGCACGACGTATTCCCCCGGATGGCGTCACTGCGTCCGGATGCCTGGAAAAGTGGTCCGGTGATACTCGAAACCTGCTGGGTGGTCGGACACTGGTACAAACATGGCTGGGACATAAACTGGATACTGGAACAAGGCCTTAAGTACCATCCGACAGTGCTAATGGCAAAATCCACGCCGATACCGTCAGAATGGATGCCGGCAATACTTGATTTTTGCGACAAAATCGGCTACCGCTTCGTACTCCGCCAGATGCTAACGCCGACATCAATTGGGAAAAACCGCAAATTCCATTTTTCAATGTGGGTGGATAATACTGGCACTGCGCCACTTTATCATCAATACGACCTTGCTTTCAAGCTGAAACAAGGCAGGAAAATTTCAATTGTCAGAGCAAAAAGTGTTCCCGGCAAATGGATGCCGGGCAGCAACTGGATTGAGGAGACTCTCGACCTTGCAACCATTTCTCCGGGCAAAGTGGAAATTGCAGTCGGCATTCTACCGAAAAACACCAATACACCCAAAATTAAATTTGCGATAAATGGACTCGATAGTGACGGCTGGTTTGTTTTATCTGATTTTGACGTCAAATGAGTCGGTTCCAATATAAACTTTAATCTGCATAAAACGGTGGTTTATTCAATCGCTCTGTGTTAAGAATGAATTTCCGCAATCAAACTTTGAACTGGATCAAGACGAATAGTCTGTCCACGCAGATAAGCTTTTGTTTTGTGCGCCAACAAGTCTATGATGCGAATATTTCCCGGTGCCGAAAATGATGGAATAAACTCAATTGCCACGTTGCCTTCATTAGTCAGCAGATAATAGTTAATGCGCTCCTTGACAACATGCCGGTAACGCAACTCAGTAAGCGGAGGAGTTATCGAAAAATCAGGGGATATTTTTTCATCAATGGCATTTATCAATTGCAGCGGTGTTGTTTTTGACGAAAAACGCATCATCCGCCCTGATTTTTTAAGCATCAACAAAACCGGCAGTATTTTCAGGTTCAGCTCGACAGATTCTTCAACTATCAGAAACTTATAATGCATTCCCCTGATATGTATTCCCGTCTCATCAACAATGGCATCTTCCAGTAAATGGCGTGATTCAAGATAGTTAAAATCTCGCTGGTGCTGAAAACATATTTTCGCTACTTGCCACGGGAGAAACTCTTCCCCGGCAAGAATGGCAAGCTGACAGACATGACTGCAATCGGTATTCAACCAGGATAAACTGGCGCAATATCCGGCAAAGTCACGGTATTGACCCCACCATGGACTGTTGGGTCCGACATCAGGCGGACGCTCATCGCGGCGGGGTCCGCGCACGGAATAGTAGAAAGCATGCGGCAACAACTGATTGACGCCACGGACAAACAACCAGTCCGCCAGCGTTTTCATCTCCTCCCAGGTAAGTTCGTGACCGTAAGCGCCGTAACATTCATTACTGTTCCGGCGACGGCCAAGATGAATCATGGCAGACGAAGAACACTTGGCTTGAGTTGATTCCGCTCCCTCCAGTCCATTTGGTTCTTTGGGAAGCACCCAACGCCAGACCGTATCCTGACCGGGAACATGAAAATGTCGTTCAAGACCTATCGACATGGCATCGGCGGGATGCCCCATCAGCGCAACGTTCTTTCCGGCACACCATTCTGAAAGAGGCCGGTAATATATTTCACTCAGGCGGGTGACTACTGCCTTCTGGTATTCCTGACGATACCGTAAGGCATCCGGTTCATCATCGTACCAGAGCGCCGGCAGATGAGCAGTAAAATCATAGCCGAGAATACGATTGACTTCATTCAGGAAACCGGTGGTCCCGGGTAACACCCCCTGTTCCCGGCATCGCCCTAACGGATTCGGTTCGTCAGTGAACATGCCGATTACAGTGGAACCGAAGTAGTCGCCAACCGCTGCGTAATAACCATCATAGACAATATTGATAAAACTCCGTACTGCATCAGGATTCAGGATGTCACCGGCGGGCGGTTCGTCCTCCTCCGGCCCGTTGCCGATGTAGTGTAATCCGCGAATTACCGCATCAACCGGCCGGTCAATTATTGCAATTTGCTGCCCGTTGACGCGTTTGACAACAGCCACCAGATTCTGTCCGTTCGATAGTTGCAGCTTTTGGCCGCGCTTTAATGCCTGCCGGGAATAACAGCGGCACTGATGCGCTGGATTATTTTTTACCACAAGTCCGGATGCCGACCCTGATGGATACATCCCTTCGTCATAAAGCACAACCGCCATTTTCCGCTTTGCCGCCTCTACCACGGCAAAGCGCACGAAATGAAGCAGACGCTTTGAACAAAAACCGGTCGAACGCGGCAACCCCACCCGCGGGTGAATGACAAAACCATAAACCCCGTGGGCGATATAATCATCCATTTGCCGCAATAATTCAGCTTCCGTCAAATGATCATTCCAAAACCAGAAAGGCATGAGCGAAAATTCACGCGGCGGATTTTTTAAATTATTTACCATAAGCCATTTCCGTACTTTTTTAACCCGACCTTATAGAGCATAAAATTGCCATTCTTGATGATTTATCATTAATATATTGCCGGAGTAGTAATAAAATCAAACAAAAAATAAGCTGGGTAACATAAATATTGTTAAAATATTTAAATGTTATATTGACAAACCCTCAAATATATACTATAATTGGGTTAATGTTAAGGAAAATATTTATGGGTGACATATCAAAAAGAGTTCGTTACGGGAAATCTTCGGAGATATTTACGAAGATTCTTGAAGTTATTGAATCGGGACGCTATCCATCGAAGCTGCCGGGAACTTTAGATTTTGCGGAAGAATTCAACGTGAATAAGAACACCGTGGATAAAGTTCTTAAAAAACTTATTGATGATGGTCATATTGTCAGAATTCAGGGTAAGGGAACCTATATTGCCGGAAAAGAACCACAATCCGGCCTGCAGGGAGAGCGCTATAATTCACGCCGTTACGCTTTTATCATTGACCGGGCGGACTATTTTTCAGGTTACCTGAAAATGCTTGAAGTTTGTGATGAAGAAATATCCAAAATCAATGGCACGACAATTTTTGTCCAGTTTGACCGTAATGAAAGTCCGGTAAAACTCCTTGGGCGGTTGCGTTCAAGACAGATTGAAGGTGTTTTTGTCTGCGGTCTCATTCCTGACGCAATACTCCGGGCAATCAAGCGTGAATTCAATGTTGTCCTCATTGACTCACAAAGTAATTCAGAACCGGCAAATTCCGTGATATGGAATAATTATGAAGCCGGGGTGGAAATTGCCAGGCGGCTTGTCGCCGGCGGATATCGTCGTTTTTCCTGCATTCAAGTTTACCGGCTGTCAAAAAATAATGAGAAAATAATAAGTCCAAACTATATGGAAAGAGCGGAGGGGTTCAAAGATGGACTTAAGAGTGCCGGATACAAAATGAAAATATTTTTAACCGACTGGCAGTTTTCCAGCCGGGCAGTAAACGCGGAAATCGCCGACGAATTGATGTCTGATTGCCATGACAAAGCTCTGGTTTCTCCATGCTACCAGCTTGCAGTACAAGCACTGCTCAAAACCGGGTCGGTCGGGCAAATAGCTTCCGGATTGAAAATCGGTACTTTCGTCTGCAGCGACGAGTCAATGTGTCTCCCGAATGGAACTTATGCGGTTCTCGATGTTGATAAATGCGCCAGATCCGCGACTGCTATGCTTACAAATATTCTCGGACGCCCATCCGAAAAATATAAAACTATTACCATGGACAACGAATATATTTAACTCGAAAGGATGAATCATGAAATTTTCGCCGCCACTAAATTTTATTGGGGGGTTCAATTATCATAAATTGAATGATTTGAAGCCGGATCGAAAGAATTTTACATTAATTGAACTCCTCGTGGTGATAGCAATCATAGCGATTCTCGCTTCAATGCTGCTGCCGGCGCTGAATCGTGCCAGAAACGTTGCCTATATGTCCACCTGCGCCAGCCGGTTGAAACAAATGGGTACGGCAAGTGCAAACTATTCCGCTGATTTTAACGGCTATATGATGCAGGATGTGGTTACCGGTACAGATCCGACGCATCGCGGTTATCCTTTCCAGGGCGGCGCCGGGGCGAATCTGGCTTATGGCTGGCCGGAAATACTCGCCGGTTATCTTGGGATTGGTAATATTAACATGAAAAAAGTATGTACCATTTACGGCGCGTACCCGTGCAGCAATTATGCCGCAGTGCTTTCAGGCGCCAATGTATTCGGTTGCCCCGCAGCAAAAGGGCAAATATCACTTTATGGCGATAAGGATGATTACGGCAAGCTTAATTATAAAGGTAATTCGTATGCAATGTCCTCTTTGCGCGGCTCCGCACCGGCAGTCTGGACTTGGGCCAAGGACTCGCAATTCAAACAGCAGATTGTCATGGTTTCGGATGGCAAGGGTCAGGTTGCCAGTGTTTATCCCAAATATGATACCACCACCTATGTCAATCCCAGGCACATGGGCAAGGCGAATCACCTGTTCACCGACACCCACGTGGAATCAAGTTCAAGCATCTATAAAACTGCTGCCAATCGTTACAATCCGCCCAAAAACACCCAGTATTGGCGGCAATTTTAATTACGGATTGATAAAAATAAATTTTCAAATCACTTACCGGAGTGGAGTTGATGAAAAAAACGCTGATACTGTTGTTTGCTTTGCTGTTTTCCCTGTCATTGAAATCGGAACAAAAAACCATTGATATATTCAGCAATGGCAAATTGATGCCGGGAGTAAAACTGGTAAATGCGAAGATTACCGGCAACAATATCGAAACGGAAACCCTTGCGGCAAATGGTTGGGGAAATCCTAAATTTGAAGTTAAAGGTCTTGATATTGACGTATCATCAGTTCCGGATATTGGTCTTATCAAACTGAAAATGGTTGCGCTGGGAGAAACAAAAAATCGCCCGTCATACTCTGACATTCTTATCTATAACAGCAATAATTTAAAACTTATTTTACCGCAATTCCCGTTCCGGGCATATAATACCAAAGATCCTGACTTTATGACCAAGTCGCTTGAATTCGCTACCTCATACGCGACTATGCCGGAAGGCAAAAACTACGGGACAATTACCGGGTTCGCAATAAATACCGGCAACAAGGTAAAAATGAGTTTTTCAACCATCAAAATTTTCATTGACACCGACGGCAAGTCTAAATATCCCGACGACATTGAACCGTCCGCGGAATGGAAGTCCGGAAAAATTAAAGATGTGTTTGCGATTTCCGGCTCTGACCGGGTGTTCCTTGACGAACTTGACAATAACCTGAAAAATGGCAATACCGTGTGGAAAAACGGTAGCGTTATTCTCTCCGGTGCGAAAAGAGAGACCGTGGCATTCCAGATTGTCATTGAATCCGAAAAAAATGTTGATGGCATTAACGGCGTGGATGTAAAATTTCCCGGACTGAAGAAGGACTCATTCTTTTCACGCGCAGCAATCGACAACCGCAAATGCGAAGACCTCAACAATCCCTATAATTATGTCAATAAAAATATTCAACTCTACAAAGCAAGATATCTGCATATCACCAAATCATGCGATTTCACTAACAAGGAAATCGCCAAGTCAGCCGGAACTATCGGACGCAATATTCCGGAAATATTGATTCCTTTTGAAGCTAAATCTGGCGGTGCGCCATTTTCAATTTTTCCAGGTAGAACTCAAACGGTGTGGATCGATATTTACATACCTGAAGATGCAGTGCCGGGACTTTACAAAGGAGAGGTTGAAATTACCGTCAACGCAATAACGGTGAAAAGTATTCCGGTCGAATTAACCGTTGATGATTTTTCGCTCCCCAACGCCATGTCATTCACTCCTTTTGTCTTCTGCGAACCCGGCAAAAGACAGAAATATGATGAAACCGATAAAATGAAAATTGACCATACCTACCGCAAGTTTTTCCGCCGGCATAACTGCTATATGGTCGAAACAGTCAAGTTGGATTTGAAAGATTTTGAGAATATTGTCTCCTGCGGTAGCGCAAGCGTATTCACTCGAAAAAATGGCTATGAAGGCAGAGGTTACGGCATTGACGACCCGTTGCTGTTCATCAACTTTTACAATAGCAGCAGAATGCCTTTCGGCGGCACTAAGCCGGACGGTGATGAAAAATCCTGGCACGCCGGGCTCGATAAATGGAAAAAAGCCAAGGATAAATTCGTCCCGGCAACACAACTGGTCTTTTATGCCTGGGATGAACCCTCACATAATTTTGACGGCGGAATCAACGCCTTTGAAAAATGGACCAATACCGTCTTCGCGTTCATTGATTCATTCAACAAAAATAATTCAGAGAATATCATAAACTATTCAACCACCTGGCGCGACAGCGCGGTTAAAATTCCCAAACTTGACGCATTCGGCGTAAAAAATATTCAAGAAGCGGAAGAAACCATCAAGGAGAAACGCCAGGTATGGCTGTACAATGGTCCGATGACCTATTTGAACTACGCTTCAGCTATGCGAATTTGCGGCTGGAAAGCCTTTTATATGAAATGTTCAGTCTGGTGGCTATGGCATGTCAATGATTATTCCGCCGCGCATGATGTCTATAATAACCCGTACAATTTCCATAATCAGTACGGGGAAGTCGGCGCCGGCGACGGTTTACTCATCTATCCCGGTAATGACAAGATTGTCAAGAAAAGAAGTCCCGGACTTGAGGGCCCGGTTCCATCGCAACGCTTTTTCAACTGGCGGCAGGGCATCACAGACTATGAATACCTGAAGATTGCGAACGAAAAAGACCCGGAAGCGGTGAAGAAAATCGTTGAACCGATTGTTACCGGGGCAAGCCTGAGTTGCGGACTGCCGGGACAGACCGGAAGCGCCGGCTATCCGAAAGATGACACCGATTATTATGCCGCAAGACAGAAACTCCGGAGTATTATACTTTCAAAATGAATGTTTTACTTATCACAAGTGATCAACAGCACTGGAATACCCTTGGATTCCTGAATCATGAAATCAAGACGCCGAATCTTGACCGGCTGGCTGCCGGCGGCACCTGTTTCAGCAAGGCTTACACCGTCAATCCGACCTGCACTCCGACGCGCGCCTCAATCATCACCGGAATGTATCCCAGTCAACACGGGGCATGGTCACTAGGGACTAAGCTTCCTGAGACCATACCAACACTTGGGACATATATGCAGGAATCCGGCTACCGTACAGCTCTTGTCGGCAAGGCACACTTTCAGCAACTGCTGGATACACCGGAGTACCCGTCAATCGAGTCCAATCCATTACAACAGAATTTAGATTTCTGGCGTAAATTCAACGGACCATTCTACGGTTTTGAACATGTCGAACTGGCAAGAAATCATGCCGATGAATACCATGTCGGACAGCATTATGCGTTGTGGATGGAGAAAAAAGGCTTTAAAAACTGGCGCGAATGTTTTCTCCCGCCAGCCGGAACCGCGCCCAAACAACGATGGCAATGGAATATCCCTGAGGAATACCATTACGATACCTGGATAGCGGAACGCACCAATGACCTGATGCAGCAATATCATGATAAAGGTGAAAATTTCTTCCTCTGGGCGAGTTTCCTTGATCCGCATCCGCCATATCTCGTGCCGGAACCATGGGACACCATGTATGATCCTGACTCCTTGACCGTGCCGGGATTAAATAAATCGGAACACGATAACAATCCGCCGCATTTCAAACTGACGCAAGAGGAGAATCCGGACTTTTCCAGTTATCAGGAAAAAGATGGTAATGCCTGTCATGGTTTCTTCAGCCATCTGCAGGATAAAAAATCCTTATCCAAAGACATCGCGGTCTATTATGGCATGATCAGCTTGATGGATAAATACATCGGCAAAATTCTTGATAAACTGGACTCTTTAGGCATCGCCGGTGAAACGCTGGTCGTTTTCACGACTGACCACGGTCACTTTTTTGGACACCACGGACTGAACTCCAAAGGGGCGTTTCATTATGATGACCTGATTAAAATTCCATTCATCGCCAGACTGCCGGGTAAAATACCGGCGGGAAAAGCCTGCAGCAGTCTGCAATCGCTGGTTGACCTCGCTCCGACCTTCCTTGACTTTTGCGGGATTAATATTCCACGAACAATGACCGGAAAAAGCCAGAAAGAGGTCTGGACCGGGAAAACTGATTCAGTCCGGGACAATGTCATCGTCGAAAACCGCCATCAGCCGACGAAGATTTTCCATAAGACCTGCGTTGATAATCGCTATAAAATCACCATCTACTATGACAATAACTACGGTGAACTTTTTGACCTGCAAAAAGACCCCGGCGAAATCTGCAATCTCTGGAATAATCCCGAATATAGCCAGCTCAAACAAGAGCTTTTATTGAAATACATTCATGCGGAAATGGCAAAAGAACCGCTATGGATGCCGCGAGTTTGTGGGGCATGAAAGAAATTAAAGATGACAGCACCCAATCTGTCCTTTACTGATTAAAACGGACAAAATGCTAATCATATTAATGCCGGCAGAGCTTAATGCTTGACTATTTACTAAACAATTATCATCTGTTGCTTGGCGGAACAATACTTGGCGCCGGAGTCGGAATGCTGACCGGTTTTTTCGGAGCCGGTGGCGGTTTCATCATCACACCGGCGCTGAATATTTTTCTGGGGCTGGAGATGAATATCGCGGTCGGTACCAGCGCCTGTCAAGTACTTGGCGCCTCTGTCTTTGCCATGAGACACCATCTTGACCGCCGGCTAACCGGTATTAAGGTAGCCCTCTGCATCGGACTGGGAATTCCATTTGGTTCTTTCTTCGGTTCAAGACTAGTCAAATCCATGAAAGGAATTGAACCATGGCACTTCAACGAGATTGCCATTGACCCGGTTAATACCATTCTCCTGAGTATCTTTGCGGTTTTTCTCTTCCTGATCGGCAGTTGGCTGCTGCTCGATAACTTTTACCTCCGCCGCTATCATGAGGATGACGATACCAAACATGTCGGGATGCTCTATAAAATACGGACTCCGCCACTCCACCGGTTCCGTACTATCCCCGCCGGACCGTTCAGTATTCCGGTGCTGATAGTTCTAGGTTTGATTATGGGATTTCTGAGTGGCTTGTTAGGCATTGGCGGCGGGGTGATTATGCTGCCCATGCTGTTCTATCTGGTGGGACAAGAAACCAAGTTTGCTACTCAGACCGATATGATGTTGATTTTCATGTCCGGAGCGTTCAGTACACTGTTTCATGCCATTGACCATAACATTAATTATCCGATGGCAGCGGCGCTGATGTACGGTGCATTTTTCGGCGCCGGCTGGGGTACAAAACTGCAAAGAAAAGTAACCGGTAAATCTATCCGTAAATACTTCGCATTCGTGGTTTTAGCCGCATGGCTGCTCGTAGTTTACAAACTGACAAAAATCATGACATAATCAGTTTTTACTGCACAAATGTATTTATTAATCATGGTGAAAATGTTTTTTTGCTCTATCCTTTTCGTGATTTTAAAATATATCGCCGCGGGTCGTACCCGCTCGTGGTAAAAAAGTTTTGGATTTAAGCCCTCACTCCTTTCAATTTATGAATTGCCGGCGGTAAGCGGCTGGCGAAGTACCGGTAAGCCGTTTAAATGTCCGGTTGAAATAGCTCAAATCACGAAAACCGCAATTCCAGGCAATCGTAAACATTTTTTCGTCCGAATCTCGCATCAACATCATCGAATGTTGAATGCGCCGGTCAATAATATATTCAAAAACTGTTTTGCCGGTGTACTGCCGGAAGGCGCGACAAAGATAATTCCTGGAAAGTCCCGCCATTTCCGCCAATGTTTCCAGCGAAAAGTCTTCCGCAAAGCGTGTTTCCAGTTGTTGCCGCACTTTTTCCAGCCGCAACCCGGACGGGATGTCGCCGGTACCGGGAATAACAATACCGGTCCGGATTATCTGACGACAACATTCCGTCAGGAACAAACGGAAATAATCCAATGCTGCAGTCAGGTAGCCAGGTTGCCGTTCCCGCAGTTCCCGTTCAATCCCGAATGCCATCGCTGCCGGTATTTTGATATCGTCGAACTCAATTCTTATGAGCCGGTTCAATTTGTTGTAAAATGCCGGATGGGCTGGAATGAATAAGGGCATGACGCAATTTAATTCATGACTCAACGATGGCAGCACAAAGCGCTCCAGATCAAGGTAAATATTGATTATCTCCATACCGCCTTTGTCAGTGATTATTGTATGCGGTTCGCCATAATGCGTTACCGCAACGGACTGGCCGTTTTCAATAAACTCGCGACCGCCGGATAGATGTCTGCCGCTGCCATTAATTATCAAGCTCAATAAGACGACATCAACAGTGTGAAATTCCGGTTTGTAATTCAAATAATGCGGAAAATACTCTGCCGCCAGGCCCACTGTGCCCAACGACTCAAAACCACTTTTCCGCTTTGACACCAGATACATTCAGCACACCATTGCAGGGATAATTTAATTCAATCTGCAGGATAATATAGTTATATTAATCTTAAAATAAAGCCACTATATTAATATTATCAATTAAAACAGGGATATTGAACTATGAATACTCGCGAACGTTTTCTGGCGGTAATGAATTTTCAACCGGTTGACCGGTTACCGGTTATGGAATGGGCATCGTGGTGGAATAAAACCATTGAACGCTGGCAAAGCGAAGGTCTTCCTGCTGGCGACCGCTATGAAATTATGCGCTATTTCAACCTGGATTTGCATTATCAAGGTTGGATTCCTGTCATCGGACCAGAATGCCCTGCCCCGAAATGTCATGGAGCGCCATTGGTCAGCACCATTGATGAATATCTCAATTTGAAAAAATTCATTTATCCCGCGAACTCACATCTGCGCGATCCCTGGGAGCGTTGGGCAGTTGAACAACATACCGGAGCCGCAGCAGTGTGGTTGACGCTGGAAGGTTTTTTCTGGACGCCGCGACAGTTGCTGGGTATTGAAAACCATTTTTACACATATTTTGACCAACCGGAACTGATTCACCTGATCTGTACTGACCTGCTGGATTTTCACCTGCGGACGTTGCATGAACTGTTCCGGGTATGTACACCGGACTTCATGACTTTTGCTGAGGACATGAGCTACAATCGTGGACCGATGGTCTCTGAAAATATTTTTGACGAGTTCATCAGACCGTACTATCAGAAAATCACACCGTTGCTGCAAGAGCACGGGGTTAAGGTGATTGTTGATTCCGATGGTGAAATCAATAAAATAACTGATTGGTTTGAAGGTTGCGGCGTGGATGGTTTTCTGCCGCTGGAAAGACAGGCGGGAACAGATATTGCGCAACTGCGCATTGCCCACCCGAACAATATCTATATCGGGGCATTCGATAAAATGGTGATGAACTGTGGCGAAGCCGCCATGCGTGCGGAGTTTGAGCGTTTGCTGCCGGTCGCTAAACAGGGTGGTTTTATCATCTCCTGTGATCATCAAACCCCGCCAGGGGTTTCACTCCAGGATTACCGGCTTTACCTGAAACTGTTCAATGAATACGCCCGCAGCATATAAGCGCTTATACTGAGTAGCAATCAAAAAGCTATTCAGTATTAATCACCAATACTGAAACATAAATTAATTTTAGGGCAGTGGAGCAGATCTACGGCGCTTTTTTCGGCTCAGATGAGGAACAAATTAAATACCAATTTTAAACTTTTTGCTATAAAAATTTAAAGACACAATTTATAAATACTTTAAAGTAAATATTATATAACCAAAACTTATGCATGGCATTGATTATGTTTCATCTATTACCGGGAGGCACAATTGCGCCATGAGCGAGCAGCAAATTTTTGATTGAAGAAATATCAATTTCCAGCGGCGGTTGCCGCCGTTGCGCAACCAGCGCCGCAATCGCCCCTGATACTTGCCCCGTCGCCATGCAGGAAGCCTGCACCCGCAGCGCCGAGTTGGCCAACCGGTCGCTGGAAATACAACGCCCGGCTACCAGCAACCGACGGCTGCCGCGCGGTATCAGCGCGCGCCGTGGAACTGTCGGCACCACACCGTTTTCCAGCGAACGTCCCATCAACCCGGATACTTTGTCAAGTTGATGCATATCCAGTTGATAAAAAGCATAACAGAGCGAATCCTCCCAGTTGTGACCGGTGACATAATCATCAACCGTAATGGTAATCACGCCGTCAATCACGGCAGTTTCGCGAATTCCGCACTGCGACGCCATATATTCAATTTTCAGCATTTCCAAACCGCGAAACTGTCTGAGGAAACGGTAAACCCGCAGTACTGCCGCCCGTCCCAAACGTTCCACGGTTGATTGGTCCATGCTCGAAACCGCCTCGGTCACCGGCACATGAATGCAATTTTCGCCATGACATGACAGCAGATGCGCCATTGATCTGGACATGCCGGTATCAAGATAACTCATTCTGCCGTCTGCAACGGCTTGCTTGTACGCTTCCTCCACTTCCACCAGGTTAATGTGGTTCAAATCATAACCGCCGAAGCGTACCATCGGTGTTCCCGGCTGCTTTTCAGCGCTTTGTTTGATTCCGTATCCGGCCATAGTGGTCAGTGTTGCATCGCCGGTGGCGTCGATGGCGGAATAACAACAATATTTGACTGCCCCGGTTTTGGTCGCGACGGTAAGTTCAACATGCTCATCCAGCTCGTTCGCGGTTAATGGCATCGCATGGTAAAGCACATCAACGCCTGATGCTGTAAATGCTTCATCCAGGAGGCATGCCCATAACGCCGGATTTACTTTAACTTGCAACTCCCAGTGCGGCAGATCAGAGCGGCTGAAATCCGGCATCGTTCCATGTCCTTCGGCGACCGCAGCGCTGACCAATTCCCAGCCGATACCCGCGATCACCTGTTTTCCCCACGCATGAAATAATCCGGGAAAATCAACTCCGCAAAGCGTTAAAGTTCCGCCCGGCATGCTGTTTTTTTCAATCAGCAGCGTTTTGGCTCCTGCCCTCGCCGCCTGCAGCGCCGCAATGCTTCCTGCCGACCCGGCGCCGACTACAATCACATCGTAAAAATTATTTTTTTCGAGCACTTCCGCCTCACTTTTTAACGTTCTGTCCCTTGCTGACAAAACTGATAAATGCATTTACTCGTTATGACGCGCCTGATGTTGATCCGGCAATGGTGCGTTGTCAGATTAATTGGTCATCAGCATACTTTCAGTAACCTGATATTTGAGCGGTTCACCCTTCTCCCAGCGGATAAAATCTTCTATCGCATAATCTGCCATTCGAACGACTTCGTTGTTCATGGAGCCGGCAATGTGCGAGGATAACTGGATATTGGGGACATTATAAAGTTCCGAATCCGACGCCGGTGGCTCGGGATGAGTTACATCCAGCAACGCGGTCAGGTCAGGACGCTCCAGCATTACGGTAATCAAATCCGCTTCTTTCACCTGAGCGCCGCGACCGGTGTTGATGAAGGTCGCACCATAAGGCATCAACCGGAAATGCGTGGCATTGATAACCCCGATATTATCCTGACGGTTGGGCAGATGATTACTGACGATATAGGATGTACGGAATGCTTCTTCAAGCGAAACCGTTCGTTTTTCCTGACGGGAAGGAATTACGATGACGTTCAAATTGAAAGGTTCCAACAACTCCTTTGTCTTCATGGAGATGGCGCCGGCGCCGATAAGCGCCACAGTTTCTTCAAAAACACCTTTACCTTTAAATGCAGTTCCGGACGGCCATTTTTGAGGATTGCGGCAATCCATTGTATTGCGGAAATAACCTTTGCATGACAACAGTATCTGAGCCACGCAAAATTCCGCTACCGGAATAGCATTCGCCAGCCAGGCGCTGACCACAATTTTATTTTTTTTGAGGAACGGACGGGCAAATCCGTCGGTAGCTCCGGCTCCATAAAAAACCGCCTTCAGTGCCGGCAAACGGTCAATCTGCTGTTCTGATAATGCCGGCATACCCCAGGTCGAGAAAATGACTTCCAAATCTTGAAGTTTATCAACATGCTGTTCAAAATTGTCCAAGCTGACATTTTCGGGGTAGAGCTCAGTAAGTTCAGCAATTTTTTGTTGTCTGCCGCTGGCATATACATAATCAATATTCTTGCGGCTGTCATTGTTAAAGAATGCTGCTTTTGTTTTCATTTTCCGGTGTTCCTATAAATAAAATGGTTCGTCAACTATAATATACATTGGTATTATACTCTATAATGTTGAATTTCTAAAATGGATTGCATGACAAGTGTCTTGCAGCCGACTTTATTTCATTACTGTTCGACTTTTTATTATCCCGGCGGGTTTATCCGCCGGAGGCGGAATAACACGTTTATAGAATCGCCAAACCAAAGTCCTGTGCGACCCCTATCCTGGATCGAACAATATATATGTGCCATTAGCTATAAACGTTTGATGCCGCCGGCATCGTCTAAAACTTATAATAAGCCATCACATAAAAAAATTCAATCCACAATCCTACTCGTCTATTTTTATATTTCAACCTTGTAGAGTATAAATTGCTCTTAAGCACTTAATTCAAAACCGCAATCCAATGACCTGGTATACCATGACGGCGTACGGGTACAGTCCATCTCCGGTGAACATCGGACGGGGAGGAATTTAATTACGGTAAGCGCTGTAAAATAATTGCCGGTTGCAATTTATACTTTTTATCTTTCAATAATTTCTGCAATTCAGCGGTACTGTTCACAACTAAATTGCTCTCTTTGCGGGCTAAGGGGTCAATAGGCAAAGAAATATTTTCGCCGGCTTGATTTTTGCTGTTCTCGAAGAAATCAATCCATTCCAGCTTAAAATTGGCATCTTCAGGAGTCAACTTGGCGATAAAAAAGTTCGGGCGCAGCATCCAGATTGAATCTTCGGCATATTTGTTTTGAGTGATCATTTTGCTGACATCAGCGCAAAGCATCATATAAATCTGATTGTCGATAATGAAAGCGCTGCCGATCATCGGCGCCAGTGATTTAGTTTTATTTTCACGCGTTGCAGTAGCAACAACCTGCAAATATTCCATAGTTTTGCCTTTTTCATCCACGCACCAGGTTGCCTCGCCTTCGTAAATCGTCTTATTTGATTCTGTCTTCCATTTTCCCAGAAGGGCTTTATTGGTGACTGCATCCAGTTCTTTACTGTCGCCGACAGGCGGATTAAGCAGCGGCTGCACATTGCATCCGGTTACCATAATTACCACAGCGACCATTAACAACATAATTTTCCACATGATAACATTTCCTTATTTTATTTGCGTCCAAATTTCGGTACTTTGTCAGCATTGACAATCCATGGATCATTCAATAGTTCATCACTGCGTTTATTGCTGATAATTGACCAATACATATTGCCGGCAGTCCCGTTATAGTCGGACCACATCTTAAAGTAGATTACGTTCGGCATGAATTGTTTAATCTGGCTAATCAATGTTGTTAGGTCAAGGGTTCCGGTTCGGGTCGTTGTCTTATTATCGGGACCATATTCCGTCAGTGCGAACGGTTTACCTAGCTTGGAAAGATCATGGTAGGCCTTAACTGCCGCCGGGTCAAAAGTGTCATAGTACATATCAAGACCAACGATGTCGACATAGGCATCGCCCGGATAATATTTCAAAACAGGTTGCATCAATTTGCCCGATTCACGGCTTCCCGACCAAACCCAGATCAAGTTGTGGAGTTTTTTGGTTTTAGTCAAATAATCATGCATGTGCCGCCAGAGTTTTACGTAATCCTGACCGTCCTTCGCATCGCCCCACCAGAACCAGCTGCCGTTAAATTCATGGAATGGACGCCAGAGCACCACGACACCGGCAGCCTGTAAATCAGTCAAAGCTGTGGCGAAATCATCCAGTTGTTTCGTCCAGTTCAGGTTGGCGGTGGTGCCAGGGGTGATGGCATCAGTCAGGCGCTTTCCGGATAAATTGTGATCATTAGCGGCTCCGCAAGTCCAGGGGTTATGTCCGCCGGGACTGATTTCCACCAGACCGCCACGGTTCCAATGCTCTTTTACCACGGCATTGACTTCCATCAAATTACTCAACGGCTGCATGGGGGCGCCAAGAACATCGTACCCGCTTCCGGCAATTGCAACCAGCTTTCCTGTTTTGAGTTTTAAGCCTTCGATGTATTTAGCGTAACCAATCCTGGCACAGAAAGGATTCTTCAGGGACTGGGCATCGCCGGCATGTTGTCCGGAAAGGACTTTCCTGTCGGTCCTGTTGGGGAGTCCGCTAAGATATTTCAACACGTCATTTCTAACGTTAGCGATATCATCGGCGACGGCAACCGTACATGACAGTAATGCCGCGCAACAAAGAACAATCCGTACCACTTGTGCGGATTTCATACTAATCCCCCTGAACACACAACGTTATATGTCGTCCAATCACAAAGACCGGACATCACTTAAAGAAGCAAATATTGCCCGCTTTATAACGTTAATATATAATGTGCCGGAAAATTAAACAAGCCATTCTTGTTTTTTGTTGCGCAATAGTTGTCTTCAAGTTATTGTGACAACGCAGGTTATTTTTTGACAGTTCCTTAATAATGAGTAGCATTCTAAAAGATAGTAAAGATTGCTACTCACTATTGGGAAGTGGAACAAAATAACCTATTGAATTTTTACCGGATATCTTGATTTGATATTCGAGTTGCTTGTGAGGCGCATACCGGCAGGTATGTAACAAACAAGCGGCGCGGATAGCATGCAAGAGAACGGTACAAAAACATAGGTTATTTTGTGATGAATCATGAGAGTATTGCATTCAGTTTGGCAGCGGTATTCCGTGCCAGTTCCATATCGGGCAGCACCAGGTCCGGCAGGCGGCAGAATGGAATCATTTCCGCAGTAATCGGTCCGTCAAATCCGGCCTTGTCCAATTCCGCGAGCACCGCGTTGAAATTTACTTCACCATCAGTCAGGTTGTCACCAAACCCGTGAAGACCGCCGGCGCAATCCTGTCCCCGGAAGTTTTTAAAGTGCACCGCCTTGATACGCTTGCCGAGAATCGCGATCCAATGTTCCGGAAATCCTGTCAGCAACACATTGCCGACATCAAAATAACTGCCGATGAAATCAGAATTAAATTGGTCAATATAACATTTCATTTCGATCGGAGAAAGCAGAAATTTGTTCCAGACGTTTTCAATACAAATGTTCACTTTTAGTTTTTCAGCTATCGGAATGAGCTGTTTCAGCGATTCGGTGGAATTATCCCAAACTACCTGATAAGGCACGACTGGACGCGACGGATCCCAGGCTACCTGTACCGCGCCCGGAACAACCAGAATATTTTTCACCCCGAGCCAATGAGCGACTTGCAGGTATTTTTTAGTGAACTCTATAGCCTTGCCGCGTTCAGCAGCGTCGGGTGAACCCAATGACAATCCCCAGTATGTGCCAGTCGCCATAGAGCGCAAGCCAATATTCTGCGATTTTGCATATTCAGCAATCTTCCGGCATTCCGGTTCGGTAATGTCCGTTTTAATACACCCGTCGAAAGTCAGTTCAATACCATCAAGCCCCATGGATTTTGCGTCATCGATTGCGTCAATCGCGCTTTTTTCTCCGGCAAAGCCACCCAATACCCAATAATTAATCGCCTTGTAATGTTTCATGATCAATCCTTTCAATATTTAATTTTTACGGTTTTATGTTTGTCTGCAGATAATTGTTCCGCAGTAATTATTTTAATGGAATCCAGCATCTCATCGAGCGTGATAAATTTGTCCGGACGTTTGTTGCTCTGAACGCAGGAGAGGAAATAATTGAGTTCTTCATGCCAGCCGGTCGGCAAATCAGGATTGGCCGGTTTGGGAGTTTCAATTCTGCCGTCTGCATGATAGATTTTGAAACCTGCGGCGTTAAACAGAATGGTGGCTTTTTCGCAAATAATCTGGAAGCTCATTTCGAATGGCACGCCTTTCTCCGCCGCCCAACCGCCTTCTGCTACAACCAGTGTACCATCGCCAAAATCGTAATTAGTAACGACATGGTCAATCGCACCACCGCTGCTGAGCACATTCGCCCCGAATGCCGTAACTGCTTGCGGACGGCCGAAAAAGTATCTGACCGCATCCGCGTCGTGCAAGTGGAGGTCAAGCAACGCTCCGCCACTGAGTTTGCCATCCAGAAACCAGTTTTTCCAGGCATTACCGGCAATACTGGGGGACAGGCGGGTAAAAGTTGCACTGCGCAATTTTCCGAGCTTGCCGGAATGAAAAAGTTTTCTGGCATAGCTGTATTCCGGCCAGTATCTGATACACATGCCCAGTGAGAAAAACTTATCAGTTTTACGGGCTTCGGCGATGATTTTTCCGGCTTCTTTATCGTTCCGTGCCAATGGTTTTTCACAAAAGACGTGTTTACCGGCTTTGAGCGCGGCGACAGCATACTGGCAATGGAGAAATGTTGGAACGCAAATATCCACCACGTCGACATTCGGATCATTAATCAGATCCATACCATCAGCATAAGTTTTTATACCGTTTAAGTCAAGCGGTTTGCTGTTATCGCCGCCACCGATATTGCCGATAACCTTGCGGATATCACCCTTGCGTTTTGCCGCATCAACGTCGGCAATCGCGACGATTTCCGCCTTACTGTTTGATTTATAAATGCCGTAATGCGTTGTTCCCATGAATCCAAGTCCGATAATCCCGACTTTTACTTTTTTAGCCATTTTGTCTTCCTTTTGTTCTAAGATTTATATTCAATAGTAACCGGGACTCCGGTCTCCGCCGATTTGCGTTCCGCTTCAATAATAGTGATGCCATCAGTAAGTTCGTCCGGACTGACATATTTATCTGCTGGAACCCCGCTGATGATTGCATCAAGCAGATAATGAATTTCTTCGTGCCATCCAGTCGGCTGCACAAATCCGGACAAATCCGGTTTTTCAACTTTGCCGTCTTCATAATAGATATTTAATCCGGCATGGTTGAATATCACCGTGGCATGTTCACAGATTAGTTGAAAACTCATTTCAAATGGCGTTTTTTTCGCCGCAGTCCAGCCGCCCTCTGCAACTACCATCGTGCCATCGCCAAAATTATAAAAACTGAATACATGATCCCAGCAATCTTTTGAACGCATACCTTTACAGCCGGTGGTTGTTACCGAACTCGGGCGACCGAAGAAATAAAGCACCTGATCGGTATCATGCAGATGCATTTCCAGTAATGCTCCGCCGCTTTTCGCGTCATCGGCAAACCAGTTTTCCCAGCCGTTACCGCTTACCGTAGGGGAAAAGCGCTTGAAAAATGCATTACGCATTTTTCCATATTTTCCAGCTCGGTATTGTTCACGAACATAACGGTATTCCGGCCAGAATCGGACGCACATCCCGGTCATGAAACATTTATTGGTGTTTTTGGCAGCAGTGACAATTTCCGCCGCATCATCAGAATTCATTGCCAGCGGTTTTTCACACAGTACATGTTTACCGGCCATAATAGCGGCTAAAGCAAATTTTTTATGCAGGAATACCGGCAGACAGATATCCACCAGCTCAACCGCCGGGTTATTGATTAATTCCATACCATCGGCATATACGGCGATATCGTCTAAATTCAGTGATTTATTACTCCCGCCACCAATATTGCCAATGACAGAACTGATGTCCCCGTGTAACTTGGCGGCATTTGTATCGGCAACGGCAACGACTTTGGCTTTCCCGCTTGCCTGGTAAATGTCAAAATGGGTTGTTCCCATGAACCCCAGACCGATAATTCCTACATTTACTTTTTCAGTCATAACTCTATTCCTTGCGAAAACTGTTGCTATAAATTATTGGCATTCGTTAACATCTTTCAGATTGCGCTCAAAATCGGCGTTGACGAAAGCGTTGGAACCGAGGACCGTCGTCAACGGGTCATCTTCGGGACCGCAGAACCCGACATTGTTGTGCCGTATCCAGCCTTCTGCAAATTCGTAACGTCCGGACATTTTGCCGTAATAGCGCCCTTTTTCGGTCATATCAATTAAATAGGCATTGTTGCCCTGACTGGAATCAAGCCATTCTTTTTGACTCTTATGGCACGACAACATCGTTTTTTTCTGTTCAATAGTGCTGCTGATATTGACAAACAGTCCGGGTATTACCGGTTTGCGGAGTTGATCACACAAACAGTGCGGCATTGAATGATATACCGTAACGTTACTGTTAATCGCCGGATGGGGTGGATTGCATTTGAAGTTGGTCATGCCGCGGCAGAACGCCGCGGATACCGCCAGGCGACCGGTGTTGGTATGGTCTTCCATGTAATCATAGGGACCGTGAGTGAGAATTATTTCCGGTGCCACGGCGCGAATCACCGGTACAAGGCGTTCCAGAATATCGCGTTCATAATAAACTTCAAGATCATCCACGAGGCTGTCATGAAATACTGCATTGACCACTTTTGCCGCATTGCGGGCTTCTT
>CAYMSF010000037.1:0-42556 GCA_964392985.1 uncultured Victivallaceae bacterium | reverse complement strand
ATTAAAATTTTTTCATCTCTTGCTCCGATGGGCGGAATGGGAAAATTGTGGAACAAACGCTACCCCGATCGTCCTGTTCCATGGCAGATTATGACCGGAGATGAAGATGCCGCCGCAAAATTTATCGCGGCCGGGAAAAATAAATACATTATCCCATATCAGTTTGGCGGCGAACCCAAAATGACAAATGAAGTGTTGGAAACCAGAATAATCTGTTTAAACAATCAGGAAGCCAGAGCGCTTTTTAAGCCAATAATTGACGAAATCGTGGCCGTCCCTGGAATTGAAGGTCTCGCGTTTGACGGTTTCGGCTATCAGAATTATCACCGTTGCTATTGCGGCGAGTGCCAAAGATTGCTGACAGAATACTGCAATAAACATCCGGAAATGGCTAAAAATGAGGCTGAATCCATATTCTTTCTTGACACCCTGGTTGATTATATAAACTATCTGGCGGATTATGCCCGTTCCAGAAAAGCAGATATAAAAACGACTATTCATATCTGGCCGGTATTTGTTCCAGAGCCTCTGTACGGGAACCGGTTGAATATAGATTATTGCGGTCAGACGGCTGCATGGTATACTTTGTGGCCAAAAGAAAAGATTGCGGAATACAGCAGAATCATTTCCGGCGGCGCTGCGAAATATTATCAACGGCAGCAGGGCGTTGGCATGATCGGCTACTACGATATGCCAGGCAAGTTTCCAGTCAAGGATGCAATCCGGGTGGACATGGAACTCAAGACGATGCTTGAAAATGGTTGCCGGAAAATTCAAGTTTGTGGCGCTAAAGATGTCATAAACAACCAGGCAATCGCTGCGGTCTTTAAGAAATATTTTAAGTAATCAATTTTATAGAGTATAAATCATCAGCCGGGTAAAAGCATGTTCAGCAAAAAAACTTATGAAGCGGGAATGATACTGTCCATAACCGGACTCTATTTTTTTTCATTCTTTCAACGCGTTGCGGTGCCCGGTCCGATATTCAATGATATTCAGACCGAATTCGCGATTTCCGCTTCAGGCGTGACGGCGCTCAGCGCCATTTATCTTTTTGTTTACGCCACGATGCAGCCGTTTGCCGGATACCTGGCTGATCGTTTTGGCGGAATACGGGTAGTTCTTTTGAGCGGAATACTGCTTTGTCTGGGCTCAATCCTGTTTCCGTTGTCCGGCGGCGTTTGGGGGCTCTATTTGAGCAGGGCGCTGGTCGGCGTGGGAGCCAGCACGATGTATTTATGCCTGGTCAAAGAAACGGACCATTACTTCGGCGGTAAAAACTTTGCAATGATTTTCGGCTTGTTGTGCCTGCTCGGATATGCCGGGGGACTCGTCGGAACCAGACCGTTCCGGATGCTGGTGGAAAATATCGGTTGGCGAAACTCGTGCATGACTGTCGCCATTGCCACCTGTTGCGTGCTTCTTGTAACATGGCTGATGAAGTATAAAGTCAACCGTAAAGATGAGATAAGGAAAACCAATCATATCTTTGACAGCATGGCAATTGTATTAAAAAACAAGCTCAATTATCCGCTGCTCATTACCATTCCACTCTGTTTTTCAATATATTTCAGCCTTCAGGCGACGATTGGTCAGAAATTTCTTGAGGATTTTTGTGGAATTACGACCATGGAATCGGCAAATTATACCTTCGTGATGATGCTTTTCACGATGTCCGGCATGTTCATTTCCGGATTTATCAGCCGGTTGATTGGCAATAAACGTAAATGTTTTATTGTTTTTAATGCCGTTGCAACCATACTGGCGATGCTGTTGATTCTGTCTGGAATTTCTCTGAAATTATCTGCGGCTTTTTTCTTCATCCCGTATATTCTGTCAGCCGCCGCTGCCGGATGCACTCCGGTGAATGCCACCTTTATGAAAGAAATAAATCCTCCAGGCAATGTTGCCATCTCTATCGGAATTTTTAACTCAGTAGTTTATATTATGGTGGCGGTTGTCTCCAAACTTATTGGACAAGTTCTCGACATTTTCAAAAGTAGTGCGATTATTACCGCAAAATCCACCATCTACCCCCCGTCTGCATATATTACCCTGTTCAGCATCATGCTGGCCATCTCTTTAATCGCCTTAGTAGCCTCGCTCTATTGCCGTGAAACCAACGGCAATAATATTTACCCCGTCCAGTTGTGACACCCGTTAGCGGTCCCTACGGAAATAAATAATTTTGGTAAGATTTTCGACTTAAGCTTTCGTGGAAAAACTGCCCCGATATCCTATATTTTAGACAAAACGGCATTCAGAATGGCAGTCTGCTTTCCGGTCGCTGCGGCAAACTGTTGTTCCAGTTTATCGCACAACTCCATAAGCTGGTCAATTTTGGTGACAATCCGCTTTTGTTCAGCAAGTGGGGGGATTGGCAAAACAACTTGCTTCAATTTTTCTTGTGAAATATTCATTTGACTCTCAGCCATTCCAGATTTCATTCTTTCGAGTTGCTCTGAACCAAATCCTGTATTTAAGCTTAAAGCACAATATTTTGGGAACACTTTATCTATGAAAATTCTGAATCTAATTATCTTATCTGATAACATTAATTTTTTGCGAACATTTTGTACAACACAACAAATTCCTACTCTATTTTTCGGTCCGGCTCTTGTAATTAAAATATCTCCGGCAACAACTTCTGCATCTGTCCGTGGATTTAATCTGTTAGGCAGCGCTTTATTCTCATATGCTAGAAATAACATAGGTTGAACGGCAGTCGTTTTTAAAACACCCCATTCATTTTCATTTGCTGAATATTCCTCGCATTTTGGACTCCAACCTGCATCCATTTCAGAAACTAACGATTCTATTCTCACCCACTCCCATCCGTTCGGCACTGCATACGGGATTTCTTCCGGTTTTATCGGAGGTAGTGTTTCCTGTTTTTTGATTTTTCCCTCTTTGACCAGTCGTTTCTTTTCTGCTTCAATCTCTTTGAGCAATTCGTTGGCGGGCTGATCATTGTGGTCTTGTTTTACCAGTTTGCCCATGACTGCCAGTTGCAGAATAGCTTTTTTTAGTTCAGCCACGTTTTCGGGAACGGCATAGAGTTCGCTGAAATGTTTTGTTATAAACTGCCACGACTTGTCAAAATCCGTCGGGTCGGATGCTGTCAGGAGGCGATTGATGGCGGCGGTATTGACATTCAGCCGTTTTTGTTCGCGCACATTGCGTTCCGCTTCCAGTTTGTCGCAGAGCGCCATAAGCTGGTCAATTTTGGTGACGATACGTTTTTGTTCGGCCAACGGGGGGAACGTTAGTAACAAAGTGCTAAGAGATGTTCCATTGACATTAGGTTGACCTGTTCCTGAACACTTTGCATATAACTGCTTCCAATAAATTGGACCATCGATAAAATATTTCAAGTATCTAGCATAGATATTTACAGAAGGAACAATGCGAATCAAATATGATGCAAAAACAGCTTTTACGTTGACATTTTCAACCAAATAAGACTTTCCTACTGTTCCTCCAGTTCTTGCAATCAAAAGATCATTATTATTGAGCAAGTATTGTTCGATATCTCGATCTTTAATCTCACATCCAGGAACTGATTCCCATTCTACTTTATTATCTTGAATATCTGTAATTCTTAACATCCGAATTTCTTTTAAATCATGATTAGCCGAAGCAGTGTATCCGTAATGAATTTTTGATGAAACATCATTAAGCCTCACCCATTCCCATCCGTTTGGCACTGCATACGGGATTTCTTCCGGTTTTATTTGTGGTAGCGGTTCCTGTTTTTTGATTTTTCCCTCTTTGACCAGTCGTTTCTTTTCTGCTTCAATCTCTTTGAGCAATTCGCTGGCGGGCTGATCATTGGGGTCTTGTTTTACCAGTTTGCCCTGCATGGCGAGGGTCAGGATCAGTTCACGGAGTTTTTTAATGCCGTCAGGGGTTTCCAGGGCGATATCAAAGTGTTTTTGGCGCAAATTCATGGCTTTGTGATGTTCAGTCATTGTTGGTCTCCACAGTTTTCTGGGTAGTTTTCTGGGTAGTTTTCTGGGTAGTTTTCTGGGTAGTTTTCACCGACGCTTTCTCCGAACTTTCCTCTACAGTTCTCCGCACCAAGCCAGGATTATTTGCCCATACTGCCGAAAGCTCATTCATGGTTTTTCTCCACGACTTCCCAGTGCCCGCCTTTGTCAGGGCCGATGCGGCGGATGATTCCTTGCCCCTGTATTTTCTGAATGTTCCGTTCAATGGAACGTGGTGTTACTCCAATCATCACCGCAAGTTCAGCGATGGTGATAAACTTGTTTGCGGCAATCGCCAAAAAGATTTTCTCCGACGTTTTCTCCGACGTTTTCTCCGACGTTTTCTCCGACGTTTTTTCCGAACTTTCACCCAACTTTTCACCCAACTTTTCACCCAACTTTTCACCCAACTGTTGCGGTATTATTTCCGGAGTGGTTTCTTGATCCCCGGTTATTTCAAAGGGTTTTGCATAAGGCATAATTACCCGGAGATAGCTTTTTCTGATTTCAAAAGCCTTCCGTCCGTATGCTTCGATAATCCGCGGAACGCCTGAGCCAAGTTGTTCGACAATTTCCAGATCGCGGAATACGCGCATAAGTTCTTTATTTCGCGGCACCGAGAGGCCGCTGAAGAAATCATCTTCTTTGACGCCGTAAGGCAATCCGCCCATCGAGGTTATTTCCACCCGGTCGGAAAAGAATTCAATTTTCGGCGTAGCGCCGTAGGAATAATCATTATGCGCCACCGCGTTGACAATGGCTTCGCGAATGGCAATGGAATCAATCATTTCCCGTTCTTCCCGCAACGGGTAACCGATTCGGGTAAACACGGTATTTTCAATTTTCACTCTATCCAGTACGGATTTTAACGCTTTGACCAGAGAACAACAGCCGTAGTCGCGATTTTCAATCAGCTTTACCCGGTCGGGTTCAGCATATTTTGCCACCTGCAGCGAAGCGCCGTTTTCATCTGCCAGCAGATAGGCGGCGTAGTTGGGTTTGCGCTCAGGCGTCAAAAGTTCAAGATTCTTCATAAAAGCGTCATTCAGTTTCAATCCTGCGGAGTCGTAATAAATCGTCAGTTGTTCAAACCGGAGGTCATGCCGGGGTGATTCCATTTTGCCGATTGTGTTATGGATGCGGCGGCTGTACAAAGAATCAATCATATCCTGAGCCATCGGTTCGCAAGCGCTGCCGAGACGGATAAAACAGCCTTTTTCCGACATGCCGAATTTACGCAGGAAGTAGGGTTTTTCTGAACCGCTGGCAACGATAATTTTGATAATGTTTTTTTCGTCTCTATGTTCAAGAATTACATCAAAAAGTCCCATGGCGGAAGGCTGAATATTATTTTTAATCCGATCTTTTACTACAAGTTGCGTCGCATTTGCGTCAGTAACGCCGACGGTGTTTTCCGCGTCATCAATGCCCAGATAAATTACGCCGCCATCATGATAATTTAAAAAGGCGACAACTTCCTTTTCCAGATTATCCGTAAGCTCTTTTTTGTATTCAATGCGGTTTGATTCCATCATTTTCCTCCCAGCGCCTGCATCAGTTCATTTTTCAAGGTGTCGCGAGTGGCAATGAGTTGTTGGGTTATCGCTTCGTATTCCGTCATGAGTTCGTCGGGGTCGCCGTGATTAACATCCACGACATGGGGATTTTTACAGTCGAGGTTGTAATTTCTCTCTTCAATCGTTTTAACGGAAACTTTCCAGGCGTATTCAGTCTCTTTGCGTTGGTGCCACCACTGTTTTTCCAGGTCAAATTCCGCGATGGTAAGCGGTTTGGAGCGGGAATAGGATTTGTAGCCCTCCGGATAGGGATGTTCAAAGAACCAAACCTGTTTAGTGGGGCCGCCTTTTTCAATAAAGAGAATATTGGTATTGATGCCGGTGTAGGGGCTGAATACACCTTTGGGCAGCCGGACGATGGTATGCAGATTAAATTCCGTCAGCAGTTCTCTTTTCAGTGCAGTTTTGACGCCTTCGCCGAAGAGGAAACCATCGGGCAGAACAACTGCGGCGCGACCGGTATCGTGTTTCAACAGGTGCATGATGAGCACCATGAACAGGTCGGCGGTTTCGCGGGTCTGGTATTTTTTCGGGAAATTATTTTCAATGCCGTCCTCCTCCATGCCGCCGAACGGGGGATTGGTGATAACTATATCCACGCGGTCTTTCGGGCCATAGTCTTTGAGCGGCCGGCTGAGGGTGTTGTCATGGCGGATATTGGTCGGCACGTCAATGCCGTGAAGCATCATATTGGTCAACGCCAGCAGGTGCGGAAGCGGTTTCTTTTCGACGCCATGAATGGATTCTTGAAGAATCTTATCATCGGCCGGGTTTTTAACCTGTTTTTTTAGTTGATCAATGGCATTGATCAGGAATCCGCCGGTGCCGCAAGCAGGGTCTAAAATTGATTCGCCAAGTTTCGGATTGATAATTTCAACCATGAACTGGGTAACCGCGCGTGGCGTATAATATTCCCCGGCATTACCGGCGGACTGGAGATCAGCAAGGATTTTTTCGTAAATATCGTTGAAAAGGTGGCGGTCGGAGGATGAGTTGAAATCCACATCAAGCTGAATAGTATTGATCACCTGGCGCAACAACGTGCCGGATTTCATATAGTTATAGGCGTCTTCAAAAACACTGCCGACGACTCTCCCTTGATCGGAAACTCCGGCAGTCGTCGCCAGATTCTTCAGCGCCGGGAACAGTTCGTTATTGACAAAATTAATCAGTTCCTCGCCGGTGATCCCCTCCGGATCGGCTGCCCAGTTTAACCATTGGAAACGGGTCTGCAACGGTGATTTATAGCCGCTGACGGTTACTTGCCACTCTTTTTCTTTGTCATCGAATATTTTCAGAAACAACAGCCAGACCACCTGGCTTATTCTTTGGGCATCACCGTCAACGCCAACATCTTTCCGCATGATATCTTGAATGACTTTAATCAAAGTTCCAATTGGCATTTTGATATTTCTCCGTTAATTATTTACGCACAGTAAATGGCGTGTTCCAGTTCCTGAATCGCGCCCTGATATTGTTCAAGTCCACCGAAGTTCTTGATAATTTCGATTGGCGTGCCAAAACCGGTAAAAGGGTTGATGGTGAGGATTTGAGCTTCCTCAATATGCACGACGCCTTCATCGGCATACTTATCCAGCAAAGCATTCATTACTCGTTGAGCCTGTTCGCCGTATTTGGCAAAGTAGTTCCGCTTCTTCACATTGTCAGCGCGTTCCCGGCGTGAAAGCGGCGGTTTATCCCAGGCGACATGACAGATAATATCAAACGGGTCGAAGTCTTTGCCGATTTCCTCCGCCAGCGCGTCAAAGAAAACACCTTGATTAGCCAGTTCCGCGATTATTGCCTGTTTTTTGTCGGCGGCGTTCCATTTATTTAGAAAGTCATCGAGAGAATCGAACTTTTTGAACAGGGTTTTCCGGGTATAGTCTTTCAGCGATTCTGTAACCAGTTTGCCGTCAGATCCAAAATACTGCACCCGTTCCGCCGCGACCGACACGGTCACATTTGCGACCACATACTTCTTCATTTTGTCATGGACAGCCAAAGGCTGAACTTCCTGAGTCGGATAGGTTATTCCCGCGCCCGGATTATCCGGGGTAGCCGGTTCATCCGGCGGCACGGGTGATTCACCGGGCTTCGGAATATAGACAACGACCGGGTCGCCGTCAAAATCCGGGTCGGCAAAAAGTTCCGTCGCCTTTTTAAAATCCATTATGGTGAAATAGAATTTGTTGTAATCTTCATTGATGCGCGTCCCGCGTCCGATGATTTGTTTGAATTCGGTCATGGAGAGAATCCGCTGATCCAGAACAATCAATTTGCAGGTTTGCGCGTCCACTCCGGTGGACATCAGTTTTGAGGTAGTGGCAATGACTGGATATTTGGACTCGGGAAAAATAAAATTATCGAGTTCCATTTTGCCCTCTTCATTGTCGCCGGTGATGCGCATCACATATTTTGGATTTTGTGCCGCCAGGTCGGCATTTTCATTGACGAGCGCCTGTCGCATCCGTTCGGCATGGTCAATATTATCGCAGAATACAATAGTTTTATCAAAACGGTTGGTCTGCTTTAGAAATTCGCTGATTTTTTTGGCGACGAGTTCAGTGCGTTTTTCCAATACGAGCGATTTATCAAAATCCTTCTGATTGTAGATGCGGTCTTCAATTTCCTGGCCGTTTTTGTCCAGCATTCCTTTTTCCGGCCGCCAGCCGGTCAGGTCTTTATCAATATCAATCCGCACAACCTTATATGGCGCCAGAAAACCGTCATCAATGCCCTGACGCAATGAATAGGTGTAGATCGGATTGCCGAAATAATTGCTGTTGGAGACATCTTCTGTCTCTTTCGGCGTCGCGGTTAAACCGATTTGTGTCGCGGAGGTAAAGTATTCGAGAATCTGCCGCCAGTTGGAGTTCTCCGCGGCGCTGCCACGGTGGCACTCGTCAACGACAATCAAGTCGAAGAATTCAGGAGAAAACTGTTTGTAGATATTCCGTTCCTCATCCGTCCCGCTTACCGCTTGATAGAGCGACAAATAAATTTCATAAGATTTGTTCGCCTGACGTTTTTGAATTTTGGTCATGGCGGAACCGAACGGCTTGAAATCGTTGGTCATGGTTTGATCAACGAGAATATTCCGGTCGGCGAGAAAAAGAATCCGTTTTTTAGCTTTCGACCGCCACAACCGCCAGATGATTTGAAAAGCCGCCAGGGTTTTTCCCGTGCCGGTAGCCATGACCAGCAGAATGCGATTTTGCCCTCTGGCGATTGCTTCGATGGTTTTATTAATGGCTAAAAGCTGATAGTAACGCGGGCTTTTATTGCTTACGTCGCTGTAATAGTCCTGAGTAATCAGGCTTTCCTGTTCAGCGGTAATCCCTTTATGCACAGTCCATAACCGCCACAGAGTTTCAGGCGATGGAAACTCCTCCAGGCTGATTTCGCGTTCCATATCGCCATCAGTCGCAATGCTGTTATGAAACAAAAAGCCGTTGCCGTTGGAACTGAAGACAAATGGCACGTCCAGCAGCGCCGCATAACCCAGCCCCTGTTGCATGCCATCGCCGATGGAATGGGTATTGTCTTTGGCTTCAATTACCGCGATGGGGATATTCGGTTTGTAAAACAAGACATAATCGGCGCGTTTGTTCTCCGCCCGGCTATGCATTTTGCCGCGAACAATAATCCGGCCTTTCGTCAGGGGGAATTCTTCACGCACCTGCGTAACAGAGTCCCATCCTGCCTGTTCAATTGCAGGAGTAATGAATTTACTGCAAATATCCCGTTCCGAAAGTCCACATTTATCAGTCATTCAAACCGTTCCCGCTGTTTATTGCTGCCATATTTTGATGCTGATAACTGAATATTGTAGAGCATTGAAATCAACATCGCATTTTCTCATATCTTTTGACAAAGAGATATATCCAACGCTTAATATGCAGTTTCTTATACGTGATTGCAAGGAAACAGATAAACTTTGTTGAGTCAAAATAGCCTCACCACCCGTTGCCATGCTTTTATCAGCAATACTTTTTATAGTCTTGATTGCGATTTCCGGAAAATGTTTCACTATGGACGCAATACCGCAGTAATGGTCGCGTTTGAAAAATGTGTTAAAAATGTGTTAAATGATGTAGCGGATTTTGTAGCAAATGAAAAAAATGGGATTTGCGAGGTTGTGTTATTTTGTGTTAAAGTGCTTATTATGAAGGAGAAAGAATGGAGCCGGCTGTCGGACTCGAACCGACGACCTGCTGATTACAAGTCAACTGCTCTACCAACTGAGCTAAGCCGGCATAAAAAACGAAGCAATAATATAGACTATTTTTCCGGAAAGTCAACCTTATAGAGTATAAATAGATATTTTTGTGGTTGATATGTAGATATTAATTCGCCTGAATTGATACCAAAATAGTCTGTAATTGTTTGTTGTTAATATAGAAAAATTGGTGAAATTGGATTATATTCTATGTTGCTCCGTGTGTAAAAGTCACATTGCCGGTTTTTTTTGAACGCTTGTCCGCGCTGACATGGTTGATAAAATTGGGGACAAAATGCAAATTGTTGCAGGAAATGCGCGTAATATAATATTGGATATGCCGGATGGCGACAGCATCCGGGCGACACCGGTCCGCTCGCGCAAAGCATTGTTTGACAGCATTGCGGTGTTCAAGGATAAAACGGTGGTGGATTTGTTTGCCGGTTCCGGCGCGCTGGGCTTAGAGTCGGCCAGTCGCGGGGCAGGGCGGGTTGTTTTCGTTGAACAGAACACTTTGCATTGCCGTTTGATTGAAAAAAATATAGCCAAGGTCAGTCGTGCCGGTGTTACCGCAGAATTAAAATTAATTTGCGGCAATGCGTTGGTTCCGGAAAATTATTCCGGAGTAATCGCATCGCCGGATTATGTGTTTGCCGATCCGCCATATCGTGAATCGGGAGAATGTTTTCGTTCACTGATTAATAATGCAAATTTCAGGGTATGGCTGAATAACGGGGTTTTAATCTGGGAGATTCCTGACTTTGGAGATCCGGATGGCGCGTTCCTGCCGGATAAGAATTGGCGGTTTGTCCGGCGCAAATATGGCAGTCGGGAATTTATTCAAGGTAGCGTAATCAGGTAGTATTATGGGTATAAAACAGCAGTTGGTAACGGAAAAGTGTCGCGGTTGGACATGGCATTTGCGCCAGGCCGGCTTACTGGACGGATGGTTTGAACACTATGAAAAATTCGTCCATAGTTCCGTCGTAAAATCGAATGCGGTGAGAACTGTATTCAAAGTGGAAGACAAATATTTTGTAAAAATTGATCGTCCTTCGCGCCTTGACCATCGGGTGCGTGCATATTTTCGCTGTAAGGCTGAGGTTGAATTTAAAACTGCCATGTTGCTGGAGAAGGCAGGGTTGCCGTTAGTCAAATATTCAGGTTGGGGGCGGCGCGGGCAGCACAGTATGGTATTTTCCGAGGCGATGACAGACGCGGTTTCATTGCAGAGTTTTATCGTCAACCACTTTGAGCTGGGCGGTGCGGATTACAGCAGTTTTCTGCCGCCATTCACTGAATTTCTCCGGAAAATATTCAAATCCGGCTTTTATCATCCTGATTTTCACGTCGGGAATATACTTTTTGACCGTATCAGAGGAAATTTTGCGTTGGTTGATGTTTACGGGATTAACCGGCCCAGAGTGTTTCCGCAAAGTAAATTAGACGCGATGCAACGGGTGGTATTCGGCTTGAAAAATATCCTGAGTGACCGGGAGATGGTTAATCTTATCATGGAACTTGATATTCGTCGTGACCGTAATGATGCCACTCAATATTATTATGACGGTCTGGGTGTTGAAGCTGCACTGGTGGTGGAAACGTGGCATAAACGCCGCCGTCAGATTCTGGGAAAATACCATAAATTTATTACCAGTGTTAAATGTCAAGGCGAAGAGTACTTGCTGCGACATACTGCCGCCGCGGAACCATTCATCGCTGTCGCGGCATTACCGGAGTTGCTGGCACATGAACATATGGACAAGGTGGTCTTGCGCCATTATGACGCATTGCGTCTATGGCTGAATTCATTTAAATTACAGTTCTTCGGTATTGCCCATCGTAAACCGCTGGTGATGTCAGAACATAAGAATAGCGCGACACTTTATTTTGAACATTGTGATGGCAGGCCGCCGCTGGTGGACAGTGTGGCGTGCACAGAGTTTATGAAGCATTGTGAAATTTGCGGTATATATCCGGATATTTCCAATCTGCGGCAGAATCCAGCCGGGAAAATTTATATTGACCAGATACAGGAAATAAAGTTGATGTGATGACGCACGCAGCGCTCATTACATTCATTTCTGAAATGATGAATGTAGTTTAATTTCAATCCAGTATTATCTTACGGTTTTCTTGATGCTTTTGATGATTTCGCTGACATCGGTCATTCTGCCTATGCCGTCTTTGCCGCAGGCGACATGACCCGATATTGGACCAACTAATGCAACCCCGCGTGATTTCAATGTCTTGATATTGTTTTGTACCGCAGGATTTATCCACATTTTAGGATTCATGCCGGGTGCGAGAATAATTTTGCCGGTATGGGCCAGTGCAAAAGTTGACAAGGCATCGTCGGCGATGCCGTTCGCCAGTTTTCCGATGAAATTGGCGGTACACGGAGCTATTACCAGCAATTCAGCCCGTTCTGCCAGCGCAACGTGTTCCGGACGCCAGTCTTGAACATCCCACAGTGACGTAATTACCGGATTTCTGGAGAGCGTTAAAAAAGTTTGCGGTGTTACCAGTTTAGTGGCGGAATCAGTCATGACAACATGCACGTCGAACCCGAGTTGAGTAAGTTGACTGCACAGATCTGCGCCCTTGTAAGCGGCGATACAACCGGTAATCCCAAGCACAAGACATTTTTTTTCAGGCATGGAACCAACCCTCCTTTATTCGTACAGTTGATTTTCTCGTCATGGCAATCAATGATTTCATTTCAGACACAGCAGTATCGAGTACATCGTTAATCAGCATATAATCATATTCATGCCAGAAACTTATTTCATAACTTGCTTTTGCCAGCCGTTGTTGAATCTGTTCCTCGGAATCTGAAGCGCGTTCCCGGAGGCGGTGTTCCAGTTCACTCAAAGAGGGTGGCGTGATAAAAATAAATTCGGCACATTTTCTGAGCAGTTCATTTTCCGTGGCGGCTTGTTTTATCAGCATTGCGCCCTGGATATCAATATCTAAAAATACATCATCACCCTGCAAAATATATTTTGTCACTTCACTTTTCAATGTGCCATATAGATTGCCGAAGACCTCGGCATGTTCAATAAACTCATTGTCCGAAACTTTTTGTTCAAATTCCTGACAGGAAATGAAGTAGTATTCTTTGCCGTGCTGTTCACCTTTTCGCGGTTGACGTGTAGTACAGGAGACGGAGAAGCGCAGTTCCGGCATTTCACTGCGGACTCTTGAGCAAATGGATGATTTGCCGGCTCCGCTCGGGCCGGATACAATCAGAAGCACTCCCAACCGGGATATTGCTGTATTTACTGTCGCTGCCATTTCTCCATTTCCTTTTGCGATACGATGAATCAGGCTTTGAAAATATTATCTCCCGCCGGCATTGCATTTCTTGTGTCGATGATTAACTTGGCATCCTTTGCCAGTCTTGCATAATCAACACCATCATGAGCAGTAGAAATAAGGACAACATCATAATCTCCGGCGCGTTCAATCGGCGTGCTGACTATGCCTTCGTATTGAGGATATTCGCGCATATGCGGGGCTTGCGGGCAGAACGGGTCGTGGTAGTCAACTTTCGCCCCTTTACTTTCAAACAACTGCCAGAGTTTGAATGTGGGTGACTCTCTCGGATCATCGACATTTTTCTTGTAGGCAAGACCGACGAGGAGTATTTTGCTGTCTTTAATCACGAGACTGTGTTGATTCATGATTTCAACAGTCTGTTGAACAACATGATATGGCATTAGAGTATTTATCTCGCCGGCAAGTTCGATAAAGCGGGTAGGGCAGTCGAACTCGCGCGCTTTCCAGGTCAGGTAGAACGGGTCAATCGGAATACAGTGACCGCCAAGACCGGGACCGGGGTAGAACGGCATGAAGCCGAACGGTTTGGTTTTTGCCGCTTCAATGACTTCCCAGATGTCAATATTCATCTTCCCGAAGACCACTTTGAGTTCATTTACCAGCGCGATATTAACGCAGCGGAAGATGTTTTCCATAAGTTTGGTGGCTTCTGCGGTTTCGGTTGAGGATACCGGCACGGTACGGCAGATAATTTTGTTATATAACGCACAGGCGACATTAAGACTATCCTGATCAATTCCGCCGACAACTTTAGGAATAGTTGAGGTGGAGAAATTCTTATTGCTGGGATCTTCGCGTTCGGGAGAGAATGCGACAAAGAAATCCTTGCCGGCATGCAATCCGGTAATTTTTTCCAGTGCCGGAATTAATACTTCAGTCGTGGTACCGGGGTAGGTGGTAGATTCCAGGGAAAAGAGTTGCCCTTGACGCACATAAGGCGCCAGAGATTCGGCAGTCGAAACAATATAACTCATGTCCGGTTCACGATGATGTGTTAACGGAGTCGGCACACAAATAATAATTGCATCGCATTCCGCGCTTCTGGAAAAATCCGAAGTTGCATCAAATTTGCCGGTACTGTTCATTTGAGCAATGCGTTCTGACGCAATATGTCTGATATATGTGTTGCCAGATTTCAGATTTTTAATTTTGCGTTCATCAATATCCAGACCGAGGGTTGCAAAGCCGGCGCGGTTGAATTCCATAATCAGGGGCAAACCGACATAACCCAAACCGACAACACCGATTTTAGCTTCATTCTTTTGAATTTTGTCCAGCATTTTTTTCAACATAATCAATCATCCTTATTTTTAGAATTTATGTAATAAAATAACATATAAACAGCATTAACAAAATCAACTTTTCATACCCGTGGCGATTGCGCCTTCACATTCTTCTTCCCAGCCTTCAAAATTCCAAGTGAATGGAAAATTTTTGCATTGCACCGGTTTTACGGCCTGAATTTTACATGATGGCGGGGAGGGGATGAAGAATATACAACTGCCATCCGGCTTTTCTATGAGTGAAAGACCGGTACGGTCTTCAGTAACAATCGTAAATTCAGCCGTGAAATCTGCTACTGACATATTCATGAATTTTGCAATGTGCAACAGTTCATCCGAAGAAATTCTGACATAACCGGACCAGCGGCAGCAGTTGCCGCAGCGAACACAGGTAAATTCAGTTTTAGCTTTATCCGTCATTGCAGAGCCGTTTTAAAAATCAAAAAGCGGACACACCATAAATAATGTCATGCCCGCTTCAGTATTAGTTCAATAACAGAATTACTCGAAATCTTCGAAAGTTAAATCATCACCCTTCAGGTCAATAAACAGAAAACCGGTAGCAAAGTCGGCCAGTTCCACCGGATGCAGGGCAATGTCTGCTTCTGCAAACAACGCAAGTGATGCACCCAGTTCCCAGTAATCTCTGGCGCCAGTGTGGAAATTGTAAATCCTTGATGAAGGATCCGGGAATCCGGCGGCATGTTCCCAGTATTCTTTAACCCAGCGGGTGGTCGGTTTGCGTTCGATATCTTCAGCCGCGACGCAGATGAAACTCCAGTCCCAGCCGTTTTGAAGACAGGCGCCGTATTGACGGTTGTAGTCTTTGATTACCTTTGCAGAAGCGCCGATACCGCCGCCGCCTTGAACTGCACGGGTGCCGCGCAATTCAATTCTGGCCACCGGACCGAAACCGATATTGCAAGTGAATGTATCCAGGGCATCAATTAAACGATTAGGGATATATAGACAAACCTTGTCCACTACTCCTTCTGCTCTGGCTCCGAACCCGACAGTCATGACAACCGCAACCGCAGCCATCACTAACATCTTCTTCATGATCGACCTCACTGTTGTTATAAATTACAAATCTTAATATACTACTAAAAGCAAAACCCGATATTTTAAACTAATCGCAAAAATTATATATGCAAGTTAATTCAAACGTTTTTTATGTTAAATCTCAGCATTTTTCAAAAAAATCAGACGCTATGGCGTTGACAACGGTGTAAATGCTGCATTGCGGCGAAAAAATATTTACAGATAAATTTACGGCAATGCAAGAATGACTGAAATTCATTTTACAAATAATTTCCAAATAATTTCTGACGAAATATAACCGGAAAATTACATTAAGAATGATTTGCAGATAAAGTTATTTTAGTTATATTCTAAACGGTCGCCCGTCGTCTGAAATTTTAATTGTGACAAATCGATACAGACGAAGTTTAACAAATAATATAAGTTACCTGAAATTATAAGTGAGAATCAATGATGAGTAAAGTCAAGAAAGAAAAATCCAATACCAGTGTCCACATTAATGACATTGGTCTTGATATCTGGAACCGCAAATACCGTTACAAAGGTGACGGACAGACCAGCGCCGATGAAAATTATGAAGACATGTGGCGGCGCGTTGCCAAGGCCGCCGCCAACAACGAAGCGGAACCGAAACTGTGGGAAGATAAGTTTTATAGTATGCTGGAAGATTTCAGATTCCTGCCCGGCGGACGGATTGTCGCAAATGCCGGTACAGGACGCAAAGAAGTGACCATGTTCAACTGTTACGTGATGAATAAAATTGATGATTCAATTGAAGGAATCTTTGATACGGTCAAAGATGCAGCCGTAACCCAGAAATTCGGCGGTGGCGTCGGGTATGATTTTTCCACACTGCGGCCACGCGGTTCACAGATAATGGGTTGTGATGCTGAATCCTCCGGGCCGGTTAGTTTTATGCAGGTGCTGGATTCGACCTGCCGGACGATTATGAGCGCCGGTCAACGACGTGGCGCTCAGATGGGGGTTATGCGTTGCGACCACCCTGATATTGAAGAATTCATTACCGCCAAACGCAATAATGCGGCGATGCAGATGTTCAATCTTTCTGTTGCGATTACCGATAAGTTCATTGATGCCGTAAAAAATCATGAAGACTGGGAACTGGTTTTCAACGGCAAAGTTCACAAAACTGTCCATGCAGTGGAATTGTGGGACATGATTATGCGCTCAACCTACGATTTTGCCGAACCTGGTTTTATTCTGATTGACCGGATTAATGAAATGAATAATTTACATTACTGCGAGACTATCGGAGCCACAAATCCATGCGGCGAACAGCCGTTACCGCCTTACGGCGCCTGCCTGCTGGGTTCAGTCAATCTCACCAGATTTATTGTTCATCCTTTTACCAAAAAAGCGACAGTTGATTTCGACGGCATTGCGGCATTGACCCGGACAGCAGTGCGTTTCCTGGATAATATCATTGACATCAGTAAATATCCGTTGGAACAGCAGCAGCGTGAAGCAGTTTCCAAACGGCGGATGGGTATTGGCATAACCGGCCTGGCTGATCTGTTCATTTTTATGGGGATTCGTTACGGCTCAGATGAGTCTTTGAAGCTGGCGGAAAAAATAATGCAGACCATAACCTGTTCGGCTTATGAATCCAGTGTCGAGATTGGACAGGAAAAAGGTGTATTCCCGCTGTTTGACAGCAAAAAATATTCTGAAAGTAAATTTATTCATGGTCTGCCTGAACCATTACGTCGAGCAATCAAAAAACACGGTTTGCGGAATTCCCATCTCACCTCGATTGCGCCGACGGGCACTATCAGTCTTCTGGCCGGCAATGTTTCGAGCGGACTTGAACCGGTATTTGCTTTCCATTATACAAGAAAGATTCGCAACGGTGATGAGAACGACGTTTCCGAGGTGGAAGTTACTGATTATGCTTATCGGGCTTATCGTGATTATTTGGGAACCGGACCACTTGACGACAGTAAACTGCCCGATTATTTTGTGTCCACCGACATGGTCACGCCGGTTGAACATATCAAAATTCAAAGTGTGTTGCAGCGGTGGGTGGACAGTTCCATCTCAAAAACGATCAATGTCAGGTCGGATTATCCCTTCAATGATTTCAAGGACATTTATTTGCTGGCTTATGATTCCGGACTTAAAGGGTGCACTACATTCCGTCCCTCAGAACATATCACCGGCATACTCGTAAGAAAAGAAGAAAAGAAAGCCGAACCGGCACCTGTTGTGGTTTCGGAAAAAAATGTTATTACGGCTCGACCGCATGAGCTTGAGGGGACAACTTATAAAATCAAGACGCCTTTGTCACCTGATGCGATCTATGTAACCATTAACGATATTATTCAGGAAGATAAGTCCCGGCGTCCCTATGAATTGTTTATCAATACCAAAAATTTACAGCATTTCAGTTGGATTGTAGCAATGACCAGATTGATTTCTGCGGTATTGCGCCACGATCCCAAGCCATGTTTTCTCGTTGATGAATTAAAAAGTGTATATGACCCCAACGGCGGATATTTTGCTGATGGCGGCTACGTTCCATCTATTGCCGCTGACATTGGACGCACCATTGAGAAACATTTTAGCAAAATCGGCATAATGGGACCGAAAAAGAAGATTGTTCACGCAGAAAAGGCAAATGGTGAACAGGAAATCGCCACTGACGGGATGATGTTATGTTCCCAGTGCAACCAACGCGCAGTGATTTCACAGGAAAACTGCCTGAAATGCCTCAGTTGCGGTTATAGCAAATGCAGTTGATTAAATTTGTCCGTTACCAGAAATAATAACTAAAAAGGAAGGTGGCAAATGGGTAAGCTGAATATTGAGTTGTGTCCGGAAACCGGTATATGTTCAATAATGAAAGAAGACGGCACCAAGATTGATTTGATGCCTGATGAGGTTGATACCCTGCGTAATGCCGGGGATAAAACAGACAGCATCAAAAAAGCAATTGCCGAAGTTGACGCCGGTTTTGCCGACAAACTGGATGCAGATGAGTTGAAACAGATGTCTTTTACAATAAAGTAATTGGAGACCATGCGATACTCAATAAGGTTGAAATTTTAAAATTTCAACCTTATTAAAGAGTATATATGCAATAATTTTCATGGTTGCATCCGTTACAGAACAGTTGTTTCCTGCCAGAATGTTTTATATTAATTGATGACTTTTTTGTCATATTTCGCAATAATACCGCTTGACATTTAATTATCGGGCGGTATTTTATTTGTTGCTTTGCTTGTTTAGGTGTCAACTTTCAGCTTAAAAATGCAACAGACCCGAAACGGTGTTCATTTTTACGGGTGATGCTAGCAAGACTTTGAGAGTGAAATTATTTGGAAAATATTTGCAAAATGTTATAAAATCAATTTGCAAAATGTAGAATATGGTATAATTTATCCGCCTGTTTATGTCTTTAAAGGCATCAGCGCTCGGGTGGCGGAATTGGCAGACGCGCATGGTTGAGGTCCATGAGGAGCGATCCGTGGGGGTTCAAATCCCCCCTCGAGCACCAGTTTTTGACTGCGTTGAACAGTGCAGTATCTGGATGCGGGGTGCAGAGATGTTACGGGTGTTATTGCAGAAGTGTCCGGTGCCCACATAGCTCAGTCGGTAGAGCACATCCTTGGTAAGGATGAGGTCACCGGTTCAAGTCCGGTTGTGGGCTCCAAATTTTCGGGTTGTCAGTAAGCTTTATATAGTAAGTAAAGGCCAAACACAAAGTAAATAATAAAAACTCTAACGGGTATAATTACCAGGAGGAAATAGGAATGGCTAAGGAAAAATTTGAAAGAACTAAACCGCACGTCAACATCGGAACAATCGGTCACGTTGACCATGGTAAGACTACGCTTACCGCGGCAATCACCATGTGCCTCGCCAAGAAATATGGTCGCGGTCAGGTAAAACGCTACGACGAAATTGACAATGCTCCGGAAGAAAGAGAACGCGGTATTACCATTAACACCGCACACGTTGAGTATGAAACTGAAAAGCGTCACTATGCTCACGTTGACTGTCCGGGACATGCTGACTATGTTAAAAACATGATCACTGGTGCTGCTCAGATGGACGGCGCAATTCTCGTTATCGCTGCCACTGATGGTCCGATGGCTCAGACTCGTGAACACGTTTTGCTCGCCCGCCAGGTCGGTGTGCCGTCAATCGTGGTGTTTATGAATAAGGTTGACGCCGTTGATGATCCTGAATTGCTGGAACTGGTAGAAATGGAAGTGCGTGAACTCCTCACCGCCTATGGTTTCCCCGGCGACGATATTCCGGTTATCAAAGGTTCAGCGCTGAAAGCTGCTGAAGCTGATGGCGATCCGAACAATGCGGCTTGTCAGGGTATTCTGCAACTGATGGATGCGGTTGATGAATATATTCCCCAGCCTGTACGTGATATTGACCTCCCGTTCCTTATGCCGATTGAAGACGTGTTCTCAATCGAAGGTCGCGGTACTGTTGTGACCGGACGTATTGAACGCGGAATTATTAAGCTCAATGACGAAATTGAAATTATCGGCTTGAATAAGAATTCCAAGACCACAGTTATCGGTATCGAAATGTTCCGCAAGCTTCTTGATGAAGGTCGTGCCGGTGATAACGTCGGTTGCCTCGTTCGCGGTACTAAGAAAGATGACGTTGAACGCGGTCAAGTGCTGGCTAAGCCGAAAAGCATTACCCCGCATACCAAGTTCCAAGGTGAAATTTACGTGTTGTCGAAGGAAGAAGGCGGTCGTCACACTCCGTTCTTTGCCAACTATCGTCCGCAGTTCTATTTCCGTACTACTGACGTTACCGGTATCATTACTCTTCAGCCTGGTGTTGAAATGGTAATGCCTGGTGATAATGCGACCATCAACGTTGAGTTGATTGCTCCGATCGCGATGGAAAAAACATTACGTTTCGCTATCCGTGAAGGTGGACGTACCGTTGCCTCCGGCAGAGTTTCGGAAATCGTTCAATAAGTACTAGACAGATTAAGTCATAGTTGTCCCGGACGGCCGACAGGTTTGGCTGTTCGGGATAATTACACTAAATAGCTTGGGTGGATTATGGCAAGAGAAATTATAACTTTGGAATGTACTGAATGCAAAAATCGCAATTATACTTCCAAAAAAGAGAAACGGAATACTCCGGAACGTCTCGAGAAGAAAAAGTTTTGCAAGTTTGATCGCAAACACACAGTGCACAAGGAAACACGCTGATGTGTTTTGATGTTTTCAGAACTCAGGAGTGTAGCTCAGTTGGCTAGAGCAGCGGTCTCCAAAACCGCAGGTCGAGAGTTCGAGTCTCTCCGCTCCTGCCAATTTTCGACAAGATGGCGGTAAAATTAGGGCAGTCAATAATGAATAACAGTTTTATGAGTAGAGTCAGGCAGTTTATCGCAGATACAATTGCGGAACTTCATAAATGTACATGGCCGGGCAGATCTGAGTTGTTTGAATCCACAATATTAGTGGTCATAACGATTGTTATTCTATCCTGTTTTGTGGCTCTGGTGGATCAAATTGGACGTTATGTAATTAATTTTATTACCGGGACGCTGTGACGATTCAGCATTAAAGGAATTTCTCAACTATGCATGAAGATGTAAGCAAAGGGCAGTGGTTTGTTGTTCAAACTCTTTCTGGACAGGAAAATAAGGTCAGAGATAGAATTCAAAAACTGATTAGCGATGATTCTGAATGTCCAATTCATGAAGTCTATATCCCGACCGAAAAAGTTTCTGAAGTGCGTCAAGGCAAAAAGACCATGACCACCAGAAAATACTTTCCCGGTTACATACTTATCCGTATGGATCTGTACAACCTGGAAACTAAAAAGATTGATGAACAGGCGTGGTATAAAATTCGTGAAGTTCAGGGAATTATTGGATTTGTCGGCGGCGGAACTACCCCGGTACCGCTTTCTGCTACAGAAATGGCCGACCTCTCCGGACATAACACTAATGTAAAAGAAAAAGTTAAACCTAAAATCGCCTTTGAAATCGGCGAAATGGTTAGAATAAAAGATGGCGCATTCGAAAACTTCGAAGGCGCTATTCAGGAAATAGATGCAGAGCGCGGCAAATTGAAACTTATGGTTGCAATTTTCGGCCGCTCCACCCCGGTTGAATTGGAGTTTTGGCAGGTTGACCGAGCCTAGTTGTCCGGTCAGTACTTTCTTTATTAATTTTTGACGTCACGGTGGGAGATAACCTGCCAGTTCGCACCACCTGACGCTTAAAGGAGATCATTATGGCAAAAAAAGTTACAGGAGAAATCCGGTTGCAGATTCCTGCCGGTGCCGCTAACCCGTCACCACCGATTGGCCCGGCTTTGGGTCAGGCAGGGGTCAATATCATGGATTTCTGTAAACAGTTCAATGCCGCCACTCAAGCTCAGAGTGGACTGATCATCCCCGTTGTGATCACGGTTTATCAGGACCGCTCGTTCACCTTTATCACCAAATCTCCGCCAGCATCCGTGCTGATTAAAAAAGCGGCAGGTTTGGCATCAGGGTCTAAAACCCCGGGTAAAGGCGACAAAGCCGGTAAAGTGACCAGAACACAACTCAAAGAGATCGTTAAAACCAAAAAAAACGATCTTAATTCCAGGGATGAACAGGCAGCATTGCGCATTGTTGAAGGAACTGCCCGCAGCATGGGAATCGAGGTGATAGATGCGTAGAAGTAAATTGTATCAATCACAGTTGGAACGCTTTGAACGTCAGCGCAAGTATTCTGTCGTGCAGGCTCTCGAACTTCTGAAGTCAATGCCGCACATCAAGTTTGATCAAACTGTTGATGTCGCATTCAAACTCGGAATTGACCCGAAGAAGTCCGACCAGACCGTTCGCGGTGCTGTACCATTACCGAAGGGTACCGGTAAATCTGTTAAAGTAGCAGTCATTGCTGACGGCGCCAAGGCTGAACAGGCCAAAGCCGCCGGTGCAGATTTCGTCGGCGCTGAAGACCTGGTGGAAAAAATCAAGGGTGGCTTTATGGGGTTCGATGTTTTGATTGCAACACCTGATGCAATGAAAATTGTCCGCCCATTAGGTAAAGCTCTTGGACCACGCGGTTTGATGCCTAATCCTAAAACCGGTACTGTTACTGATGATGTCGGCGGTGCTGTTGCCGAAGCCAAGGCTGGACGTATTGAGTTTCGTGCCGATCGCGGTGCATGTATCCATGTACCTATCGGAAAAAGTTCATTTGCTGTCGCTGATTTAAAAATGAACTTTGATACGATTATTGATGCGATCAACAAAGCCAGGCCGGCGAGCGCCAAGGGAACATACATTCTCAGTTGCACTATTTCTTTGACTATGACTCCGGGAATTAGAATTGAAACCAAAGAACTAGTGAGGCAGGTATCATGAGAAGTGAAAAGACACATCTGGTAAATTATGTCGGCGGTTTATTGAAGAACTCTGAATATGTTTACTTTGTCAATTATAAAGGTCTCACCGTCAAAAAGTTTTCTGAATTCCGTAATCTTATTGCCAAGCATGACGCAAAATGTCATGTGATAAAAAATACGATTATCCGGAAGTCTGCGGAACTTTCTGAACTGGCTTCACTCGCAAAGTGCGAACTCAAAGAAAGCACCGCGATGATTGTTGGTAAGGGTGACCCGAGTGTTGTTGCCAAAACTATTATTGAATTCAGCAAGACTAACGCCATGCTCGCCGCAAAAGGCGGGTATTTTGAAGGTTTGGTTCTTACTGATGCCGATGTTAAGGCGATAGCCTCACTGCCGTCAAGAGAAATTCTGTATGCTCAATTGCTTGGATTGCTCCAGGCACCGGCCAGAAACCTGGTCTGTGTTCTCAATGCCAAGGCCGCTTCTATTATTAACGTACTAAACTCTTATAAAGATAAGCTTGAAAAGATTCAGGCTTGATTTTGAGTTCAATATTACACATTTAAAAATAACCCATGGAGGCATCTAATCATGTCAGACGCAAAAGTTGAAGTATCCGCTCAGATGGAAGAATTCATTTCCTACATCGAAAAACTTTCTGTTCTCGAACTTTCCAAGCTCGTGAAGGCTTTGGAAGAACGTTTGGGCGTAAGCGCTGCCGCTCCGATGGCAGTTGCCGCTGCTCCCGCTGCTGCCGCTCCTGCAGCCGCAGTTGAAGAACAGACTGAATTCACCGTTATCCTGAAGTCCTTCGGCGATAACAAGATTGGCGTCATCAAAGAAGTTCGCGCAATCACCAGTCTCGGACTTAAAGAAGCCAAGGATCTTGTAGAAGGCGCACCGAAACCGGTAAAAGAAGGCGTCAGCAAAGATGAAGCAGCAAAGATCAAAGCTCAGCTTGAAGGAGCTGGTGCCCAGGTCGAATTGAAGTAACGCTTCTTCTTAATAAAACGGCGGGAAATTTGTAAAATTTTCCTGCCGTTCTTTCGCTTTTATTGGGATTTAGGTCGAAAGTTGGTGTTGGGTTTGTGTTTATGGGGCGGGAACAGTTGGTCGGATTGTTTCCAATTCGCCGTTGTAGGACTTAACCTGGAAGGTTGAACTATGTCAGAACGCGTTAATTTTGGTCGTTTACAGGATGTTTTGGATGTGCCGGATTTGATCGGCATTCAAATCAATTCTTATAATGCTTTTCTACAGCAGGATATTCCTGTCGGGGAAAGAAAAAATCAAGGACTCCAGGAGGTTTTTAACGAAATTTTTCCGATTGAGAGTTACGACAAACAGACGGTAATTGAATTTGCCGGCTATCATATAGGCGAGACAAAAGCCACAGTTGTTGATTGTATCAAGGATGGGAATACGTACAGTTCGCCGCTGTATGTTGATTTTACTGTGAAAAGAAGTGGCGTGGAGATTCCTGAAAAAGTATATATGGGTGACATTCCGATTATGACGGATCGTGGCACCTTTGTTATAAATGGCGCCGAACGTGTGATCATAAGTCAGTTGCACCGCTCCCCTGGTATCTGCTTTGAGAAAACACGGCATTTAACCGGCAAATCATTGTATTCCTATCGTATTATTCCTGACCGTGGATCATGGATGGAAGTACAGTTTGACAGCGCTGACTTGATTTACATTTATCTTGACCGCCGCCGCCGCCGCCGGAAATTTTTGATTACCACTTTCCTGCGCGCTGTCGGCTATGAAAGCAATCGTGAAATTCTTGAACAAGTTTATACGATTGAAAAACTTTCTATCAGCGAATTGCTGAAAAAAGAAGATTTATCCAACTATTATACCGTCGACGATATCGTCGGTGAAAATGATATTGTTGAAGTTAACGAGCTTGTAAAACTGAGTGAAAGCACCCTGAAAAAACTGCAGGATGCAGGTATTAAAAAGAAAATTGAAGTGGTGCGCACCAGTGGCGATGATTACCTGTTGAAATGCTTAAGCAAGGATCCCTCTCGTAACGCTGATGAGGCCTTGAGAGAAATCTATAAGAGAATGCGCCCCGGCGATCCGCCAAACGTTCAGAATGCTAAAACTTTAATCAAACGGCTTTTCTTTGATATCCGCCGTTATGACCTTGGCGTCGTTGGACGTTATAAAATTAATGAGCGGCTGAAACTTAATCTGCCATTAACTGAACGTACGTTGATGAAAGAAGATTTAATGGCAGCAACTAAACAGTTGATGCTATTGCGTAATACTGGCGGTGATGCGGATGATATTGACCATCTCGGAAGCCGGCGTGTGCGTACTGTTGGCGAACTTCTGCAAAACCATTGCCGTATGGGCATGGTACGGACAGAGCGTTTAGTTCGTGAACGTATGACTTTGCTCAATGCCGAAGAAGGCAGCCTTACTCCGAATAAACTGATCAACCCGAAAGCATTTTCCGGCGTTGTCAGAGATTTCTTTGCCAGGAATCAACTTTCCCAGTTTATGGACCAAACCAATCCACTGAGCGAATTGACGAACAAACGTCGTCTCAGCGCACTTGGACCAGGCGGGTTGAGTCGTGAACGTGCCGGCTTTGAAGTTCGTGACGTTCATTCCAGCCATTACGGTAGAATCTGTCCGATTGAAACTCCGGAAGGTCCGAATATCGGCTTGATTTCTTCTATGTCGCTTTATGCCAGTATTAATGAATACGGCTTTATTGAAACACCTTATCGCAAAGTCATTAATGGTGTTGTCACTAATCAGATTGATTTGCTGACTGCTGATAAAGAAGAACATTTCGTCATCGCTCAGGCGAACGCGGAATTAACAGCTGAAGGCAGATTTGCTAAAGAAACGGTCATGTCAAGATTTAAGGGTGAGTCCGAAGAGCATCCGCGTAGTGATGTTCAATATATGGACGTAGCGCCGAAACAACTTGTCAGCGCCGCCGCTGGTATCATTCCGTTCCTTGAACACGATGACGCCAACCGTGCGCTTATGGGTTCAAACATGCAGCGTCAGGCAGTTCCATTGCTGACGACTGAATCCCCGCTGGTAGGTACCGGTCTTGAAGCTCGTATCGCCAGAGATTCACGTGCAGTTGTTGTCGCCAAAAAAAGCGGTACTGTCGCTGAGGTTTCCTCTGCGGAAATTATTATCACTACCGATGGTAAACCATTAACTAAAACGGCAGATGCCGCTCCGGTAAGATATCCACTGAATAAATTTTTGCGCAGTAACGCCGGAACTTGTATCAATCAGCGTCCTATAGTAACTCGCGGTTTGAAAGTTAAAGCCGGAGACGTTATTGCTGACGGCGCCGCAACCGAAAAAGGTGAATTGGCATTGGGTAAAAACGTGCTGGTCGCGTTCATGCCCTGGTGCGGATATAACTTTGAGGACGCGATCGTGGTCTCTGAACGTCTTGTTAAAGAGGATGTTTATACCAGCGTTCATATTGATGAGTTCGAAATAACCAGCCGGGAAACCAAACTTGGACCGGAAGAAATCACCCGTGATATTCCCAACGTAAGCGAAGACGCTTTGCGTAATCTTGGTCCTAACGGTGTGGTCTGTCTTGGCGCTGAAGTCAAGCCTGGCGATATTCTGGTCGGCAAAATTACCCCGAAAAGTGAAACGGAACTGGCGCCTGAAGAACGTCTGCTCCGGGCGATTTTCGGCGAAAAAGCTGCTGATGTAAAAGATTCCAGCTTACTGGTCGGCAGTGGCAAGGGCGGTATTGTTATGGACGTGCGTATTGAATACGCCAAAGATCCTTCCCGCCAGGCCATGAGCAAGTCAGAATTACGCCGTCAGATCAAGATGGCGAAAGATGAATACAAGAAGCGCAATCAGGAACTTGTGGATGAGCTTGCAGATAAACTCGAAGCAATCATGATTGGTCAGAAACTTCCGCATCCGATTTACGATAGCAGCGCGGCGAAACCCAATACCATTCTGATAAGTCAGAATCGTAAAGTTACCCGTAGCGCTATTCTCAAATTGTCCGCCAAGTTTAATACTTGGACGATGGCAGATTGCCCGCTCAAAGAGTCCATTCAGGATATCATTGCCGCTTTTGAAGAACGCTTCGGCGAAACTGAAAAGTATCGTGAAGAAAATATTCAGAAATTGGAATCCGGCGACGGCACTGACCCCGGCATCGTCAAGAAAGTAAAAGTTTATGTTGCTTGCAAACGTAAACTGCAGGTCGGTGATAAGATGGCCGGACGGCACGGTAACAAGGGTATTGTGGCAAAAATAGTACCTGTTGAAGATATGCCTTTCCTTAAAGACGGCACACCAGTCGATATCGTGTTGAATCCGCTTGGCGTACCAAGTCGTATGAATATCGGACAGGTGCTGGAAACACATCTGGGCTGGGCGGCAAAGTTGCTCGGTTTCAAGGTGGCAACTCCGGTATTTGATGGTATTACTGAAGAAAAGATTATTTCGTCAATGGATGATGGCAACAAGAAAGTCGCAGAAAGCGAAGGCGTCAACTATCACTGGGGTTTCCGTGAAGGCGCTGACGGCAAATTTAAATTCGATGGCAAGACTGATCTTTTTGACGGACGTAATGGTAATAAATTTGATCAACGAATCATGGTTGGACAGATCTATATGTTGAAACTTGACCATCTGGTCGCCAATAAGATTCATGCACGTTCTGTCGGACCATATTCTCTCGTTACACAACAGCCGCTTGGTGGTAAAGCCCAGCACGGCGGTCAGCGTTTCGGCGAAATGGAAGTGTGGGCATTGGAAGCGTATGGCGCTGCCAATAACCTGCAGGAAATGTTGACGGTGAAGAGTGACGACGTGACCGGTCGAGCCCGTATTTATGAGTCAATTGTCAAGGGACAGAATGTGCTTGAAGCCGGACGTCCGGAATCATTCAACGTTCTGCTCAAAGAAATGCAGAGCTTGGGGCTTGATATTAAAACTGTTAAGAAACCTGTGGAAAATAAATAACCTGGAGGGATAAACCTTGATCGATAATACTTATGCATACAGAGAGTTACTGGGACAGTCCACTAATTCTGCTTTTGGAGCTATAGCAATCAATGTCGCCTCCCCTGAAGTAGTCCGTTCATGGAGCTTTGGTGAGGTGAAGAATCCCGAAACAATTAATTACCGCAGTTTTAAGCCGGAAAAGGGCGGGTTATTCTGCGAAAGAATTTTCGGTCCGACTCGCGACTGGGAATGTAATTGCGGTAAATATAAACGCGTAAAGCATAAAGGTGTTGTTTGCGACCGTTGCGGTGTTGAAGTCACACAGTCCAAAGTGAGACGTGAACGCATGGCGCACATTGACCTGGCTGTTCCTGTTTCTCATATCTGGTTCTTCAAGTGTATGCCCAGTCGTATCGGTTTGATGCTGGATATGACGGCAAAATCACTTGAACGCGTCATTTACTACGAAGACTGGGTAGTTACTGAACCTGGTGATACACCGCTGAAAATCGGTCAGACTTTGACTGAACTGGAATATCGTCAGGCCAAGGAAGATTATGGTGATGCCTTTATCGCTGATATGGGCGCGCCGGCTATTCATACACTTCTCGGAAAAATTGATATGCCCAGTTTGCTGGTCAGCTTGGAAGAATCTCTGGAATCAACAAAAAATAAGGCAATTCGCAAAAAATTGTCGAAACGTTTGCGTCTGGTTGAAGGATTCATCAGCAGTGTTTCACGTCCCGAGTGGATGATTATGAAGGTTCTGCCGGTGATTCCTCCCGATTTACGCCCGTTGGTTCCGCTCGAAGGCGGTCGTTTTGCCACCTCCGATTTGAATGATCTCTATCGTCGCGTTATTAACCGTAATAACCGCTTGAAAAATCTGTTGCAGTTGCGTACTCCGGAAGTAATTATCCGTAACGAAAAACGGATGCTGCAGGAAGCTGTTGATGCATTGATGGATAATGGACGTCATGGCAGAGCCGTTACCGGCGCCAATAATCGTTCATTGAAGTCATTAAGCGATATGTTGAAAGGTAAACAGGGCCGTTTCCGTCAGAACCTTTTGGGTAAACGTGTCGATTATTCCGGTCGTTCCGTCATTGTAGTCGGTCCGGAATTGAAACTGTGGCAGTGCGGATTACCCAAAAAGATGGCGTTGACCCTTTTCGAACCTTTCATTATCCGTCACCTTAAAGGCAGTGGTGTTGCTCAAACTGTTCGCGGCGCGAAGAAGATGATTGAACGCGGCGAACCCATGGTTTGGGATATTCTGGAAAAAGTTACCCTCGGTCACCCTGTTATGCTGAATCGCGCTCCTACTCTGCACCGGTTGAGTATTCAGGCTTTTGACCCGGTGTTGATTGAAGGTTCAGCCATTCGTATTCATCCGTTAGTTTGTACAGCATATAACGCTGACTTCGACGGTGACCAGATGGCGGTTCACGTACCATTGTCCCACGTTGCACAGATGGAAACCAAATTGTTGATGTTGTCGCCGAATAATATTTTCTCTCCTGCAAACGGCAAGCCGATTACATCGCCGACGCAGGATATAACTCTTGGCGCTTACTATTTAACCTTTGAACCGCATGGCAAGGAACGGGCAAGACATTACAAAGATACATTTGAAGTGCTTTACGCCATGAATTCCGGTTTTATCCGTATTCATGACGCAGTGTTTATTCCTAATCCCAATGTTGGCGTTGCCACTCAGTGGGGAGATAAAGACAGCAAATATATTCTGACCACCCCGGGTCGTTGTATTTTTAACGAAATTTGGGACGAATCACTTGGTTTCTTTAACAAAGTTGCCAAGAAAAAAGAGCTCGGTGCTCTTATCAGCGATTCTTACAATAAAGTCGGTCATGAACGTACCGTTATTCTGCTCGACAAACTTAAAGATCTGGGCTATGAATACGCGACTGTCGCCGGTTTCTCAATTTCTATCGCCGACCTGATTGTTCCTGAAAAGAAAAAACAACTGGTTGCTGCTGCAGAAAAAGAGGTTAAAAATAAGTTTGAAGACTTCAAAGATGGTAAAATCACCGCAACTGAACGTCATAATGATATTATTGATATCTGGAAAAGGACGACAAACCAGGTTGCGGATGAACTTTACGAGCAGTTGGAACACTTATCCCGCGGCGGTGAAATCAATCCGGTTTTTGCCATGCTTGATTCCGGCGCCAGAGGTAGTAAAGATCAGATTAAACAGTTAGCCGGTATGCGTGGTCTGATGGCCAAACCGTCCGGTGATATTATTGAACGTCCGATTATTTCCAGCTTCAGGGAAGGTTTGAGCGTGTTGGAATACTTTATCAGCGCACACGGCGCCCGTAAAGGTCTTGCCGATACTGCGTTGAAGACCGCTGACTCCGGTTATATGACTAGAAAACTCGTTGACGTTGCTCAGGATATTATCTGCCGCGAAGAAGATTGCGGCACAGTTAAAGGCATCTGGATGAGCGCTATTCTTGAAGGTGATGAAGTATTGCTTCCATTGCGTTCAAGACTTATCGGTCGATTCAGTGCGCAGGATATTCGTGATCCGCGCTATGACGGCAGTCGTATGGTTATTCATGCGAATGAAGAGTTTACCACCGATGTTGCTGATACAATCGAAAAATGCGGTATTACAAAAGTTCTCATCCGTTCTACGCTTACTTGTGAGAGTGTACGTGGTGTTTGTATCAAATGCTATGGTCGTAATCTTGCCACCGACAAACTTGCAGAAAAGGGCGATGCTCTCGGTATTATCGCAGCACAGTCTATCGGTGAACCCGGTACTCAGTTGACGATGAGAACGTTCCATATCGGCGGTACTGCGTCATCTACGACGTTGCGTAATGCCATTCACGCTCGTAGTTCCGGTATTATTAAACTGGAAAATGTGCGTTCAGTTACAAATCAGAAGGGTGAAAACGTTGTAATTAATAAAAACGGCGTAGTCGTTGTTTATGATGAAAAGAATGCTAAAGAGTGGGAACGCGAAGCCAAGGAGAAGGCCAAAGAAGAAGCGGCTATTCTTGGAACCATTTACAATGCCAACTATGATTATTGGCCGGATGCCATCAAGGAGGCGGAACTTGACCGCTTTGATATTGAAGCCGGTTCAATTCTGGAAAAGAAAGATGGCGACAAAGTTAAGGCTAAAGATAAAATAGCCAAGTGGGATGCCAACCAGATGCCGATTATCGCCGAAGGCGACGGTATGGTTGAACTTCACGACCTTATTGAAGGCGTAACCCTGAGCCGCACAAAACGCGGTAAGAATGAAGAGGTTATCGTTACTGAGCACCGTGAAGATTTGTATCCGCAGATTGTGCTGAAAATACCTTCAGGCGATGGCTGGGAAATTCTTTCCAACTATACATTGCCTGCAGGAGCGTTGCTCATGACCCGCCATAACCAGAAAGTTAAGGCTGGTGATATTCTGGCCCGTATTCCGCGTCACATGACAAAGAATAAAGACATTACCGGGGGCTTACCGCGTATTTCTGAGCTGTTTGAGGCGAGAATGCCGAAAGATTGCGCTGAAATCGCCCGTATTGACGGTATTGTCGAAATTGGCAAGAACACTAAGGGCAGCGGCAAATTCCATCAGCTCACCATCGTTGATCCTGAAACCAATCAAAGAGAAGACCATAACACTATCCCCAGCAGTAAACACATTACTGTCAGTCGTGGCGAACGTGTGAGGAAAGGTCAGAAGCTTACCAACGGTGCGATTGTTCCTCAGGCTCTGCTTGAGGTTTGCGGTCAGTATGAGTTGCAGCGTTATCTGGTTGATCAGATTCAGCATGTTTATCGTACCCAGGGTGTTGAGATTAATGATAAGCACGTTGAAATCATTATCCGTCAGATGATGCAAAAAGTTAAAATACTTGATCCGGGCAGCACCACCTATCTCAATGGCGAGCAGATTGACCGCACTGAATTTATCAAAGAGAACAAACGTGTTGTTGATAAAGGTGGCAAGCCTGCGACAGCCGATGCGGTATTGTTGGGGATTACCAAGGCATCTTTGGAAACAGAGAGCTTTATCTCCGCGGCATCGTTCCAGGATACAACCCGTATTCTTACGGAAGCGGCGACCATGGGCAAGGTGGACAAACTGTTGGGATTCAAGGAAAATGTTATCACCGGTCATTTAATTCCTGCCGGTACAGGAACTGAGAAAATGCAAAGCATCATTCTTAAGTATATTGGCGAGGAAATTCCTCTGGAACTTCCCGAAAAATCGCCGGAACTTGAGCGTGATGGCGGCAAAGATAAATCGTCAGATGATGATGAAGTTTATCCTGAGCCGGAATTGTTGCCGGAATAAACGGTTTAAATGATTAAAAAAGTGATTTATTTTATCAAAGACAGTTGCAAAATACAGAAAATGTTGTATTTTAATCGCCTTTGATGTGTGTTCAGCAAACAAAGTTTAATTAATTATAGTTTTGAAACAGCAGGTAAAATTATGCCGACGATTAATCAGCTCGTTCGTATCGGACGTGGCAAAAAAATTAAGAAAAGCAAGTCCCGTGCCTTGACAAGTTGCCCGCAACGTCGCGGCGTTTGTCTTCAGGTAACCACCCGTACACCGAAGAAACCTAACTCAGCTTTGCGCAAAATTGCCAGAGTGCGTTTGACCAACGGTCAGGAAGTAACTGCATATATCGGTGGTGAAGGCCATAACTTGCAGGAACACTCTGTGGTATTGGTAAAAGGCGGACGTGTCCGTGACCTGCCGGGCGTGCGTTACCATGTGGTTCGCGGCGCACTGGACAGTCTGGGCGTGGACAAGCGCAAACAAAGTCGCTCCAAGTACGGAGCTAAACGCCCGAAATAATGTTCAAAATAAATTATTTTGCCAGATTTAGGACTGTCGACATCTGCCGATGCCGGCAGTCTTGCTGTTGAATAACACAACTTTGTATAAGGGTTTATTATGAGAAGACGTACTGCAATTAAACGGGAATTGACCCCGGATGTCAAGTATAACAGCGAACTTGTCGCCCGGTTGATCAACACCATCATGAGCCGTGGCAAAAAGTCCACTGCTCAAAACATTGTCTATGGTGCATTTGAATTAATCAAAAGCAAAAAGTCCGGCATGGATGCACTTGAAGTATTCCTGCAGGCTTTAGAAAATGTCAAGCCGAAACTCGAAGTGAAAAGCCGTCGTGTCGGTGGCGCCACTTATCAGGTTCCGGTTGAAGTAAGCAATGAGCGTCAGGTCGCATTGGCAATGCGTTGGATTACCAGCTATGCCAAAGGACGCAAAGGCAAAACTATGATGGATGCATTGGCTGGCGAACTGCTGGATGCCTTCGAAAATACCGGTTCTGCAATCAAGAAAAGGGATGATACCTTTAAAATGGCGCAGGCTAACAAAGCATTCGCTCATTATCGTTGGTAAAAAGGCAAAAATATGTCAGAGGCAAAGAAATTTACAGAAGCTCCAGGAAGAACTACGCCACTTAAAATGGTGCGTAATATCGGCATTATGGCACACATTGATGCCGGCAAGACCACACTTTCAGAACGAATTCTTTATTATTGCGGCGTAAACTACAAGATTGGTGAAGTTCATGAAGGCACCGCTACCATGGACTGGATGGAACAGGAGCAGGAACGCGGTATCACTATTACTTCCGCTGCAACTACTTGTATGTGGAAAGATCACCGTATCAACTTAATTGATACCCCGGGACACGTTGACTTCACTGCTGAAGTTGAGCGGTCTCTTCGTGTTTTAGACGGTGCCGTTGCAGTTTTCTGCGCGGTCGGCAAAGTTCAACCACAGACTGAAACCGTATGGCGTCAAGCGCTCAAATACAAAGTTCCGGTAATTGCATTCGTCAATAAGATGGACCGTACCGGTGCGAATTTTGATGCGGTTGTTAACGATATGCGCTTCAAGCTTGGTGCAACTGCTGTGCCGATCATGCTGCCTATCGGCGCTGAAGCTGAATTTGCCGGTGTGATTGACATTCTCGATAACAAGGCGGTCTATTTTGACGGCGATGAACTTGGCGCAGTTATGCGCGTTGAAGAAGTTCCTGCGGAAATGGCAGAAAAACGCGAAGAGGCTTACGGCCATCTAGTTGAATGTCTTGCCGAAACGAATGAAGAAATAATGGAAATTTTCCTCGATGACCGCAAACCTGGCGTCGATTTAGTAAGAAAAGCCCTCCGGTCTGCAGTCGTGCATGGCGAAGTGGTTCCAGTAGCGTGCGGTACCGCGTTCAAAAACAAGGGTGTCCAATTGCTGCTGGACAGTATTATCCACTATCTGCCTGCTCCGGTTGATGTTAAGGACATTCACGGTATTCATCCTGAAACTGAAGAACCCTTGACCCGTCATGTTGGCGATATGGAACCGTTGTCTGCGCTTGTTTTCAAGATTATGAATGATCCGTTTGTCGGTAAACTCAGTTTCTTCCGTGTTTACAGCGGTAGTGCTGAAAAAGGCATGACAGTTTATAATCCCCGTACTCGTAAACGTGAACGTCTTGGTCGTGTACTGCAAATGCACGCCAATTCCCGTGAAGAACGTGATATTATCTACAGCGGTGATATTGCTGCTGCCGTCGGTTTGAAAAATGTTACCACTGGCGATACCATTTGTATTGAAGATAATCCGATCGTGCTTGAATCGATGAGTTTCCCCGAACCGGTTATTTCGATTGCTGTTGAACCTAAATCTTCAGGTGACCGCGATAAACTTTATAAAGGTTTGGGTAATCTTGCAGAAGAAGATCCTACATTCAATATGCGCAGTGATGAAGAGACCGGACAGACAATTATCTCAGGTATGGGTGAATTGCATCTCGAAATCATCCTTGACCGTTTATTCAGAGAATATAAAGTTGAAGCGAATACCGGCAAACCTCAGGTTGCCTATCGTGAGTGTATTATCAAAGGCGCCGGCGCTGACTGCAAATTTGTGCGTCAAAGCGGTGGTCGCGGGCAGTATGGTCATGTTGTGCTCAATGTTGAACCTAAAGACCGCGGTTACGGTGTTACCATCGAAAATAAAGTTGTCGGTGGCAATATTCCCAAAGAATATATCAAGCCGATTGAACATGGTATCAGAGAGGCTGCCGCAACTGGCGTTCTCGCCGGATTTGCGATAACCGACTTCCATGTTAACATTCTCGACGGTTCCTACCACTCAGTTGACTCCTCGGAAATGGCGTTTAAAATTGCAGGTTCAATGGCTTTTAAAGAAGCCGCGAAAAAGGGCGGTATTGCTCTGCTTGAACCGATTATGAAGGTTGAAGTTACCACTCCGGATGAAAATATGGGCGATATTATTGGTGATATCACCAGTCGTCGCGGCAGTATTGTCGAGGTTGATTCTGACTCTCAGAATAAATTTACCCGTATCGTTGCCAATGTTCCTTTATCTGATTTGTTCGGTTACGCTACTGCGATCCGTTCACTCTCTAAGGGCAGGGCATCCTATTCGATGGAACCATCGCATTTTGAGCGTGTACCGAAATCAATTGAAGAAACAATAATGGAGAAAAATAAATGAGCACTTCAAAGACACAGAAAATCAGAATCCGGTTGCAGGCTTATGAACATCGTACGCTGGATCAATCTGTCGCTGAAATTATCACGACAGCGAAGCGTACCGGCTCCATGGTTGCCGGACCGATTCCTCTTCCTACCAGAATTGAGCGTTTTACAGTGAATCGTTCGCCCCATGTTGACAAGAAGTCCATGGAACAGTTTGAAATCAGAACCCATAAAAGGGTTATGGATATTATCAATCCCACTTCAAAAACAGTTGATGAGTTGAAGAAACTGAATTTGCCTGCCGGGGTCGATATCTCAATTAAGATCGGTGTCTGATGTTCAGATGCCGGACCGTAGAGATACCAATGCCCTTCAACCGATTACAGGGTATGTATCTGAAAGGAGATTTATGAAAGGTTTAATCGGTAAAAAAGTTGGCATGACACAGGTCTATGATGAGAAGGGGAAAATAATCCCTGTCACTGTCTTACAGGCAGGACCATGTGTCGTGGTAGATGTGAAAACCATTGAGAAGAATGGCTATAGTGCTATTCAGCTCGGGTTTGGCGAAGCAAAGGTAAAGAATACCACCAAGGCATTGCTGGGCGTGTACAAGAAAGCTGGAATCTCCGGCAATCCTCCTGCCACAATGAATGAAATCCGGGTTGATGCCGATCCTCAAATTGAATTGGGGACAGTTTTAACGGCGGATGTGTTCACCACAGAAGATTTTCTGGATGTCGTTGGTATTACCAAGGGCCGCGGATTTCAAGGTTGCGTTAGAAGACACGGTTTCGCCGGCGGACGTTACAGTCACGGCGGCGGTTGGAAACGTAAACCGGGTTCTGTCGGTATGCGTGAATCTCCGGGACGTGTTTTCCCCGGCAAACGTCTTCCCGGTCAAATGGGTAACGTCAGCCGCACGATTCAGAATCTCAAGGTCGTCCGGGTTGTTAAAGAAGACAACCTGCTCTTCGTCAAAGGTGCCGTGCCTGGTCCTAACGGCGGTACCCTGCTGATTAAATCCGCTTTGAAAAAGAGCAAATAAGTGAACAGGTGATAAAATGTCAATCAAATTAAATATCCTCGATTGCAATGGCGCTAATGTTGGCGAATATGAATTCGCAGATGGGCGCATCGAAGCGGAAAAAGGCAAACAGGCCGTACACGATGTCGTAGTAGCGTTTCTCGCTGAACAACGTGCTGGAACTGCCTGTACTAAAACTCGCGCTGAAGTCAGCGGCGGCGGCGCTAAACCGTTCCGTCAGAAAGGTCTTGGCCGGGCGCGTGCCGGCAGTACCCGCAGTCCGATTTGGGCTGGCGGCGGTATTACCTTCGGTCCTAAACCACGGGATTTCAGCAAGAAAATCAATAAAAAAGTAAAGAAGCTGGCATTGAAGCGGGCATTTACTGAACGTCTGAACGAAGGTTCCGTAATCATTGTTGACAAGTTTGATATTCCAGATCATAAGACTAAAAGTGCTAAGACAGTGTTGAGCAATCTGAAGGTAACGAAAAACGCGTTGTTGTGTCTGCCTGATTATGAAGAGAGCATAGTATGTGCCACCGGCAATCTGGCGGATCTGGTTCTGCGCAAGGCGACCAGCGTTAACGTTTACGAAGTGTTGCGTTTCGATAAATTAATTTTCACCAGGGACGCGCTCGAAATTTTCGCAGCGCGCCTTGATTAAGGAGAGGGTTAATACCATGAAAAGTGCATACGATTTAATAATCTCTCCGCTGATAACCGAAAAAAATAATGGTATGGTCGAAAGCAAGAAGTACGTCTTCAAGGTTGCTCCGTCCTCTTCCAAAATTGAAATTGGCAAAGCGGTTGAAGCGTTGTTTGGCGTTGAAGTAAAATCCGTCAATATTATGAACTATCAGGGCAAACCGAAACGTGCCGGCAAAACTTTCAGAATGGGTCATCGTGCCGATTGGAAGAAAGCCGTTGTTACGCTTTCCAAAGGCTCTATACAGAACTTCTAACTGCTGAGGTATTTTAAATGGCTTTGAAAAGTTTTAATCCGTTCACTCCAAGTAGACGGAATATGACGGTGCCGGATTATTCCGAAATCACCACAAACAAACCTGAAAAGAGTTTGACCGTGGGGTTGCGTGCTTCCGGCGGCAGAAATAATAACGGTCGCATCACGACACGTTTCCGCGGAGGCGGTAATAAACGTCTGTTACGCTTGATTGACTTCTATCGTAATAAAGACGGCATTGCTGCTAAGATTGCCTCTATTGAATATGACCCCAATCGCAGTTCATATATTGCATTGTTGCATTATGCTGACGGCGAAAAGGCCTATATCCTGGCTCCAAATGGCTTGAAGGTTGGCGATACCGTGATGAATGGCGAAAAAGCGGCACTTAAACCGGGAAATTGCCTGAAAATTAAAAATATTCCAGTAGGCCTTGAAATCCACTGCATCGAAATGGTGCCGGGACGCGGCGCCAGACTGGTGCGTTCAGCCGGTCAGGTTGCCACTCTGCGCGCTAAAGAGACTGATTATGCTCAGATTAAACTTCCCAGCGGCGAAGTTCGGATGATTAATATTGAATGCCGTGCCACCATCGGTCAGGTCGGTAATCTGGAACACATGAACGTCAAGCTCGGCAAAGCCGGCAAAAAACGTTATTTGGGTAAACGCCCGCATGTACGCGGTGTTGCCATGAACCCGGTTGACCATCCAATGGGCGGGGGAGAAGGCAGAACCAGCGGCGGCGGTCATCCAGTGTCGCCTTGGGGACAGCTTGCCAAGGGCAAGAAAACCAGATGCAAGAAGAAGACGACTAGCAACTTCATCATTGAACGGAGGAAGAAATAATGGCACGCTCAATTAAAAAAGGACCTTATGTAGCAGAATATTTGATTGAAAAAGTCGAGAAGGTCAATAAAGAAGGCCGTAAACGTGCCATTCAGACCTGGTCACGGCGTTCAATGATTATTCCTGACTTTGTCGGACATACTTTCAATGTGCATAACGGTAAGTCTTTCATAACCGTATTCGTCACTGAAAATATGGTTGGTCATAAGTTAGGCGAATTTGCTCTTACCCGTACATTCAGAGATCATGGTGTAGTCAGCGGTAAGTAATTGTCCTGACGGCAATACATTCAAAAGGCATCCATTCCGGATGCCTTTTTTTTGCCGTGATTACTGTATTATTTTCTGGTATTTTGTAAAATAGCTTCAAAAGCTATGATAAATAATTTCATAGTCAACTCAACATCTGCGGCGGCACGGTGGGCGTTAAGTTCTCCATGATGTTCGAGTTTAAATGACTGTCGCAGGCTTTGGAGATTATAAGCAGGCAATCCGGCAAAGGCTTGTCGAATCAACCGGATAGAATCTATGGTTTTTCCCCGCCACAATTCCAAACCGTTACGAGCCAGGCTTTCCTGAAGAAATCCTAAATCAAATCTGGCATTGTGCGCAACTAAGGTGGTGTCGCGGATGAAGTCCATAAACTTATAGGCAACATTCGTGAATGATGGCGCATCTGCCAGCATGGCATCGTCTATCCGGGTTAAGGCGGTTACTTTCGGCGGAACCGGGCATTCAGGATTGATTAATGCGTGAAATTTAGAGATAGTCCCATTCAATTCAATTCGAGTCGCAGCAATTTCGATTATGCGGTCTTGCGTCGGGCTGAATCCAGTCGTTTCAACGTCAAATATCGAGAATGGACCATACTCGTACCATTGTTGGCGAGGTAAAGATTGTTCACTCATTTTGACTCATTATATTAAGATTCCTGAGCTTGTTCTATAGAATATAAAAAAAACCGTAAATTGTAATTAATACAGTTTACGGCACAAAGTAATAACAGTACGAACGACTTTTTAGATTATTCAGAATAGCCGTTTGGGAATTTCTGCATCCATTTCCAGGCAGATTCTATAATTATTTTAGGATCTTCAAATTGCGGCTTCCAGCCTAGTACTGTTTTGGCGCGGTCAGAACAAGCAATCAACCGTGCCGGGTCACCAACACGACGTGCTGTAACCTCAAACGGAATGGCGTGTCCGGTAACTTCTCTTGCCGCCTGAATGATTTCTTTAACGCTCAGGCCATTACCGGTACCAAGATTGTAATGACCGCATTCCGGTGCATTGAGCGCCAGCATGTGTGCCTGTGCCAGATCGAGGATATGAATATAATCTCTGATGCAGGTGCCATCCGGTGTTTCATAATCGTCGCCATAGATCATAATCTTTTCGCGTTTACCTTGCGCTACTTGCAGTATCAACGGAATTAAGTGTGATTCCGGCTTGTGGTCTTCACCGAAATTGGCGGTAGCGCCTGCTGCGTTAAAATAACGCAATGCCGCATATTTAATACCATGAATCTGGTGATACCAGCTTAATACTTTCTCGAAACATAGTTTTGATTCACCGTAGGGATTGATCGGGGCTTGTGCTGCGGTTTCCATAATCGGCACTGATTCCGGCTGTCCGAAGATTGCGGCTGTACTTGAAAACACAATCATTTTAGTGCCACCGGCTACCGCCGCATCTGCCAGATTAATGCCATTTGCAAGGTTATTCCGGAAATATTTACCCGGGTCCTTCATAGATTCTCCAACTTGAGAGAATGCCGCAAAGTGCATTATTGCATCAAACTTTTCTTCTTCGCACAACCTTATAATCAACTTCCGGTCTGACAAATCTCCGTAAATAAAGTCAGCACGGGAATCTACTGCCGCCTCATGACCATTTACCAGTGAATCAAAAACCACCACTTCGTGATTATTATCCAATAAATATTCCGTGCATGCACTGCCAATATAACCGGCTCCACCACAAACTAATACTTTCATCTCAATTCCTTTTTGAGGTTCATATTCAAGTTGTAAATCTCAACTGTGAAAATTTACATAATGAACAAATAAAACAATCTGCTAAAGATATATTCCTGTAGCAACAAATCAAATCAAATTAATAAAAAAACACGAATATCTAATCAAGTATAAACTATCTTTAATACATCCGCTCAACACAGTTTTCGCTAATGATGGCAGATTAATAATATATAGCGCACGGTATGGAGTAATTATACAAATTTTATCTGTAGGAAAAAGTAAATAATTAGCTCTTTCGGTGACAGCAGTGACTGATGAAGAAATTCCCGGAGAAGTTTAAATTTGATTGTTATGCGATTAACGATATAAAATCATCTTTAATAGCTTTTTTTCACCATGGAATCTTTCTGATTCATAATAAAATCCGGCATTTTCATATATTTTTCTGGCTTTTACATTATCATCAAAGACTTCCAAGTAGATTTTATCAATACCAAGTGTATTAAAAGCAAATCCGCAAATGGCTTTTGTCGCTTTCAACGCGAGTCCCTTTCCCGAAGCATTCTTTTCCCCTATTATTAGTCTGCCGAATTCGGCGTCTGCGAAATGTTTGTTAATGTTGTAGATTGCAATTGTACCAATTGAACTTTTTAATTGTGTGACCTCTTCAATAATAAACATTAAATCATTATCTTGCTTCAGGTATTTCTCAAACCAGGTTTTTTGTTGCTCTTCAGAAATTATATTGTCAAATAAGAAACACTTTCTAATATCATTTCTGTTTCTCCACAGCCGTATCATCTCAATATCTTTGGCAGCAAGTGGTCTTAACAATATATCTTCGAATTTAACACAATAATCATGCTGCATGGGATATTTACCTTTTGAACTTATCTAGCATACTTTATTACAGTCTCTGCCACAAAATCAACATCTGCCTTTGTCATCTGCAGATGCAAGGGTAAAGACAAAACCCTTTGACTCATCTTGTGGGAGTTAGGACAAGTACCTTTAGCATAAGCATACATGTCATACTCTGTGTTATCCCTATAATGTACGCCTGGATAAATTTCACATTCATTGAGTGCAAGTAGTAACTCATCTCTGTTATTAACCTCTATTACATAGAGATGCCTGGACGATTCACAATTTTCGGCAACCGGAACAGGTCTAATTTTATCAGATGAGGTCTTAAATTTTTCTGTGTACCATGTCGAAAGTTGTCTCCGGTATGCATTATCTATGTCAAGGTATTTCAACTGAACCAGTCCTATGCCTGCAATAATAGAATTTCCATGATATTTATAGCCCAGATACTCAACATCATATTTCCACTTATATGCTCCACTGTCACGACTTCTGGCAAAAGTGTCCTTATTAATACCCAACCAGGTCAGTTTTCTGCAAATATCATCATATTTTTTCTCTTTAAAACAAATCATTCCTGAATCAGCAGTAGGAAGATTTTTAACTGCTTGAAATGAGTAAACTACCGCATCCGCATCTTTCCCCGGGATTTCCCCATTAACTCGTGTGCCCGCCATATGTGCCGCATCCAGTACCAATTTTAAATTATGTTTTTTGCATAAATCTGCTATTTCATTATATCGTCCTGTATTCCCGCCAAGTCCGACAAACAGCACGGCTCTTGTTTTGTCGGTAATCTTTCTTTCCACGTCATCAGGATCAAGGCACAGATATTCATCCACATCAGCAAATTGAACTTTGAGATTTTCATACATAATCGCATGATTTGTTGACACAAACGTAAGAGGGGTTGATATAACCTCATCACCATCCTGCCATGCGTGTTCTTTTTTAAGTATTTTAAAGGCAAGGTGTAAACCAGCAGTAGCAGAATTTAGGAAATGAGCATTGTTTACTCCCGTATATTGCTTCCACTTTTCTTCCATCTCGACAGTTTTAAAGCCTAAACCTGTCCACCCTGCCTCTAAACATTCCCTGATTTCATTCAGGCATTCATCCACCCTGAAAGTAGGCTTAAATAATTGAATTCCCATTTGACTTACACTCCCGGTGTTTTTAATGATATTCAAAAAAGTAGTTATTCCTTTTACTGTAAACGCGTAAACATATTTTTCAGCAACGTATCGTGACAGTAAACAGTCTGCAATAGAAAGCTAATTAAACTAAATACTGCGCGTAAGATACAGCAACTTAGCAAATAAATCAATTCTAATTGAAATGTAACATCCATGAAATCTTTTTTTGTAAATTGAAAAAGTAAACGCACCCCTCTCAAGACCTCAAATGCATTTAGTTTGACAAATAGAGGGGGCGCATTAACTCTGACAAAAAGCTCCAAGTGCGGTAAGTCTGACAAAATCATTTTTCAGTGGGAGCGCTACAATTTTTTGTAAATTGCATTATATTGTCAATGTAGAGTTATGCATAGGCGGCGCTTCGACGAGAATGGGTCT
>CAYMSF010000036.1:0-43278 GCA_964392985.1 uncultured Victivallaceae bacterium | reverse complement strand
GGACTTTAGTTGTTCGTAAGATATTTTAACAGAATTAGCTCCGGCGTATTCCTTGAACCATTCATAAGTTAAATTGTTCAATACATCATCTACATCCCAGACTATAACCTTACGATGATCCATTTCGCCTCGTTTTACACAATTGTTTTCTTGAGCCAGTCGGCATGAAAAGTCATATAGGTCTTGCGTTGCGACGTTTCGGCAATTTTATCGTCGTCATAAAACGAATCATTCTTGTAATGCGTGGTGGAAATCTCTTCAAGCACCGCCCCGGTCTTGCTGGCAAAACTGTGTTTTTTGTCGCGTTCGACAACAATAATTTCGCCTTCGGAATAATTCCGCTCAACACCATCCAGTATCAGGCTCAAGTTGCCGTACAACACATGAAAGGTTTCCTCTTTCAATTTATGTGCATGGGTTGGATTTGCCTGACCCGGGAGAAGCAGAATGATTTTTTTGCAGTATTCACGATTAACGCAAGTGATAATAGTACATCCGCAGGTATAGAAATTGTCAATGCCGTAATGGTGGGACAATTCCAATTCCAGCTTGTCTTGCAATCTCAAGTTGCTCTTCTTAATCATTTCACACACTGCTTTGATAATTTCCAATACCTTTTCCCGGATATTCTTGACCGTAACATTATCAAACATTACCGGCGCATTTGCTGCAATATCATTTTTCAAAGTATAAATCATGTATTTTGAAACATCATTGGCCAGAATCTGTCCTTCGGAACAAGGAATAGCATAGAACATCTCCTGCGGGTTTATTTTAGCTCCCGCGGGCAAATCCTTCCTGCTGAATACGCCACGTCTCAATCCTCTGATGTCGTTACGTTCCTTATCTGAAATATTCCGGCGCTGTCCGGTGACACCGCACATGGCATACGCCTTTACTGCGGCATCCAACCAGCCTTTGACCTGTTCCGGAGAAGATGAATAATCATTCAATTTATATTTTTCAGTCGCAACCCCGACGTGACGTTCAAAAGCGACCGCGCCTTTGGCAACGGCGATTTTAACCGGATCAAAATCGGATGGAGCCTCATGTGTTGAAAAACCAATCGGAACCGGTGCATAGCGTGACTTGAAAAAGTCAATCTGATTCATTTCCAATTCTTTGTCCGGCGTCGGATATGAACCGACACAATGCATCAGGCACAAATCTTTGTTGCGGTGTTCAAAAAAAGTTACGACCTGATCTATTTCTTCCAGCGTCGCCCCGGCAGTTGATGCAATCAACGGGCGATTAGTGGCAGCGATACGCTCCAGCAAAGGCCAATCGGTCAAGGAACAACTGGCAATTTTAATAATTTCGAATCCATGTTTCTCAACCATATCGACAGATTTTTCATCAAACGGGGTGCATATTGCCATAAAACCAAGTTTGGTCATTTCCTCTTTCATGCGGAGAAAATCACTTTCGGACAATCTTGTTTCCGAGAAACGCTTGATATATTTGATATCCTGGCGGTTCTTGTAATCCGGATGAATAAAGGTGTCTAAATCGCGATACTGAAATTTAAAAGCGAAACGGAAGTCATAATCTTTCGTAACGGCATGGAAATCCCTGATGATTTTCAAGCCGTGCTCCACATCACCCATATGATTATTGGCCATTTCAAAAATGAAAAGTCTGGAAAAATTAGTTGTGGTCATGGTTCAATTTTCCTGCTGGTTGATAAATTCTTTTATTGTGTCTATCATATAATCAATCTTTTCCGTCGTCATACCCGGATAAACGCCAATCCAAAAACTGTCATTCATAATTTTATCGGTATTTTTCAGTTCACCCGAAATCCTGAAGTCTGTTCCCTCGCGCAGCGAATCGAAACATGGATGACGCGTCAAGTTTCCGGCAAAAAGATTCCGGGTCTGTATCTTCTTCTCTTCGAGATATTCGACAATTTCATTGCGGCTGAAACCGGTACCATCACGCAATGTAATCATAAATCCGAACCACGAGGGTTGGCTTTGTGGTAATGCCACCGGTAATAAAAATTGTTTAACGGAACTCAATCCGTCGTGCAACCGGGCAAAATTACACCGCCGTGCCGCCGTAAATTCCGGCAACTTGTCAAGTTGAGCGCAACCAATCGCCGCCTGCATATCAGTAGCTTTTAAATTGTAGCCGAAGTGACTGTAAACATACTTATGGTCATACCCGAACGGTAATGAACCGTATTGGCGGCTGAAACGGCAACCGCAGGTATCATCTCTGCCGCTGTCACACCAGCAATCACGCCCCCAATCACGGATTGAAAGCATAATTTTACGCAGTTCCGTATTACTGGTGTAAACGGCGCCGCCCTCACCCATGGTTAGATGGTGCGGAGGATAAAAACTTGAGGTACCGATGTCACCAAAAGTGCCCGTAAAACGACCATCATACGATGAACCGAGAGAATCACAGTTATCTTCAATCAGCCACAACTTATATTTTTTACATAACGCTTGTACTTCCGCGATTGGAAACGGGTTGCCAAGCGTATGGGCCATCATCACCGCTTTGGTTTTCGGAGATATCGCCTGTTCTATCAATCCGGCATCAATATTCGAAGTGCCTAATTCAACATCAACGAAAACCGGTACTGCCCCATATTGGACAATCGGCGCAACGGTAGTGGGAAATCCGGCGGCGACGGTAATGACTTCGTCACCGCGGCAAACCATGCGATCACCCAGCAATGGTGAAGTCAACGCCATGAAAGCCAGCAGATTGGCCGATGACCCGGAATTAACCAGCAGGGCAAAACGAACGCCAAGATATTCGGCCAGACGATGTTCAAATTCCCGCGAGTAACGACCATAGGTCAACCAGAATTCAAGCGAAGAATCTACCAGATTGACCATTTCACGCTCATCGAAAACGCGTCCGGCATAGTTGACTTTGCTCTCGCCGGGCACAAATGGTTGAGTTCCGGCAAACGCCTCCTGGTAATATTCCTCTACTAACGAGAGAATCTGCTGCCGTAAATGTTCCTGTTTTACTTTGTCCATGCCAATAACCTTTCCGTCGCCGTCTGCAGATAGTTATTCAGATCGGCACTTGATAAAACCTGCTGCTGCCGGTAATATGCCTGATACCAATTGACCGTGTGTTCAAATGTTGCGTTACTGTCCCAGACACTATGCCATTTCAACATTGTTACAGCCTTGGAACAATCCAATTTCAATATTCCCGCTTCGTGGGGTTGATCCTGACTTACTGCCAGTTCAAATTTTATCGCCGGCCAGAACTGCTTCATCTTGCGGGTCAATTCGCCAACTGTTATTATACCGTCATCACCCGGCCCAAAGTTCCATGCACCGGAAAATTCTTTTTTGCCTTCGAGCAGTTTCTGCCCGACTTGAAGATAGCCGCTAAGCGGTTCGAGTACGTGCTGCCAGGGACGTGTTGCATCCGGATTCCGGATTGCCACCGTTTTTTCTGCCGCCGCCGCCTTCATAATGTCCGGGATTAACCGGTCAGCCGCCCAATCGCCGCCGCCAATGACATTCCCGGCGCGACAACTGGCAATCAGGGTCTGATGTTTTCTACCATATTCGGCCGGATTGAAAAATGAATTGCGGTAACAACCTGCAACCAGTTCCGAGCAACCTTTAGAAGCGCTGTATGGATCGTAGCCGCCCATCGGGTCATTCTCCCGGTAACCCCAAACCCACTCTTTGTTCTCATAACATTTATCACTGGTAACATTAATAACGGCCCGGACAGAACTGCAATAACGGCATGCATCCAGCACATTAACCGTCCCCAGAACATTTACGGCAAATGTTTCCGCCGGTTCATCATAGGAAAGACGTACCAGCGGTTGGGCAGCAAGGTGAAAAACTATTTCAGGCTCAAAATCGATAAATGCCGCGAGCAATTTGTCTTTATCAAGGATATTTCCAATTATTGATGTTATTTTCAAGTCCAACAACTCTGAGTGGCTCGGTGATGTCGGCGGTGTCAGGGCATATCCGGCAACTTCCGCCCCGAGTTGTTTCAACCATAATGCCAGCCATGAACCTTTAAAACCGGTATGTCCGGTAATCAATACACGTTTGCCTTGATAAATATTGGAGAACATTACCAGCCCTCCGTCCAGGGCGCTTCACCTTTCTGCCACAGTGAATTCAGTAATTGATGTTCGCGCGGAGTATCCATGCACTGCCAGAAACCATGATGCTTGTAAGCGTCAATCTGCCCGTCAACCGTTGCCTGCTGCATCGGTTCACGCTCAAAAAAAGTGTCAAAATCTTTAGGAATGTATTTTTCAATAAACGACCGCTTGGCGACCATGAATCCGCCATTGACATAACCATCTGACGGCGGTTTTTCAGTGAATCCGGTTACCTGCGACCCATTCATATTTATTTCTCCGAATCTTCCCGCCGGATGCACTGCGGTGATGGTCAACAGTTTCTGATGACGGCGATGCGCCTCATAAAGAGATTTAATATTGACATTGGATACAGCGTCGCCGTAAGTCAGGAAAAAATCATCATCCGAATCTTTAAGATATTTACTGGCGCGCAAAACCCGGCCGCCGGTCATTGTTTCCAATCCGGTGTCAGCCAGTGTTACCTCCCATTCTTCCTCGCCGGAATGACTGTGGTAAACAATACTGCGATGCTGCCCCAGGGTTATCGTAATATCCGCGGCATGAGCGTGATAATTTAAGAAATAGTCAATAAAACATTCGCGTTTATATCCCAGACACAAGATAAAACGGGTTACGCCGTGAACCGCATAACCTTTCATAATATGCCATATAATCGGTTGGAAACCGATCGGCACCATAGGTTTCGGCAACAATTCCGTAACGTCCCGCAGCCGGGTCCCCATTCCGCCACATAAAATCATTGCCGGCGGCAACATTTTCTTTTCCCGTTTATCTTCCATCGCCGTTCTCCGCCTTGTTGTTTCTAACTGAATGTTTATGTATTAAGTCATTCAACAGATACTCAGCCCGTAATTTTGTTAAAATGTGTTAACAAGCCATAATCGACGTATTGCGCCAACAGGCAAGACTGTGACACGTTGATATTTCAGCAACAAATCTCACAGGAACGCCCTATGTCGCTAAAAAATTGACAAAGCCAGTAGTCTAATTTATCTTTGCGCCAATAAAAGTCAATGTTAATAACCGACGTCATGCAAAATAAATTTTACTGATGTTTGGGAAGATTACAAATATCTACAATATTTTTCACTTTTTTAACTTTAACCGTGTTTTTTTAATCTTGTATTTATCAATATAAGAGATAAATTAAGCGCGTTAAGTTTTTTTTAATTTTTATGTTAAAATAAATGGTTCGCGGTGGATAGTAAAGGCTGTACACCAAGTCGCATAAATTATATAATAAATTATTTTTGCAGGAATGGTCTGAATATTTAAAGACAAACAGTGGCAAAAATTAGACAGGAGACGACGGCTATGGCGGAAGAACTCCAGGGATTATTGAACAAAATACAGCAGGACGGAATCAATAAAGCCGAAGCTGAAAAGAATAATATCATCCAGGCGGCACGACAAGAGGCTGACAAGATTATTCAGGAGGCAAAAGAGAGTGCTGCTGAAATCCTCAAACAGGCAAAAACCACTGCCGCCAGCGACGAAAAACGCGGTTGCGCCGCGGTTGCTCAAGCCGGACGTGACATCATTTTAAAACTGCGTCAGGAGTTTCAAAACCGGCTCAATAACGTGGTCAAAGGGTGCGTGGGAAAATCAATGAGCGCTGAGCTGATGGCCTCTATCATCAAACAGATGGCGGAACAATACCAGCAGCAGCATAACGATAAACCGGCATCACTGGAATTACTGGTGGCGGCAAAAGACTTACACGAACTGGAAACAGCATTGCGTGGCGGTATTGCCGGTGACTTTCAGCAAAACTCCCGCATCCTGTCGGAAAAAGATATCAGCGCCGGATTAAAGATCGGATTTAACGGCGGGGATCTCTTTTTTGATTTCACCGATGATGCCATCTCGGACATCATTTGCGCTTACATCGGACCGCGTCTCGCGGAAATGGTAAAAAATAACTGAATTATAGCAGAGTCATTTACGGGATAATTTTTCATCAACGACTCGCTCATATATGGTATAATGCTAAGACAAGCCGGCAGCTTGTCAGGAATTTTCGATCATGGAACAGTACTATTATCTGGTCAGTTCACTCCCGTCATTACGGTGGGGGGATACGCCGGCTATCGACATAGCTGAATTTATGAAGCTGTGTCGTGAACATCTGAACCCTAAAGATTTTGCGCGGCTGAACGCTTTGACGCTGCTACCGGATTCAAAAATTTCATTTCCCAAAAAAACTACTGCAGCATTATGGCGGGAATGGGATGCCGAACTGCGCCATGCGATGGCGGATAGACGCCACCCGCGCCATGCCGCAGCAAACATGCCGGGCAGCGAAGCACGACTCAATACGAATGAAATTTATCATCACAAGAATCCGGCGGTACGGGAACATACTCTTGATGGTTTGCGCTGGAAACGACTGGAGGCGCTGGAGTTTGGTCATTATTTTGACATAAACCGCCTTTATATTTACAAATTCAAGTTGTTACTGCATGATAAATGGCGGCAGCGCAATGTCGAAACCGGTTATCGTAACTTTGACCGGATTATTGCCGCAGTGACCCCGGCGGAAACAGCTCAGACAGGTTAAACTTAATAAACGATTGTATATTTAATACAGGAGAACATTTGAGATGCAGGACGCCGGAACAGGACGAATAGTTGGCGTTAACGGAAATATGCTGACGGTGGAATTTGATCAGCACGTTACGCAGAATGAAGTTGCCTATGCCATCGTGGGCGAAGAACGACTCAAAAGCGAAGTCATCCGCGTGCGCGGCAACCGCGCCGATTTGCAAGTATTTGAAAATGCTAACGGCTTGCAAGTGGGCGATAAAGTTGAATTTACCGGAGAATTATTGAGCGTTGAACTTGGACCAGGTTTATTAAGCAACGTTTATGACGGATTGCAGAATCCGCTGGATGAACTGGCGGAGAAAACCGGATTCTTTCTAAAACGCGGCCTCTATCTCCCCGCACTGGATTACGAACGGGAGTGGGACTTCACACCGCTGGCAAAAGTTGGTGATAATCTTAATGCCGGCGATAAAGTCGGTTATGTGACCGAAGGAATTTTCAAACACTATATCATGCTCCCGTTTGTCTGTCATGGTGATTGGTCACTCCTCGAAGTGAAACATGCCGGCAAACACCGCATCGGCGATTGCGTGGCAAAGGCCAAAAACAGCAAGGATGAAATTAAAGAAATTTCCATGGTGCAGCGTTGGCCGATTAAAATACCCATCACCGCATACAAGGAAAAACTGCTCCCCTGTGCAACCATGATTACCCAGCAGCGGATTATTGATACTTTCTTCCCTGTAGCGGTTGGCGGAACATTCTGTACCCCGGGACCATTCGGCGCGGGTAAAACTGTATTGCAGCATGCACTCAGTCAGCATGCACAGGCGGACATCGTTATTATCGCAGCTTGCGGTGAACGTGCCGGTGAAGTTGTGGAAATCCTCCGTGAATTTCCGCATCTTGAAGACCCGCGTACCGGACGCACCTTGATGGACCGTTCAATTATTATTTGTAACACCAGCTCCATGCCGGTGGCAGCGCGTGAAGCGTCTGTCTATACCGCAGTAACTATTGCGGAATATTACCGTCAGATGGGTTTAAACTGCCTGTTACTGGCGGACTCAACCTCACGCTGGGCTCAGGCCTTGCGTGAAATGTCCGGCCGTCTGGAAGAAATCCCCGGCGAAGAAGCTTTCCCGGCATATCTTGAATCACTGATTGCCTGTTTCTATGAACGCGCCGGTCTGGTAAAGTTGAATGACGCAACCACTGGTTCAGTAACCATCGGCGGGTCCGTCAGTCCTGCCGGCGGTAACTTTGAAGAACCAGTCACTCAGGCGACACTGAAGGTCGTAGGCGCATTCCTTGGATTATCGCGTGAACGTTCCGATGCCCGCCGTTTCCCGGCGATTCACCCGCTTGACAGTTGGAGTCATTACCAGAGCATCGTTGATAAAGCTCAAGTGGAAAAGGCGCGGATGGTACTCCGGCGCGGTAATGAAGTCAACCAGATGATGAAGGTTGTCGGGGAAGAAGGCACGCATATCGATGACTTTATGCTTTATTTGAAAAGCGAATTTCTCGACTATGTTTATCTTCAGCAGAATACTTTTGATCAGACCGACGGCGCCACCGATGAGAAACGGCAGAGATTTGTCTTTAATCTGGTTGTTTCAATCCTTGACACCAACTTTAAAATTACCAATAAAGACCAGGCGCGCAGCTATTTTATGGACTTGCGACAACTCTTTGTTGACCTGAATTATGCCGCAATGGATTCAGAGGAATTCAAGCGGATTCTGGCAGCAATTGATGAAAAAGTGAAGGAGCAGAATAATGCGTAAAGTATATCACCGGATTATTCAAATCGCCGGTAATGTTATCACCGTCGAAGCCGATGATGTCGGCTATAATGAATTGGCGGAAGTCAGCAGCGCAAGGGGCGTTTCTCTGGCGCAGGTTATCCGTCTGCAGGACCGCAAGGTGTTTTTACAGGTTTTCGCCGGCAGTCGTGGCGTAAGCACTGGCGACCAGGTGCGATTCCTGGGCAGAGAAATGCAAGTATCATCCTCGGATGAAATGCTCGGCAGAATATTCAACGGACGCGGTATGCCGCGCGACAATCGTCCTCCGGTGCTCGACCAGATGATTGATATCGGCGGACCATCCGTAAATCCGGCTAAAAGAATTATCCCGAAAAAAATGATTCGTACCGGTATTCCCATGATTGACGTGTTCAACTCTCTGGTGGAATCACAAAAAATACCGATTTTCTCAGTTGCCGGCGAACCCTACAACCCGCTCATGGCGCGAATCGCGATGCAGGCGGAAGTTGATGTGATTATTCTCGGCGGTATGGGACTAAAATATGACGACTATCTCTTCTTTCGTAATACTCTCGATGAAGAGGGCGCATTGCCCCGGACAATTATGTTCATCCATACCGCTGCCGACCCGGTAGTCGAATGCCTGCTCGTTCCGGATATGGCGCTGGCAGTTGCTGAAGCCTATGCACTCCAGAATAAACGGGTGCTGGTACTGTTGACCGACATGACGAACTTCGCCGACGCCATGAAGGAAATCGCAATCACGATGGAACAGATTCCGTCGAATCGCGGTTACCCCGGCGACCTTTACAGCCAGTTGGCGTCACGTTACGAAAAAGCGGTTGACTTTGACGGTGCCGGTTCAATCACCATTTTGACAACGACAACAATGCCTGGTGATGACGTAACTCACCCGATTCCGGACAATACCGGTTACATCACCGAAGGACAGTTCTATCTGCGGCACGGTCACATTGAACCATTCGGTTCATTGAGCCGGTTGAAACAGCAGGTGAACGCCACGACCCGTTCCGACCATCGCGCGATCATGGATACTATGATTCGTTTTTATGCCGACTATAAAGAAACTTTGGAAAAGCAGTCAATGGGCTTTCAAATGAGCTCATGGGATGCAAAGTTGCTTAAATATGGTGTGCTTTTTGAACAGCGCATGATGGATTTGTCACTGAATATTGCGCTGGATGACGCGCTGGACATGGGCTGGAAAACTCTGGCGGAATGTTTTGACAAAAACGAAACCGGTATCCGTATGAGCCTCTTGAACGAATATTGGCCGATTAAATAAGCCGGAATGTTATCATGGCAAAGTTGAAATTAACCAAAAATTCTCTCAAGGCGCAACAGGATGCGTTGAAGCAGTTCAAACGCTTTCTGCCAATGTTGCAGTTGAAAAAACAACAGCAGCAGATGGAAATCCGCAAAAGCCAGGAGCGGCTGGAAACAGTCAGAACCGGGATGCAGAAAATCAAAGAAGCCCTCGCCTCCTGGGTTCAACTCTTCAGCGATGAACACTCCGTCGAACTTTTGTCCGGACTGGTTAAAGTTGTAGCTGTTGAACGCGGACATGTCAATATTGCCGGCATTGAAATACCGATTTTTAAAGATATAAAATTCGCCATCGGGGAATATGATTTCTTCATTGAAGACCCGTGGATTGATGATGCCGTCGAGACGGTTAAGGAATATATCAGGTTGATAGAAACTTCTAAAATTATTGAAGAGCAATTCAGAATTTTGTCCCGCGAATTGCGCACGACAACGCAACGCGTTAATCTGTTTGAAAAAGTCAAAATTCCGGGTTGCCGGGAAAATATCCGTACCATCCGGATTGCATTGGGCAATGCCGATACTGCAGGAGTCGCCAGAGCCAAGATTGCCAAACGTAAAACTATGGAGGCCTGCGCATGATCGTCCCAATGAAAAAGGTTACACTGGTTTGCCTGGAGACAGAACGCGAATCCGCGTTGACACATCTCCGCGATCTCGGCGTTATGCACTTGCAGCCTGAAAACTCCGGCTCCACTCCGGAATTACAGAGCCTCACTGAAATTTGGTGCTCCATTCAGAAAGCCGTCAATGTTCTCAGTAATGTCAAACCGGTTCCCGGCTTCAAAGCCCCTGTTGTTACTCTGACCGGTCGGGATATTCATCAGGAAACGCTGGCGCTAATTGATGAACAGCAGCAACTTGGTAAAGAAGTTGCCGCACTACAGAATGATTTGTCCGTCGTCGAACCATGGGGACAGTTCTCAATGTCCTCCTTGAGACAACTGGAAAGCGGTGGAGTTCATGTCTATCCCTGTTTCGGCCCGGTCGGAACGATGCGCGATATCAAACAGCAGTATCATTGTGCTTGCGAAATTATCAGCAGTGATAAACATAATGCCCGCTTTGTTCTAATTTCTGACAGTCCGATTGACCATGCCGCGATTCCGCTGGTAGTCTTCCCGGAACAGACTGATCTGGGCAATTTGCGTGTGGCAATTGAAAAATGCCGGACCCGCCTGGAAGAGATTGCAAACAGATTTCAATGCCTTGCAGCAAACAAACAGATTCTGGACGAATATTTCGCAGAAACTGCCGAAAGAGTGGAATTTTACACTAATCGTGACAGTATGTCCAATCAGGATAAATTGTCATATATCGACGGTTATATTCCGGCAAGGGATGAACAAAAACTTAAAGATGCGGCAACCAGTTACGGCTGGGGTCTGTTGCTTACCAAACCTGGTCCTACCGATCAGGTACCGACACTGATTGAACTGCCTAAATTCTTTAAAATGGTTCAGCCGTTGTTTAAATTTCTCGGACTTACCACCGGCTATAATGAAGTTGAAGTCAGCATCTGCTTTCTGATTTTCTTTTCGATTTTCTTTGGTATTATTTTTTCTGATGCCGGTTATGGTGTGATTTTCCTGGCAATCGGTCTGTTCGCCAAATACAAATTCAGAGAGGAACGTTTCCGCCTGCCGATTAATCTGTTTCTGTTGCTCAGTACTGTTACGGTAATCTGGGGTGCGATGTGCGGCTCGTGGTGCGGGATTGAGCATGGTGGATTCGAATGGTTGAGCGAACCGGAAAATCCGGAATTAAAGAATAAACATACGGAACTTGTCTGCTTTGTGCTTGCCGCTATTCATTTAAGCACCGGTCACTTGATGCAGGTCTTCAAACATTTCACCGTCAAGCGATTGTTAGGTCATCTGGGTTGGATTTGTGTATTATGCGGTAACTTTATTTTGGCGACAATTCTCATTATCTATCCCGGCAGTTTCCCGTTGACAATGTTTATCTTATACGGCGTCGGATTCCTGTTGATTCTGACCTGTTTCATCCACTGGCATGATCCGGCGGAAGTGTTCAGTTTTCCCTTGGAAACCTTGAGTTCATTTGTTGATACGCTTTCCTATATCCGTTTATTTGCTGTCAGTGTTGCCGGTTACTATATTGCGGTAAACTTTAATGAGATGGGGGTTAATTTGATTAAAACTTCACCATGGTTTATCCTGCTGGCAATTCCGACCATCGTTATCGGTCATTTACTGAACATCATTCTGGCATTCCTCGGCGTGCTGGTCCATGGTGTCCGGTTGAATACCCTGGAATTTTCAAATCACGCCCACCTGAAGTGGGGGGGATTTCAATTTAAACCTTTTAAAAAAGAATCACCAGAACAAAAAACCATAACATGATTACGTCTTGAAAGGAGATTATCATGGACCCGGAATTATCAAAATCATTGGCGACGGTCGGCTGTTATGCCGCCATCGGGTTTGCTGCCATCGGATCAGTACTTGGCGCTTGCGCCACCGGTAACGCCGCTATCGGCGCCTGGAAAAAATGCTATCTGCAGAACAAACCGGCACAATTCTTAATGCTGGCATTCGCCGGCGCGCCGTTGGCTCAGACCATCTACGGCTTGATTTTAATGATGGTTATGAAGACGAAAGCTGCTGCTGCTCCGCAAATGTGGCCGTTGTTCCTGCTCGTTGGTGCGATTGCCGGATTTGTTATCGGCTTTTCCGCCTGGTTTCAGGGACAGTGCGGCGCAAATGCTTGCGACGCTTTCGGCGAAACCGGCAAAGGATTTGCCAACTATCTGATGATCATCGGTATTATTGAAACCGTTGCGATCTTTACTATGGTTGCCGGTTTGCTCATCATTGGCTAATTCGTAGAATTGCCGGTGGTAATCTAATATTGCAGAAATGTGTAAATCATTTCTGCAATTATTTGTATACCGCAGGATATTAGTTATTACGGTTTTCAGTCCTTCAGAAATACTGGTTTAAACAGCAACGCATCACGGGGTAACAGCTATGAGCACAGAAATTGTTGAACTGGGAAATGATATTCCGGTATTCAACGGTTTGACCAGCGATGAAATCAAACTGCTGGCATCAGCCGCTACGCAAGTAGAGAAAAAAGCCGGAGAGGTTATCTTCAAGGAAGGCGAGCCGGGCGGCGACCTTCAAGTTATCATCAGCGGTAAGGTCAAAATAACCAAAAAGATTCTGGCTGAAGTTGACCGGACAATGCTCACACTCCAGCGCGGCGGGGTATTCGGCGAGCTTTCCGTTATTTCCGGAGACTCCCGCACTGCCAGCGCAATCGCGGTAACCGATACGCTGCTGTTGTCAATCAATCGCGAATCGTTCTCCAAGGTTACCGAAGAAAATCCTGAACTTGGTCGAAAACTGCATCTTAATCTGCTCAAAATCGTCGGCTCCAGACTTCAAACCACGACTGAACTTTACCGCCAGGCGGCAGGTTGGGGTCTTGAAATCAGCGGCGCGGTAAAATTGAATTACAGTCAGCTTATTGCCGATCATGTCAACATCACCCTCGAGTTGCTCAGCGGCAATAAAATCAGCGGACAGCTGTTAAAAGCCGACCATAATGAATCCGGAGTCGAAATGATGGTGAAAACCGATGACGAACGCATCGTCATTGTACCATTTCATGCGGTTTCGGAAATTTCCTTTTCGTCACGTCAACCGGCCTCATCAAAAGATAATTAACCTGAGAGGACGCGAATCATGGCAGGCATAGATGTTTTTTTGGAATTTATGGTTACCGAACGCGCTTCCGACCTGCATCTAGGCAGCGGAAATCCCGCAATCTATCGTATTGATGGCAGTATTGTCCGTACCGAAAGCCAACCGCTGACCTCTGAAGATATCCAGGAGTTGCTCGCGGAAATCATGCCGGAGCGCAATTTATTGCAATTCGGCACTGAACATGACACTGACTTTGCTTACGAAATCTCCGGACTGGGACGCTTCCGTGTCAACGTTTTCATGGATTTGAACGGAATTGGCGCGGTATTCCGCCTGATTCCGGCGAAGATTCGTTCATTTGAAGAGTTGGCATTACCGAATTCCGTACGTGACCTCTGCAACTTGAGTAAAGGTCTGGTGCTGGTGACCGGTCCAACCGGCAGTGGCAAATCCACAACGCTGGCGGCAATGATCGATTATATCAATGAAACCCGCACCGACCATATCATCACCATTGAAGACCCGGTGGAATTCGTCCATCAGAATAAAAACTGTTTAATCAACCATCGCGAAGTGCATCGTCATACGGAAAGCTTTAAAACCGCATTGCGGGCCGCATTGCGCGAAGACCCGGATATAGTGCTGATTGGTGAAATGCGCGATTTGGAAACCGTTGAAATTGCCATTGAAACCGCAGAAACCGGACATTTAGTTTTTGGAACATTGCATACTACCACAGCGCCAAGCACGGTCAGCCGTATTATTGACCAGTTTCCCGCCGACCGGCAATCACAAATCCGGATGATGCTCTCCGAATCATTGAAGGGCGTAGTTGCTCAGACCCTGCTGAAGAAAAACGGCGGCGGTCGGATTGCGGCATTGGAAATTTTGATTGCAAATTCCGCTGTAGCCAACCTGATTCGTGAAAATAAAATTCACCAGATTCCCTCTATTATGCAAACCGGACAAAAAGTCGGCATGCAGATGCTTAATTCTCACATTTTTGAATCGGTTGAAAAAGGACTGGTGGATATTAAGGAGGCTATGCTCAAAGCGGTCGACAAGGAAGACTTGCGGTTACGGCTGAAGACCAGCGGCTTTGAGATTCCATAATAACAAGAGTATTCCATGAGCATCAATATCCGCCCCATGCTCCCTCAGGATATAAAACCGCTGATGGAGCTGAAAAACCGCATCGGCTGGAATCAACTGGACGCCGATTGGAATTTTCTTATCACTGCTTTTCCCCGACACTGTTTCGCCGCGGTTGATGGTGAAAATACCATCGGTTCCGCCACGGCAATCGTCTACGATAACAAAGTTGCCTGGATCGGCATGGTGATGGTAAACGAACAATACCGCGGCAGGGGATTGTCAACCATCTTGATGAATACCGTCATTGAGTCGTTGCGGGATTGCCGCTGTATCAAACTTGATGCCACCCCTGCAGGTCAACCGGTTTATGAAAAAATCGGTTTCCTCCCTGAATGGAGTATCACCCGTTTGATTAATCTTAACTATATGCCAAAATCAATTTTATCTTCAACCGCCATGCCGCTGCTGCCTGAGGATTTACCGGAAGTTATTGTTTTTGACCGACAGGTTTTTGGAGTTGATCGCGGTGCGCTGCTGGAACGTTTATTCCGCGAATATCCGTTTTTGGCGTTCAAAATGACGCTAGGCAGTCGGATTACAGGCTATTGTCTGGGACGGAACGGATATAAATATCAGCAGATTGGACCGGTTGTGGCATCTTCAAACGATGACGCCGTCGCGCTGTTTACCGCCGCGGCCAGACCGGGTCAGGCATTGGTGGTTGATTCCATTGACGCGCATAACGACTTCGTGACTTTTTTAACAGCAAATTGTTTTGCTCCGCAACGTCCTTTGTTGCGGATGTATAAAGGTATTAACGATTCGCCGGCACAAGTTCCTGCCTATTTTGCAATTCCCGGCGGTGAATACGGATGATAATAATTTTAACAACTATACTCTATAAGGAATATTGGAGATGACACTTAAAATCAAAAACGGACAGACAATTCTTTTTATCGGGGACAGTATTACTGATTGCGGACGCAGGGCTTCAGAAAGACCTCTCGGCAACGGTTATGTGAAACTCTTTTACGACATGATAACAATCCGTGAACCTGAAAAAAAGATAAATATTATTAATAAAGGCATCGGCGGTGATACTGTCACCGGATTACAAACCCGCTGGACAGATGATGTGCTCGTGCATAAGCCGGAATGGCTTTCAATTAAAATCGGCATCAATGACTTGCACCGGACACTCAGGCAAGGCAGTGATGCCATTCCACCTGAAATGTTCCGCAAAAGTTACAATAATATTCTTTCCAGAACAAAATCAGCATTGCCGAAATGTGAAATACTCCTCATCGAGCCTTTTTACATCAGCATCGAGAATAAAAATGAATCTTTCCGTAAATCAGTTTTAGATTTACTTCCCGAATATATCGACATCGTTCGAGAAATGAGTAAAAAATATAAAACCAGACTCGTTAAGACACATGAAATTTTTCAGAAACTTTTAAAGCATCACGATGCTGATACATTCTGCCCCGAGCCGGTTCATCCGCATCTCATCGGACATCTGGCCATAGCAGAAACTGTTTATACTACTTTAAGCAAATAACACGACCCGCTCATGACGGTAAATTTCCATAGGAGATAATTTATGAGTACACCAAGAAAAGCTATCGGGTTCATGACCAGCGGCGGTGACGCGCAGGGCATGAATGCCGCAGTTCGTGCTATCGTTCGCGGTGGAATTTTCCACGGCGCTGATGTCTATGCCATCAAAGAAGGCTATCAGGGTATGGTTGAAGGTTGGCTCGTCAAAATGGGCTGGGAATCCGTCGGCGGTATCATGGAGTTCGGCGGCACCATCATCGGCACCGCCAGATGCAAAGAATTCAGAGAACGCTCCGGCAGATTGCGCGCGGCATTTAATCTGGTTAAAAATGGCATTGACAATCTGATTATCGTTGGTGGCGATGGCAGTCTCACCGGTGCCAATATGCTCAAAAATGAATGGTCTGGTCTGCTTCAGGAACTCGTTGCAACGCAACAAATCAGCGCCGAAGTTGCGACGCAGCACGGACAGTTGCGTATCATCGGCATGGTCGGTTCTATTGATAACGACATGGCCGATACAGATATGACTATCGGCGCTGATACTGCGCTCCATCGGATTACAGAAGCTATTGACGCGCTCAATAGCACCGCATCCAGCCATCAACGTATTTTTGTCGTCGAAGTAATGGGCAGAAACTGCGGTTATCTGGCGCTGATGAGCGCGATTGCCACCGGCGCGGAATGCACCTTTATCCCGGAAGCTCCACCTTTGCCCGGCTGGGAAAACAAATTGTGTGAAGTTCTGAAACAGGGACGTCTGGCTGGACGACGGGACAGTATTATCACCGTCGCTGAAGGCGCCAGAGATACCCTTGGCAATCCCATCACTTCCAACTATGTCAAAGAGCTCATTGAAAAAGAATTGAACCTGGAAACGCGCGTTACTATTCTCGGCCACGTCCAGCGCGGCGGCGCCCCGAGCGCTTATGACCGCTACATGAGTACAATTTCCGGCTGGGTAGCAGTCAAAGAACTGTTAAAAGCGGATGCCGGCAGTGAATCCGCGCTTGTTGCTGTCCGCGAGAACCGCATCACCACCGTTCCGCTCATGGCGGCGGTAGAGAAAACTCAGGCCATCGCCACCGCAATTCAAGCTAAAGATTTTGAACTCGCTCGCGAGTTGCGCGGCAGTTCATGGAATCAAATGATTCATATTTTCCGGACACTTGCTCTTTCTGTTCCTCATGAACGCCCTGCTGTCGGGAAACGAATCGCTATAGTTACCTGTGGCTGGCCCGCGCCCGGCATGAATAATGCCATCCGTACCGCAGTCAGAATCGGCATGGAACACGGTCATACCATGCTCGGCGTGGAAGACGGTATTAACGGACTGATTTCCGGCAACGTCCGCCAGTTCAACTGGATGGAAGTCGATGAATGGAATGCCAGTGGCGGCTCAAAGCTCGGCACCAATCGCAAAACCCCTTCAGATCAGGAACTCGGCGCGATTGCGAAGAATATTGAGGAACTAAAAATAGACGGCTTGATGATGATTGGCGGCTGGAGTGGCTACCAGGCGATTTTTCAGCTTAATTCGGCACGAAAAAATTTCCCGGCATTTAATATTCCGATTGTCTGCGTTCCCGCGACCATAAATAACAACCTGCCAGGGGCGGAACTTGCCGTCGGCGCGGATACAGCGCTCAATACGATTGTCGAAGCACTTGACAAAATCAAACACTCATCCGACAGCACCCGCCGTGCCTTTATCGTTGAAGTCATGGGACGGTATTGCGGCTATCTGGCGATGATGAGCGGACTGGCTTCCGGCGCGGAATATATCTACCTGCATGAAAACGGCGTAACCTTGCAAATGCTTGAACAACATGTCAATGAACTGAAATCAAACTTCCTAAGCAGCGGTCGCCATGTTGCCCTGATGATTCGTAACGAAAAAGCCAACCCGACCTATTCCACCAGCTTCATTTGCGATCTGTTCCAGGAAGCCGGCGATGGCGTCTTCGATATCCGCAAAGTAATTCTCGGCTCAATGCAGCAAGGCGGTGTGCCTTCACCCTTTGACCGCATCCAGGGCGTCCGCCTGGCATTCGAAGCGCTTTCTCTTCTGGAACAGCAACTGAACCAGAACAGCCATCAGGCGTTATTCATCGGTCACAGCAATGGCAAAATTTCCACCTATAATATCACCGATCTGCCCAAAATGGTCGCCGATGAAGAACAGCGCCCGAACCGGCAGTGGTGGGAATCGCTCTACGATATCGCCATGGCTTTGGCAAAAAAGAAAAAATGAACCAATGGTTAGTGGTTAATTGTTAATGGGGAACGATGCCGGAGGCATCAAACGTTTATAGCTAATCTCCCACACATATTGTTCGACCACGACGTGGTCGCAGAGGTTTTGGGGTTGGAGATTCTATAAACGTGTTATCCCGCCGGGATAAAGATTGGTAATAATAGTTAGTTTTAACACGGACATGACATGCCGGAAATCTATAATAATAAGTTTGACCTTGCTGAAAAATATCTAAAAAACGGTTTTATCACCGGTGTTGCACTATTCCTGACTTTTTATCTGGTGATACCGGTTATTGCCGGTCGTGCCATTATGGACTACTTGCATTCGTTACCGCAATCACTGGGTATTTTATTATTGTGTACGCCACCGCCTTTAATTATATTAGGCGGGACATATCTGGCAGTAAAATTTTCCGGTTATGGCAGCATCAAGGAAAAATTATGGTTTAAGAATTGGTCCAATAATTATCTGGTGATTTGCGCCATCGCCAGTGTCGCGATGTTTGTCATCTGCATTGTTGTTACCATGATTTTCAAGAGTTTTCTGCATATATTTCATATCAGTTACCAGACCCCGATAATAATCAAAATGGCAATGAGTTGTGATACAACAGGCTTTATTTTTCTGACGATTGTCGCAGTAATTATTGCCCCGATTACTGAGGAAATTTTATTCCGGCGCATCATTTTCAGTTACATTGCGGCGCGAGTCGGGATTCTGCCGTCAATTGTCGGTACCTCGCTCATTTTTGCCATGTTTCATGATTCGATAAGTCAGATGCCGGCGCTCTTTCTGCTTGGCGTGGCTTTTCAAATCTTATTTCTGCACTTTCATTCCATCTATCCGGCGATTCTGCTCCATTTCTTTAATAACGCCGCCGCAATTTTCGCCCTCCTGATGATTAGATTTTTTGAAGTTAAAATCCCCTTGTGACTGTTTGTTACGGTTGAAAGAGGTAGCCTTCCATGTCGTCGAGTTTTTCTGCCGGTTTACGGTTTTTCCATTCCGGCGGCGGCAGCCAGTTGTCGGGGAGCAGACAGCCGATACCGGCGGCACAGGGTGAAATTGTCTCCCAGACCGTAAACTCATTCTGATCAACGGCGTATTCCTCAATATTGGCGAAACGCCGCCAGACCGGATAGAATTTATCCATGGCATCTCCAATGGCATCATAACTCATATCTTTGCCGCCGGAAACCGCTTTGGGCATCAGACTGACATTCAAACCGTCAAAGTCAACATCTTTCCGCGCCGGATAACTTAGGGAGTAGATCATCTTTTTGGCATTATAATTCACTCTGTAGGTAAAGGTATAAATCGTTATACCCGGCAACTGTTCAAGGATGCCGTCCGCATAAGACGGCAGCGAAAGGAAACGCACCGGAAATACCTTGCCCAGGCCGGAGGTGAATGTCCTGCCCATTGGATTTGTGCCGCATAACCAGTCATTCAACAGTAACGCTGCATCACGGTAACGTTTATCACCGGTAAGATAATAGGCGGCGATGAACAAGCGGCCTTTGTTGAAAGGTATCGCCCCGCCCCAGGAAAGATTGCGGAAGTAGGCATGGTTGAGCGGCCAGTTCAGATTGCGGTATGCCAGCGCCTCCTGATAGTCCAACCAGCGATCCGCTTCCCGCATAATGAACCGACGATAGTCCTCCGCATAACTGAAGAAATCCTGTTCAGCCTTAAATATCTCCATCAGGAAGAACGGAGTGCGCGGATAGTCACTCTCTTTGATGGCAACATCAAAATTCTCCTGCGTCAGATATGCGGTATATTTTTTGTCGCCGGTATAGAGATAAAGATTCAGTGCCGCTTTAAATACTTCAGCTTTGGAAAGTTCCGGAGATTCGGCAAATGAATATGGCACCTTCTTATTATTTCCCGCCGGATGCATCCAGGAATACCTCACGGTATTGTCAGGATTCATCGCATACTCGAATGCCCTGACTGCGGAGTTAAAATAGAGTGTTGCTTTATCCATTGCCCCGCAATTTTTATATGCCCGCGCCAGCATGGCGGAATAAACCGCATATTGAATGGTGCTCCAGCGCGTCGGCAAACCGATGTAATAACGCTGCGTGTCCAATGCCGGATTATAAATCTTCGGATGACTGGTTGCCTCGAGCCAACACGCTACTCCGCCTTTTTCAATCTGTGCACGACGCCACAGTTCCACACCCCATGCAGCTTCATCAATAATATCCGGAATATTATTACCGGATTCAGGAATATCCAACTGACGGTCAGGAAATTTATTCGGAAACATCATGTATGCCGACAACAAATCGTCAACAATGCGGAAATGGTAAGAACGGCGGTCAAAATCACCGGCATCCCACCAGCCGCCGTGAACATCCGGCAGTTTATTGCCGGTGGCGGTTTCTTCGATAACATCAAAATGTTCAAGTTTTACCGGTTTGCCGTTTTCATCTTTATAGCCGTAACCGTCTTTGCTGATACGGCCATAATCATCATCATTCGGCGAGAATCCCGCTTCCCAGCTCTCCATGTGGTCAGCGCCCATCAACCAGTTCGTCTGCGGCGGTCCTTTTTTGATGCCGGAACGCTGATGAAATAGACCGCGAATATGGGTATAATAGGCTTGGCCGATGGCGTTGCCGCCAATCTCAAAACTCCAGGAACGCCCGACACCGGGAACATAAATATGGTAATTGCCCGGAGTCGTAAAACCGGCAAAATCCATCTCATAAACATCTTCGCCATTGAGCGGCACCGGTCCACCGGTACCGGTGTAATACTGCTCTTTCATCCTCAAATTGATCGTACCGGAAAATGCCTCTTTATCCGTTTTATCATCAATCAGGCTGAATTTCTTGCCATCAAAAGCGGAAAGATCGAGCGGACCACGCGGCCCCAGCCAGACACCGAGATAGGCATATTTTCTTCCGGCATCAGGCAGATAACCGACTTGATTGACTTTAAGCGCCTGAGAAATAATCTTAGTTTCATCATAAACAAAACTGACCTCTTCGCCACTGGCAGTTTTTATAGAATATTTTTCCCCGTTTTTGAGCGGTTCCGCCGGTTTCAGATAGGCAAAATGCGCCATGGAAGCACTGTTCACCATCTTTTCGTGACCGGTTGAGGTGGGCACCCGCATCTGCCCGATGGCATTCAACCAGTAGGAGTTTTCCGCGAACGCAACAGGTTTATCCCCTGCCTGAAGTTTGAAATAATCGAGTTTCTCGAAATTGTGTTGTATCATCGGCAGATAGTCACCCATGACTTCCAATGCCGCAAAGTTATAATGGAAATCATATTTCCATTCCGGAACATCAATTTCCCTGGTATCGAGTTTTTTGAGGAAACTGCCACATTCCACCTTAATCCGCGAACAGATAAAGTCGTTATAATTGCCGACCACACACAACCAGTCACGCGTCAGAAAATGCACTTTTAATTTTCCCTGTATCGGGAAATCTATTTTTGCCGGTTTGATCCGGCGGGGAATATCGCTGCCTTTGCCCGAACTGCCACCACCGCCGGTACTGGCTTGGGCTTCCTCCCCGGTCTGAGGCGCGCCGCGCAGTGTCGCCTCATTTTTTATCTCTTCCGGCTTGAGCGGGCGACCGAATACCTTGACTTCATCAATTTTCAAACCATCGCCCTGCTGACCGTCAATCACGCCAAGGGAAAAACTGCCATAATATTTTAACCGTTGCAACGGCGTCTTGTAAACTTCATTACCATCAACATAAACTGCGTATAAATCACCGGCGCTGTCCGGCGGGACAACGAGAGCAAAATGGTGCCAGCGGTTATCTGCAAAACGCTGATAAGGATGTTTGAGTGTCGAGCCGACTTTCGTATTAATTACACCATAGGGGGAATAAATCAACGCTGCTGTTTTGCGGTGGTCTTCATCGCCAAGGCCGAATAGCACAGCGTGATAATTATTCTGAGTAGGGGCGGAAACAAAACCGCAAATGGTGAAACCGTCGGAATTTTTCAATGGCAGTCCCGGTCCTACTGCGCCACTGCCGCGCATCTGTGAACTGTAAGGTCCCCAGCAGGTGTTCGGCGTTGCCATGATATTATTGTCTTTAGAAAACTGTTGACCTTCGACAAGCGCTTTCAAATGGTAATTATTGCCGGAAGAATCCCGGAAATCGCCGTCAAGTTTATACCATGCCAGCAGACTCTTATCCGCGCCGGAAACACAAAAAATCATTATCCAGCAACATAAACAAACGGCATATTTCACCATTACCAACCTCCGTTCTAAAGAAAAACACCAAACACTTCACCATTCACCATTATATATAACAGATACCTTCAATATGCCGTGCAATAACCAAAAAGCAAATCGCGATTAAATACCAAATCGTTCACATTAATAAACGACGGCTCACTGCCTGCCAGCAAAAAAACAGGCAATCATCAATAAATTTGTTTCGGTATGGCGTCTGGATTGTTTTGTCATTGAATATTGCAATGGGTTGAAAAAATGCTATATTGTTAAGTTTATGTAAATTAAGCAACAGCTTTCCAGAAAATATTATGCCTGGCATGGATTGAATTTGCCGGACAAGACGGATTGCTGTTCAAATTAGAACTTCAAGGTGCGGGGATATGCAGTTTCTGACTAAGGAAAATTTATTTCCCGGGGATTCTTATGATACTCCGGAAAAAGTGCAGCGTGGTCTGCATGATTATCTTTTCTGCAAGTCAAGATTTTACTTTTTAATGCGCAATTTCTATATTTTTTATAAGACCGGGAGTTGTGCACGGCGAAATGAACTGGATGCCGAAATGCAGGTCATACTCTCCAATATGAATATCCGGCTGGTGGAAAAATGCGGCGGAAAAATCCATCTGGCGGGCTTGAACCATCTCAACGGCGCAAATGGACCATTCGTCCTGATTGGCAATCACATGAGTTCACTGGAGACGGCGCTGTTTCACGCGATTGTGCGGCCACGGCTCGATTTTACCTTTGTGATTAAACGCAGTCTGTTCAAAGTACCCTATTTTGGCGATATCATGCGTTCATTGAAAGCGATAGCAGTTGACCGGAAAAATCCGCGCGACGATTTCAAAACGATTATGCATGAAGGTGCGGCATTACTGAAAGAGGGGCGTTCACTTATTCTCTTCCCGCAGGCAACCCGGAACAGGAAATTTATTCCGGAAGAATTTAATACGATTGGAGTCAAGTTGGCGCGTTCCGCACAAGTCAAGGTGATACCATTTGCGTTGAAGACTGATTTTCTGGGCAATGGCCGGATTATGCGCGATTTAGGACCGATCAACCATGACAGTGACATTCACTTTGAATTTGCTCCGCCGATTAACATAAGTGGCAACGGCAAGGCGGAACATCAACAGATTATTGATTTCATTCAAAACCGGCTCAAATTATGGGGTCATCAAGGTTGACTCTGCTAAAAATATATTAACGCTGTGCCACAAGACTATTGTGAAACCAACAAGGCATTACGCCTTTGTTTTTCCCCGCGGCGCAGGATAAAAATGCAGGAGTTAGAATACTGAAATCATGCGAAATTTTCTTTCAATCGCTGTAATGCTGTCGCTGTTGTTACCACTGTCCGGATGCGGAAAAAAAGAGAAAATCCGTGAGCTACCCCCGGTACCGGTAACGGTCGAGCGGGTAAAAATCAAAGATATGCCGTTGCAAATCAATACTTTCGGCAAGGTTGAAGCGTATTCACAAATTCCGGTTAAAACGATGATTTCCGGCCCAATCAGCCGTTACCACATCAAACCGGGCGATTATGTAAAAAAAGGTGATGTGCTGCTGGAGATTGACCAGCGTCCGTACGAAGCGGCATTACAGCAATGCGAAGCAACATTAACGAAAGACCGGGTGGTGCTGGAAGATTTTATCCGGCAGGCGGAAATGAAGGAACGACTGCTGGTATCCAGCGCGATTGATTCCAACTCCACCAAATCAATGCGGGCACAGGCGGAATCACAGCGGGCGCAGGTTACCTCTTCCGAGGCCGCATTAAAAAGCGCCAAACTCAATCTGGAATACTGTACTATCAAGGCTCCGATTGACGGACGCACCGGTGATATCCTTGTTTACGAAGGTACGGTCGTCAAAGCCAATGAAATCGAGGTTATTCAACTGGTACAACTTAAACCGATATATGTAGTATTCGCCCCGCCGCAATTGAATCTGCCGGAAATCCAGCATTTCTTCAAACTGGGCAAACTGTTTGTCCATGCTCAGGTGCCGGTAAAAGGCGGAGCGGAAGCCAATGGCGAACTTACCTTCATAGACAGCGTGGTTAATCCGACATCGGGAACGGTCAAGCTGAAAGCGACGTTTCCGAATGAATCGCTGGAATTCTGGCCCGGGCAGTTCGTGAATGTGACACTTACATTAAATGTTGAAAAAGATTGTATTGTCGTACCGTCACAAGCGGTTTCCAAAGGTCAGGACGGCAGTTACGTCTTCATCGTCAAACCCGACAACACCGCCGAATACCGCACGGTAAAAACCGGACGGAGTTTGAATGATGAAACAATTATTCTCGAAGGTCTCAACGGTAATGAAAAAATCATTACCGACGGTCAGGTGCGCCTCTATCCGGGCGCCCGGGTTTATGAACCCGCCAAAGTTGTCCTGACGAAGAAAGAAAGCGGCGCTAAATCCGGCGCTGCCGGGAACAAAACGGCAACAGAGTCTAAATCTTCAGCTTCTGGAAAGCCCTGAATTTAAACTATGAATCTCTCAAACTTTTTTATCAACCGTCCGGTAATGACTTCGCTGTTGACTGGCGCGCTGATTATTTTCGGCACGATGTCATTTTCCAAACTGCCGGTGAATGACCTGCCCAATGTAGATTTTCCAATGATTACGGTCAGGGCAAATCTTTCCGGAGCGAGTCCGGAAACAATGGCGTCCTCCGTTGCCACGCCGCTGGAGAAGAAATTTTCATCAATTGCCGGTCTGGACATGATGACCTCATCAAGTGTGCTGGGCGAGACTTCCATCACGCTGCAATTCAAACTGGAACGCGATATTGACGCCGTTGCTCAGGATGTACAATCAGCAATTTCACAGAGCATCCCCAAACTGCCGTCGGCCATGACAATTCCACCGTCATACCGGAAAGTCAATCCGAGCGATATGCCGATTCTGTACATGGCGTTGACCAGCAAAACGCTACCGATGTCAATGCTGGATTATTATGCCCAGACGGTGATTTCGCAACGACTGTCAACCATTGAGGGCGTTGCTGAAGTTCAGGTCTACGGTTCGCAAAAATATGCAGTACGCATCCAGCTTGACCCGAAACTGCTGTCCGCCTGGCAGTTAGGCATAGATGAGGTCCAGAATGCGATTTCATCTGCCAACGTCAACCAGCCCACTGGCGCGCTGGATGGGCATCATAAATCGCTGATCATTCAGACCAACGGGCAGTTGCTCAATGCCGATGCCTACAAGCGCATCGTAATCTGTTACCGTAACGGCGCCCCGGTCAGACTGCAGGACGTTGCCGAGATTTACGACAGTGTTGAAAACAATAAGGTAGCCGCATGGTGTTCATCCGCAAGCGGTCAAACCCGCGCTATCGTTCTAGCGGTGATGCGCCAGCCCGGTTCCAATACCGTTGCGGTCGCCGCCAGTATCAATGAGGTATTGCCGGAACTGGCCAAACAACTTCCCGCTTCGGTCAGGATGGTGAAACTCATCGACCGTTCAGAAACGATTAAAAGTTCAATTATTGACGTTGAATTCACCATGATTCTGACCTTGTTTCTCGTGGTGCTGGTAATCTTTCTATTTTTGCGCAACATTCGCGCGACGGTTATCCCGAGCTTAACCCTGCCGCTGTCGGTGATAGGAACTTTTGCAATCATGTATGTATTCGGGTACAGCCTGGACAACCTGTCGCTCATGGCGTTGACTCTCTCAATCGGTTTTATCGTCGATGATGCGATTGTTGTGCTGGAAAATATCTTCCGTCACGCCGAGATGGGCAAATCAGTGCGTCAATCTGCGATTGATGGTTCGAAAGAGATTTTTTTCACAGTTATTTCGATGACATTGTCGCTGGCGGCGGTATTTATTCCGGTCATGTTTATGAGCGGGATTATCGGGCGTTTTTTCCGTGAGTTTGGTGTCGTCATTGCGGCGGCAGTACTCATTTCCGGTATTGTTTCACTCACGCTGATTCCGATGCTGGCAAGTCGTTTTCTGAAGAAAAAATTAATTCATCAGCATTCGCCGCATATTCAAAACGGCGAAAATGTTACCGGGATGCTTGGACTTTATGCGCGCAGTCTATCCCGGTGTATTGACCATTGGAAATTGACCATGGTCTTTTCGGCAGTTATTCTGGCGGCTACGGTATTCCTGTTCATATACATGCCGAAAGGATTCATGCCGCAGGAGGATATGAATCTGCTGCGCGGGCGAACCGAAGCCGCACAGGGAGTATCTTTTGAGGAGATGAAAAAACAGCAATTTCTTACTGCTGAAATCGTCCGGCAGGACCCGGACATTGAAGCCGTTGTGTCGCGTTGTGAAGGCAATACCGGGATGCTCATGATACGGCTGAAACCGCGTGCTGAACGTCAGCGCAGCGCTGACCGGATTATGGCGGATTTGAAGCCGAAACTGGCAGTTATTCCCGGCATCAAGACTTTCCTGATGAATCCTCCGGTCATCAATCTGGGGGGACGCAACACCAAATCCCAGTATCAATACACGCTCGTCGGTCCGGACATCAATGAACTCTATACCGCCGGACAAAATGCGGAGAAAGTCATGCGGTTGTTTCCGCAGATAGAGGATGTTACCAGTGATTTACAAATTTCCAATCCGCAACTGAATTTGAGCATTAACCGCGACAAAGCGGCTTTGCTGGGAATAGAGGCGGAACAAATCCAGAGTTCACTCTATAACGCTTTCGGCCCGCACAATATTTCCACAATCTATGGTACCGACGATCAGTACAGTGTATTGCTCGAACTCAAAGATTCATTCCGTTACGACCAGAATGCGTTGTCGCTGCTTTATGTCCGCTCCAGTAACGGCAACCTGGTGCCAATTACGGATCTGGTGGAAATGAAAGAGGTCGCCGGCGTACTGGCGGTGAATCATTCCGGACAACTGCCCTCGGTTACTATTTCATTCAATTTAAAGCCGGGGTATTCGCTCAGCCAGGCGGTTGATCAAATTGAATCGAAAGTCAGCGGCATGTTGCCGTCAACAGTCTCCGCCTATTTTCAAGGCACGGCACAGGCATTCAAGGAGTCAACGAGCGGAATGTTGATTCTGCTTATTGTGACCATTCTGGTAATTTACATTATTCTTGGTATTCTGTATGAAGATTTCATTCACCCGATAACGATTTTGACGGCGCTGCCCTTTGCCGGATTCGGCGCGCTGCTGTCGTTGCTGGTATGTAATATAGAACTTTCGCTTTACGCCTTTATCGGCATCATCATGCTGGTCGGGATTGTCAAGAAAAACGGCATTATGATGATTGACTTCGCCATCACCGCGCAACAGAATGAGGGTAAAACACCGAGGGAGGCAATTATTCAGGCATGCCTGGTACGTTTTCGACCGATTATGATGACCACGGCAGCGGCAATCATGGCAGGGATACCGATTGCGCTGGGACTCGGCGGCGGCGGGGAATCACGTCAACCGCTCGGCGTTACGATGGTGGGCGGGTTGCTTTTCTCACAATTACTGACTTTATTCGTTACGCCGGTTTTTTATGTCTGTTTTGAACATCTGCGCCACTTATGGCACCGGAAACAGAGCGCTGAAGAAATCAGTTAAACTCTATAAGACTGAATCTTCAACATTAATTAGAGTATAAAACCCGCTTTTTTTTAAAAAACCTTGACAAAGTTGTTTTGATAACATATATTGGAAAAGATGAGAGGTTTTTAACGGGCTAAAATCATGGCAGAAGTTTGGTTTACTGATTGTTCGCACAAAATACGGGAAACAATCGTTGCACTGCCTGAAATACAGGGAGGATTGAAATGGATGGTTTAACAATTGCGTTACAAATTACAGGGTTGATTGCGTTAATTCTGTTTATTTTCATGGTAATCGGCCTGATACCGGTAATTTTTGGTATCAAACGGCAATTAACGGAGTTTCTGGGTTACATAAAAAATCTTGAAACAGAACTGCATGAAGTTGCCGCCGACAGCCGCCAACTGGTTCAGAATGTCAATGAACTGGCCACCAAAGTAAACACTCAGGTTGATGCCGCCGGCAGAATTGTTAATACTGCGGCACAGTGGTCAGATATGGCTAATCGTGTCGTAACCGGTGTCGCAACTATTATTGAACCGCCAATTTCAGGCCTGGCCAGAAATATAAGTATTTTCCGGCTCGGGATGAATGTTTTTATGAACGTCTTACGTTCGAAAAAAACCAATAACCCCAAAAAACAGGAGGACGAAAATGTCTGACAAATCATCACAACTGGCTACTTTTTTGACCGCGTTCGTAGCAGGAGCTGTTGCCGGAGCTGGAATCGCATTGCTCTATGCGCCAAGTTCAGGCAAAGAAACCCGTGAATCACTCGCCAGACGCGCTCGTGAACTTACGGAAAAAGTCGGCGAATCCTATGACGATGCCAAGGAAATGCTTCTGGAAAAGAAAGCAAGACTTGCCGCGGCTTATGAAGCCGGCAAACAGGCCATGACCGAAAAGAAAAATAATGTTGGCTGATATTACGATTAAAGATTTTCTTTAACCGGCAATTTGCAACAAAAAGATTAAAAGCTTCAATGACTGGTTTAATCAGTCTTTGAAGCTTTTTTTATTTATACTCCATAAGATTGAAATTTTTAAATAGACGAGTGTCTTGCGTCCGTATTTATCTCATTACAGTTCGACTTTTTATTATCCCGGCGGGTTTATCCGCCCTTGGAGGATTTATCCGCCGGAGGCGGAATAAAACGTTTATAGAATCGTCAAACCAAAAATCCTCTGCGACCCTGATTTGGGGTCGAAAAATATAGCTGTGCCGTTAGCTATAAACGTTTGATGCCGCCGGCATCCATTCCAAATCACCAGTCACCAATTGACCCATAAACCCAAACAGCCATAATCGTGGTCTGTACGACCGTAATGTCAGCTCAGGAAGAGCCGACACCCTCAGTCGCCGGGTTGCTTTCGCGCTCTGCTCCTTGAACTTCGTTCAATTCCTAAGAGCGCGGGCACACGCTGTGTGCCTATACCATTAACCATATTAAAGTGGCATTTTTTATAATAATATTTTTTTGAAAATAATTATTTTCACCACTTGAAAATAAGTTTCCGGGCAATACATTAGCAAATGGATGTTTTACAAATTGTAACTTGCAATCACAACTTTTCAAAGAAAGGAATACGCTATGAAAGTCCCGTTTTATGGTCATGAAAGACAGTATCTGAGTATCAAGAAAGAAATTGATGACAACATGCAGGAAGTCATCATGAGCGGACAGTATATTCTTGGTCCGATGCTCAAGAAATTTGAGGGAGAACTGGCGACCTATGGAAAAACAAAGCATGCTATCGGTGTTGGCAACGGCACGGATGCTTTGTGGTTGGTATTCATGGCGCTGGGCTTGAAGGAAGGCGATGAGTTAATCACCAATGCCAATACATTTTTTGCCACTGCTGAAGCGATGTGGATTGCCGGTTGCAAGGCTGTTCTGGTTGATTGCGATCCGAAAACAAAATGTATTGACCCGAAAGCAATTGAAGCGGCAATCACGCCGAAAACCAAAGCAATTGTTCCGGTTCATCTTTATGGACAATGCGCACCGATGCGTGAAATCAGTGCAATTGCCAAGAAACATAATCTGTTTGTAATTGAAGACAATGCCCAGGCAATTGATGCCAAAGGTGATAACTTCGAAATTGGCGAACTTTCTGACGCGGTTTGCACCAGTTTTATTATTCAGAAGAATCTGGGAACATTTGGTGATGCCGGTGCGATTTTCACCAATCGTGATGATATCAACAGCAGAGTACGGATATTGCGCAGTCATGGTTCCCCTGCCCGTAACGTCCACAGCTTTGGTTTCAACAGCCGCCTTGATGATTTGCATGCCGGTATTCTGAGCGCAAAACTGAAACACATCACCGCCTGGTCAGATCAGCGTATCGCCTGGGCTAAATTCTATACCGACGGTTTGAGAGAAGCCAAAAGCTTTACTCTGCCGACAGTACGCCCAGGTTATCGTCATGTGTTCCATCTCTATGTAATTGAGACCAAGGATGCCAGCAAACGTGATGCATTCGTGAAGTTCCTCAATGACAATGGCGTTGATGCCAAAACTCACTACTCCATCGCGATTCACCAGCAGGCTGGATATCCATGGGGCAAGGATGCCGAAATTCGCGGTTCACTGGCGAATGCGGAATACAATGCTGCGGCATGTGTTTCTCTGCCGATGTTCCCGGAATTGCGTCCTGAAGAAGTTGCCTACACCATCGCCAAATGTATGGAATGGGACAAGCTCAACAGCTAATCCGGAATATAATGAACGGGGCTCCCTGCCCCGTTTTTTTATCTTCAACTTAATGAATTTACGGCAATAGACGCTAATATTCAGGAGAATAAAATGGCAAAATACAAAGTAATGGTGGTGGGTACCGGCAAACGCGGCAAACATCATGCCGCCGCATTTAAGGCGAATCCCGACTTTGAAGTAGTCGGTCTTTGCGACATTAATCTTGAGATGCTGGATGCCGCGGCGACTGCGCTCGGCCTGGCAGACGTAGCGAAAGGCACCGACGCCGCGAAGATGGCGAATGAATTGAAGCCGGATGTGTTCTGTTTCTGCACTATGCCGAAAATCCGTTATGACATGGTCAAAATTGCCGTTGACTGCGGCGCGAAACTCGTTGCTTTTGAAAAACCTATCGGCGAAAATATGCACGAGGCAATCAAAGTCAAAGCACTTGTGGAAAAGTCCGGTATTAAAGCCGTTGTCAGCCATCAGCATCGTTACGGCGTCCATTACCAGAAAGTCAAAGAAATCGCCGACAGCGGCAAGCTCGGCCGTATTCAGATGGTTTATGCCACCGCTACCGGCTGGATGGCACACATGATGACTCACATGATTGATTACATGAGCTGGTACAATAATTATGCCAATGTCGAATGGGTTATGGGACAGGCGGCAGGTAAAGGCAAAATGAATGACAATCATCCATCACCGGACTATGTCGCCGGAATTGTCCAGTACGCCAATGGTGTCCGCGGTTATGTCGAATGCGGCGCCGGCGCTCCCGACCAGCCCGAAGTTGAAAAATGGTGGGGCAAAAATCGCATCGGCATTCAAGGCACTGAAGGCTTTGCCGAAGTCCTTACCAATGGCGGATGGCGCGCGGTAACATCCGACGGTGTCCAAAGTGGTACCGGAGCGATGAATTATGACCAGGATATGCCGCATTATATCAAGGCTATCGGTGACTGGCTCAAAGATGACGCCAAAGTGCATGAATGCTGTTTTGCCAATGCCTATAAAGGATTTGAAGTCATGATGGGCATATTGCGTTCTGCCGCCAATGGTGGTCAGATTGCCATGCCATTGGCTGACGGTCCGAACGAACTGGAACTGTTAAGCAGCAAACTGGAAGGCGCACAAGCTATCGCCAATCCGGTTAATAAGAAAGAGTTTCCCGGCATTTAAATTTTGTCGTTAACTAAAATGATTGAGCCAGGGCGTCTGCCCTGGCTCTTTTTTATCCGTAGAGCTATTGTTTCTTGGACAATGCGCCCATGTGTTGATTCCATAACTGTTCGTTGGTGCCTTCCGGCATTTTTTCCGAAGTAGTCCCGGCAGGGAATATTTCAACAAACATAACTTCATTTGATTTCAGTTCAAAATCCAATTCCACGGCATTTCCGGTCTGATTTTTGCGAATATTTATTAAGTTGTGTTCCATGCAACTGGCATATTCCAGCATAAGTTCCTGTGTTTTGGTGAGATTTAACGGTAAACCCATTTGCAACCAGGTCTCATACGCGCTGCCATGATGTTCAGCAATCTTTAAACTTATGCCTTGCCAATCTCGGTTACCGGAAATTGCATCCGGAACCGGTGCAGTTATTTTATCGTGCCAAACCGTTTTCTCAAATTGTTCATTCGGGCAATAATTCCATAGTAACAGCCTGATGCAGTTGTTGTCGCAACAGGCGATGATGCCGGAACAATCCGGTTTAACGCCATTAAATTCAACCGGCATGAGGCGTCCATTCATCTTAGCGAGAAGTTTAAATGCATTGCAACTGGCCTTGGGCGTTCCACGTACCGTCAACAAACCATAACCGGAACTGAATGGCGCCACCGGCATCCCAAGTTCCTCAAAAATATCAGAAACCACCCACCACGCGAGAGTATCGACCGTATCATCAAGATTGCTGCAAATATGACAGATCATGCTGGCGGCATAGAGATTATCTACATCTTCATTGTCTGACCATGTAACTTTTCTGCCCGGTTTGCCGCTCTGGGTATTCCACTCTGAATAAATTACCGGTAGATGCTGCATTGGTGACTTTTTTACAGTCTCTGCCACTTTTTTTACTGATTCAATGAAGAACATCCCCGGTTGATGCGGGGAGGTTTTTATATCCGGGTACAAACAATATTCGTCCTGCGGATACTGATGAGTGGAAATAAAATCAATTGGAGTGTTTGAACCATGGCAATAGTCGATAAGTTCCGCTACCCACGCTCCTTTAGAAGTGGCGGGGCCGCCGATCCTGAAATCACTATCCACCGATTTTACCGCCTTCGCGGAATGCGCATACAGTTTAAAATATTCGTCCCGGCTGCCCGACCAGAATGGCAAGTCCGGTTCATTCCAGACTTCAAAGTACCATGTCGCAATTTCCTCACGACCATAACGTTCGCAAAGATGGATAACAAAAGCTCTGACGAGAGCTTCCCATTTTTCATAGGATTTTGGCGGAGTGCAGTTCATTTTGTAAACAAAAATTGTTTCACTGCCTGAAGCCATGGCGGCTGGCATTGGATTCAATTCAAGAATATGCTTGAAGCCGAGTTTTAATGTGGAATCAATAATTTTATCAACTTGATGCCATTGATAAACCGGATTACCGGCGGCATCCTCGCGGTAAACATTCATATCATCATGGAAAATCGCATGAAACCGGAGATATTCATAGCCGACCTCTTTTTGAATAATTGCCAAATGGTCGAGCAGGTCGCCACGGAGCAAATCATAAGCACGCCCGACGGTAACAGCTTTTTTCCATGGCATTTTCAATTGTTTTTGCGTTGCCGGCAATAATTTTATCATAGCAATTTCGCTTTATGTTATAATGGTTGATGATACTCAATATTTTAATTAAACATAGTTCAAATGAATTGATCAAGGGACTCAAGCATGTATGCGGGAAGATTGATAATTTTACCAGTTCCCGGCACATCTATCTGTTGGTACGGCGCCAAACTTATAAGTATTCCGGTCGCAACATTGTATTCCGCCATATAGTCAAGCAACCCCCTGATGTGTTTCCGGTCAAAATTAAGCGATGCTTTACATTCAACAGGAACTGGTCTGTCCTTTTTCTTGACGATGAAATCAATCTCCACGCCGGATGAATTTTTCTTCCATCCAAACACGTTATTATTGAATCTACTCAGGTCAATCGCGCATTGATTCTCAACCGCTCCGCCCAGCGGAATTCGCGATGCCGAAGAAAGTGTCTTGATGACGCTGATGGAGGGCCATGCCGATTCACGGAGTCGGCGGAGTATGCCGGTATCGAACATGTACCGTTTCGGCAGATAACTATGATTCGCCTCGGCATTAGGACCTTTCTGTTCCGACTTGATCAAAAGATGCCATGACTCCAGACGGGAGAAAATATCGTTTATTCTGGCATTCTGCGGTGTTGACGGCGAAGGAATTACTGAAGTATTTTTTGATGGAGAACCAACAAAGTTGGCAACACTCTTAAAACATGATTTGACAATGGCAATGTCGTTCTCCCCGAAAATTCTCACAAAGTCATTTTCGTAATCGGCAATTAATTGATCCAGCATAGGTTCGAAACTCTTGCCGTTTACGTGGGCCATAACAATTTCCGGGAGTCCTCCGGTAATTAAAAATAAATCATACAATTCAAGGAGGTAGTGATGACGGCTTAATGTAATGTCTGTTTTGCCGCTGCAAATATCATTGGCAACATCAGTTTTCCCCAGTGCTCTCAAAAATTCTGAAAAACTAAAAGGCCACAGCGTTATCTTTTGTATTCTTCCGACCGGATACCGGCTATCATCACGAAATAGTCGCGAAAGCGTAGAGCCGGTAAGAATTACGGTCGCGTTCCGCCATTCCTCTTTCATAAAACGGACAAAATTACCCAGCTTTCTGCTTTCCTGCGCTTCGTCAATAAAAAGAATGCTGCCTGAATCACCATCAAAGCCAATCCGGTCTTTGAGCAATTGATTGAACTCGCTAAACTCTTCGCAGTCATCAATACTCCGCCGCAAAAGAGATTCCTTTTCAAGGTTTAATGCAAAATATTTGCAATTGCATTTTTCCAGCGCATGACGCACCAGTGAAGATTTACCAACTTGACGAGCACCCTCAATGAATAGAACATTTTTATTCGGAGTCGTGTCGCGGATAAAATCATGAATTATCAAATCAAACGATCTTGGGATATACATATTGTACCTTTTTATGAGTCATTAGTTATATACAATATCCCATTCTTATCCACTATTCAAATATACAATTGCCCAATTCTATATAATAATCATATATAGAATTGCCCATTTTTATATAATATTAAAGAAAACAAAAAGCGATTTAAACAGGAAAAACTAACAGGTTTTATTGCCGGAGAATAAGCCTCCGGGGTTTATACTCAATAAGGTTGAAATTTTCGCGACAAAATTACCATTAATATTTATTCGCCCATGGTCACTATAGACAACGAAGCGCAGGCTGTTCTTGAGAAAGCAGAAATTTCCATGCAGGAACAACTTTGATCCCGTTAGAGAGTTCACGTTCGTCTTCCCAGGTCACAATAAGCCGCTCGTCGACTTTCATGTAATCTCCAGCTTCAATAAGAGAACGGCATTCGCGTTGAAAAGTCTTTTCATTGTCTATCTGATAACTGGACTGGATTAAAAGCTGTTTTTTATTGATGGAGTGTCTCGCGTAAAAGTCAATTTCATGCTTTTCTTTCTCAGTATTCACATAGTTGACGACGTAGCCCTGCCGACGCAAATGCAGAAATACCATATTCTCAAGCAGCATGCCATTATCCGCTGATGTTTTAAGCGCCATTGCACGGATCATGCCGGGATCTATGATGTAAAGTTTATCTGGATTGACTCTGCGTCTTGCCATGGAATCGGTCAGGAGCGGAACCTTGTAAAAAAGATAGGCTTCACAGAAATAATCAATATAACTTTGTATGGCTTCACGGCTGTATGAAACTTGCAATTGCTTCAACGATTTTCCCAGATTGGTGATGCTGAACTTCTGTGCCGGCGCAGAGAAGACTGCCTGCACAAGGTGTTTCAATGCTTGAGAATGAGGTACCTGGTGACGCTCAAGCACATCGCGCAACATTACGACATTGACATAGTCTTGAAGTCTGCTGATTGCTGAATCCGGGTCATCGCGCTGAACTTCCGGAAATCCGCCGGCAAGGAAATAGCGGTTTAGCGCATTTTTCAACTTCGCACGAACCTGATCACCTCCAAGGCGTGGAATCGGGTTATAGATATTGTGGTAAGCCATAAACTCTTCAAAAGAAAAAGGGAAAACCTCCGTTGAGAGCGAACGACCCCGCATGGCGGTGCCGATTTCCGTCGTCAGCATCTTCGATGATGAACCGGTTATGGTAATCTGCACCTTTTCGCTGTCAAGAAGACGGCGAATGAACATTTCCCAATTCGAAATATTCTGAATTTCATCAAAAAAGAAATAGCATAGCTGCGCCCGATTATCCGGATAGCGTTCATAATAAACATCGAGAATTGTCTGAAAATCTTTCAGGACAAAACCGAACAAACGTTCGTCTTCAAAGTTGAGATACAGCAGACGGTCTTTGCTGACGCCGGAATCCAGCAACTCCCGCATCTTTTGATAACACAGACAGGTTTTTCCGGTTCGGCGCATTCCTGTAATCACGGTCACGCTTCCTTGCGCTTCCGGATAACGAATATTGCGCTTTGTAACCACGGGCAAATCCCGAACATAAAAGTTAACGAGCAGGTCAAGCAGAATATTTTTCATGATCCTGGTCTCCATTGTTGCTTGCTATTATAATAACGGAAAAAACAATAAAGTCAAGAATTAGAATTATTAAATTGCTAAAGATACTAAATTTTAGTCATTAAAAACTTCTTAATGTGCATATTCTTAGTCATTTTAACTGCTAATTATGCATGTTTTGAGTGATTGTATTTATACTTTATATAGAGTATATACAATATACCATTTCTATACAATATTCTTATATAGAATTGCCCATTTCTATATATGGCGGGAGAAATTAAAAACCAATTTGGTCTAAAAAACTGGATAATTATGGTGCCGGGATTACCGGGTTGTTTCCATGCGGTTCTGCGCTTCGATGATATCGGAAATCGTCCGCAATAACAGACGCTCCTGCCATATCAGCGAAAGTTGTCCCTGTTCCATTTGATTGATGACAGTACGGGACTCGTTAATCTGGTGGTTGGCGGCGGTGATTGACGCGACCAGACAGCCACTGGAGAAGAGCGTTTCATCCATACCGAATTTGGTAATAATTTCCTGGAAAAGTTCCGGCAGTTTCGGAGAATTGAGCAACTTCGGAATTTTTTCGTCTGAGGGCGAGAGCATCGGAGCGGTGTCGAGGAAACGCCGGACGGTATTTGCGGCATCACTTACAGGAATAGATTTATTGAGGATCCAGGCGGATACCATAAGATTAATAATTCTCGGATAATAGGGTATCGCGGCAATATGACAGTCACTCGATGTGATCACCGTCAACTGTTCAAATTTTTTAGGTGTCGTTCCCGGCACGGCCATTTTTAATAACTGCAACCGGTACCATAACTCGCTGCTTTCGTAACTTGGTTTGAGCGATTCAATGATTTCAACGACAATATTCAAGTTGATATCGTTAAGCATCAATGAACGTCTGGCTGTCGCATCAGCAAGTAAAAGACCAAACAATTCGGCTTCTTCCGGTTTTTTCCCTTTCAGTGTTTCCAGTTCACTGTTGATATTTTCCTGGTCATCGACAATTTTATTAATGACCTCGAGCCATTTTGCGTCTATTGCGGCAAGTTGCTGGCGCAGGAATTTAGCATAGCGGGCCGACATAGTGTTGAAACGCTGGCTGTAGCATGATTCTCTTTGTAATTCCGCCAGGAGGCTGAGTAAAGCAGCCTGCAAATCAGAAGTACCCGGCTGAGAGTTGAAGGTCAATTCCGGAATCAATCGTGCCGCCATCTGAATTTCTCTGGTCGTGAGCGCCGCCCGCATGGCCCAGGAGAATGCCGTGGTATTTTTCTTCGCTGCCAGTCGCATCATTGCCAGCGCATCATCCCGGAGCTCCTGCTGTTCAAAGATTCCAGCCGCGGCAACGGTGTAAAACAGCAACGGACACTGCCATTCAGCAGGCGCCAGATTGACTGAGGCAATTGAGGTTTTCTGTTTGATATTCCTGTTCGCGGTAAACATATCGCCGAGGCTCATCGCCGCCGCCGTTTGCGCGATAACCGCAACATTCGGGGGAAATGACTTCCGCGCTGCTTGAACCTGTTTCCAGAAAACTCCGGGCGGTAAATTATATCCCGGGAGAACCGGTAATGTGATTTGAGCCGCATCCCAGCGACGCAAAACATCTTTACGGGTGGTATTCAAAACTTCGCGTTGTGTTTCCGGAACAGATTTAAGCGAGGCATAAAATTCTCTGGCGGAGCAACTCAAATCTAAAGCCGCCGGGTAATCATCTTCGGCAAGAGCAGACAACCGGACTTCGGCCATTTCCGCCCTGGCTTCAGGTTGTGAACGCAGGTATGGCTCAATCATTGCTTCGAAAATCGGTTTATAGCGGGAATATGTATCAGTCTTGCTGAATTTGGCAAATTTATAAAGGTATTCATGCAAAGCTGCGGACAATTCATCCTTTTTCCCGAGCTCCAGGATTTTCAGCGCTACAGGGCGGGCGACGACTTCCTGACCGCAGATTTTAAAATCACGGTGGCACGCTTGCCATTGCGCTAAATTAACGCCATTGACGCCGGCAAACCGGTTGAACAATGCCGATAAACCGTCATTATTTTTCTGGGCAATCATTACTCCGGCAAAAACATAAAAATCATCAGGTGGAATCGGAATATCAGAGGCGATTATCCATTGTTGTAACAACGCTGCCTGTTGTTGCGGGGATATTTTCGACCAGGGCAATTTCTTTCTTTCCGCAACGCCATCGCTGATATTATGAATCAAAGTGAGTCCGTTGGAATCGCAGGCGACCAATGCATATTCCTTACCGCTGCTGTCCAACTTCCATGGCAGCATTTTGCCACTTAACCGGCTTGAAAACTTTTGCAGCATCTGTGCCGCGGAATTTTCGTCAGGCAAATTTCCCGACAGGAATAAAATGCGTTGTTTAATCTCTCTGGATTTTATTTTACCGGTATAATCTTCCGCAATTTTCTGGAACCAGGTGGTACTCCGTTTGGATTCCGGCATTTCCATAAAATCATTGAGTAGCTCGAAATAAAGGTTAAAATCGTTGTTGATTGGTAAATTCAGCACGGGGGTAGAGTTTTTTGTCGCTTTACTGTCACGCCGGATAGCATCGCAAAGAGCATCAATACGCTGTTCACGGTCGGCTTTGTAAAAAATCATCAGACGTTTCAGCAATGTATTGCGTTCCTCAGTCAAGCGTTTAACGGTTGCCGGACTGACACTGTTTTCCGGAATCTCACCGGATTGATATTGCATCATCAAAGCATCGATCCGGTTCACAATATCTTGTATTTTATATTGTTTATCATTAAGGTTACGTGCTTCCAGCAGCGTGCGGTCAATATTTTTAATTTCTTCGGAAACGTTAGCTTTAGCAGTGAATATTGCCGCTTCTCTGGCGGCTTCTTCGGCAGCCTGCCCGGCATATTGTTGTAACATAGATTTCGCTTCACCCGGCAAGTCGCCACTGCTTGAATTGGCATCGATGAACTGCCGGATTGCCGAAGCGGCATCAGAATTGCGCATATATTTCAGGCTGTTCTTTAAAATAGACCATTTTTCTTCAGTTTTGAGACTTGAGCCCTGATTCTTAACTATTGCCGGAGCACTGCCTTTGGGTTTTGGCGCGGTACGTTTGCCAACCGCAAGATAAATGACTGCGATAATAATAATCAACGCGATAAGGGCGGAACCCAACGAAATGATAACCGGATGTTGACGCAAAAGAACCGCCAACCGGTGTTGTTCCGTCGCCGGTTCGTATAAATGTCTGTTGGCTTTAACCATTTTGAGAAAACCGACAATTTCGCCCCAGGATTGCGGACGGCTTTCCATGTTCTTGGATATCATCCGGTCAATAAAATCGGAAATAACACTCAGGTGGCTCAGTTCACTGTTTATTTCCTTCAAGGGAACATGCTTATTATTCAAATGCATCGACATCACGATATTCGGATCATCTTCATCGAACGGGGGACGCCCGCAGAGCATCTGGTAAAGAACGATGCCGAAAGCATACATATCTGATTTTATGCCAATATTCTCTTTTTCACCGCGAATAACTTCCGGCGCGGCATAAAGCGGAGTGGCCATAATTTCTGTTTCATTGCTGTGGTCGAAAGCGATTTTAGCCAAGCCGAGGTCAGCAAGTTTGGCTTCGCCGTGGCGATTAAATACAATGTTTTCCGGCTTGATGTCGCCATGAGTCAGTCGCTGTCTGTCCCAGGCATATTCCAGCGCCTCGGCGATGGCGATGGCGATATCAAGCACCCGTTCCGGTGTAAATATCCCATTCTGTTCCAACAAGGATTCCGCGGTATCGCCATCGATTAATTCCATGGCAAAATAATAAATTCCTTCCGGCGTGACTCCGGCATCGTACGCCTGGACGATGGCAGGGTGATTTAACGCAGCGGCGGCACGCGCCTCATGAAAAAAATATTCAATGAATTCGGAATCTGCCGCCTTGTCATCGGTGAGAACTTTCAAAGCAACATCACGTTCAAGGTTGGTTTGCCGCGCCAGATAGACAATACCGTTATTGCCTCTGGAAATTTCATGAATAATCTTGAACCCGGCAATCATGGAACCAGGCGCGATACTGCCATCAATAATTAAGCTGCCGCACTCGCGGCAATGTCTGCCGCCACCAGCGGGGGTTTCGCCGGTTTTTACATGTTTGCCGCATTGTTTACAATAATATTCCATACTCTCTCAGCCTGATCGTTGATTATGGATTGCGTCATTGCGGTAACGGGTGGGGTCAGGAATCTCCGCCTCAATAAAACCGTTGCGGCGGAATTGACAACTGTCACATCTGCCGCACGCCAAACCGTCTTCATCGGGATTGTAACAACTGTGCGTCAGACTGTAATCAACGCCTAATGCAATGCCACGCCGGATAATCTCCGCTTTCGTCATTGTCTGCAAAGGCGCGTGAATATTGAACTGCCAGCCTTCGTCTTCGGCTTTTGTTCCGATCGTGGCGCATTGTTGAAACGCCGCGATAAAGCGGGGACGACAGTCCGGATAACCAGAATAATCAATTGAATTCACCCCGATAAAAATGTCCCTGACTCCCAGAGTTTCCGCATATCCTGTCGCGAATGAGAGAAAAATAATATTACGTGCAGGGACATAAGTAGGCGGAATACCGGTAGTAGTGCCGGCATCAGGCACGGGAATACCGGAAGTAAGCGCCGAGCCACCCCAACGCCTCAGGTCAATGTCAATGATGATGTGTTCCCGGACTTTAGCCGTAGCGGCAATCCGTCTGGCGGCATTCAGCTCACATTCGTGCCGCTGCCCGTAGTTAAAACTGAGAGCGTAACAGGAGAACCCTTCATTTGCGGCAATGGCGAGAGCGGTAGCGGAATCAAGTCCGCCGCTCAATAATACGACTGCTCCAGCCATAATATCAAACCCCTCTCTTATCTGCGCCCCAGATTATTTTGTGCATTTGCAATTGCATTCTTGCCGGAACCTTATCGGCAATCATCCATTCCGCCAATTGTCGCGGTTCAAGTTTTCCCGGCACCGGACTGAACAGCAGTTTTGTGGTTCTGGCAACCAGTTGATATTGCTCTATTATCGACTTTGCAAAACAATAGTCTGTAAAATCAGAAAGAACAAATTTTATTTCGTCATCTTTGGACAAATAATCATAATTACGGTAAAGATTTTTTTCATGTTCGCCGCTGGACGGGGTTTTGCAGTCGATAATGCGGATTACTCCTGCCGGCAGGGTCCAGACGGGTAATGAACCGTTGGTTTCAACCAGTACAGTCATACCGGCGAATTGCAATTTTTGGCACAACTCCACTACTCCGGGCTGAACCATCGGTTCACCACCGGTAATTTCGACAAGTTTCACTCCTGAATCAACCGTTGCAGTTACTAATTTATCTATCTCAATTTTTGTGCCGGCTCCGGCATCGGCAGCATACCCGGTGTCGCAATAAACACATTTTAAATTACAACCGGCGAACCGGATAAAAAAACAGAGCAGTCCCGCCCGGGTGGATTCACCCTGAATGCTTAAAAATGTTTCTGCAATTGATAATTGGGTCATTAACAACTCTTTCCACTTTGAAAAATCAGCAGGGACGAATGCCGGCAAGCCAATTATTCGGAATATGTCGCGCCGGAATTGGGTGATTCGCCGACTCTGACTCTCGCCACTTTAACGTTTGCTTCATTCATCTTATCCGCCAGACGAGTGAATACGGTTTTAGCGATAATTTCACTTGTCGGGTTAATGGATTTGAAATCCGGATGGTCAGAAATATTGGTATGGTCGAATTCGGCTAGAATCGCGTCAAGTTCGCGTTTGAGTTTTTTAAAATCAACGGCAATTCCTATCTTGTCAAGATGTTCAGCCTGCAAAACCGCCTGTACTGTCCAGTTATGACCGTGAAGTTCAGAACAATCACCTTGATAACCGCGTAAACAGTGTGCCGCGGAAAAACTGCGTGTTATGTCAATCTCAAACATGATTACCTGCCTTTTTTTTCCTGGTTATTGCCGTATGCATATTGTTCATGCCGTAAAACAAAAAAAGCCGGATTTCTCCGGCGATGGTTGCATTGTCAGCCACTTATCTTGCCGGAATATCCAGATAGGATATGCCAGAACATTCGTGAAACTGCAAGCTTGCGACCTTATTCCATGGCAATTGCTTCGCAGGGGCAGGCGCCAACGCATGCTCCGCAATCAACGCAATCGCTTTCAGAAATTACGGCTTTGCCGTCTGCCATCTTAATGGCTTCTACCGGGCATTCGCCAACGCAAGATTCACAACCAGTGCACTTTTCAAGATCAACTTTAGCTGCCATGTTCATGTCTCCATGTTTAAAATTATTGGTTTAATGTCATATAATTTAGCTCCGGCAGTGCCATATTTCAAGTTGCCGGATTCAAAAAAATAAAAAAGGTGGAGTTATACTCTATAAGAATTGAAATTTTAACATAGACGAGTAGGATTGTGGATTGGATTTTTTTGATCCGACTGATTGGCGATATGGATATCGCCTGAAGAAGGAACGGAAAAATACGGACACAAGACACTCGTCCCGCTTCTGCGGGATTGCGCTCTTTGATTTTGGATTCGCACTCTTCGAGACTTTCGATACCGCGGTATCGGCAGCCTCTCAGAATACGAACCAATTTTCAAAATCTTCGCAATCTAT
>CAYMSF010000035.1:0-45002 GCA_964392985.1 uncultured Victivallaceae bacterium | reverse complement strand
TGCAAAAAAGATGTTAAAACTTGATAAAATGCTGGTCAAGGACGCCGCCCAGGCTCTTGGCTACAATGATACCAGCTATTTTTGTCGCCTTTTTCGCAATAATACCGGGTTGTCACCACAGCAATTCGCTAAAAACGCCCAATTGTCTGAATTATCAGAAAATGTTATTCAGAAATAGCAAATCAAAACCTGTTGACTATTGCCGATATCGAAAGGATTCGCAGCAAATACTTATGCTGACATTTTTTTGCAGGCGATATGCGTGCATTGGAATCTGGCAATGATCAGTTCGTTTCTGACGATTGACTACTGCCGTCAGCGATCCGTGCTCATTATGCAGCAGTCATCAGTCATTGTCTCGAAATGCTCGTACATGCTGTAATACAGAATCAATATTTTCGTCAGAACCAAACTCATTCACATTTGGGGAGCGTTCACATTCTAGCGCTGAATTAACCGTCATTTGTTATAATTCAAACAACGGAAAATACCACTATAATAAACCGGAATTTATACCAAGGAGCAATCAGTCATAAACAAGACTGATTAAGAATTAAACCTGTTTAGTATAACTGGTGCTGTAAATTCTCAATTTTGCTGACTACGCCGGGTGCATCATATTGGTAGCCATGCGCTTCAATGTGGTAGCCGAATCGGGCATCCTGCTGCAATACCGGCAACACCGTTTGTAAATTTTCCAGTTCGTCACGAATGATTGTATAATATTCCGGCAACAGACAATTTTCCCATTGACTGCGCAACCGGAAAACTTTGCAAAAGTTGGCGATGCTGCGAAAAGCGTGATAACATACGGTAGCAGTATTCAGCTTTCCATGTTTCGTGCGCCGTTGCGAAAACTTCCCGGGGCAACACCGGCGTATTTTTTAAAAATTCTGGCAAAGAAAAATTCGTCATTGTAGCCGCATTTCTCTGCGATTTCCGCCAGGGACATTCCGCTTGAAAGCAGTAAATTTTTTGCCAATTCCAACCGTAATGTTGTTACGTAAAGCATCGGCGAAACCCCGAAAGTTTTTTTGAACAGATTTGAGAAATAAACTGGATGCAGGCTGACTCTTGATGCCAGTTTTTTCAAATCAAACTCACGCTCGGGATGGGCACACATCGACTCCAATGCCGGATTCAGCCGGAACATCACATTCTCCGGCGGCATTAATTCCTCCCAATTTTCCGGGAGAAAATCTGAAATCAAATCCAATAATGCTGCATATTTTTTCAGCAGTTCAGACGGTTTACAGAGATCCAGCCCCGCAACTATTCCTGAAAGTATCGTACCTGCCGCCGGCTTCCCCGCAATTTCATACTGCGGAGTGTAAAAGTTAAAAATACTCAGGCCTGGCATAAATTCCAGACGAAAATGCAACCATTGCAGATAAATTGAGGTACTGCAGGAATATTCCGCCATTCTGCCATCCGGAAACAGATAAAGCCGACCGGGACGCAATTCTATTGTCCGGTCAGCAAACGTAACTCTGCCGCGACCGTGACGCAGTATGTAGAGCCTGGAATAATTGTTATTAATATTCCTGCCGCCCCAAAGTGTGCTGTATTCCTGTGCGTTACCGGCCAGCAGCTGCACATTGATTGAATTCACCTTCGGGTACAAAAAATTATATGCCATAATCTGTGAAAAGTTAATTTTTTTATTTAATAAATATATACTTTTATTAATATAATAGAACTATAATAATAAATGTCAACAGGTTATACTCTATAAGGTTGAAATTTAACAAGGAGCAACAGATATGTCATATAAAAACGGCTGGGCCGCAATCAACATGGAGTTTTCGGATAAAATCCCGCGGACAGAATATTCCGCTGGTTTTCATTGGGATTTAATTAAAACCGTAACGGGGGTTGATACTTCGATAGAAGCCAACCGTCCGGCGGCTACGCGCGAATTTCTCAAGCGCTGGGATTACTCCATGGATTGGAGTGTCATGGTAAATAGAAGTTTTTTAGAGGAAAAAGGGGGGCGTACTTCTAAAATGGGTCATGCGGTTTACCAGGCTGACGGTAGTGACTACAGTGAAAAAGTCACGCAGTCGTTTCAATCACCGGAAGAGGCTATCCAGTTGGACCCATGTAAAGAATTCGGAGAATTTGATCAGGCTGACCTGATCCGGCGTTTTGAGGAACACTACCAAAAAAAATGTGAAGCCAATGGTACGGATATGGTCAATATGAGCGGAGTGTATATCACGATGTTCTCCGGAATGATTGAAATCTACGGTTTTGAAATGCTGTTGCTGACGATGGGTATGTACCCTCAAGAATTTACCAAAGTGCTTGGAGGCTATTATCAATGGGTGAAACAGTTCTTTGATGCCTATGCTAAAACCAATATTCCGGTAATGATGGTGCATGATGATTTATGCTGGACAGAAGGTCCGGTCACTCATCCGGCATGGTATAGAAAAAATATTTTCCCTTACATCAAAAAGCTCATTCAACCGGTGAAAGAGGCCGGCAAAAAAATCATTTTCACCTCTGACGGCACTATTGATGCATTCTTCGATGATTTCGTTGACATTGGCGCTGACATGCTGGTAATGGAACCAACCTCTGATATCCGGGCTTTTGCCGCGAAATATGGCGATCGTTGCGGTTTTGTCGGTGGCGTTGACTGTCGCACACTGATATACGGGTCGCTTGAACAAATCGAACAGGAAGTCAAGAGTGCCATGGAACTTGGTAAAAAATACCCCGGGTTCATGCTGGCGGTCGGCAACCACATTCCTCCGGATGTACCGGTGGATAGATGTCTGTTTTATAACGAAATGTACGAAAAATACGCCAGGCGTTGACGAAGATTTCCGGCATAAACGCGTTGACAAACTGGAAGTAATTATCTGGCAATATTTAATACTGACATAACATTAACAACTATTAAGTATAATTTTTATTGCTTCAAAGCATCAGATTTTTATTTTTTCCAATCGAGCAAGCTGAACGGGATGAAAGTCCAGATAAAATGATAATGCCTTGGCAAAGTTTTTGCCGACCAATCCGTCAATGAGCAATTTGCTGACGTCTTTTTCGCGTTTGAGAATGAACTGGGAACGGAGCATAATGCAACGTTCCTCGTGCGACAATTCCTGCATAATGATATTCACGGCATTATCCGCCTGTGGTTGATACATCCGGAAATAGAGCAAATCGAGGGCATTGACAATCATGATGCGTTCGAGTTCTTCGTTGCCGATAGATTTGATTAATGTTTTCGGCGACTTCAACATTTCCAGAACATCATCTTCCGGGAAAAGCAGTTCCAGCTTGGAGTATGTACTGAACAGTTGCGCCAGCTTGACCCGGTAATCACTGAGCCGCAAACGGATGTTCTTCATCCGGTCGGCGTAGCCCTCAATAACTCCGGCAACGCAATCAGACGCCGCTTTGGAAATGACTGCCGCCCATTGTTGAATAATAAATGACACATTGGCGACACCGCATACACCCAGAATCATCGACAAACCTGCACTAAACAGAATGGACAGCAGTATGGCCGGCAGCGCCCGGAAGAGATTGCCGACAATAGCAGCTCTAGGCAGACCGCGAAACAGATTATGTCCGGCAATATAACAGCCATTAACGAGTGCAATTACCGAATATACCGCGACAGGGTTAGCCTCTGCAGTAAGCCCCATTCCCTTTTGCAAAAGCAACGTTTTAACACACAAATCAAGTAAAGGCACGGAAATACCGGTGTACATCAGCGAATCCGCGATGCGTTGCCAACTGATAAAGTCATTCCATCGGAGCAGGTCGGAACGCCGCCAGCCGCCGCCGCCAAGAACTGCCTGAATGATATTGCGCACCCCGGTTATACCCAGCCAGATGAATGCGCCGCCATAAGCCAGCAGCCACCAGTCACGGGTCAAATAAAAGGTCAAGAATGCCGGTATGAATCCAGTAAGGACTTTGATGCCGATTTTCAGATGGGAGTTCAGACAGTTCCAGTAGTCAATCAGTGAGTTTGGACGAAATATAGATATCCCCTCCTTGCCTGGTTCATCCCAGTATCCGCCAAGAGAGGCGATGTTGCTCTTCTGCCCGATTTGCGCGGCACTGTCTTCAAACTGCCATTCGTCTTTTTTATGCTGCCCCAGACCGAAAGGGTAATTGCAACGCCAGCAAAGCGCAGCTAACGAATTAAGCCATTTCCATCTTGACGTATATCTGGTGTATTTGGAGCAACGTGTAACTCTGGCTTCAACCGGGATGACTTCGCGGTGGGGGTCGCGTCCACTCAATATTCGACGTCGTTCCCGGAACGGCAGCGAGTCAGTGATAATCAGTCCCATGCCATGCAGTCGCCGGTAACGCCCGGTGGAGTCACTGCCGAGTCTGGTACCCAGCGGCGAACCGGCATAAAATTTAATCAATGCCGGAATATTCCGCAAGATCAGGTGCAGTTTTTCCAGCCTGACATCCGATGACGGAGCATTGCTATGTGTCAGACGCTCAATTGATTCACGGATTATATGTTTCAGGATGATGACGTTACCATGATTGATGGCATGGCGCAGTCCATTTATGGCGATGATATCAGAATTATTATCGCGTTTAAAATCTTTGAGGTTGAAAATCTCCAGATGCGTAATCCGCCCGGCACAGTCATAGACCGTCTCAATTACATCCTCCAGCTTCAGCCGGCTGAGGTTCAAACAGATTCGACTGCCAGCCGGCAGCGAGTAGAGTTGCTCAGAGAGTTCCCGCTGCGAAAGCCGCATCACCGGCGGAAGCGTGGAAAGGTCTTCCGGCATCGAACCAACAGTCACGTCTGCAAGATATTGATCGTTGATGAACTCCGGGGTCAATATCGAATGTTGTTTTTTGATTTGCGCAAGTTCATCAGTGGGAACTGCTGTAAGCGATAGATTTTCCAACCGGCGCTGTACAAGTTGTGCATACATGGTGTAAATAAATTCTGATAAATGCAACATCGAAGGCTGCCCTGCCCCAACTGATTTTATAAATTCGTTTTCACTGGCTTCCGGACAATCGACATGAAATAAATCGTTTAACTTCGGCCGGATTGAGGTATTAAACCGCCCTAACTGCGCCAGAACCTGTTGAGTTTTCCATTCGCTGGCGGCAATGGAGCCGGCAAAAAAATCTTTGACTTCTGGTTTTTCAAGAAATGCCAGAAAATTATCCGGTGAAGAAAAGCCGCGCGGAGTCCAGATCATCTCCACAAATTTACCATGTCCAACTGTAGAAAATTCCACTCCGATGCGAACATCTATACCCATGATTTCCGCGGCCTGCAACAGTTCACGCGCCGCTAATGGCGGTACATAACTGTAATAAATAACCTGCAACTGCCGGATTCCTTTTATCCAGGCGTCCATAATCAGATGTGTCGGAGTTTTGCGCCCTTTGGTATTGGCATCATGAACATGGTCGTCAAAGGTAGTCTGGTTCCATGCCTCGGGCATCTCCAGCAGATGATAACGCTGCAACTGGCGGCGGATGAAACGCGGTTGTCCGATAAGGGCAATGCGCAATTCATGTGCCAACCGGAGTTGCTGGGTTGGATTCCCCTCCGAACGAATCAGCAGTTTCATGATTTGCAACAACACTCGCGCCGTGTTAATCCGCAATGAGCTGGGATTACCGTCCAGCACTTCATCACGCAACGATTTCAGCGCACCAATCCGGTTATCGACCGCCTCCTCGCCTGAATCAACAGAATCAAGCAGTTTGAGCATGGCGTAAACCACCCGGATCTCTTTGCGTGCCGCCAATTCCTTAATCCCGCGCGGATGTAAATACGGATCAAACAACCGCCGCAGATGTTTGTGCGGATGTGAACCGGCAATAATCTCTTCTAGCGCTTCCAGCAGTTGATAATCGGCTTTTTCATATAAAAATAAATCTAAAACAGGTTTCATTAACATCCGGTAATTGTTTAAGGTTACATTTATTAGCGACTGACCTGCCGGTAGATTTCATACACAACCTGCAGAATACAATCTGGTACTATACACTCATGTTTGACGAAAATCACATAAATCAGGCGGATTTTGAAATATTTAGATTCCTATACTTATCCGTCCGGATAAATTTCCTAACTGAGTCAAGGTCATGAGTGGCGGAACCACGGGTAATTGAAAGATTCATTGAGATTGCGGGTTGAATCAAATCCGGTGACAGCACCGCGACCATGCCAGTTTAAATACTTTACATTGGCAGCCGTATCCCGCCACAATCATAGTAACAGGAAAGCAACTCGCCCCGGGATTATGGATTAAGCTAATAGCGACGCAAGGTCTGCCGGCATTTGTCAACTTTTAAAATTTAGCTTCATTCTTTTGGCAGCAACAAATAAATTTGATTTGAGTTGAGTTGCATGTTACAGTAGCATAAGCCGTATATCCTGAAATCTTTGAAAGTTGAGTACCTGTATGAAAATAGAAAATCATAAGATCCAATGCGATGTCTTTGTATATGGATCAACTCCCGGCGGAATAGCGGCCGCACTTGAAGCGGCAAGAGGAGGATTGAAAGTTATTCTCGCATGTCATAAGATGCATTTGGGGGGCATGGCGGCAAGCGGCCTCTGTACTACTGATGCGGTCCGCCGCCATCTGTTCGGCGCCATGGTTGGAGAATTCGTCGAAAAAGTAAGAAATTATTATTTAAAATACCTCGGTGAAAACAGCCCGGAATATAAGTTGTGCCATGACGGCTGGTACTATGAACCTTCGGTAGCCGAAATATGTTTCAATGAGATGGTGGAGTCTGAATCAGCCAATCTCTCCTGCCTCAAAGGACAATTCCTTAAAAGCGTTAAAACTGAACAAGGCGCGATAAAAACAGTCTCTCTGGAAAATAAAAAAAATGAACTCACCTGTATCACAGCCTGCGTCTATATTGACGGCACCTATGAAGGCGATCTCGCGGCGTCAGCCGGAGTACCGTATCGTGTCGGCAGGGAAAGCCGTGATGAATTCGGCGAATCTCTTGCCGGAATCCATTATATGAACTGGAAAACCGGCCGGGAGATTATTACGGAATTATCCGGCGACGCGTCTCCCGCAATCCAGTCGTTCTGCGCGAGATCTATTATCACCGATGATCCGGAACATCTTGTAAAAATAGAAAAGCCGGAGAGTTATGATCTGCATCTTCAAGACTATATCCCGATTCTCAGTGATTTTAAATCCGGCAGAGCGAAAAGCATTTATGACATCGTGATGGGAGCTTTGCTGCCAGGCAGGAAAAAAGAAATTAACGGACATATTGAAGCGCTCACATCACTGAACTGCCCGGGTGTCAGTTGGGAATATCCCGAAGCCGGATATAAACTCAGGGAAGATCTGGATAAATTCCATGTGGAACATGCCGCCGGATTGCTTTATTTTCTTCAGAACGACCCGCATGTGCCATCTGAAATTGCCAGTCACCTCAGAAAATTCGGACTGCACGACGAAGAATTCAAAGAAAACAATAACTGGCCATGGCAGATATATGTCCGGCAGGGACGCAGAATAAAAGGACGGGCGCTAATAACCCAGCACAATTTCATTGTAAATCCTGAAACCGGACGCACCCCGGAAATTGAAGGCGCCGTAGCCCTCGGGGAACATTCATTCGATATCCATCCCTGCCACGACAGAAGGTATTCCAGAGAAAATTTCGCCGAAGGCGTTCTCTGGTATCCGGCAAAAGATAAAGGCCCGGCACAACCGGGGCAGATCCCTTATGGCTCACTACTGCCGGAGAAGATTGACAATCTGATTGTGCCAGTGGCGATGTCTTGTACGCATATCGCAATGTCGGTGCTGAGGATGGAACCGGTATGGATGACGACCGGACAGATAGCAGGGGCCGCCGCGGTTTTTGCGATTGAAAAGAATTGCAGTCCGGCCTGCCTGGACCCGCACCTTATCACCGATAAACTCAAAATCAGAAATTCTCCTTGATAAGACCGGGATAATAAATTTTTACTAAATGTCCTCGCGCGACAGGCGGCCCAAACGCTTTAGCTTAGCAATCGTCTGCTTTATATTCCGCGCTTCGGTATTCGTTCATGTCATTATCAAGAAAAAATATTTTCTGTCTTGTCAGCAATTCGGGTATTAACGACGGAAATATTTTAATAATTTCTCAGCCATTCCGGCAGTTGTTATGACCCCGTCGTTGGCGGGAGATTATGCGGCGGAACTATCTGACAGTTTTTCATTTAATCCCTAAAGCACCTTTTTGCACTTGATGGTTACCAGTTCTAATATTAGACGGATTGAAAAGGCTAGGACTATCACCGATAACGAACTTGAACTACTCCGGCAGATTGTTTATACCGCCACCAGAACACTTGAAAATTTAGAGTATCGGAAACGGGCAGGCAAGTTTTAAACAGTACTGCAACAATGCCACCAATCCACCGCCTGGAATCGTTACCCGGCTTTTTTTCTTTGTATTCCACTTGTAACAATGTGTAAATAGTACACAAATCTATATACAACATTTAGCGTAAGTGTGTAAAATATTATATTATTGTACACAGATAAAAACTGGCAAAATATGGCAGTTTTGAACTCGCGCGCGAGAAACCGATAAATGGAAGCCATGTATACGTAAAACCATTTTTTCGTCAAAACGCGCGGTTGCACGATTTAGCGGAGTAACGACTCAACTGCATAAGTCCAAAAAGTACCTTTTTATTTCCGGCAAGTTGTACCGACAATTCGTCGGAACAGAATGGTTTGAACCCAAATGAATATAGGTTTTGGCTTTTGCCTGTTATTTATTCATATACAAAAAGCATACATTTTAGTTGGCAATAGTGGTTTTTCGGCGGGACTAAAAAACACCCAAAAACATGGGGGGTCACGCCGAAAATGATAAATAGTTGATAATAAGTACTTTATATCCGAAAAGACAATTTTTATTGAGAAATATTTTCTATAAACCAAACAAAAATAATGACTCCCGCCAAATAGGACTTGAAAGTCTCTGATTATAAATGTATTATAACTCACGCAGTCCGAAAGGACAGTAAAGCCGAAAGGCGATTGTGACTTTATCGAGGTCGTGACAATTGACCGTAATGATGGCATCAGTCCGAAAGGACAGTAAAGCCGAAAGGCGATTGTGACTCATCATCTAACCTGCTAACGTAAGCATAGTAGCATTTAGGTCCGAAAGGACAGTAAAGCCGAAAGGCGATTGTGACCTTCCTCTAATTTGTGCTCAAGGATTTTCTTTTCGATTTCCAAGTCCGAAAGGACAGTAAAGCCGAAAGGCGATTGTGACTAATCCCTTGGCGATTAGTTTAGCGACGATTTTGGATTTGGTCCGAAAGGACAGTAAAGCCGAAAGGCGATTGTGACAATAAGAAATAGAACAATGACCACAGGCTAAATTTAGCCTCGTCCGAAAGGACAGTAAAGCCGAAAGGCGATTGTGACATTCGTCTGCACAACTCCATTGTATCGGATATCTTTTTATTGTCCGAAAGGACAGTAAAGCCGAAAGGCGATTGTGACGGTTCATCATCTTGGGCATCTTGCCCCTCTCACCGACGTCCGAAAGGACAGTAAAGCCGAAAGGCGATTGTGACCAACTTCATTGTGAGTAAAATAACGAGGTAGCGCGATTCTGTCCGAAAGGACAGTAAAGCCGAAAGGCGATTGTGACCGGCGATTGAATTGTAAATCAATCCACATTCTTTAAAATGTGAGTCCGAAAGGCGATTGTGACTTAAGTGGCACATTTTCTGTGAACGACCACACCCAAAATCTTTCGTCCGAAAGGACAGTAAAGCCGAAATTGGTCCGAGAAATTTTGCATTGCTAGACAATTATGATAATTAATATTGTCGTCAGCTTAAACGAAAGTGTTTGAAAGGCGATATAACCCTGCTTTAATCGGCGGGGCTTTTTTATTTCCGGCAACCTGTACCGACAATTCGTCGGATGCAAGGGTATAACGATTCGTTACCCCCCTGTAGCGTTTCCCGATACCACGATATAAGGCAGCGACACTTCACCGCCCCCATTGATTTTAGGATATAGTTTCAACCGATACCCTTTACAGGGGCGTAGCGTTTCACGACCCCCCTTGATATATGAATGCAAACTGAATAACGATTAGTTATTGACTTGTAAAATTATGGGGGGGCGCGAGTGCCCCCCCCATAACGGGAGGTCAGGTATAATTCCCTCATTTCAACATAGAGAATTCCAAAGGTACTCCATAACGTGGAGACCCCCGCAAAGGCTATCATTACTAATGACACCCCGGCAAGCTACTCTACACATTATGTATATCAGGGCGCAAAGGGTATGTAAATTTTGCTACCCCATTGCAAAGGGTACGAGAATTTGTCGCACCCTTTTGTGACCGACAATTCGTCGGGTATGGATTTTGTATCCACCGTTTTGGTGGGTACGGATTTTGCGTCTGCCAATTGAGCAGATGCAAATATTATTGATGAACTAACGAATCGTTAGATTGTACCTCCCAATTCAGGGGATGCAATTAATATTGATACTCTACCGATAATTCAAAACCTATAAAATGTAGGTTATGGATTATATCTACCATTTTGTTTTATTACAATTTTGTCATTGCTTGTGTACTTTGTGTACTTTTATCAACCAAAAGCCACTAACACCCCGGAGTGATAGCCAGCATATTCCCACCTCAAGCCACTTGTGTACTTTATGTGTACTTTATTCGTAGCCAAACAGCATAAAACAGGCTATCAGGAGAAAAACATGGTTATTGCCTGAAAGGCTTATTTTGGCTATTTTTGAGCTTAAAAAAGTGGTGCCCGGGGCGGGAGTCGAACCCGCACACCCTAACGGATAACAGATTTTAAGTCTGTTGCGTCTGCCATTCCGCCACCCGGGCAAATCAGCTCAATGTTGAGGAATAAAAAAATAAAGCCACTAAACATTGATTTTGCAGTGAACATTAAATTACCTTGATTTTGAGATAAAATCAACTTAACTCTCACACTTTTCCCGTTTTTTATTTGACGGATTGACCATTTTTAATAATAAACCAGTAAAATACAAATCATATCCGGCATACAAAGATTTAACTTGATATTCCTAAAACAATTGCAATTTACTGCTTGCCGGAATATAATATAAAAGCGTGAGCAATATAGCGGTAAATTTTGGTAACGACTGGATAAAACCATCAACATTACAGGAGGGTATTGAATATGTTAAATTTCACTTTTTACAATCCGGTAAAAATAGTATTCGGCAAAGGTACAATTGCGCAACTTGGCGAGCTGATTCCGGCGGGCAAACGCATCATGCTGGCATACGGCGGCGGTTCGATAAAAAGCAACGGGGTTTATGACCAGGTGAAGGAAGCGCTCAAAGGTCGTACTTGTATTGAATTCGGTGGTATTGAGCCGAATCCCTATTACGAAACCTGCATGAAGGCGGTTGAACTCTGCAAAAAAGAGAAAGTTGATTTTATTCTTGCTGTCGGCGGCGGTTCCGTCCTTGACGGTTGCAAGTTTATCGCTGCGGCCGTTTATCATCAAGGCAAAGATCCGTGGGATATTCTTATTCCCAGCGCCAATCCACTCGAGTCCGAAGTAAAGGCAGCGCTGCCGATCGGGGCGGTGTTGACACTGCCGGCGACTGGTTCAGAAATGAACACAAACTCAGTCATATCACGAAAATCAACTGAGGCTAAAAGATTTTTCTCCAGCCCGCTGGTCTATCCGCAATTTTCCATATTAGATCCGGAAACGACATTCACCCTGCCGGTAAGACAGACGATCAACGGTATCGTTGACGCGTTTGTTCATGTTGCCGAGCAGTATATCACTTATAATGTCAATGCTCCGCTGCAGGACCGGCAGTCTGAAGCGGTGTTGCTGACACTCATTGAAGAAGGCCCGAAAGTGCTGGCGAATCCCAACGATTACGATGCGCGCGCCAATATTATGTGGACTGCGACCAATGCCCTGAACGGTTTAATTTGCTGCGGTGTTCCGCAAGACTGGGCTACCCACATGATTGGTCATGAAGTTACTGCCGCCTACGGGATTGACCATGCGCAGACGCTGGCCACAGTTCTGCCTTCCGTATTGAGACATCATAAAGGCGCGAAACTTGATAAACTGGTACAGATGGGCAAACGGGTTTTCGGCATTGAAGGCGATGACAAAGATGAAGTTGCCGAAAAAACTATTTGTGCCATTGAGAAGTTTTTCCATTCCATCGGCATGCCGACAAAACTGTCCGACTACAATGTTGACGCTAAAGATGCCGCTGTTAAAATTTATGAAAAACTCAAACCGTTAAATCAGGCATTCGGGGAACACGAAGACATCCTGCCTGAGGTTGTTAAGGATATTCTGTCATCAATCGGAACCAGCGGTTAATTCAGCGGAATGCGATACCGGCATAAGCCAGACAGGCGGGATAAATGGTATAAATCCGGGTTGAAGCCGGACAGCAGACTCATGCAGGAAAAAAATTATTTACTTGCCAATATTGCTTCAGCCAGTTGCAACCGGCGTTTTTTCGCTTCCAGCCAATCGCCGGTGCGATTAGTCAGCACGATGACATAAAGCTGTTTTTCCGGGTCAATCCAAACGGTTTGTCCTGTCCAGCCGGAATGATAAATTGTAGCGGCGGACATGCCGGCAGGGCGGAATTCCTCCATCATATCCCAGCCTACGGCGTGAGGATGTGCGACCGCCGCCGGCATACAGTCGGTAGTCAATTCTTTATAGGCCTCCGGTGAAAGTAAGCCTTTCCCGAGATTCAGCATCATCCTGCAGAAAAGTGCCAGGTCGTCAGCAGTAGAAAAAATTCCGGCATTGCCGGTGGGATTGTCACAGAATTCAGCGGTTTCATCGGAAATATGGCCGCGTTCTTTAACATTGAGTACCTTCACCCAGCGGTTTCGAGCATGATTGGCGCTCTTCCCCCAAACGGTATCACGCATTCCCAAAGGTCTAAAAATCATCTCATCAGCGGTTTTCGCCAGGTCGTTGCCGGTAATTGCCTCGATGATGTATCCCAGGAGCAGATAATTCATACAGGAATATTCAAAGGCTTCGCCGGGCAGTCGAACCGGGGAATTTTCCATTACTGCCTGTTGCAATGACTGCCCTGCCCTTAAGCATTGATAGGGTTTCTTATTATTGAACCCGGAGTCATGGATTGTCAGTTCGCGCACTGTTACCGGTGATAACAATTTACCGCGGTATTCCGGAAGATATTTTGTAAACGGCGCATCAAAGTCCAGCAGTCCGCGATCATAAAGCATTGCCAGTAGAGTGGCAGTCCCGACGACTTTGCTGACGCTGGCAATATCAAAAACCGAATTATGCTGCATGGCGATGCCTTCATCCGGCCAGGCCAAACCGCCGCAACGCCGGTAAAATTCCCCGTTTGCCGTGCCTCCGGCAATAACTACCGCGCCCGACCAGAGTTTTTCATCAAGAGCGCTTTGCCAGATTGTATCAATATTATTTGCTGTCATTAACGTGTCCTTTGAATAAGCGCTTAGTATTTTGAATCGTTAAAGAAGATTAAATTAGCGTAAAATTTTAATTTTTCCAGCCAATCAATGTTATTACATAGCTCTTCCCGCTGGTTCAGATTTCAACCTTATTGAGTAAAACAGTAATTCCCAATATAATTATTGATCATTATTTATTGCTTTAGTCTGAAACAATTATATGTTAACCGTGATGATATTCAGAATTTGATACATAATTCACATAAATTGAGGTTATATCATGGACATTGTCAAGTGTATTGAGTTGTATCAAGAAAAGTCCAGTCTGCGCCTGTCCAAACTGAAAGCTTTTGAGCGGGGAGAACGACCATTTCTGGTAATACAGCGTCCGCCGTTCGGCAATCTCTGGGCTAACTGCAACAGCGTAAAATATGTAGTTGAAAATAATTTGAATACAATTGAGCAACATTTAAATTTTGACTATACTGATGAATTACCCTATATGGAGCCCTGGCTCGGTGTGGGCGTTTACGCGAATGCCTTCGGGTGTGAATATCTGTGGCGCGACGATGAAGCGCCAGCCACGCACTATAAATACAATACACTGGACGAAGTAAAAGGCATCAGATATCCGGACTGGAAAAAAAGTCCAGTCATGCAAATGGTCATTGATGTGATTGACTCGTTGAACGAAAAAACTGGCGGCAAACTGCCGATTGTGTTGACTGATACACAATCCCCGTTCGACACCGCCACGTTAATCGTTGATGCCACCAATTTCATGCTCGGCTGTTATGAAGACCCGGAAACAGCTACTGAGTTTTTGAATAAGGTCACCGACCTGATTATTGAATTCAGTAAGGTACAGGCTGAACATATCGGCAAGGAAGCATTCGCACAACCGGGTCATATCATGACGGGACGCCCCTATGGACGCGGTATTTCAGTTTCAGACGATAATCTTTCTTTCTGTTCTCCTGATTTCAATGCTCAATTTTCACTACCGTTTAATCAACGACTGGGCAAAGCATTCGGTGGCATAGCGATTCATTCCTGTGGTGTCTGGGCGCATACCATGAATATTCTGAACCAGTTTAATCAAGTATTCATGATTGACTGTGCCGTATCAAAGGATTGCGACCCCGGTCCAAATAACCCGGAAGCTATCAAAGAGGCGCTTAAAGGTAAAAATATTATTGCCAAAGTCAGAACCGGCAATGATTTTGCCGCAACCCTTAAACATGTTGAAAAATTGTTTGATCCTGAATTAAGGTTGATTATTGATATTGGTTACTCCGAAGAACATGCTCAAGAGAATTATGTAAACCTGACCAGAAAACTGGAGCAACTCTACCAGATATAAACGGCACTGGAATAACAACGCACAGCAACATTATTCGGCTTTTTGCTTTAGAGTCAATGCCGTTTCGATTTGTGCTAAATCAGCATTAATGGCAATCAATGCCAAAACTCCGGCTTTATCACCACGATTAGAATGTTTACCATCTTCTGCCTGCAAAGACAATACTCGCCGTATATCTTTCAAATCATCCATAGATATTTGAGCCAGAGTTGTTGCCGGTTGGAGAAAAAGAGGCACATTAGATACAGGAGTCGGACATTCTGCTACTGTCTTATTATTATTATTTCTGGCATTGATCAGTCTGGATACTTTATTACAGTTCGCTTCTTCTATGGCCAATGGCAACATTGGCATTCCACCGGACTGATACCGCCCTTTATAATCTTTCACCTTGTTCTCTAATAATTTTTGAATATTTTCTAATTCGGACAATTTAAACTGATTGAAAGCAATATTGGGCTGCAGATATAACGGAACCGAATCACATATTGCCAGAATAACTTCAGGGGGCTTAATAGGTAGCAGCATCTCTTTTTTTGTTTCCAAAGCCTGTTGCATTTGCTTTAAATTAGCTTCAGCCTCAAGTACAAAAACATGTTCAAAACTTCCGGCATCGTAGCATTTTTTCGACTCTAAATATCGTTTTCTGACAATTGTCGTTGCGTTTTCTAGTTCTGGAATAGTTAGCTTTGTCAGTTCGGCAACCGGAATCATATAAATTTTGGGTGGTGAATTATAAGCGTCGCAATAATCGCCTTCTGCAGATAATGCAACTTGAAGATTAAACGCAATCAACAATAAAACAACTATAAACATCCCAATATGGTTTCTGTTCAGCATTTTTGCAGACTCCTTTCTGCTATCAATTTGTACTTATAATACATCTGGAATAAACGCATTTATTTGATGTAGTAGCCAGACACCCGCCATTTTCCGTCCTTGTCCATCATCGGAGTTACCGTTTCGATTGCCGATTTCTTATTTTCAAATGAGGTCTCGAATACAACAACTAAGTACTGACCGTCGGGAGCCCCGGGCAAAGAGGTCTGGTAAGATGTGCTTTTCAATTTTCTTGAAACGAGCTTGCCTAATGGAGTCCTGACTGCTTGAATTGCTTGTTCCCACTGCTCCTGCTTGACTGCATTCTTAAATAATTCTGCTGCTTCATTCCAACTTTCAACATATTTTCCTTCGTCCACGATGCCAAGCCATTTCTCGGCGGCCAGTACCGCAACCTTTTCCTTATCGGATTGTTCTGCCATACCAGACACGGCAAAGAACATCAGACCAAGAACTACTAAACACATGACTTTACCAATCATTTCTCCGTCTCCATTTTTTAACATAATAATTACTGTAATGTCATCCTTTTTAGACGGCGGCATTAACTTCCAATGAATATAATTCGCTATAAATGTAAATCAACCCTTATTATATGTAAACGCATTTTAGACATCATTCTCTGGATTTGCGTTCCTGAAAAGCTTAAAAATTAGAAAATTTCAACTTCCCGAAAAACTTTTTCAATAAAATTTATTGTTTTTTTCAGAATACCTATTGACTTTTAACTATACATCCATGTATACTGTATTTAGAGAACCGAAAATGCAAAGGATTGTATAATGCGGGAACCGGTAAAAAGACGACTATTGTACGAAGCGATTAAACAGGATATCGCCAAGGGGGTTTATTTGCCCGGTTCTTTTTTACCGAATGAACTGGAACTGGCAGTTAAATATGGAATTGCTCGTGACACTTTGCGTTTGGCACTGACCATGCTTGAAGATGACAAGACTATCGAATTACTCAAAGGGCGCGGGCGACGGGTCTGTCCGGCAAACAACGCAGAAACCAGACCATTGATAACATTTCTATTGCCGTGTGCCGATTTTCTCAGTGAAACATATTTATTTTCTATCGCACAGGCGACCCGGCGAATACTCAAGGGCGTATCCCAGGTTGCATTTGAATATAATTGCAGGCTTGAGACGGTGCCGGTATCGCCGACCAATAATGCGCATGATATTGACTGGCGGCGACTGGATTTTATTAATTCAGAGAGCAGAATATTGGCATTCGGCTACTGGTATTGTGATTTATTTCCGCTCTTCAAAAAACTCGGTTGCCGGGTGGCATTTATTGAAAATCAGACCTGGCATTTCAAGTTTTATGCAGATTTTCTCAAAGATTGGGCAGTTTTTACTATTGACCGCTTCAATGCGATGAAAGCCGCGGTGAAATTTATGGCGGACAGAGACTGCCGGCGAATTGCACTGGTGCGTTGCGACATTGATAAAAAAGATCACCCTTCCCTGCTGGGTTATAAAGCCGGATTAGCCGAATGCGGTTTAAGTTATGCCGCCTGGCTTAACACATTGACGACAGATGATGAAAATATAACCGGAATCATTGCTGATTTCTATAAAAAGAATAAATTTGACGCATTGCTGCTGGATCCGTATTTGATTTGCAAGCTGCGAACGCGTCAATCATTGAATTACTATCTCGGACTGCCGGAAAGTGTAAAAATCATGGCAGACGCTGAAAGTATCTACAATCAACGGGAATTCTCTTCCCTGTCCTCCACTGACTTTCCTTATGAAGAAATCGGCCGGGTTGCAGCACAGCGCCTGCTTGAAGATAAATTCCGGAACGAACAGCAGATATTCAACGCCAGAATCATCGAACGCGAATCAACTATGTATGAAGCCGAACGTTTTAATTTATTAACCTCAAAATAAAAAAGAAAGGTCGTTATGATGAAAAAAAGAGTAGCAAATTTTACATTAATTGAACTCCTGGTCGTGATAGCTATTATCGCAATTTTAGCTGGAATGTTGTTACCGGCATTAAACAAAGCCAAAAATAAAGCCAAGGATATTTCCTGTAAATCCAATATCAAGCAGCTTGGTTTGGCAAGTTTCCAATATTCCGGTGATTATCATGAATGGATTGTTCCAGCAAGAAATAAACGCGGTAATGACGACGCTCTTGGACACAGTTGGATTGGCATGCTGTCAGGACTTAACAGGTATACTCCGGGTTATGGGGTAAAAGTGGAGGAACCGATTACCACAAAGAATTCACCGACATTTGTTTGTGCGCGTGAACCGGTCGGATTCGGCTTATATACTGCTACACCGCCAATGTACTCTTATACTCATTACGCTATTAACGCGCGTCTTACCGGAAATCCTGAATTTGCAACAACAGGTTTGCCTTCGGATACGAATGCCTACCGGGCAACCTGGCGCAAACTTTCACAATTGACCAAGCCATCAAAAGTTATTGTTATCATGGACTCAAAGGTGCAAAACACTTATCTCATCGCCTCTTCGATATCAAGCTATGTCGGATTCAGACATGGTACTTCGAATATTTATGGTGATGCCACTGTATCTTATGCCGACGGCCATGCCGGCACCGAAAGTCTTAAAACATTAAGAGCCAACGCTGATCTGGAAGTGGGATTTAACACTGCCTTCGGCTGGATCTATCCGCTATAATTACCGGCGGTTGCCGACGGAGATAAAAAAGAGTTAAAAGAGGATTAAACAATGTTAAAAAAAGTATTAATGTTCAGCTGCGTTGCGCTATTATCAACCAATATTTCACTCTTTGCTGAGAGCAACATAGAACTGGCGGATGTTAACCGGAAATTGTGGGCGGATAACACCCGTGGTAATAATCTGGGTCTTGGCAGGAAAGTAATATTTTCTCATGTACCCGGTTACAAACTTACGGCTGAAGGGAACACGGATGCGACTGATCTGACGGACGGAGCCTTGAGTTCCCGCAAAGATGATACCATCTGGTTTGACAGCAAAACTGTCGGATGGCGCTATGCCGGTAACGGAGTAAATCTTTTGATTGATCTGGGCAAAGAACAACCGGTGGAACGGGTGGTAATTCGCTGTCTTGGCGGTAAAAGCCAGAATGTGTTGATTTGCCCGAAAAAATTTAATGTTTTTGTATCAAAAGACGGCAACAAATTTTATCCAGCAAACTCACTGCAAAAATTAATGCCGGGTGAAAAATCTCAAAGTGATTTCAAAAATAATTTTTATCTGGATGAATCGGGTACCGCCTGGGTTTATCCTTTTATTTTGAGCGTTAAAGCCGATGCGAGATATGTCGGGATTACAATTGTCGGCGACAGCGGTTTCGTTTTTGCCGATGAAATGGCGGTAATTGAAGCAACTCCTGCCGCACAAAAAGGGATAGATTTCAATGAGGCTTATAAGAGAACGCCGGAGGATTTTTTGATACAAGGCATTGTCGCCAGACCCCGGATTAATAAACTGGTAATTTCCACTAATGTTTTAACCCCAAACTCATTAATGATTCAAGATATGCGGAACAACGGCGGCGAAAAAACACCGGCGCAGTTGGTCATGGAACTGCCGGAAGGCATAAGTCTGGAATCGCCGAAGTCTGACAAACAGGAAAAGATTACCTGCAACGGAATAAATTATACAAGATACACCTTGCCATTAACTGGAAACAAACAGCAAACCGAAATGCTCTTTTTAAAGGCCGCAAATCCGGATACTGCCGGAGCAATTGCAATTTTTTATGTGCTATGTGACGGGGAACAACCTGTAAAGCAAAATGTGCCGGTAGAATTAATTACGATTCCGGAAGTCAAACCAGGCTTAAAACGGATACATGTCAGTTTAGCCTGGATGGTGGAAAGGAAGGCTCAGGAGTGGCCGGGATTTTTTAGCGCGTGGCAGAAACTTGGCTTTAATGCCATCGCCTGTTTCCCGCGAAGCTGGAAAGCCGACAACACGGCGGAATATCAGAAATTTCTGGATAGTGCCCGCGAAAAAGGATTTAAAATATTGATGAACGAGTCGCCATTCCACGTTATGGCCAAGGGCAGAAAGCAGGGAGAGGAAATATTTTCGCAAATTCCGGGGAAAAAGAATTCCAATCTTTGCCCCTCATATCGTGGCAAATTGTATTACGGAGAAATGGAACGGGTTGCGGATAATGTCAAAAAATCCAGGCCCGACTTTGTCTTCTGGGACATTGAATGCTGGGATTACGGCGCTACAGAGGCGGCGCAATGTTCTAGATGTAAAGCCGAACAGATGGCGTCAGGGAAATCCATGGATGAATTTTTAAAGGAGAAAGGTACCGAATCATTTAAGGATCTTTATCAAGCGGTAAAAAAAGGCAGCACCGGCGGACAAATGCCGGAAGTTGCATCTTATAATCATCAGGCAGATAAACCGGTACATCAGTTGATTATCGATTTCAACCGGATTTATCCGCAATATGTCACCGGTGCACAGCCGAGCTTATATGTTGCAGGCCGGGCGCTTGATGTCCATAATTCCATCCGGGCAAATTACCGGTTACTGAAGAACAGGCATATTATTCCATGGCTTACCGCCGGAGCTTACGGTGAATTTGAATCATACAAACTGGAGTATATGATATTGGAAGCGCTGCTTAACGGCGCCGGTGGGATCAGTTATTACTGTTATGATGATTTTGATACACCGCTCGACTTTTATTATCACGCGAAAGCACTGGCGGAAATCGCGCCTTATGAAGACCTGATTATGGACGGTGAAGTATTGGAACCGACCGGTTCTAATCAGCAATTAACCTACTCCGGAATAAAGAAAAACAATGAGATGCTGCTCTTAGTCGGAAACTATCTTAAAGCGCCTGGCAATACCTCATATACCGCACCGTTTGCGCAAGTGACAGCAATAAGAGATTTGCGTTCCGGTAAGACGCTTCCTGCAGTAAATCCGATTACGTTAGATGTGCCCGGAGATGGCATAAGGTTGTTATACATAGCAGGGAAATAAATTTGTAATAAATATATTAAAGCGATAGATTTTTTATTGTTTAAATAAAAACATATTACTGACTGGATTGATAGGAATGAAAAGTATTACTGAAAATGCCAGGGATATTCCAATATCAGGGGAATACGATGTGGTGGTGATTGGCGGTGGCATCGCCGGAATCGCTGCCGCCGTTGCCGCCGCTCGCAATGGAGCAAAGACATGCCTGATCGAAAAAGAATTCGGTCTCGGTGGACTCGCCACCCTTGGTAACGTAATTGTCTTTCTGCCACTCTGCGACGGCATGGGGAATCAGGTGATCAAGGGCATAGGCGAAGAATTGCTCAAACTCTCCATTCGCGATGGCAACGACAAGATTCCAGACTGTTGGCTGCCAGGCGGCAATATTGACGAGCGTCCCCAAAAAAGATACCGGGTTTGCTTCAACCCCATGTCGTATATGCTGGAGTTGGAAGAGTTTCTCGCCACCAGCAATGTCAAACTTTATTATGATACACGTTTCTGCGATATCGTTAAAGAATCTGGATTGATTAAGGCGGTTATCATTGAAAATAAGAGCGGGCGAAGCGCAATAGTTTGCGGCGCCGTTGTGGATGCGTCAGGGGATGCGGACGTCTGTTTTCTTTCCGGTGAAGATACTGTCTCCTGGAACAGCAATGTCCGTGCCGGCTGGTTTTATTACTTTGACGGTACGAAGGTTAAACTTGATAAATTTACGAAAGGGTTTGATGCGTATGGCACGCACACTCCCGATTCCGGACGTGACTTCGCCGGTGATGATGCCGATGAGGTCACCGATTTTGTGCTGGAAACACGAAAACTCATCAAACAGAAATTGGCTGATCTGAAAGAGAATAATCCGGCGGTCAGTCCGTTGTTCATGACATCAATTCCGGCATTTCGCATGACCCGCCGCCTGAAAGGTGCCGTTGAGCTGGAGGAAACCGATGATAAACGATATTTCGATGATGTCATCGGCATGACAGGCAATTGGCGCAAGAGCGGTCCAATTTTTTATATCCCGTTGCGAGTATTAGCGGCAGTAAAAACCGGAAATCTTATTACGGCAGGGCGTTGCATCTCTGCCGGTACAACAACCTGGGACATTACCCGCGCAATTCCAACCTGTGCTGTAACCGGCGAAGCCGCCGGAACCGCCGCCGCGATGCTCAAACAGGAAAACAAAAAAACATTTGCGTCTCTGGATATCAAACGACTGCAGCAACAACTCATAAAACAGCAAGTCATAATAGACAAGAAATTCGCCGACAGTAAGAAATAAACTTTGATACCAATAAGCGAACAGTCATAGTCAAAAACGATTAGGAATTTGTTGATTGATTTTCATCTGCCGTGATGAGCGTTGGTGTAGGCGTCAATGATGCCGTCAATCAAATTATTCGATTTTTCACTCGTCGTCGTTCTATTTTCTGATTCAAAGGTTTGAATAGTTCTCTTTACTCCCTCAGCGAAGGGAATTACGGCGCGGAAATCCGGCACAGCGCTTTTTATTTTGGAGTTATCAAAGACTAAACTGTAAGCTTTGTCACCGAGCAGACTGGCACCACTATGTTGATCCATGCAGTTGATAAAGTCAGAAGGAATATGGATGAAGTTTGGCTCTACTCCCGCAGCATCAGCCATGGCAGTATAAATTTGATTCCAGGTCAAGACTTCATCGGAAGTGATATGGTAAGCTTCGCCGATAGCATTGGCATTACCCAGCAAACCGGTAAAGCCACGGGCAAAGTCTGCACTATGCGTCATAGTCCAAAGCGAAAGCCCATCCCCGTGAACAATAATTTTCCGCCCGGTTTTCATCCGGTCAATAACAGTGTAGTCATGCCCGCCCAAAGCGCAGGGCAACCAGCGGTCACTATAGGTAAATGACGGCCGCACAATGGTTACCGGAAACCCTTTCTCGCGGATAAGTTCCAGAGCACGCGCTTCACTGGCAATTTTCTTTCTGGCATATTCCCAGAACGGATTGCAAAGCGGAGTTGATTCTGTAATGATGTAATTAAGCGGCGGTTTCTGATAGCAGGAGGCGGAACTGATAAAAATATACTGGCTGGTTTTGCCATTGAATATCGCAAAATCAGCATCAATATCTTCCGGAGAATAACCAATCCAGTTGACAACACAATCAAATTTATATGGTTTCACCGCGGCAGCGTATTCCGCCAGATTGATTACATCCGCATGAAGTTGTATTACTCCGGCGGGTAAATCCGGCTTTCTATTGCCCCGGTTCAACAGAAACATTTCTATGTTGCGTTCTGCCGCGAGTCTAACGCAATCGGTACTGATATTGCCGGTACCGCCGATAAATAATACTTTCATAACACTCTCCGTTGGATTTATACGTCATAACCCGATTATTTTTTTGGCGTTGCGGAACATAATATCCTGTCGGGTCTCCTCGTCAACGTGGAATGCATCGAATACGTTATTGTAGAATTCAATCAGCACTTCCGGTAATGGACCGTCGGAACCGAAAACAAACTTTTTGAACAACTCTATATTGGTAACTTCTGCTGTCGTGCGCAAATTTACCTCGGCAGATTTGCAGAAAAGAATTTTCAAAAGTGAGTACGGCATCCACCGGACAGTGCCACCACTCAAATCAAAATAGACGTTGGGAGCCTTCTCCGCAACCTCTACTGCTTGTAAACAGAAGCCGGTATTGCCCAGGTGTGCACCAATCAATTTAAGATCTGGAAATGCCCGGCTGACCGCGTCAAGTTGAACCGGTTGCATGCGTTCATAAGAGATATCGCCTGCACGCCTTAATACATAACCGGTATGAAAAACAATGAACATCCCGTGAGCAGCAGCCCGTTCATAAAACGGAAAATATGCTTTGTCATCATAGTTCCGTCCCGGAAAGATAAACTTCAGCCCTTTGAACCCCCAACTATGAAAGGTGTCAACAATATCCGGTGAATCTTTGTCAGGATTCGGGTTGCCGACACCGATAAAAAAATCCGGAAAGGCATCCATAGCCTCACGCACTTGAATATTGTATTTGGCAAAATCATCATAAAGGCAGGTTTTGTCAACGCCAACTTTTCTGCAATGAGTAACGTATTCGTCAAGTTTCAGCCCGCTGACCGATAAACTGCCATCGACCTCATTCACGCGAAGATGGGAATGCATATTGATAATCATTAAATCAACCTGGGTTTAACTGAAATTATTTTGACAATCATTATTTATTACGTTTTGCGGCGTAATCTGATACCTTCTTGTGAATTGCAAGCGTTCTTTCCGCCAGCTCTTTCATGGTGCAGGTCTGGAAGCCGAAAACAGATGGTTTGATGGTGTCATTCAACGGTTTTGCCAGTTTGCCGCCGAAATTTTTGCGTCCCGCGTTAGCGCCGACAATCGAACCGGTAGTGGCGCCGTTGCAGTCAGTATCGAGAGCGCCCATAACAGAAACGCAGATACTGCGATCTGGAGCCATTTTGCCATAGAAGAGCGACATCACCACAATCAGGGCATTATTGACAGTATGCACGGAACTCATGGTCGCATATTTCTTTTCCATTTTTTCCATGAACTGTTCAAAGGTTTTGCATTTGGGTATCCAGGTCAACGCCTCTCTCACCGCCTCCGCCAGTTTGCAATTGCGTGGAATTTCCGACAGTCCGATTTCAACAAGTTTTTTCGGGTCGCTTTCAACGAATGCCGCCGCGATCATGGCTGCGACAAACATTTCACCGTAGATGCCATTGGCGGTGTGAGTCCACGAGGCATCGCGCCAGGCAAACTCTGCCGCCAGTTCCGGATTGCCGGCACAGGCAAAAGCCCAGCCGTCTGCACGGATTTGCGCGCCGATCCATTCCCGGTAAGGATTATTGTGTCTGCGGGTGAACTCCGGCGTTACCGGAACTTGAGTCATACCGAAGCGGGGCTTTATCATGTTGTAATTGAGAATGGCCTGAGTTTCGGCAGTGCAAATCGCATTATATGGCAGTGAGTTGTTCCAGCAGTTGGCGACATCTGACCAGACAAATTCCGGGCCATAGGTCTCAAGGACTTTGAGTCCGATCAGAGAATAATGAATATCATCATCAGGCTCCATAAAGGCAATATTTTCACGCCAGGATTTTTCGCAACCAATCTTCAATCCGTCACCGGTATCAACACCGCTGAAATAATAGTCCAGTTCCCAATGACCGCGATTCTGCAAATATTTTTTAATGGTCAAGCGGCCTGGAACACCATCAACCCAGGTCATGCCCATGCCTTCAACTGGTTTGCCCAAAGCACACCCGGCGGCGCGTCCGGTCCAGGCGCCATGCATGCGATCAAGCAATGCCTTGTCACTCAATTTCAAATTCATTTGCCTTGGTCCATCGGGGCGTTCTTTTTTTATGGATTCAAGGTCGTTCGGTTGAACATATTTAAAGTCCGGTGATTTAGGCAGATTTTCCAATGATTCATAAATTTCGCGCAATTTAATTTCACTAAACGCATCATAAACGGGATGCAAACTGAATGTTCTTTCAATCGTGGATTCCGGGATGATGTAACCTTCATAATTTAATTGTATGAGTTCAGCTTTAAGCAGACTCAACGGATTTTCCCAACCTGATACGATGTACATGATGCAACTCCCGGTTTGAATACTATTTTAAATAATAATAAGTTAATAACAGCAAAATAATGTAACGCAAGGGTAGTTCAATTCAAGCTGATTTTTAGCATACGGAATGATTTTGTTTATATTTATCTACCGGCAATTATACTGCCGCGTGACGGTGTCGCCCTTAACCGGAAAATGGTTCACTAATCCTGTTACGACTGTATTTGCGTGACTAATCAGATGCATTAAACCGGAGCGGAGAAAAGCCGCGGTTGCTTGAATTATCATCTCTAAAAACACCCCTGCCCGGCATCAATATTTCTAATGCCTGAAAATGCGTTATTAATTATTGATATGCTCCTCCTGTTGTTGTTTGAATTATGGTAAAAAGCAATTAGATTAGTTCAGAAATGCGGGTGATAATGCAGTGTTGCTTCAATCAATAGTCAACCGACAACGACTAAAAAAGAAAGTGAGAAAATTAATAAATTTCTCTCGCTGTATTAAGAGTTAAAATGGATAAAGAAAAAAGAAAAATTGAAGTCGTCGAATATGACAATAATTGGCCCGCAGCTTTTCAAAAAGAGGCAAACGTTATATCAGCGGTGTTGTCTGAGGAGATTGTCCATATTCATCATATTGGCAGTACTGCAGTTCACGGCCTGAACGCCAAACCGGTAATAGATATCCTGCTGGAGGTAAAAAATGTTGAGTCCCTCGACTGTTACAATTCAAGAATGGAAGATATTGGTTACATTCCCAAGGGGGAATTCGGGATTCCCGGCCGGCGCTTTTATCTCAAAGGACTTTATCATCGCACGCACCATATCCATGCATTTAAGACTGGTTCGCCTGACGTTGCCCGGCATATTGTGTTCAGGGATTATCTGATTGCGCATCCTCTCATCGCATGGGAATATGCAAATCTCAAAGCGCGATGTGCGGCTGAATGCAATGATGACAATGACAAATATTGCGCGGCAAAACACGAATTTGTCACAACTCACGAAAAAAAGGCGTTAGCATGGAATAAAAGTAAAGCGGTTAAGTTGATTGAAGCAGAGAATACCGTTAAGCAATTCGATCATGGACTCATTCAATCCAAACTCTTTCAGATCGTCAGGGTGGATGACGGTCTGACTGTTGGCGGAATCTCGCTTCGCTATACCGATAACGAATATTTGACAAATTACCGTGGACATATCGGATTTACAATTGAAGAACCTTACCGGCGCCGTGGTTATGCTACGGCAGCCATTAAACTGGTGCTGCAAGAGGCGCAGCAACTTGGCATGAAAAAAATTGTGATTACCTGTCGACATGACAATATCGCATCGGAACTGACCATAAGAAAGGCAGGATTAATTTATGAAAGCATAGTTGATGTTCCGGAAAATACCTATTTGTGGAACAATGGTATCACAAAGGTAAAAAGATTCAGTATTATGCTTTGGGAACAGAAATTTTAAAAATTTTAATCATGTCCTGTTGAAGTAAATAGCTAACGCCTTATTTGAAATATAACAAATGGCAGTTAATTTAGTTTAAGAGTGTGGATGATAATTACAGTATTACTTCAATCATAAATATGTTTATGAAAAATATAAGGTGTGACCATTATGTCAATTCCAGATTATCAGTCTTGCATGTTACCGCTTTTGATTTTTTATTCAGATGGTAGTGAGCACGCTTTCCGTGAATCCGTTGAAGCAATGGTCAAGAATTTTAATCTTACCGATGAAGAAAGACGGGAAATGCTTCCAAGCGGGAAACAAGAAATATTCAGTAATAGAATCGCGTGGGCAAGGACATATCTAAAAAAAGCAGGATTACTAGAATCCCCGAAGCGAGGATTCAATAAAATCACGCCAACAGGTCTAAAGACTCTAAAACAAAAACCACAGAAAATTGACGTAGATTTCCTTTCGCAGTTTCAGGCATTCCAGGACTTTAGAGCATTACGTCGCACAAAACTGGATGACTCATCTGAAGCTGAATTTAGTGGCAATACGCCAGAAGAGTCACTCGAGTCAGCATATCAAAGTATTCGAAATGATCTTGTCTCTGAATTACTCCAGCGTCTAAAATTATGTTCACCAGCCTTTTTTGAAAGACTAGTAGTAGAAGTGATTGTAAAAATGGGTTATGGTGGCACACGCCAAGACGCGGGTAGAGCAATTGGGAAAAGTGGTGACGGTGGTATTGATGGCATAATAAAAGAAGACCGGCTAGGTCTAGATGTCATTTATATTCAAGCAAAGCGTTGGGAAAACACCGTCGGTCGCCCCGATATTCAAAAATTTGTTGGCGCACTAACAGGACAACGAGCACGGAAAGGACTATTTATCACGACAGCAAATTTTTCATCCGAAGCCGACGATTATGTTTCCCGCATAGATGCCAAGGTTGTGTTGATTAACGGAGAGACGCTTGCTCAATTGATGATTGAACACAATGTAGGCGTTTCTACCGTAAATATATTTGAGGTTAAAAAGCTGGACTTAGATTATTTTTTAGAAGAATAAAACAATATCTATTAACAGACACACCACTAAAAATGGGTTGTATCATAAAGGAGTTGGGTTATGGCGAAAATATTGATTCTCTATTACAGCATGTACGGGCATGTCGAAACCATGGCGAATGCCGTTGCCGAAGGTGCACGAAGCGTTGACGGTACTGAGGTGACGATTAAACGTGTACCCGAACTGATGCCCGAAGATATCGCCCGCAAATCCGGAGCAAAATTGGATCAGACTGCTGCAATCGCGACAGTTGAAGAGTTGCCGCAATATGACGCCATTATTTTCGGAACACCGACGCGTTTCGGCAATATGTGTTCACAAATGCGCGACTTTCTGGATCAGACCGGTAAACTCTGGTTTACCGGAGCTCTCATCGGCAAGGTTGGCAGTGTCTTTATCTCCACAGGAACTCAACACGGCGGACAGGAAACCACAATCACCTCTTTTCACAACACACTCTTTCATCATGGCATGGTGGTTGTCGGTGTACCCTATGCGTGTCCGGCCCTGGTCAATATGAATGAAATAACCGGCGGAACTCCGTATGGCGCGAGTACCCTTGCCGGAGCAGACGGCAGTCGCCAACCGTCAGAAAACGAACTGATTATTGCCCGATTCCAAGGCGCGCATGTCGCCAAAATTGCAAAAAAACTGTCAGCATAAATGTTTTCAACGGTATATCAGTTCTAAAGCGGCGTGGTGAGATATGCGAAATTTTTACTAAACATTTTCACGACAATGAAATTATAATATCTTTATTTTTTCTCGATATTTTAACCTTAAAAAGAGCATTATGATTATTATGGCAGCAGGCATTTTGCTAGCATCACTGTGAATATAACCGGTGAGAGAAATATGACAATTGAAATAAGTTCTGACCAGCAAAAGCTTAATATCAGCAGTGTGCAAGAAATGCTGTCTAAGGTTTCCTGGTCTCCCGGCATTACTGAAAATGAAATTCAAAAAGGAATTAACAACTCCGCGCTGGTAGTTGGCGCCTACACAGAAAATGACAGACAAATTGGTTTTCTACGCGTAGTTTCTGATAAAATCAGGTTTGCATATTTTACGGATGTAGTCGTACATCCAGATTTCCGGCGCAATGGCATAGGACAGCAAATGGTAAAATTCGCGCTTTCACACCCGGAGTTAAAAGATGTGTATCAATGGCTGCTTGCCACGGCAGACGCGCACGGAGTTTATGCAAAATGCGGCTTTAAACCGTTAAAAGAACCGGAAAAATGGATGGCAATAGCCAATCCAAGACCGGATAGAACCATTTTCAACGGTTGATTCTGTCCAGCACTCTATTTCCCGGCTTTCTTATTTCCGGTTTGTCCCAGTGACCATTGCCAGTTTTTGATTTCCGGCACATCATCGCCATGAATGCGGATATAATTTTTGTGGTCAATCAGCCGGTCGCGGATAAACTGTTTGACATACGCCGCCTTTGCACCCAGATTGGGAATGCGGTCAATCGCATCACCGGCCAGATGGAAACGGTCTATTTCATTCAATACCGCCATATCGAACGGCGTAGTTGTCGTGCCTTCTTCTTTGTAACCTCTGACATGGAGATTGCCATGATTGTTTCTGCGATAGGTCAGGCGGTGAATCAGCCACGGGTAGCCATGAAACGCAAAAATAATCGGTTTGTCCTTGGTGAACAGCAAATCGAAATCTTTGTCCCTCAAACCATGCGGATGCTCGGTGTGCGGTTGCAACGCCATCAAGTCAACCACATTAACGACACGGATTTTCAATTCCGGCAGATGCTGCCGGAGCAGTTCGGTTGCCGCGAGCGTTTCCAGGGTGGGAACATCACCGGAACATGCCATCACGACATCCGGTTCACCGTTTTGATCATTGCTGGCCCAGCTCCAGATGCCAAGTCCGGCGGTACAGTGTTTGATCGCTGAATCCATGTCCAGCCATTGGAGTTGCGGCTGTTTGCCGGCGACGATAACATTGATATAATTGTGGCTGCGCATGCAGTGGTCAGTTACCGAAAGGAGAGTATTGGCATCCGGTGGCAGATAAACACGGATAATCTCAGCTTTTTTATTAACAACATGATCGATAAATCCCGGGTCCTGATGGCTGAAACCATTGTGATCCTGCCGCCACACATGCGAGGTAAGCAGATAGTTCAACGAGGCAATCGGCCGGCGCCAGGGGATATGCCGGGTGACCTTCAGCCATTTGGCATGTTGATTGAACATTGAATCCACAATGTGAATGAACGCTTCGTAACAGGACAATAATCCGTGTCGTCCAGTCAGCAGATAACCTTCCAGCCAGCCTTGACACAGATGCTCACTGAGTACTTCCATTACCCGCCCGTCCGGAGAAACATGGTCATCGGTTTTTAATATTTCCGCAACAGAAACCCGTTCCGTGATATCAAATAACGCGCCCAAGCGGTTTGAGGCGGTTTCATCAGGACCGAATACGCGGAAATTGCGGCGTTCCCAGTTCAATTTCATAATATCGCGGACAAACGCACCCATACTGCGGATGGATTCGGCGGTAACAGTTCCCGGATTTTTGATATCAACGGCATATTTGCGGAAGTCTGGCATTTTCAAGTCGTGCATCAATTGTCCGCCGTTCGCATGGGGGTTGGCGCCCATGCGCCGGTCGCCTTTCGGGGCGAGTTCCTCAAGTTCGGGAATAAGCTTGCCGGTTGCGTCGAACAACTCTTCCGGCTTGTAGCTTTTCATCCATTGCTCAAGCATCTTTAAATGTCCGGGCTTGGTGGCCAGTTCAGCCAGAGGCACTTGATGCGAACGCCAGGTATTCTCCACCGGAAGACCGTCAACTTCTTTCGGTCCAGTCCAGCCTTTCGGTGTGCGCATGACAATCATCGGCCATATTGGACGTTTGGTAAAGCCTTTTGCCCTTATTTTTTTCTGAATTTCTTTGATTTCGGTTATGGCTTTTTCCATTACATCAGCCATAATCTGATGAACTTCAGAAGGTTTGTCGCCTTCGACAAAGAAAGGTTTATAGCCGTACCCGCGGAATAATTCCTCCAATTCCTCGTGACTGATACGTGCCAGAACCGTGGGATTGGCAATCTTGTAGCCGTTTAAATGCAGAATCGGCAACACCGCGCCGTCATGGACAGGATTAAGGAATTTATTGGAATGCCAACTGGCTGCCAGCGGGCCGGTTTCTGCTTCGCCATCGCCCACGACGCAAGCGGCAATCAAATCCGGATTATCCAATACCGCGCCATAGGCGTGAGCCAGCGAATACCCCAGTTCGCCGCCCTCATTTATTGAACCGGGCGTTTCCGGCGCCACATGACTGGGAATACCGCCGGGGAAAGAAAACTGTTTGAAGAGTTTTCTCATGCCCTCTTCATCCTGGGAGATATTCGGGTAAAATTGACTGTAAGTTCCTTCGAGATAGGTATTGGCGACCAGACCGGGGCCACCATGACCGGGACCGGTGATGTAAATCACATTCAGATCATATTTGTTGATGAGACGATTGAGGTGGACGTAAATAAAATTTAATCCCGGAGTTGTTCCCCAGTGTCCGAGCAGGCGCGGTTTTACATGATCCAGCGTAAGTGTCTTTTTCAATAGTGGATTGTCATACAGATAAATCTGTCCGACGGAAAGATAGTTGGCGGCGCGCCAGTAGGCATTCATCTTGTGCAACATTTCTTGCGAGAGTGGCTTATTCATGTTATCCTCCTTCATGAATTCAGGAACTGTCTCAAAACAACCTGTGCTTTTGTTACAACTCCTAAGTGATGGAAACGTCAGTTTTCGCTTTCAAATAGTTCAGCGTCAACTGATTATACTATGACAATATCAGAAATGCGGCAAAAAGCAAGAAAACAATCCGGTAAAATAAAATTAATACCGAGTTAATCCAGGCAGGTGTGGGAACTGAACGGAGTCGCCTATCCGTTCAATATTGGCGTATTTGCCGGAACTATTCAACTTTTTATTTGGGCAATTCAGCCGTCATGGTACCGCTGCGGCGACCGCCGATTTCCTTGTAGGTGCACTGGGCAATGCCGTCTTTGCCGAACTTGCCGGAGAACTCAAAGTTGCCATTGGCACTTCCACCACTCGCCTTGCCGTTGCCGCTAATCTCATTCATGTCGGTTTTGATCTTTCCAACATAATGCAGTGGTTTGTTTCCCCAGGAGGAAACATAGACAGCGTTATAGGTGCCATCACCATTCGCCTTGAGTTTCGCGGACCAGGTGCTGTTCTTGCCGCCGAAATTGCATGTACCTTTTATTGAGGTGATTTCGGTGCGTTTATCTGTATTCTGGGTTGGCGCAGCAAAGGCGGGAGAAACGGCGAGCCATGGCGCCAGACATGCGCCACCGAAGAGTAACGTTGAAAGACAATATTTGACGCTTTTCCGGTTCATCAGACTCTTCAACTTTTTCATGTTTTGTCCCTTCCGTGTTTATAATGACTGTTATAGAGGCGTTCAGTCGCAAAACTCACATACCAATATATCAATCTAATTGCAATAAATAAAAGTTCAATAAAAGAAAAAGAGATTTTAATAAACAATCAGACCTGCCACATAGCGACAGATCTGACCATTAATTGATGTTTCGTGGCAATACTATCAGGTTTGCCATGTTTCACCTTCAGGGAAGTTATCCCTAAAGACCGGGGATAACACGTCCGGCAAGACCAAGGGTGCAGTTATTTTTCAACAACAAACGCTGAATATCTTTTCTGTCAACCTGGCGCGGAGATATATTCTGTTTTAAGGAAATTGCTGCCGCCACACCGGCCGCTTCGCCCATTGCATTGCAGCACATGACCAGACGGGTTGCCGCCTGTGCCGGAAAATCGGCCGACAGACAACGGCCTGCAACCAGCAGATTTTCCACATGCAATGGCACCAGTGAACGGTACGGAATATCATAGTAGCTCATTTGCGGTTCATCGGAGAATTTAAGGTCTTCCCCTGCCTTACCCTGATAATCGCAGAGTACATCCTTTCCTCCGGGAGGAAATGCCGAACCGCCCAAGCCACCTTTATTGGCAAGCATATAACGCTTCTTGCCATTAAGTTCCCATGGCACCCATCTCAAATTGCCGGGACCGGTGGGATTGTGAATATCAAACCCGCGCCAGCTGATGGCAATAACATCGTCAAATTTAGCCCTACTGGCGATGTCATACGCATTCAGAATATACTCTCCGGTGATACGTCGTGAGTCACGCACTCCCAGAAGCGTTCCGGTGTCAATAAGCCAGCATTTATCAAATCCGGGGACGGTTTTACGTATAAATTTCCAAAGAATGTCGCACTGTTCGCGCCCTTCCAGATACATGCGGGTCAGGTCGTGATTACACAATGGTTTGCAATTACGGGAGTGGGCGAAACAGATGCTCACTTCGTCTTGACCGCAATGTTCCGGGCGTCCGGGAACATGGGTCATCCAATTCAAGTGGTTGTCGATCTCGTACGGCAAATCTCCGTTTGCCAGAGCTTTTTTTACAAATTCAATCCAGTAAGGATCTTCGGATTTCAAATCTGAATTAATATATTTGTCCCATTCCGCGCCGCCCAGACGAAACTCCAGGGAGCATCCCTGTGTCAACCCATCCTCAACTCGTCCAACTTGATACTCACAACCGGCGAAACATGCGGCATCAGCATCACCGGAACAATCAACGACGCGCTTGGCCAATATGACTTTGCGTCCGCTTTTGCTTTCCACGACAACGCCGCGAATAGCGCCATTTTTGACTATTGAATCAACAACATAAGTGACAAGTAGAATATCACAACCGGACTCCCGCACCATTCTGTCAAGGATAAGCTTGTGCTTTTCCGGATCGGTGTTACAGTGCCATAATGCATTGACCTCTTCGAGCCGCTTGAACATTTCCTTGCCGATGCCGGAAAGATGGTCGAGAGGGATATTTACCAGTCCAATAGTTGCCAGTCCGCCAAGCGTAGACTCGCGTTCAACCAGCAGCGTCTTGCATCCTGCTCGAGCGGCAACTATCGCGGCGCCTATGCCGGCGATACCACCACCGACGACAAGAACATCATATTCGCAGTCGATGGTTAATAACTTTTCCGGTTCAATAATTTTACCGTTCTTTTCGTTCAGTTCTAACATTTTTTCGTCCTTTATTTTTAGACTATTTTAAAAATCGGGTAACTTTTATTCATTAAATTTCAGCGGGATAAAGAATGGCAATATAGTAGACTGCCTCCTGACTCAGGGTTTGATTTCCTTTTTGGTTATCGCCTCTGAGGCACACTGTTTTTCACAAGAACCACAACCAATGCATTTTTCTTCGTCAATCCACATTCCCTTTTCTTTAAGTTTGATGGCTTGGACAGGGCAGAGATGAACGCAGTTCATGCATATTGTGCATCCACGTGTCACCTGGTAGACAATTTTCATAGCGCCTCCTTGTTTTGCGGTTGTGTTTTTTCTTTATGTTCCGGGAAAAATAGTTTTACAATTATCATTGTAATATTTTTTATCCCGTGTTATCATCTATGTCAATTATTATAACGTGTAACGCAAATTTCTGCAATGATTTGAAATGCTGATTTATTGATGTATATTGCTATTATAAACAACTTAGGTCAATATAATGGCTGAACTTGAACAACTTTTGTGTGATTTTGAAAATGCCTTTAACTGTAAGATTACGGTGCATGATCTCGCACATATATTTCAAAACGCAGACAAAAAAAACCTTATCGGACCGCGACGCGATTCACACCGGCAGACATTTCCTCAATGCGCAGAAGAATCACGAACTTATTGTCTTGATCACTGCATGCACCAGCTCAACAGAAAAATTGATAATATTCATGCCGGCAGTTTTATAAAGCGCTGCCGCCGTGGGATTATTGAAGTTGTCGTACCGCTGTATGTAATGCAAGGCCATGTGGCAACGCTTTTTGCCGGCATTTGGCGTTCGCGCAACAAAAAAGATATTACTGGTGGCATGGAACCGGCTGACCCGGCGTTAATAGACACATTGCGCCGCGTACTTCCGGTTTTCGGTTACGGACTTATCAACAAAGCCGAATTTATACGTTCTGGCGGAGTTCGCGACTTCAGCAGAAAAGCCAGTATACAGCAGTTCATCGCAATGAATTTCAGAAAAAACGTCTCGCTGAAGGATCTGTCAGGAAAAATAGGGCTATCAGAATCAAGGGCATGCCATCTGGTAAAAGAGATTTTCGGTAAAACGTTCGGCGAGTTAATGACCGATGAACGTCTGGAACGTGCGCGCATCAGTCTTATCGGAACAGATTACCGGATGAACGAGATTGCCGATTTCTCGGGATTCGGCAGTGCAGAACACTTCAGTCGTACGTTCAGCAAACATTGCGGTATCACTCCGGGCGAGTACCGCCGCAAGTTCAAGCGAAATATTTGAAGCAACTGTTTATTGTTATGAAGCGATTTCATACAAAACACGTTATAGTCCAAGGCCACTTTTTCAAAATTATTCATTGAAAATTTTCCTGTGTCGCGTTGTTTCAAATCAAAAAAAATGCGGGAACAAGTCCCGCATTAAGAATTCAACTCTGAATCAAAAATTTTCACGTGGCGTAAATGACAGATACTTATTCCTTAATATTTTTCTGAAAAACAATCAAAATTTCAAAAAACGATTACCAGTTCCGTTATCATGGACTCGTCCTGAGCTTAACACGCAGTAATTCCGGCTGACTTGCGAATTTTCTCCATCAACGCCACCCGTTTGCGTACACTTTCGGGAGTTATTTCCTGTGCCACGCCTTCGCGAATCGTACGATATAAACTACTGTAAAGCGTAATCACCTGCTGCACCGCCGGTGCGGCACCACTGCCGGCATCAGCTTTGCTCTCGGCCTGCCACGAATCCTCATGCCAGACCAATGGTTCATAGTTATAACTGCGATCCGGCGTAGATGCTAATTCTACTTTTCGTTCCGGCATGGTAGAAAAATCCACCCATTTCCATTCAAGCTTTGAACCGGTTCCGTGTAAACCGCCCTTTGACCCGCATACCAGCCAACGGTCCTGCGGAAAAGGGAAGATACTGCTGAGTTCAATGTCGATAGTAGGATGCCCGGCAGCGTAAATAACCGCCTTGAGATGGTCTTCGGCATCGCCACTGCAAAGGCAGCGTCTGGTTTCCGCCCATACCTCGGGTTCACCGTTGCCGAAGAGCTCCATCGCATGGTCGAGAAGATGCGGTCCATTGTTGTTAAGTGCACCGCCACCGCAAGAACGTACCGTCTGCCAGTCCCAACGACGTGCAAAACCATGCCAGCATATCCGGATCTGGTATATCTCACCGAGAAGTCCGCTTTCGCATATTTCTTTGACCTTGAGGAAATCCGGCTCGAAGCGTCGCTGTTGGAACGGTTGAAGAACTTTCCCTGCCGTGCGAGAGGCGGCAATCATCAGGTCAGATTCAGCCAATGACAGGCCAAAGGGTTTTTCACACAAGACATGTTTGCCGGCTTTCAGCGCCAGTAATGCCTGCCCGGTATGAAAACGATTGGGGCTGGCGACGATCACCAGCTCAACTTCAGGATTATTCAGCAGTTGCTCTTCGCTTGCGCTCTGAGTTATTCCTAATTCGCCGGCAACGGCAGCCGCACGGTCCTCGAGCGGATCATAAATTGTGACAACCTGGAATGTTTCAGACATTTTCTTTATGGCATCAACATGAATGCCATAACCACTGCGTCCAAGTCCCAGTACCCCAACTTTAATAATTTTTGAATTCGTCATCATCATTGATTCCTTCTGTATTGTAATATTTTTAAATCTTGACTGAGAGTACACGGAATAATACTTTTTATTTTGTTATTGAAATTCCGCCTTTTTTCAGGTATTCAATACTGTTGGCAAGCTCGGTTAAAGGATTGATTCTGAAATCTTCCGGTTCAATCATAACCCAGCCATCGTATCCGGCTTTATTCAGTGCCTCCATGGTTTTACGATTAATTTCCCCGTATTTGCCATTGCCGATGGTACGGTATTCGATTTTTTTGGCTTTACGGTCGGTATATTCTGCATCTTTCAAATGTACCGCACAAATACGGTTTAAATATTTTTTCACCAAAGCAACCGGATTACCGTCAGCGAGTGCCAGTTCGCCGACGTCCAGAACCATGCCGGCACCGGGGCAGGCTTTCAGATAATTTTCGAAATCCGACTGTGTTTCAATTCGTGAATTGACATGATTGTGTATACCGCACTGCAAACCAAATTTCGCCGCAGCGGCGGCAAAAGCGTTGCAACGCCGACAGAATTCCTTAAAATCAACGACTAAATCATTCGGTCCCGGAGTAATCCAGACATATTTTTTCCCAAGTGCTGCTGTCCACTCTATTCCAGCTTGAACACTGGGACCGCGGCAGGTAGCGAAATCCATCCCCAGTTTACGGTACAGCGCGGCTTTGTAAAGCGCATCGGACGGACTCACCGCCTCAAGACGCTCCGTTCCGGAAAGACCCAGCTTTTTAATATCAAGAAGGCGGTTTTCAATATCATACAATCCGCCATCCCAAACATTCAAACCGTAATCAGCCACTCCAAATTTCATTTTAAATCCCTTTTTTGTTGGTTTTCAGCCGACTGTTTGTTAACGTTTATAGTCAAAATCTTTAAAAACCAGTTCTTATTACCAATCTTTCTTCATGGTATGCCGTGTAATAAGACCCGACAGCACCATTCTGCAGATGGTTTTACCACGGCAATCTATTATATTGTTAATCAACTCAACTATCCTGCCGGAAAATTCAGTATATCAGATTGCAGAAAAAACATATGCGAATGCATCTCGGTATTGGTAATGATGTCGATGTCGCGATGCAACGTTCTCCCGGCGGAGGAGAATTCATCAATTAAAATACCCGTTTCCGCCACACCGTCTAATAAAAGTACATCTCAATTGCCGGAGGCGATGATATTCGTAACAGCAAGGCGGCATTTGGCAATGACATCCTCATGGTTGCGGTAATCAGATATATCAAATTCGAGATAATGAAATTTCAAACCCAATTCAGTCGCTGTTGTGTCATCGACTTCTTTTAAAATCCGCCAATAATAATTATAGCGCCATAACTACCTGATTACTACCGGAATGATTGATTACACGAACTGCAATATCTGCATATCCTTAATCTGCCTTCAAAGTCATATATTATATCCCAGAATATCCCAGACATCAATAGAGATGCCGCGGTTTTCCGCAAAATATTTTTCTTTAGAAAATTAATTTACCGGTTGCAAAATTTTATGCTGACAGGTATAATATTTAATTATCGTGTAACTACACGCAAATGTTTAACGCTGGAAATTTTAAACAGGAAAACAATTATGTCAGTAAAACAGCAGACCACAAAAGTTTACAGTGGAGAAAATTGTGACCTGATTGCCTATCCGATGGGAGGCATCGGCGCGGGTATGATCTGTCTTAATGGTTGCGGCGGTTTGTCCAATGTCTCATTGTTTCATAACCATGACAATAATAAAGAGCCTGATGTTTATGCCGCCATACATATTAAAGGCAGTGGCAAAACCCGCGTACTGCAAAGTCCAGTATCCCAGCGAATAACCATGCAAAAATCCGGTTCCCGGAACGGCCTGGGCAACTTCGCGTTTGGTCTGCCGCGCTATGCAGATGCAACTTTCTCTGCGCAATTTCCTTTTGCTAATATCAATTTGAAACATCCGGAGATGCCGTTATCTGTCAAACTTACCGGCTGGAGTCCGTTCATTCCGAACGATACTAAAAACAGCAGTCTGCCAGTAGCGGCAGTTGAATACACTTTCACCAATGACTCGCCGGAAAGACAGACTGCGGTGTTCAGCTTCAATGCTTCAAATTTTCTAGTCAAAGGTCACACTGTGGAGGAAGGCAGAGTCAGCAAATCTGAATGCGGTTTTGTGCTGGAAGTGTTCAATCAATTGGATGAAGCTGGCAAAGTAAAACAGCTTCCGGGCAGTTTTGCCGCATTCATTAATCTCCCCGGCGTGAAAGTAAATCCTTCCTGGTTTCGCGGCGGCTGGTTTGACTCGCGCACAATTGTCTGGGATGATATTGCAAATCAAAGATGCATTGAAACCGGGGAATATAATGATAATTATAAATCTTCGCCTGGAGGCAGCCTGACTTACGAGTTCTGCCTTGAACCCGGCAAATCAATCACCATTCCGTTGCAATTTGCCTGGTACATGCCGGAATCGGAAGTAAAAGCCGGTCATGGAGTGGAGGAATATTACAAACCATGGTATGCAGTTGAATTTGACACTATTAATACGGTCAGCGATTATTGGGGGGAAAATTATGCCGGACTTATGGCACAAACTGAAAAATTCACCCGAACATTCTATGCCAACACGCTACCTCCGGAAGTTACAGATGCCATCGCCGCCAACTTGACAATCCTGAAATCACCGACCGTGCTACGGGAAAAAAGTGGCAGAATATGGTGCTGGGAGGGATGCTGTGACTGCGGCGGTTGCTGCTCTGGGTCATGTACCCATGTCTGGAATTATGCACAGGCACTGCCACATCTGTTTTCCGAATTTGAACGTTCATTGCGCAAAACTGAGTTCAATGAAGCCCAGTTCGACGACGGCTTTCAGAATTTCCGGCACAATCTGCCCATCAGTCAGTCAACTAAAAAGCAGTCTCACGCCGCCGCTGATGGGCAGCTCGGCGGATTGATGAAACTGTACCGCGAATGGCAGATAAATGGTGATGATGCATGGCTGAAAGCCTTCTGGCCCAAAGCAAAGAACAGCCTTGATTACTGTATTGCCACCTGGGATCCGGAACACGCCGGGATACTGGTTGAACCGCATCACAACACCTATGATATCGAATTCTGGGGGCCGGACGGTATGTGTTCCAGCTTCTATCTCGGTGCTCTGAAGGCAGCGTCTTTGATGGGGAAATGTCTTGGCGAAGCGACTGCTCTTTACGACGAGCTTTATCTAAAAGGGCGCAAATATCTTGAGGAAGAATTGTTCAACGGCGAATATTTTGAACAGAAAATAGTATGGGAAGGTCTCAAGGCAAAATCGCCGCTGGAAACTGAAGCATTATGCGGCGGCAAAATTTATTCGCCGGAGGCAGAAAAACTGATGCAGCAGGAAGGTCCGAAATATCAGTATGGCAAGGGTTGTCTTTCCGATGGCGTACTCGGCGCCTGGATGGCGGAAGTTTGCGGCATAGGTGAAATTCTTGACCCGGAAAAAGTAAAAAGCCATCTGCTTTCGGTATATAAATACAATCTGAAACGTAATCTTACCGACCATGTCAATCCGCAACGAGCGAGTTATGCGTTCGGCAAAGACGGCGGGTTGCTGCTCTGCTCCTGGCCGCATGGCGGTAAACCTCTTTTGCCGTTCGTTTATAGCGAAGAGGTGTGGACTGGCATAGAGTACCAGGTTGCCAGCCATCTGATGTTGATGGGATGTGTCGAAGAAGGATTAGAAATCGTGCGGATTCTTCGCCGGCGTTATGACGGTTCATGCCGCAATCCGTACAACGAATATGAGTGCGGTCACTGGTACGCTCGAGCCATGGCCAGTTACGGTTTGTTGCAGGGAATGACCGGAATCAGTTACGATGCAGTGAAGAAAAAACTTTATATTGCGCCACGGATTAAAGGTGATTTTACCAGTTTTCTGTCAACAGCCACCGGGTATGGTCTTTGTGGTGTTGAAAACGGCGAACCTTTCATTAAAGTATGCGACGGTAAAATTGAAACGGGTAAAATTGAATACACGGTATGTAAATGATTTCATCACTGGAACTGGCAAAACTATGTGGCGTATCGCAGGGAACGGTTGATCGTGCCCTGCACGGACGTGATGGCATCAGTGATAAAACAAAAAAGAAAATCATTGAAACCGCCATATTACATGGTTACCGCGCTAACCCGGCTGCCCGGGAATTAATGACCGGGCAAAGCCGGATCGTTGCTGCAGTAATTCCACAATTGAACAGTGCATTCCTGATGGATTTTGCCGGGTTCGTCAAATCAGCACTCAGCCCCGCAGGACTTCACCTGATAATCACACCAACAGACACGCCGGAGGAGATGAGCGAGATCATCAACGAGTTTGCGGCGAGAAGATGCCACGCCATGCTGGTCGTACCCCATGAAGACGGATATCGACTTCCGGCGGGACTCAATATGCCTGTTGCCTCATTCCTCAGTCGCTGCAAAGGTGGCAAAACAGTTTTCCTGCATACTGACGAAAAAGCCAGCGGCGCTGCCGCTGTCGATTATTTTATTTCACAAGGAAGAAACAATATCGCTCATCTAACTTATAACCGGCAAAGTTATGCGGTTCAGGGACGTGCCGCAGGATACATGGAAAATATGCATAAATACGGCTTGAATCCGCAAGTTATTATCGCCCCGGATCAAGACAGTCTGCCGGAATTAATAACAACCAAAAAAATTGATGCGTTGTTCTGCCATAATGACTGGCTGGCGCTGCAAACGCTGAGAACGTTGGAGCGTAATGGCATCAATGTACCGCAGGACGTTTCTATTCTGGGCATGGATAACAGTCCGCTATTTACCAGTCTCTGTGATGAAATATCCACCATCCAGTATCCGTTCGAATGGCTTGCCGGTGAGTTTTTGTCAATAGTCAACGGCAGTCACAGACAAAAAACACCCCCGCCTCCGCCAAAGATCATAAAACGCAGAACTTAAACCAGCAATCTTGTAAAATTGCAATCATTTAAATGTTGTAATATAGTATTAGAGTTATATGCCTTAATATGAATAATCTTTAACAACTTTAATTCAGGGGGGAGTCGTGCGTACTAACTATATACTAATTGACTTTGAAAACGTTCAGATGGCTGATATCTCTTCCTTTGAGAATGATAACTTCCGGATAATCATATTTGTCGGTGCAAACCAGACAAAAATACCCCTTAAGCTTGCATCGTCTCTACAACGGATGGGAAAGAAAGCCGAGTATGTAGAGATTGCCGGCAACGGTCCAAATGCACTTGATTTTCATATTGCTTTCTACCTCGGTAAGCTTACCGCTTCAGAACCGGAAGCATACTTCCACATCATATCAAAAGACAAGGGCTTCGACCCGCTTATTCAGCACCTGAAAGCAAAGAAAATATTAATCGGCCGTTCAAGCGATGTAAATGAGATACCAATGGTAAGAATAGTAAATATAAAATCGAATGAAGAACGCATTCAAATGGTCATCGACAAAATTAAGCAGCCCCAGGTATCAAAACCACGTACCGTTAAAACACTATCCAGTACTATTGCAGCGCTGTTTCATAAAGAAATAAGTGATGATGAAATCGCCGCTGTAATTTCCGGCATGGTAACAATAAAATTCATCACAGTTACCGAAAACAAGGTTACTTATGCGCTGACAACAGGTTGATAAAATGGTTTATGGCCATAACCTGCGAAAAGATTAAGATATCTTCACCAAATAAGCTCAAAACTATCAAGCACTAATATTGGATTTCAGGGACTTGATAATTTTATTCCATCCAAATAAAATCATTTTCAGAATAGACAAACGACAAATCAGATGTAATTTTACTTAACATCTATGCTCCATATAATTTTATAGTTTATGATAAAATTTAAGATTATAAGTGGTTTTGTCAAAAACTCGTATTTGACGAAATTTGAGAGTTCACTGATAAATATATAAGGAATTATGTTATGAAAATTATTGCAACCAGCAGTGCGCCAGCCGCAATCGGACCGTATTCACAGGCGATAAAAACCGGCAATATGATTTTCATGTCCGGTCAACTTGGCGTTGACCCGGTTACAAAAAAACTTGCCGGCGAAACCGTTGAACTTCAGGCAAGGCAGGTTTTTAAAAACATCACCGCAGTTCTTAGTGCGGCCGGTGCAGATTTGTCTTCGGTAGTGAAGACAACGGTATTTCTGAAAAGCATGGATGACTTTGCGAAGATGAATGAGATATATGAATCAAATTTCGGTACACATAAACCGGCACGCTCCACTATACAAGTGGCAAAGTTGCCCCTGGATGCGCTGATTGAAATAGAATGTGTCGCCTCTGTTGAAGAATAGAGGACGTTGTATGAATGTAGATTTTCACGATTTCTTTAAATTGGGCATAGCGTCCGTATTGCTGGCAGCGGCAGTAATAGATGGAATTCTGGCGCTGATACTGTACATCAAAGCTAAAAATAAATATGACAAATACCTGAATGCGGAAGGAACGGTGTCAGGATTTATTAAAGAAAATGGCGGCCAAAGCGGCGATATTCTTTACCCGACGATAAAATTCAAGGTTTCAGAGCATGAATATGAATTCAAAAACAAATACGGCAAATCTTCATGGAAGCTCAACGAGGGTGACGCAGTTCAAGTCATTTACCATATGAATAATCCACTTGAAGCCGAGATTAAAAATAAGATGATACAATATGGTTTACCGCTATTTTTTTCCGCCGGTTGTATTCTCTCACTGATTTGCGTTCCACTGATTGTTATTTTTCAGAAATTGCGTTAAAAAGTATTTGTCCGGTCAACCCGAGGAAGTTTTCTGATATTGTCCCGGAGTGCAGCCGTATAATTCTTTAAATGCATGACAGAAATGGCTGTTGTCAAAAAAAGACCATTTTTCTGCGACTTCTTCAATTGCCATGGTACCGCTTTTTAAATCATTCGCCGCGAAAGATAGCCTGGCGCGCGTTGCGAATTTGCCAAAACTTACCCCGGTATTCTTGCGGAATACATCGGAAAAACGGCTCGGGCTCAAACTGCAGGCTGCAGCCGCTTCAGTTAACGACGGCGGACGTCCGGAACTGCCTTTGACCAGATCAACTGCTTTTTTTATGCGTTTGAACCCGCCGGTAAGTTCGAGTGAACCATTCTGAGTACTCTGTACCGTGTGTCTGTTCGCGTTGAGAATAAGTTGATGAATTATCAACCAGCTTTCAAGTTTCCACCCCGTATCCCGCCGGAGCCATAACTTAAGCAGTTTCTTCCCGATATTCCGGATGCTCTCACGCGCTGGCGGATCGTCCGGACAATAGCGTTCCGAAGGTGTAAGGACAAACGGCAGCAGCCAATTGCATTCTCCGAACGGATCACAGTTACCGATATGGTCAAGGTCAATATTCACCGTTACTGCAAAATTTCTGGTGCCGGAAAACCGGTAGGCATGAGGTTCCCAGAACATTACCCACCACATTTCCCCGGCCTTGTATTCGCGTTGAAATCCTTCAAAAACCACTTCGACACTGCCGTGAAGAACAATACAGAACTGCAATGCATAGTGCATATCCGCTTCAAAATTTTTCATCGGCTGATAATGATATTCCCGGATAACATCAAAAGGCACGACCGGAGAGATGTCCGGGTGTTGCTGTCTGACAATCGGTATTTTTTTCAAATCTTCCATAATACAGTAACTTTTTACAATTTATTAGTAACTATTAACAACTTACTTGTGTTGAAGTAAGCGTATTTCATCGTGTATACTATAGATGTTAAAATACAATTCGGTAGCATTATACAGTAAATAACTCAAAAAAAGGAGTTTAAAATGACAGAACTGGCAATCAATGGCGGACAGAAAGTATTCAATGGCAAATTTCCAATGTGGCCATCATTCGAAGAATCAACGATTCAAAAAGCTATGGAACCGTTGCGCAGCGGACTGGTCAACTACTGGACTGGCAAAGTCGGACAGCAGTTTGAACAGGAATGGGCGAAATGGAATGGTTGCAGAAATGCCATCAGCGTCGGCAACGGCACTCAGGCATTGCATACCGCGGTAGCGGCGCTGGACATTGGCGCCGGCGATGAAGTTATCTGCCCGAGTTATTCATTTATTGCGTCATCCTTCTGCATCATTCAGGCGGGAGCGCTGCCGGTATTCGCAGATGTTACCGAAGATCACACGATTGATCCGGTGGCGATAGAACCCCTTATCAATGAGCGCACCAAGGCGATTATTGTCGTTCATCTGTATGGTGTCATGGCAGATATGGACCCGATTCTGGCGATTGCGAAAAAACACAATCTGAAAGTAATTGAAGACTGCGCGCAGTGTTTCGGGGGGTTTTACAAAGGCAAAAAATCCGGCACCATCGGTGATATCGGTTGTTACAGTTTCTGCCAGAGCAAACATTTCACGACCGGCGGCGAAGGCGGCATGGTAGTAACTGATGATGATGATCTGGCATGGGAAT
>CAYMSF010000034.1:0-45192 GCA_964392985.1 uncultured Victivallaceae bacterium | reverse complement strand
GTGGCCCGTTTTGACCCGCCCCTGGGTGGCCCGTTTTAACCCGCCCCGTGACACTCAGTTATTTGTTATTGATAACCTATGTAAAGAGCATCTCCAAGGAATTGATGGCGACTGACGCAGATTACACCCGGACAATTTTTCTAGTACTGAACAATCTGATGATGTATGCATGCAAAAACTTTTTTCCGGGAGAGTTGATTCCGCTTTATCCATATTTCGAATTGTCATGGTCTAAAGTATTAATCATTTTTCTGTTTTTTTCAAGTTTGATTATATTCGCCCTTTTCCTTTACCGGCGTTGCAAACCGTTTCTTTTATATAAAATAATGCCGCCTCTGTTATGTTTTATAATCGTTCTGTTGCCATGTCTTGGTTTTTTCACATTCAGTAACGCTGATTTTGCTGATCGGTACAGTTATATTTCCTCTTTTTTTATTCTGTGGATGACCGCTATTGTTGTTAATAGAATATGTTATTTAGCAACAACCGATGGTAACATTGTTTATTCCTTCAAGCACATTGCTGTGATGAAAAAATATCGCCGGGTTGTGATAATGATGCCTGCGTTATATCTGATTTCCCTTGTAGCGGGTAATTTGTTTTATATGCCATCCTGGCAGAATGATTATACGCTACTAAAGAAAATATGCGACCGTGATAATGCCAATTTCCGTGGAATGGCGGCATTCGCCTGTCTTGAACTTAGTAATAAAAATTTTTCAGAAGCTCTCGAGGTTGCTGATAGGATGCGGGAAGAAACGTGGATGACAAAGAGTCAGAAAAATGCAATAAAGTTATTTAAAGAATTTGTCAGAGGGATGATATTCTATAATTCCGGAGATAATAATGCGGCAATGACATGTTTTTCACAATTACTGGTACCGGAAATGCCAATTTTGAATAGATTGGTCAGGGGGGTGCCGGCAATGACATTTTATACTATTGCTAACATATATCTTGAGCGAGGCGAAAAAACTCATGCTGCTGAATTTTTTCTAAAGTTGTCGGAAATCATTGACGACAATACCGCAAAATATTTCTATAGCGGATTGAGTGCCTATCTAAATGGTAATTTAGAATCCGCCAAAATAAATTTTTCCCATGCCTTGGAAATTTCTCCCAATGACGACAAAAGCAAAGCTAATTTGCTAATAGTTGAAAAAATGCTTAAAGAAAAATTAAATTATTGAGCCGGTAATTTTTAAATTAGTGTAGAATTCTTTGGCGTTTATCTGCGATATATACTTCAATTTCTGAATTCTCACTTGTAAAAATACTATAACATGAGTGAAATTATTCTTTGTATCTACTCCCTGATAATATTTTCAATGTTTCAATAAAACACCAATAAATTTAGATTTTTTTATAAAATAACTTGCAAAATATATTCTTTGATTTATAATATTGGCAAAATAATAACATTAAAGAAATTTACAAGGACAGTTATGAATACCTATAATCAAAAAACTTTTGCCGTTGCAGAGCGCTTGAAAAAGCTAAAAATAGTTCCTGTATTAGCATTGGAAAAGCTGGATGACGGTCTGCGGATGTGTGAAATACTTTCCCGCTGTGGTTTAGGTGTTGCTGAAATTACTTTCCGTACCGCTGCTGCTGAGAGCATAATTATTGAGGCAGTTAAAGAGTTTCCTGATTTACTGATTGGTGCAGGAACAGTTTTGAACACTAAAGACTTACACCGGGCATTCGCTGCCGGTGCTACGTTTGCCGTTGCTCCAGGATTTAACCCGGTAATCGTCAGCGAGGCAGTAAAAAACGAATATGTATTCTTTCCCGGCATTTCCTGCCCGACACATATAGAACAGGCTTATGAACTTGGTATTTCCGTGATGAAGTTTTTTCCTGCGGAAGCGGCAGGTGGCATTCAAATGCTGAAGGCAATGACTGCACCATACCGTCATTTAGGTATTAAGTTCATGCCTACCGGTGGTATAACTGCAGAAAATGTCCTTAAATATCTCGAAATACCTGAAGTGATTGCAGCCGGCGGTACCTGGTTGGGGACTGCCGCTGATGTAAAAGCTGGAGCCTGGGACAAAATTGAGCAATCTGTAAAAGACGCAATAAATATTATAAAGTGAGGTGTTGCAATGGACAAACAAGTTGTAATGATTACTGGTGGCGCTCGTGGAATAGGCTATGGTATTGCTTGCAAGTTAGCAAATGAAAATTGCAATCTGGTTATTTGTGATATTCAGGACGAAAAAGATTATAAATCAAACATGGACAATCTCAGGCAACTGGGAGCCGAAGTATTATACTGCCGTGCTGATATCACCGACGCTGAAGCAAGATTGAAGATTATAAAAGAAATAAAGTTGAAATTTGGCAAGTTAAATGTGTTGGTCAATAATGCCGGAGTATCTCCTGCCGTGCGTACAGACATTCTTGATGCAACTGAAGATAGTTACGAGCGGGTGATGCGCATTAATCTTCAAGGACCGTATTTCGTTACGCAACTTGTTGCACGATATCTGATTGAACAGAAACAGGATGATAGTGAATTTAAATGCTGTATTGTTAATATGTCGTCAGTTTCCTCGACTGTTGCATCACCTTCACGTGGAGAATATTGTTTGTCGAAAGCCGGCGTTAGTATGATGACAAAATTATGGGCGGCCAGATTAGGTGAATACAATATACCGGTTTATGAGATTCGTCCAGGGGTTATTATGACCGATATGACTGCAGGAGTCAAGGAGAAATATGATAAACTCATAGGCGAGGGATTGTGCTTACAAAAACGTTGGGGCTATCCTGAAGATATTGGTCGTGCTGTCGCGATGATGGTTAGGGGTGACTTGCCTTATTCGACAGGACAGGTTGTTAATGTTGACGGTGGCATGACAGTTGAGGTATTGTAATAAATTACTTGAGGGAGGGCTTTAATGAACAGTAAATTGTTGTTACAAGGTGTAGAAGTTGCCGTTACCAGAGTTCATACCCTGGTGATTGGTAGTGGTGCTGCTGGCTTGAATGCCGCAGTGCAACTTCATGCCAAGGGAATTGAAGATGTATTGATAATTACGGAAGGACTCAATATGGGGACTTCAATCAATACCGGTAGCGACAAACAAACCTATTACAAACTTGGATTATACGGTACTGAACCGGATTCACCAGTGGAATTGGCTAAATCATTCTTTGGCGGCGGTTCAATGCATGGCGATCTGGCTTTGACCGAAGCATCACTTTCTGCAAGAGCATTTTTGAATCTGGTAAATCTTGGTGTTAAATTCCCTCAAGACGCTTTTGGACAATTTGTCGGTTACAAAACTGACCATGATCCACGCCAACGTGCCACTTCATTCGGACCATATACCTCTCGAGAAATGTGTCGTGTGCTAATTAATGAAGTTAAACGGCGTAATATCAGGGTTTTAGAAAACCGCAATGCAGTTACCTTGTTGACTGACGGCGATGGTGGAGAAAAGCGGATTGCCGGAGCAATTGCTATATATAACGAAGGGGAAATAAACACCTTCGAAGCATACATGGCTGAAAACGTGGTATTTGCTACCGGTGGCCCCGGCGGTCTTTATCAAACCAGCGTATATCCAAACGTTCATACCGGCGGTATTGGTTTGGCACTATTGGCTGGAGCTAAAGCCCAAAGCCTTCCAGAGTCACAATATGGTACTGCATCAATCAAATTCAGATGGAATGTTTCCGGTACCTATATGCAGGTGTTGCCACGGATGATTTCTACAGCGATTGATGGATACTCTGACGAGCAGGAATTTCTATTACCATATTTTGGTTCGGCCGGCGATATGAACAATGCTGTTTTTCTTAAGGGATATCAGTGGCCATTTGACCCGCGTAAGGTAGTCGGGGGGTCTTCCATTGTTGATATCCTAACCTATATTGAGACGGCGGTTAAAGGGCGACGGGTATTCATGGATTTTCGCCGCAACAGTTCTGACTTCAGTTTCGATGCGTTATCTCCTGAAGCATATGAATATTTGCAGAAGTCACGTGCTTTGCATGCTTTGCCAATCGAACGTTTGCAGCATATGAATCCTGACGCAATAAAACTATATGAAGAACATGGTATTAATCTTGTTGCTGAACCGCTTGAAATAGCAGTTTGTGCCCAGCATAACAATGGCGGACTGGCGGCAAATCATTGGTGGGAATCTTTGAACATCAAACATTTGTTTCCGGTGGGTGAAGTCAACGGTTCTCACGGTGTTTACCGTCCAGGCGGTTCAGCACTCAATTCCGGGCAAGTTGCGGGATTCCGTGCCGCCGACTACATTGCCAATTGCTATAAAAATTTCACTCTTGATGATGCGTCATTTTATCGTTCTGCACAACAACAACTGGACAACTTGACTGAATTATTTAGAGCAGGAACAGATTCATCCTTTAACTGGAGTGATGCAAGAGCGGAATTCCAGGGACGAATGACAAAATATGGTTCACATATTCGTTCGCAAGCAGGATTGAAATCTGCAGTAGTGGATGCATGGAACCAATATCATCAACTGATTGACGCAGGGATTTGCCGTCGAAGTGCAACTGACACAGTTGAATCAATTCGCAATTTACAACTATGTTTTGCTCATGCTGTCTATTTAGAAGCCATTCTTACGCAGGTAAATAGCGGAGTTGGTTCTCGAGGTTCCGCACTGGTCATGTCCAATGATGGTATAGAGGCGCATTCCATGCTGGGTGATGAATGGCGTTTTTCACCGGAAAATGAATCTTTTCGTGATAAAGTTCTTGAAACAGTTGCTGAAAGTTCAGGAAAAGTGAATAGTAACTGGGTTCAACGACGTAAACTGCCTGAATGTAATGCCTGGTTTGAGAACGCCTGGGCAGATTATCGTAACGGTGTTATTTATCAACATAAGGTTCAATAATGCAATCTGACAATTATGACTTTTCATTCATTCGTGAATATCGTAAACGCAGGAAAATGAACGCGGTCAGGCTTGCCGAGCTGAGTGGAATAAGTTGTCCGGTAATTTCAAAATTGGAAAACAATATGGTTTTTCCGGAATTAGCCACGGTAATGAAGCTCGCTCAGGTTTTTGGTATGTCATCGTCAGAATTTATTGCCGTTGCTGAAAACCGAGTTGCGAGAAAATCAGTAGCAACCAGTCATCATAGCGGATCTTTCTCTTTTAGTGAGGTTAATTTTAAGAATATCCGTTGTCTAGTTGGATGTGCCGCCGCTGGAGGTTGTTTAAGCAAGCCGGAAATTCATCATGATGATTTTGAGTTGTGCTGGGTTCTCAAAGGAAAAATAATCATTAACCTGACGTCCACAGTATATACCTTGAATGCTGGCGAGTCAATCCAGTTTGATGCTTTGACTGAACATTCTTATCGGGCGGTTAGTGATTGTGAAATATTAATAATTCATACCAGTAAAAATTAACATTGGGGTAGAAATGGATACAAGTTACCGAAAAATTTCGACAATAAAATCACCGGATGAATTTGCCGGACATCTCAATAGTCTTGGCATCAATCTTGGTTTCTCAAAACAATTACGTTCCTTTCAGAATTCACCTTTGGCAAAGCCTCTGAAATATAAAGATAAAACCATTGGCAATCGCTGGTGTATTCTACCAATGGAAGGCTGGGATTGTCTAAGTAACGGTGCCCCGAGTGAATTTACTGAACGTCGCTGGACACGATTCGGGTATAGTGGTGCAAAGCTTATATTTGGCAGTGAAGCTGCTGCTGTCATGCCGTCAGGACGTAGCAATACCCGTCAGATGATGATAAATCATGAAACAGTAGAATCTATCGGGTTATTACGCGAAAAACTTGTGTCAGCTCATCGAGAACGCTATGAACGTACTGATGATTTCTATGTTGGTCTACAATTGACTCATTCCGGAAGGTATTCACACCCTTATGATGATAAAAAACTGGAATCCCGTACCGCATACTCCCATCCTTTATTGGATAAAAAATTTCATAACGATGCATCATGCGTTGTTTCAGATGCTGAGGTTGAGGATATTATAGCCCACTTTATTGAAGCTGCACGGTTGTCGTATCAGGCCGGTTTTGATTTTGTCGATATTAAGCATGCACATGGCTATCTTGGACATGAGTTTCTTAGTGCTGTTCACCGCCCGGGAAAATATGGCGGCAGTTTTGAAAACCGTACCAGATTTTTCCGCGAAATTGTTCAAGGAATTAAGAGTGCTGTACCCGAATTGGATATTGCTGTCAGATTGAGCCTGTTTGATTGGTTTCCTTTTGAAAAAGGTGAAAACAAATTGGGCCGTCCAATGTCATGGGAAGGTTACTACCCCTATGCCTTTGGTGGTGACGGTACTGGACTGGGAGCTGATTTGACTGAAACAATCCAATTTATTAAGTTGGCTCAGTCACTGGGTATTTCTATGATTTGTACTACTGTCGGCAGCCCATATTATAATCCTCATATACAACGTCCGGCTTATTTTCCGGTCAGTGATGGTTATTTGCCACCGGAAGATCCCACCATTGGTGCAGCCAGACAAATCAACTGTGTTGCTGAAGTTAAAAGACAATGTCCGGATATTATCTTCATCGGCTCAGGCTATACATGTTTGCAGGAATGGCTGCCTAACGTCGGTGAATATGTAATTGAAAATAATATGGCTGATTTTATCGGCATCGGCAGAATGGTATTATCTTATCCGGAAATTTGCAACGATTCCATCAGTGGCAAACCACTTGACCGTAAGCGAATCTGCCGTACATTTGGCGACTGTACAACTGCTCCGCGCAATGGTATAATTTCCGGATGCTATCCACTTGACGATTATTATAAAAAATTAACTGAAGCAGACAAGTTGCGTGCAGTCAAGCAAAAAGCGTAACGTTTTATTTGATTAAATATACAGATTAAGCCAATTATGTCAGTAAAATTGGTCAACAGTTAAATTTCATCAAGTTTAACAATCCGACCCTCTTTTGCCGATTTTATTGCAGCAAATGCGACTCTGGTAGCTTTGACAGAATCGTCAACACCGCAAACAACACAGCCGTTACCACGTATTTCATCAACGAAACGATTTATGGCGTGATTATGCCCTTTGTCCGGTTCTGCGGAGAACTGCAACATTGGATCATTTGCTTGACTTGCTTCTAGACAAGCGGCAGCTCTTTTTTCAAGCCAACCGGAAATGCCGCCTTGAACTCCAACATTCGGGTGACGATCTTTAAGGAATGGGAAGGTGATCCGGGAAGGAGCGTTTTTTATCCCTGCTGTCCTTACTTCACACATGTGGTCACAGACGACAATACTGCCATTGCCCATGGCTTCGTATAATTCTTTGGGGTAACCGAATGTACCGTTACCGCAAAGGGTAAGTGTTGCGATTTCACCACCAGTATATTTGATAATTATTGCATGGTTTAGCATACCGGTTTCGAGTGCTACAACTTCCGCCGGTTCACTTGCCAAGAACCAGTTGCAAATATCTGTGAAATGAGTCATTTCAAAAAGCATCGGACCATGTGGCGCTTGAGTCTTGTCAAAGACCCAGTTTTTCCATGAATACCAGTCATCGTTGATCCGGCAGCATAGTGCGGCAACTCCATTATCATTGCGTTGCGGGCGGGCATCACCTTCGCGATTCCATCGCCAATCACATACTTGCGGATTATTCATTTGTTCACGGAAAATACGATGCGCTTCAACCATTGCCGGACTGTTGCGCCGATTGTGTCCCACACAAAAAGGAATTTTCGCAGCATTAACAATTTTTTGGATTTTATAAACTTCTTCCAGAGTAGTTGCGAGTGGTTTTTCCACATAAACCGGTTTGCCATATTGAATTGCTAATTCTATAACGGGGAGACGTAATTTTTCTGTCGTTGCCAAACAGATGGCTTCAACATTCGGATCCATTACTGTTGCACGCCAGTCTTTGCTGATATTGAGTGCCCCATGTACTTCTTTACATTCTTTGAGTGCATCGTCAGAGAGGTCACAACAGGTGTGTAATATCGTTTGTGATGATTTGGCTATATTCGGGATGTGCATGGAACGGGCAAGTGCGCCACATCCGATAACGGCAAAATTGACTGGAGTATGAGGCATAACTGATATCCTTATAATTGCAAATTTTTCTGGTATTATTCAAGCACAATGCAAACATAATATATCTGATTTTATGCTAAAATCAAACTTATTTACATAAATGGTGAATAACTTCGGGTTGGCTTAATAGTTTTACAGTGATTCGATAAATTTCAAGATGTCGGCAAATGCCTCTTTCTGCTGGCGTCTAGTCAGATCATAAAAGAAACCGTGTTCTGCGTTGGTGTAAATCTTGCATTCGCATCGCCGTCCGAACGTTTCCATCTTTGCTTTGAATTCAAGAATGTAACGAAGAGGGAACATGTGTTCATCTTCAGCGTGCAAGTGGAATACTGGACAGCTACGGGCATTAACATAGTTCATCGGTGCAAATTTCTGATAATGTTTCGGATTTTCTGAATAAGGTACTCCTGCCGCTTTTTCCATGCTGTTCCATATTCCCGGGAAAATGTCCTCCCATGGTTCAAATAATACCGGTGTTGCCTGTACGGCTGCGCCGGTCGGTCGAACCCATTCATTGCTGAGTTTTCTACCGTTATATTCCAGCTGTTCGCCGCATTGTCCCGGTTCAGCTAAACTTATCAGCGCATTAAGATGTGCTCCGGCCGAACTTCCATAGGTAAAAATCTTCAGTGGACGGTTCAGTTCTTTCAATTTACCGACGAAAATGTCGTATGCGTGCCGTAAATCAGTTAATTGATCCAGCAGGTGGATGCGGTCATTGTTCAACCGGTAATCAGTGGACGCACAGATATAACCTTCGGCATTGAACCCACGCATTATTTTGTGGAAACAGTCTCTTGAACCACCAGCCCAACCACCGCCGTGAATGAAAAAAAGAGCAGTATCGCGCGTCACTTTTTCAGGCATAAAAATATCCAATACTCTACCCGTTATGATTGGATTATCAAAATATACGGACTCATATGAAAATTTCATAATTAACTCTAATTATATAGTTTTTTGCGAATAAAACAGATATTATTTTCTGTTCTTATGTAAAAATATATCTTAACTTTTACATCATCGGTTATAGATAAATATTGGATAATTTCGTTTTATTCAAGAAATCTCCAATGACTGTAATGCCAACTATTTTTTAGTTCAAGTATTAACTGCCGGATTAACATGAATCGCGGTTTTCGACCCATTCTTTAAGTTTGCTCTCTGTTTGTGGCCATTTGATATCAGAGACAGTTTCTACAAATTTTTGAAAATAACCGCGGATGACCTGTTGCAAAGTATTAAGAAATTGTGCCCGTTCCGCCAGATTTGCCCTGAATTCCATTTCGCTTCCTTCAGGTAATGTAACGCTTGAAAGAGAGAAACGATCAACATCAAAAATTGCGTGCCAGGTGTCTTTGTCCTGAGCCATTGTAATTTTAGCTTTTTTTAGTTTTTTGCCAACATTAAGTGCCGCCTTGGCTTCTGCGCTCCGTAATGGACTTCCGCCTTTTTTGATAGTCGTTTCTGCTGATCCTTGCGCCTCATCTGAAAAAGTCAGAGTCAGTGGACCTTCAAATATGAGATCAAATTCTCCCTCTTCTGGCAGAACTAATCTTCCACCGTGTTGTTCACTGTAATACCATAACCAGGTGAAGAAATCCCGTCCCGGGCTGATTTCTGAATCTACATGGTTGGAAAAGTTTACCGCAGGTAAACTTACTTCAGTAGCATTGAACATTTCCAGGAGTAATTCTCCGGGAGTTATTTGCAATGGTTCAACCTTACAGGTTTCATTGAAAAAGGCAATAAATTTATCTATTTGCGACGTTGAATTTGTGCCAAGGAATAACATGTTTTTGTCAAGGTCGATCAAGAGCGGAATTCCGGTTATGGCTGGAGGCATACGATTTAAGTGTTTTGCAATTTGTTCACTTTTAATTTGTTGTTTTACCTTGAGCGGTACAAATGGACTTTTATTGGCTTGAAGGAATATAAGTTCCTCACGACTGCAAAGCGCCTTAAGTAATGCGGCAGGAATTTTGCGTTCCGCAATTCTCATATTGAGGTAGAGATAATTGCCAAAAAGTGCGGTATCCTCATCAATTTTATTTTCGAGAAGATGTCTGCCGCTGACCCAGCCAATTTGCGGTTCATCCTTTACCTCGTCAATTGTTCCGGCAACTTTACTTGAAAATAATTCCAGAAAATTATCGGGAAGTTTTTTTGACAATTTGAAAAAAGTTACAGCAAATGTTCCACGTTCGAAAGGCATAATTAAAACCCCTTTATTTACTATTATTATTTAAATTACGCATAATTACAAGTTTGTGAAAAAATTCTCCTCTGGCTTGATAATCTTTAAACATATCCATGCTGGCGCATGCCGGGGAAAGCAGGACAATGTCACCGCAGGAAGAATTGTCTGCCGCTGCAGATGTTGCATCCTCGAGATTTTCATATATTTCGCACGGACAGCAGTCAGCAATGGTGTTAAATATTTTCTGCCGGCATTGCCCGTAAATAAATGCTTTGCGGATATAACTGGCACAATTTCTCAGAAGGGAAAAGTCCATACTTTTATCCAGACCACCCAGTAACAGATTAACATTGTAACCTTCAGGCACGGAAAGTGTCCGTAATGCAGCTATTGTTGAAGCCGGATTAGTTGATTTCGAATCATTGACAAAGGTAACTCCATTGATTTCAGCCACTTTTTCCAGTCTGTGTTTACCCGGCATAAAACTTTTGACTGCACGGCGAAGCTCGTTACGAAATAATACTGCATCACCATAATATGCTCTGACAAGTTCTAGTGCGACAATCAGATTTTCTAAATTATGCGGACCGGGTAAATGTGTTTCTGACTGATTGACGACCAGCTCCCCATTAAACATCAAATTGCCTTTGTCGCAGATAATGGCATTGCCACCACATTCCGGTAAAATAGCGCTGTAATCATTATTGCAAAGCAAACTCATTCCCAGGATGCGGTGTGCAACAGGTACACGATTAAAAATACGCATTTTTACCTCAGCATACTCTTCCAGTCGTCCGTGGTAACGATTTAGATGGTCGCTGGTGATATTAAGCAAAGCAGCTGAATGGGCATTAAAACGCGAACAGCGTTCCAGTTGGAATGAACTCACTTCAACCACCGGCAATACTCGCTCAGGATACTTCCCTTGCAGAATGTCTGCACAAATATCACAAAGTGGCAGACCAATATTGCCGGCAGAAATCGCATTAGCCCCCAATGCTTGTAATAGATGTGTTGTTAATTCGGTCGTTGTTGTTTTTCCGTTAGTACCGGTTATGGCCAGAAGGTCGCCGGAAAAATTTCTTGCACCGAATTCTAATTCGCTCACTATTTCGATTCCGGACGCAATCGCCGCTTTGTATGATGGGGATTCGGGAGGAATACCAGGACTTACAACCAGTAAACCACAATCTGACAAACTGTCAATATTATTTTTATTAGTTTGGCCATCTTCAAAGAAAACAGCTTCGTTGCCAAGCGCCTTTGTCAATCTGCCTGCGGCATTTCCACTCAATCCCAATCCTATAATACCAATTTTCATGTGTAAATCTTCAGGTTACAGTTAAAGAAATGTTACTTATAAAATGCAACATAAAACACTATTGTCCGGAATCTCATTCAAAGGGCTGATCAGTATAGTCCCGATGGCAAAGTTGCCGGAAGATTAATGAATAGTGTTTACTTTAATGTTAATAGTGTTAAAGTCAATATAATTTTGAATTATTACTCATGGTTTTTGCCTGCATATCTTGCATTTTGTTGTCATTATTTTTTTTAAAAACGGCGGCTTCCTATTGTTAAATTAAATATTTAAAAGCGAGAAATTGAGAATCCAATGTCAATCTTGAGCAGTGATTAATTTTATACGTCTGTAAAATAAATAAGTAGATTTTTTCTGCTTTAAGATTATTAATTGTCAGGATTAATATGCATGTGGCAGAAAATGTTTAACGTTGAACAGGGTAGGGCAATTCGTTTTGAAAAATTATATATCCTTTGCCATTAGTTCACAATTTACAGTTAATTAAAGAATCGGGGCCAGTAGCGAACTCATGTTTTCCAATAATTTTACTGATGTTGGTTTGTTTTCAACCTCTTCGAGTTTTACAATTCTACTTATATTTATCTCTTTTTCAAATTGTTGTTGGAGTTTGGAAATAAATTCAGTATCGTCTACGGTAAAGTCCAACTCGTAATTAAGACGAAAACTGCGCAAATCACAATTACTCGAGCCCATATATGCCCAAATACCGTCGACAAGCATGGCTTTAGCGTGAGAGAATTCGTTACGTCGCATATAAATTTTAACCCCGCCATTAACTAACTGTCGATAGAAGCTTTGAGCAGCCCAGGCCACCAGCTTGTGATTGTTGTTTTCCGGTACAATTATTTTGACATCAACACCACGGGCTACCGTCATGCATAGTGATTCCAGATATGAACGCGAAGGGACAAAGTATGGTGTCATTATCCAAAGTGTTTTCTTTGCGTTTGCTGCCGCGATAAAGAAAGCTTTCTGAGTAGCATTAGGTACTTGTCCTTGACCGCTCGATACAATCCCGATATTACCCTGACCACATTTGTTTAATATTGGGAATTCATTTGTTAGCGTTTCATCGGTGAACTCTTTCTTTCCGCTGCAGGAAAATAGCCAATCACGAAAGAATTTTAAGTGAAATTGAGAAACTGCCGGGCCGGTAATCATACAATGCAGGTCGTGGATGTTTTTGCGTCTGGGTATGCCTTTCTGTCTTTTATTTGCCTCGGCAATATTGATGCCGCCAACGAACGCAATCTTACCATCTATGATAAGAAGTTTGCGATGATTACGTTGTTGAATCATCCATGGCGAAAAAAGTTTAAATTTATCGAATGATCGAATGCTAAGATTTTTATTTTTCCGGTCGCAGTAGCGTTGAAAAAAATGGTGAAAAGATGCCCAGAAACTGCCAAAACTGTCATAGATAACTTTGACATTAACGCCTTGTTCAGCCTTTCTTTCCAACGCATCAAAAAACTTTTTTCCAATTTTGTCGTTCGTGATTATGAATGATTGCATACGGATGCTGATTTGGGCGTTTCGAATCGCCTTGAGCATTGCCGGATATGCGGCGGTGCCATCCTCGAGCAGTTCAAGTTTATTTCCGGAAAGAATACAATATTCTCCTGGAATATTTTTTTCTACCTCTTTGTTGCTTAAAATGTTTTCGAACATCGTTGCATATTCTAAACATTTTTCCCCGGTGTAATATTTGTTAACATTGCTTAACAGATGACTAAGTCTGTGTTGCGGATTGAAAATTAAAATATTATCAATCTCTCTTTTTACTGTCTCCAGTCGAGCATTCATTTTTCCGAAACGGTTTATGCCGAAAATAAGATAGAGTATTATACCAATAACCGGAAAAATAATGATGATAAAAAGCCAAAGCAGTGCACTTGCCTGCTCCTCGTGCTTCCTCAGGAGAATATGCATGCCGACAGCCACTTCAATTATAACAAAGCTACAGTTAATTATTAATAATGGAAAATCGCCGAACATACAGACCTTTCTAGATTAACAAAGTTCATAATTATTGCAGTATGCTGTTATTTTATCCATTTATTTTGTCATAATATTATTTGCTGTATTTTATTAAAAGAATATCACATTAATGAAACTATTCAAGCACTAAGATTAAAATTACATGTATTGCCGGTTGTTCCTGGTATTGTGAAATAAAAAAGGCCTGCCGGCAAGGCAGGCCCGGGATAATCCAGAGGGTATTAAGATTTACTTAAACGGCATTCCAGATTTTTGAGTTCAGAAAATAATTCCTGTGGCATTCTATTGCCGAATTTAGTATAATAGTCATTAATGCCTGGAATTTCATTAAGCCACTCATTATTATCAACCTTGAGCAAATCAACTATATCTGAATTGGTAACGTCAAGACCGTTCACATCCAGATCTTCAGGATTCGGCATAAAGCCAATCGCGGTTTTATTCGCTGAAACTTTGCCGGTAACGCGTTGGATTATCCACTTCAATACACGGCTGTTCTCACTGAATCCGGGCCATAACCATTTGCCTGACGCCGACTTTCTAAACCAGTTGACATAAAAAATTTTCGGTAGCTTGCTTTGATCCTTTGCGCTGGCACCAATTTTCAGCCAGTGGGCAAAATAGTCACCCATGTTATATCCGCAAAATGGAAGCATTGCAAATGGATCTCGACGCAAAGACCCGATATTGCCAAAGGCGGCGGCTGTCATTTCTGACGCGATAATAGAACCCATGAATGTTCCATGCTGCCAGCTGAATGCTTCATGCACCAACGGCACTACTGAGGCTCTCCTACCGCCAAAAAGTATCGCAGAAATAGGAACTCCGTCAGGATTTTCCCAGGCGGGGTCAATCACCGGACATTGTTTGGCTGGTGTAGTGAAACGTGCATTAGGATGAGCCGCCGGGTTTTCAGATGCCGGAGTCCATTGATTATTCTTCCAGTCAATCAAATTAGCAGGTTTTTCGTCGGTCATGCCTTCCCACCAAACAGTTTTTTTGTCTGGAGTTAACGCAACATTAGTGAAGATGCTGTTTCCCACTTCAATGCTTTTCATCGCATTCTGGTTGGATTTCATTGACGTTCCCGGAGCGACGCCGAAGAAACCGGCTTCAGGATTTATGGCATATAGTCTTCCATCAGCGCCAAATTTCATCCAGGCAATATCGTCTCCGACACATTCGACTTTCCATCCGGGCAAGGTTGGAATCAACATGGCAAGATTTGTTTTACCGCATGCCGATGGGAAAGCCGCGGCAACATACAATTTTTCTCCTTGAGGTGGCGTAATTCCAAGAATCAACATGTGTTCTGCCAACCAGCCTTCCTCTTTTGCCATTGAAGATGCCAAACGCAACGCTAAACATTTTTTCCCAAGCAAGGCATTGCCGCCGTAACCTGAGCCAAAAGACCAAATTTCGCGTGTTTTCGGGAAATGTGAAATGTACTTAGTTTCAGAGCACGGCCATGCGGTATCTTTTTGCCCTGGTTGTAATGGAGCGCCAACTGAGTGAATGCAACGCACCCATTCACCATTTCCGAGCGTTTCCAATACCTGTTTACCCATTCGTGTCATAATCCGCATGTTAATGGTGACATATTCGGAATCAGATAACTCTACGCCTATATGGGCTATTTTTGAGCCTAATGGCCCCATGCTGAAAGGGATTACATACATGGTACGCCCTTGCATGCAACCATCATAAAGCTTGCGCATTGTTGACTTCATCTCGTCAGCAGCCATCCAGTTATTGGTAGGTCCGGCATCATCCTGAGATTCACTGCAAATAAAAGTTCTGTCCTCAACACGGGCAACGTCCGCCGGAACTGAGCGCGCGTAGTAGCTGTTCGGAGGATTATCAAGTTTTGTGAAAATTCCAGCTTTTACCAGTTTTTCTGCTAACGTATTATATTCAGCGTCTGAACCGTCACACCAGTAAACACCATCCGGTTTACAAATTGCCGCCCATTCTTCCACCCAATTGATAAGGCATTTATTTTGTGTCGGGACAGCATTCAGATAATTGACCATCAGAACCTCCATTAATTTACATTATTATAATTTTACAGAAAACTCAAAGTGAACAAAAATAAAAGCACATTATAAAAAAGGCTGTCATTTTAGTGACAGCGACATTCTTAAGCAAAGTATTTACAGTATACACAAGTAAATATATCAGTTTAAATCAATATTTCAATCCAATAATGATAAAAATAGTGTTTTTCATTATGTTAATTTGATTTTAATAATATTTACTGAAAATTACGCAGCGGTCGGCATATAAGAGGACATATGGTTAATAACGGGTGATTATTCTCCAATAATTTTAACTAATACTCGTTTGGGGCGCCCGCCATCGAATTCACCATAGAAAATCTGCTCCCATGGACCGAAATCAAGCTTGCCACTGGAAACGGCTACCACTACTTCCCTTCCCATGATTTGTCGTTTCAGATGCGCGTCACCATTATCTTCAAAACCATTATGAGCGTATTGGTTGTGCGGTTTCTCCGGTGCAAGTTTTTCAAGCCATCTCTCGAAATCAGAATGAAGTCCGCCTTCACTGTCGTTAATAAAAACGGAGGCAGTAATATGCATGGCATTGCACAAAACGATACCTTCCTTGATTCCGGCTTCAACGAGACAATTTTCCACCTTATTGGTAATATTTATAAATTCTCTTCTTGATTTGGTTTCAAACCATAATTCTTTGCGGTAACTTTTCATACTTATAATTCCTGACTCTTGCTTTTTTGTTTAATTGCGGTAATAAGTGTGTCAAATGGTTTATTAAATTTTTCGATTCCTTCGTTCTCAAGCTGTAGAGTCAATTGTTCGATGTCAATACCAATTGAATTCAAATTATTAAATATCTGCTTTGATCCATCAATATTGTCTTCAATTGTCAAGCGCGGGTTGCCGTGGTCGCGAAACGCATTCAGAGTTTCCTGTGGCATAGTGTTCACACTATTTCGGGCAATTACAGAATCAACATATTTCACGTCACTGTATTGTGGATTTTTTGTACCGGTACTCGCCCATAACAGTCGTTGCGGACTGGCACCATTCTGTTCCAATTTGCTGAATTTGCTGCCGCCAAACGAGTCCAAGTAGATTTGATAGGCAACTTTAGCGCTTGCACACGCTACTTCGCCAATCATATTTCCGGCATACTGATTTGGATTTGTCACAGCATATTTCTCCAGTATCGGGTCAATGAGCAGGTCAATCCTGCTCAAAAAAAAGCTTGCTACAGAGGCAATTCTATGTATTTCCAGTCCTTTATTGTCTCTTATATAAAGACCGTTAAGATATGCTTCAACCGTCTGAAGATAACGACTAATCCCAAAAATTAACGTTACGTTAACATTGATTCCATCTGCAATCAGTTGTTGAATTGCTTTGAGTCCTTCATTGGTTGCCGGTACTTTTATCATTATATTGGGTCTGTCTATGTTGTGCCATAGACGCCTGGCTTCATCTATGGTACCCTGTGTATCTCGTGCGAGATGTGGATTAACTTCCATACTGACGTAACCGTCCAATCCGTCTGTTTCCTGATAAACAGGATAGAACACATCTGCGGCACTTTGAACATCTTTAATTGCAATGGATTCATAAATTGCTTTTGCGTCCAGCCCCTGTCTGGCTAAAATGTTGATTATTTTGTCATATCCATTAGTGCCAACAATTGCTTTTTCGAAAATAGCCGGATTTGAGGTAATGCCACGCAGTTCATCGTCCTTAATTAATCGTTGAAGTTCTCCGCTCTCAATTAAATCACGGTGAATATAATCCAACCATGGCGACTGTCCTAACTCCACTAATTGCTTTAATCTGTTTTTCATCACATTTTCTCCCTTGTTATTCTTGTTTCACGTCAAATATAAAAAATATCATTATCTTTTTTCAAGATATTTTCTAATCATTTCTGTTAACCGCCCATGCCTGCCTTCTGGAAAATTAAAGCGTTCACAAACTTCCCGGATAATCCTGGCCGCGTGATCAATATATCCACTTGCAAGATCAGATGCTGTACGATGCAGAATAATTTTGATTAAAGGAATCCGGCATACACAATCCGGTTTTATCTCATTTTTCTTCAATGGTTCAGGCGTCTTGATAAGGCTGGCACCTTCAACATTGTTCAATTCAACTCTAATATCTAAAAGTTCTTCGTCGTAACCCAGTTCTGAATAAAGTCTGCTGATAAAAAAAATTGCTTCAGAGAAAAAACACATCAAGTCGACATAACTTATTGAATGATTACTGTTGTTAACTTGAATGTAGTGAAACATGCCGGACTGGAACATCTGCCACATTTTATACTCTTTTTCCGGCATAGATCGCAGGGAGGTATTGGTGAAATAGCTTTCCATGAGTTCGGTTGGTGTGATAAATTTTCCGCTATTCTGTAATATCATAGCATCAGAAAATGCCTTTTGCAGTTCGGACAGACTGAATTTTTCAGCGATGTATTCTGCAGGTGAAATTGTGATTTCAAATTGTATTCCGCCGGATATTGCACCTTGCCGCTTACGTTGTTCAAAGAAATTTTTTGAATGAATCCTGTCTTCGGCAAAATGGCTTTTGGCGTTTTGTTCCGTTGCTTGTTTTTCCTCATACAAAACTCCGCGGATCATTCTTCCGAGAATTTCACGCTGGTTTCGCAACGCCCGTTGGATGATGCCATGAATTTCACTGGCACGGTACGCGGGTCTGCTTGATGCGTCTGCTGTGCGGATATAAAATACTCCCTGCTGCAATTCCGCCTCAAGTCCATAGCTGCAGACATGCGGAATGTTTACAAACCGCCTGATTACAAATATCACATAACATTTTCCGTTGACGATTGGTCGCTCAATAGTGAAGTCAATCTCAGGATCTGCATACTTGTTAATAAAATTACCAACCATTGTCGGGTCAAACGATTTGCTCTGTTCTTTTGTCACTCCGGTGAATAACGATGGTTGCCCGGCTGTATCTTCTCCTACGCCTACGACAATATATCCACCCTTTGTGTTTGCCATGGACAGGCAATGTCGTACGAACTTAGCTTTACCATTGCGTGACAATTTACGCCAATCTTGTGCGGCTTTGTAATCAAGTTCTTCCGATTCAACTCCGCGATAGACGATTTGTTCCCAGTCAATATTGATATTAACCGCCATAACCTAACCTGCAATTCACAAATATAATTGTTAACAAGTTGTCTTAGACGCACACCAATCTTTACTCTTGATTAGAAATATATGTTGTCAAGCTTGCTTTTCAAGACTATTTAGGGATATTTACCGCTATTACAGTTAATTACTTAAGGAGCATTCATTACTAATTGTGACAATTAAAGCCATCTATTTTCTTGACTAATGAAGATGAATGCATTAAAGTATAATAGCAACTATATAGTTGGTTTTTTTATGTATTTTACATGTCGCTGTTGAAGTATTGCCATGTTGAATAAAGACAGGAGTTAACATGTTTCCCTTGAAAATTAAAAACGAAAACGAATTGGATTCTATTTTGACTGAGCCAAAATCAGAGCTGATAGATGTTATGTCACGTTTAGACGGTGACATTATGATTCTGGGCATCGGCGGCAAAATGGGAGTATCTCTTGGTGTTATGGCGGTTCGGGCATTGACCACAGGAAATATCAAAAAAAAAGTATACGGTGTTTCAAGATTCAGTGACGCAGCAGGACAAAATTATCTTGAACGTTCTGGAATTAAAACTATAGCTTGTGATTTGCTCAACCAATCAGAGGTTGAAAAGTTACCGCGAGTTAAAAATATCATTTTCATGGCCGGGAAAAAATTTGGCACACAAGGTGCGGCGGATTACACCTGGGTAATGAATACTCTGGCGCCAGGGTATATTGCGGAACATTTTTCAGGTAGTAATGTCGTGGTATTTTCCACCGGTTGTGTTTATCCGTTAGTCGGAGTTGAGACTGGCGGGTGCTCTGAAGATATATGTCCTGAACCGGTAGGAGATTATGCTCAATCTGCACTCGGCCGCGAACGGGTTTTTAGTTATTACGCACGTTCAGGTCGTATTCGTGCACTTATGTTCCGTTTGAATTATGCCACGGATTTGCGTTATGGAATTTTGTACGATATCGGTGCCAAAGTATGGAGCGGGCAAGCTGTAAACCGAAATGTTGGTTATCTGAATGTTATATGGCAAGGTGCTGCTAATTACTATGCCTTACGATCTTTGGAGTTATGTTCTTCGCCCGCAGGGATTTTGAATATTACCGGACCTGAAATGGTGTCTGTTGAGCATGTTGCCGAATCATTCGGGAAATTGATGAACAAAAAAGTATATTATGAGGGAGAAGTTGGCAATCGCTGTTATCTTAACAATGCATCGAAATCTTTTGAACTTTTTGGTCGTCCGCCAGTGAACCTTGAATTGTTATTGCAGTGGCAGTCGTCATGGATTATGGATGGTGGCAGATCTTTGGATAAACCCACACATTTCGAAGTCAGTAATGGAAAGTTTTAACTAAACAAGGAATTTGTCATTATGAAAAGCATTAGTGAGATTGATGCCCGGGTTCTAAATGTTTTCAGACGGGGGACGGTGATTCCTGCTCAACCCTTGGCCTTGGATCAAAACAGAAAATTTGCACCGCAATATCAGCGGGCGTTATGCCGGTACTACATTGACGCCGGCGCGGGCGGGATTGCCGTTGGCGTTCATTCCACGCAATTTGAGATTCGCAATCCTGAAATTGGTTTGTTTGAGCCAGTGCTCAAACAAACGTCGGCATTTATTGACGAGTGGTCAGCAAGGGCAGGGAGAAAGATTTTAAAAATCTCCGGGGTTTGTGGAAATACTCCGCAAGCAATATATGAAGCAAAATTTTCACTCGACAATGGTTATGATGCCTGTCTGTTAAGTTTGTCTGCGTTACGCTCTGCAACTGATGATCAACTTTTAACACATTGTCAAGCCGTTGCTTCGATTATGCCAGTTATAGGTTTCTATTTACAACCCAGCGTCGGGGGAAGGAGTCTGCCATATTCATTTTGGCGTCGATTCATGGAAATTGATAACGTTTTGGCTGTAAAAATTGCTCCATTCAACCGTTACCAGACGTTTGATGTTGTTCGTGCTTTGGCAGAGTCAGGAAGAGAAAAAACTATTATGCTTTACACCGGCAATGACGATAATATCATTATTGATTTACTGACAGAATATCAGATAAAAACAACTGACGGAATAAAGCCGATTCGCATTAAAGGCGGTTTGCTCGGTCATTGGTGCGTATGGACCCACGCTGCTGTTGAATTACTTGAAAAAATTCATCAGATAACAGATTCCCACAAAATGATCCCGCCGGAAATGCTTGCTTTGAATATTGCAGTAACTGATTGTAATGCCGCATTTTTTGATCCCGCGCATGGCTTTTCGGGATGCATTCCAGGGATTCATGAGGTGTTGCGACGTCAGGGGTTGCTCCCCGGTATCTGGTGTTTAAATCCGCATGAAATTTTATCTCCCGGTCAGAATGAAGAAATAGACCGTATTTACGCATCTTATCCTGAACTCAATGATGATCATTTCGTCAGCAACAATCTGCAAAAATGGATGACTGAATGAAATTGCAAAAACGTACGGTAATAACGAGAGAAAATATATTGCATAACGCAACCATGATATTTGCCCGCGATGGATATTCTGGTGCTAGAATTGATAAAATAGCAATTGCTTCGAATATAAATAAACAGCGCATATATGCTAATTTCGGCAGTAAATCAGGTTTATTTACTGAATGTCTGAAAAACGCTTTTGAAGCAGCATCTGAATTTGATAAAAAAATCATATTATGTGTCGAAAAAAAACCGGATGCAATGACTTCTATAATCCTTAATAAGTATATTTTGCTTCATAAGAAACATCCTTATTTCTGGCGGTTGCTTGCCTGGGCTAATCTCGAGAGTGATCCGATAAAATTTTCCATTAACTCACTCCCGGTTAAAAATTATGACAAATTGAAGATTTTTTTCGATATCGCTGTCAAAAATGGCACAATACGCTCCTGCATAAATTTTGAAACCTATATTTTTACTTTGTTGGCTACTTCGTATTTTTATCATTCTAACAACAAAACTTTATCAAATTCGCTTTCAAAAGAGATATTTTCCAATTACGGCAGAAAAAAATTGATTCAAAACTTATGTTTTACATTAGATGGTCAAAACGGTAACCAGTGAATTTCTGTTGTTCAATATGCTTTAGGTTTATCTAAGTATAGTTATGTAAATTTGTTATAAAAACTTGATTTATCATAAAAATATTGTATAATATAGTAACAGATGTTGCTATTTTCTATTAAAAAACAATGGATGCAATAAAATGGATAACAGTTTGAATTCGATGCCGGAAATAATGACACTTGAGGAAGTTGCGGAATATTTGCGAGTTTCTGAGCGTACTGTTTATGATTGGGCCCAGAAAGGTGATATTCCTTGCGGTAAATTTGGAACTTCATGGCGTTTTCGCCGACGTGAGATTGAGCAGTGGATAGAAAAACGCCTCAAGGGCGAGCGCAATAAAGGCGGTGATTTTGTACCTTTATTTCTATATTCAGTATTGCGGCGAGAACATGTAATATTAACAGAACGTGCGACAAAAGCAGAGATATTAAATATGTTAATTGATTTGCTCGCAACCTCTCCCGATGTAAAATCAAAAAGCGAATTGAAAGAGGGTATTTATCATCGAGAACAACTGATGAGTACTGGAATCGGGATGGGGATTGGCATTCCGCATGTACGATTGCGTTCTGTTAAGAATATTGTTATGGCTGCTGCTTTAGTGCGTGAGGGTGTAGTTGATTATGAAAGCCTTGATTCCGTTCCTGTAAAACTTGTTTTTATGATTGCTGCTCGTGACGATCAACATACTCAGCATATCAAGTTATTGTCACAGTTAAGTTCCCGGTTGAAAGAAGAAGAGTTGCGTAATTTACTGGTATGCTGTCAGGATAGCGATGCGTTTTATAATTTACTGGTTAATCAGACGGCTCCGGTTTAACCGGTGTTTCAGTAATAGCGCAAGACTATTCATAACGCAATGCCTCTATCGGGTCTAACCTGGATGCTTTCCAGGCTGGATAAAAACCAAAACTTAGACCGATGACGACGGAAACTAAAACTGCTAAGGTTATAGCCGTTGTCGATGTTTGAACCGGCCATTTTAAAAAGTATTCAATCAAACATGACCCGCCATGACCAAGAGCTATACCGATAATTCCACCAATAAGGCAGAGTACTATTGACTCAACAAGAAATTGACAGAGTATATCGCGCGCTCTCGCGCCCACAGCCATCCGCAAACCTATCTCCCTGGTGCGTTCTGTGACTGAAACCAGCATGATATTCATAATACCGACGCCACCGACTATCAGTGAAATCATGGCAACGCATAAAAGGAGATTAGTCATCAGTGTTGAAGTTGAAGTGAGCATTTTAGACATTTCAGTCATATCTCTAATATTAAAATCATCAGCATCACCGTCAGTAATCCGATGTCTTTCACGCAAAACAGCAGTAATTTGCTGAATGGCTGCAGGAATGTCCTCTGTAGATTTCGCTGAAGTCAAAATGTAATCAATATTTATGAATCGAATTGCCATCATAGTATCGGCCTGTTGTGTTTCTGATTTTTCAGGATATAAACTCGGTGCGTTACTGGAATATAGCTGATTTAATGAGTTAGTACTTATTGCGGCACTGCTGCTTTGATTTGTATTGCCAAGGGGGGAACCGGTTACACGGAATTTTATTGCTGTCCATGGAGCAATGACAATATCATCCTGGTCCATGCCTACCATATTAGCACCCTTGGGGCTGAGAGTACCAATGACTTTGAAAGTAACATTTTTTAAGCGTATTTCTTTGCCGACAGGAGATTCCCCTTCGAATAACTCACGGATAATTGTTTGCCCAACTAGACAAACACGGTTAGCCTGCATAACATCACGTTCGGTAAATACTGTACCTTCGGCTATTTTCCAATCTTGCACATCAAGTAGCGCGGGGGTTGACCCGTTAATATTCGACGGAACCCAGTTGCGATTACCGTATACCATTTGCGTGCGTGCTCGAACAATTGGCGCAGCGCTGATTAATGCCGGGCATTCTCTGTTGATAGCTTCGCAGTCTCCCGGTGTTAAGCTCATTCCGCTGCCGGAACCCAATCTTATACCACTATTTGCGGCAGTTCCAGGATGTATCAAAAGGTTATTGGCTCCCATGCTGGAAATAGATTTTTTTATGGCTGCAGAAGAGCCTTGACCAATTTCCATCATGGCTATTACCGCTGCAATTCCAATAATAATTCCCAGAGTAGTCAGCATTGCTCTCATGGGATTTCTGAGCAGTGCTTTTATCGCGGTGTGAATTGCGTTGGATAATTTCATGATGCAACGACTCCCTGTGATGAATATGCTCCGTCAACAATAAAACCATCATGAATATGAATAATACGGTCCGTATGTTCGGCCACTCCAATGTCATGGGTGACTAAAATAATAGTAATATTTTCATCTCGGTTTAATTGGCGAAACATTTCCAATACCTCTTCGCTGGTTCTGGAATCCAGGTTTCCTGTAGGTTCATCAGCAAAAAGAACAGGTGGATTATTAATAAGGGCTCGAGCTATGGCTACGCGTTGTTGTTGTCCGCCGGAAAGTTTCGATGGCACATGATGACTGCGGTCTGCAATTCCCATTCTTTCCAACATTGCCATGCCACGTTTATGCTTTTCCGTTGTTGTCATGGATATCGCGGTATAAGACAAAGGCATTATTACATTTTCAAGTGCTGTTGTTCGTGGCAGAAGATTAAAATTCTGGAAAACAAAACCGATTTTCTGGTTTCGCACCATAGCTCTTCTGTCGTTGGAAATATTGGATACTTCTTCACTATCCAGCCAATATTCTCCTGAAGTAGGTCGATCCAGGCAACCAAGAATATTCATCAAGGTACTTTTTCCGGACCCTGACGCTCCCATCAACGCAACCATTTCGCCGTAGCCAACTTCCATTGAAATTCCTTTTAGTACAGGAACATCAAAATCCCCAAGATAATAGGTTTTGAAGAGGTTTTTAATACTTATTAATTGCATTTTTCGTCCTGTTAAAATCTCATTCCTCTTGCTCTTACCTGTGGTACAAATGGATTTTTTGATTGACTGATTTTTTCAGTTTGCTGACCAATAATCACCTCCATGTCTTCGGAGAGGTTATCGCCTTCAATTTCTGATACAACACCATCAGTAATACCTATTTTAACCTTTAGCGGTTTAGGTTTGTTATCTACTTTTATCCATATTATTCCGGTTTTGCTATTGCCCTTTGCTTTTGTTTTGAACTTTTCATTATCGCCGCCTTTGTTTTTCGGCTTTTCCGTATCTTCATTATTGATATATTGCTTATACTTTTCATCTACCATATCGAGTTTTGGCATCCAACGCAGTGCAATATTGGGAACTGTTAATACGTTGTCCCTGTGAGATATTTCAAACTGAACATTGGCTGTTAAATAAGGTAAGAGTTCGCCTTTTGAATTATCCGTGTTTACTTCAACAGTAAAGGTTACGACGTTTTGCGTCATGCTGGCATTGAGTCTGATTTTGCTGACTTCACCTGTGAATTTTTTACCAGAGAATGCGTCAACGGTGAATGAAACAGGTTGATTGCAGTAAATCTTGCCTATGTCAGCCTCATTAACTGCCACCCATAATTGCATTCTTTTTAAGTCTTTGGCAATAAGGAATAAACTTGGAGCGTTTAAGCTGGATACGACTGTTTGTCCAATATTGACTCTCCGGTCAATAACGATGCCGTCAACCGGAGACTTGATAGTGCAATAACTTAAATTACGTTGTGCCCGTTTCAATACTGCTTCAGAATAAGCTAAGGCTCCCTTCGACTGAAGAATTGCCGCCTCAGCTACTCCAATATTTGCTTTAGCTGAATCATGAGCGGCTCTGAAAGAATCAAAAGCTGATTCAGCTAATACTTCTGCCGGGCGCAATTTTTTAGCTCTATTCCAATCTCTTAAAGCAAGTTCCATTTTGGATTTCATCTGCTCCAGGTCTGCCTCGGCTCTTTTTACTGCGGCTTTGGCCTGTTCAACCTGAGCAGTGGCTTGAGCCATTTCCGCCATGTATAACGAATCATCTATTTTAGCAAGCACCATATTTTCCTCGACTCTTGAGCCATAGTCAATGCTTTTTCCATTTTTGTCTTTGCCGAAACTGAGGATTTGTCCGGCTATTTGAGCTCCGACATTAATGAGTTCCTCTGGTTCAACAGTCCCGGTTGCTGTAATTGCAGCGGTCAAATCACCGCGTTGTATTTTTGCAGTTTTGAAGAAAACAGAATCACCCTGATTGTTGTAAAAAAGATATGTAAGAATGCCGGATGTAATAAGAACGGCAATAATTCCACAAATTATTACTATTTTCTTCGTTTTTCTTCGCATTTTAAAACCTGTGATTTGATTATATAGAGTGAACGATACAATATCAAAAAAATTGTATCTAAATGTATGTATGATAATATAGCTCTAAATAAGTAATGATTCAATAAATGCTGGTAAAAATTAAAAGTGCTTGATTCGGCCAGGGAAAATACTCTTGGCTGTAAATAATTCGCTCTATTAAATTTTGATTGATGATTTTCGTTTATTGACGTTTTGAATAAATAAATTGATAAATATCAATATGCAATATCAAATATAGTGAGTATATTAGTTAATCATGAAAACACTTTTCTATGAGGCGTTACAGCTTTTTATTATGGACTATACATATGTCTGTCAGGTTTCGTTGTAAAAATTGTGGTCAAAAATACGAGCTCAATGAAAGTTGGGTTGGTAAAATAACCGCGTGTATGAAATGCGGTTATGATATGCATGTCCCACTTGTGTCAGATCTTATTGCCGGGCGGGAAAGCAATTCACAGCACCACGTTGGTGCGAATCCGGTATTTAATCCTGATAAAATTCACACTATTTATATTGACACAACCACGGTCAGAGAGCAACCAGATGATATCATTTTTCGTTGTAAAATTTGCGGGCAGAAATATCGTCTTGAGAAAAAACTTGCCGGGCAACTGGCGGTGTGTGCTCGCTGTAAGCGCAATATGGTCGTGCCCAGACGTTCGGAATCTGCGGCGCATCATGTTAACGATACTCGCACCTTGGACGATAACCTGATTTTTTGGTGTCACGCCTGTGGACAGAAATATCGTCTTGAGAAAAAACTGGCCGGACATGAAGTAAAATGTACCGGTTGTAATACTCATTTTAATATCCCCCAGGAGTCTGAAAATTCTCCTCCTGCCAACCCCTCAATGCCATTGCAAGGAATTTGCATTGATCCGCAGAAGACTACTGATTCAATATCGGCAGATGCGTTATCCGCTATCGGGGATTGCACAAAAACAACAATTGATGCCACAAGAACTGTTACTGACATGGTTAAGTATATAATTACTATGCAGCAACGGAATGTTTTTTTATTCAAAATATCAAGATTTCATAATGTAATTAATGGGTTAATGGTTTTCATTAAATCCCGCATGAAAACTTTTGCAGTTATTTTACTTGTTATGTTATTATTAATTGTGTTCTTATATTTAAAAGTTTTTGCTTGATTATAAAAAATTTATGTGTAAGTAGTGCGGCGCAAATCTAAAAAATAGCAAATTTGAGGTTTATTTCGTGAATGAGTTAATACAAGAACATCAACAGCATCGTGAACGTCTAAGAACTAAATACCTTCTTTCCGGAATATCTGCATTGCATGATTATGAGATATTGGAGTTACTGTTGACTTTTGTTATTCCTCGCCGGGATGTCAAACCGCTGGCCAAAAAATTGATTAATAAATTTTCTTCTATAGCCGGTGTGATTGATGCATCAGAAAGTGACCTTTTGAAAGTCAGCGGAATTGGAAAAAATAGTGTTGTAATGCTTCATTTTTTAAAGGATCTTTGTGCTAAGTACCTTGAGGATAAATCTATTGGCGAAGATGTTGTATCTAATCCGGAAAGTGTAATAAAGTATGCACAAGTAAAATTGGGCGGATTGAGATACGAAGCTTTTATTACGCTTTTCCTGAATACAAGAAATCATGTGATAAGCAATACAATGGTTGAAGGAACTGTCGATTGTACGGCAATTTATCCCCGGGATATTATAAAACAAGCCTTAGATTTAAATGCCACTGGCATCATTATTATCCATAATCATCCCAGCGGAAGTTTTGAGCCGTCCCGTCAGGACATCAATCTTACCATGAAAATCAAAACTGCGTGTGAATCCATAAATATTCGCCTCCTTGACCACCTGATTGTTGGCAGGAGCGGGCACTGCAGTTTGGCTGAACGCGGTACAATCAATGCTGTTTGATACAATAAAGCTAATACCCGCAGTACAGCTCTGTACATATAATATCTTAATTTTACATGAACATCCTTGAAAAAGCACAAAAAACAGGGTAAATTAATATCTGAATATTTTTAATTAACATTTAATATTTCAAGGAGATTTTTAAACATGTTCAGCGCTTCTGATTTAAAAAAAGGGTTAAAAGTGGAGGTCGATGGTGAGCCTTGGGCCATTACCGAATTTGAATTTTGCAAACCTGGCAAAGGTACAGCTCTATATCGTTGCAAATTGAAAAATATGATAACCGGCAGCACTATGGACAGGACCTATCGTCCTACTGACAAGCTTGATAAGCCTAATCTTGAAGAAAAGGAAATGTACTATTCGTATGAAGATGGGGATTTTTTTGTTTTCAGTGATGCCCAGACTTATGAAGAGATGCATGTCGGAAGAAAGGTTTTAGGGCGCAGTGCCTATTTTTTGATTGAAAACAGCCTGTGCAATATGTTGCTATTTAATGGTTCCCCGATAGAAATAACGTTACCCACATTTATTGAAAAAGAGGTTATTGAAACTGAACCTGGCGCACGTGGTGATACAGCAACTAATGTTTTGAAACCAGCAAAGATTGACAACGGTTATGAAATCCAGGTGCCACTTTTTATCAACACCGGCGATATCGTGAAAATTGATACCAGGACCGGTCTTTATGTTGAACGCGTTAATAAAGCCTGATTGTGTCGCTAATATTGAGAATATTAAGCCTCGTTTGATTAAACGCGCCGGGATTATCAATTCCGTTCGTCAATTTTTCAATCAGAATGATTTCTGTGAGATTGAAACACCAATTGCCATAAAATCCCCGGCTCCAGAGGAGTTTATCGAATCTCAATCAGCCGGAGACCTTTTTCTGCGGCCAAGTCCGGAATTGCAGATGAAAATCATGCTTGTTGCCGGTTTTGAGAAAATATATCAATTGGGCTCATGTTTTCGTGCTGAAGAGTTCGGGAGAAAACACCGCCCGGAATTTACCATGCTCGAGTGGTATCAAACTCATGCTGATTATCATGACATAATGAATTTTACGACTGAAATGTTGCGTGAAATTGCTTCAACCATTATCCCATCCAGAGTTATAACCTATAATAATAACGAGATTAATTTCAATCTTCCTCCTGAAATTATTACCGTAAATGATGCATTCATTAAATATGCAGGCATTAACAGTGAGGAAGCAATTATTAATAATCAATTTGATGAGTTAATGGTTACAGTCATCGAGCCCAAATTGGGTGATGGCAGGATAACATTTATCAAAGATTATCCGGTATCCAGAGCCGCACTGGCCAAAATAGATAATTCAAAATTGCCGTATGCTGAAAGATGGGAATTGTATCTTGCAGGAATGGAAATAGCAAACGCATATACAGAATTAACTGATGTACTAGAACAGCAGGAACGTTTTGATGTATCCAACAAATACAGAAACGAACATGGATTGACTAAATATCCGCCTCAACATGAATTCATCCAGGCGATGCACTATGGCATGCCATCCTCTGCCGGCTGTGCCTTGGGTATTGATCGGCTGGTTATGATTTTTACAGACGCCGATGACATAAGTCAGGTGAAGATTCCGCTGTCATAATTTTTACCCCTTTGACTGATATAATCCGGCGTGGTGCAGAAATCTATCAAGATATCAATTGTCATTTGCTTACCGTTTTAAATCCTTCTTTTAATTCTTCAATTTCTTGTTCTGAAGGAATAATCTTTCTATAGCGGTATGTTTGATATTTGTTCAATAATGCAATGATAGTTGCAGATTTATTATCGTCATGCTCAGCTTTCTTTATAAGTGTACATAATTCGAATACTGTAGTTTCACAGGTTATTGTCAACTGGTAATGTTTGCTGATTTTTTTAACGTAATTTTGATACAATTGTGATATTTTAATAACATTTTTATTGATAATTACAATTTTCGTTTTATTACGAATAGCGTTTAAATGACGCCATAACCAGAAGCAAAGCAATATTATGCCGGTAAGAACGAATATGCCACGAACTGGGTGCCAGAATATCGCAATTAAAAAATCTACAATAAATTCTACAGTGTCCACAATAATTTTAGCGAAGTAACCACGGCGCACATCAGCCAGTAGTTGTTGAAAAAATAAACTAATTCTATCCTGTGCGCTTTCCCAATTCCCCATGTTATGTCGGAAATTTGGTGTTCCTGAAGCTGGAGTTGGTTCAACAGCTATCCATTTTTTACTGTCACGGTTATAATATTCCAGCCAAGCGTGCGCGTTACCAAGCCTGGCGATATAATAATTACCCGAGGCGCTACGTTCATCACAGATAAAACCTGTTATATATCGTGACGGGATGTCAAATTTTCTCAACAAAAGAGCCATAGCAGAAGCATACAGTTCACAATGGCCGCGTTTTGAAACGGTAAGGAAGTGAATAACCGGGTCATTTTGCGCTGTATTCTGAATATCTGTGGTGTAATTATAATGTTTAGAAAAAAACATTAACAAACTATTAACAATTTCTTGGTCGTTGTTGAGGTTTTTGCGATTTTTAATGTCCGGGATGGAGTTAATTACAACGTCAAGCTTTGAACTGATTTGCGGCTTTATTAAGAGGTATTCTTCCTCTATTCCGGTCTCATCTGGTTCACTCCATGCCGACTGAAAATCATTTTGTGCCTTAAACGCAGTATATCCACCGTCTTTTTCCCAGTCTTGTGGTTCAAAAACGCCATCTCTAGTATAGCTTAGATTGTTAGCAATCATATCTATTTGACCAATATTTCCGGGAACTAATAATGCTTTACTGATAAACCCCTTTGCTGTTATTATATCAAAAACATATTTATCTTTCTTCTCTGAACCAAGATAAAAAATTTTAATGGCAAGAATCCCGGATTGATGTTTTGATCTTACTGGTTTTGCGTTACGAGTCATGGACTCCAACCAGCGTCCATTATTATAATTGACATACGCGTTACCGCGCAAATAACCAGGCGGATTGTTTGATTTTACCCGGATAACAATCATTGTTTGATTTTTCAGCATATCAGAATTATTTGTACGATTCAAATCTACTTCGCGACCGAATGTCACATTTTGAGGTTGATTTGGTTGATTCCTTCCCATAAATATCAAATAATTTTCAAGGCGGTGTAATTGATTTTCGTATTTCAGGTAATAATTCCACCCCACAAGAACCAATACTGGAATAATCGCAAAAGTTAACAGTATGATTATTCGGCGCAACCAGCGCCATGAATTAAACTTCCTGTCAATCAATTGTGTTTCCTGGAGACGAAATCCTACAAGTACTAAAAGACAGACTATTGCGATAGAAGTGATATAAATAGTTTTGAAGTGTTTCATGAATGGACTAAGCATCGGCAGTCTTTCATGTGCAAGTGCAAAATCAAAGACGTCCCCTCCAAATGTTAGAGCAAGTAGCGCCGCCGCTGCAGCACCCCCGATAATATGAGGTCCAGAACGGAAAAATGTGAGAAAAACAGCTGCGTAAGCTGCAATTGGAACCATTAATTCAGGGTGGAAGGTTGCGCCAATAAAACCCAGTCTGCCTGGATTCAGCGGAAACATGTAATCAAGAGAAATTGCCAATACAACGATTGTCACCAAAAAATAGATTATTGAACGATCAGTAATTTTTACCGGTTTGCGAATCAATAATGATGAAATTATCAATAACATTGTAATGAGAAGAATATGTGGCAAGTCTGCGGCAAATGTAAATAACCCGACCGCAGTCAGAATAATCACCGATGACATTAATACCTGAGGCAACGACTTACTTGTTAATTCATTCATAAATTTCTTACTCGACCTGAAACAATATCATCTACTGTTACGGACACGGCATCCTGCGGGAATTCTTGTAATAATTTACCAATAATAATAATTCTTAAAGCGACTCCTGCCTCGCGCATTTTATAGACTAATTCTTCTCTTTCTTTGTCCCAGCCCAGCAGAATTAAAACAGCACTGCCTATTCCGGAAATTTCCTCAAGTACGGATGGAGAGAGTCGATGTATTGGATGTTCATTGTTTAGTTCCAAACAGGCAAGAATATCAAGTATTCCATCCAAACATGAGAGATGGCGTCCCGCCTGAAAATGATATATTTTTGTCCCGGTCGCAAAAATATCTACAACATATTCACCTTTTGTAAGGAAATCAGTAAGACTTGCTGCAAGAGATAATCCCGCCTCAAGTTCCGCAGAATACTTTTTTTTACCGCTAAATCTAAAACTTTTTAATTTAGGCTGATAGGTATCTACGATAAGCGCAATTCTTGTTAAATATTCTTCTTGATATTCCTTTATTACGAGTTCTCCGGTTCTGGCGCTGCCTGGCCAGTAAATATGTCGCGTATCATCACCATGACGAAATTCACGGCACCCGAAAAAATCCATGGATTCCCCAACTTTTGATACTCTGGAAATACCTTCCCGTTGATATTTCATTCCTACAGGAAGAATAAAGTTATTAAGGGTGAAATATGCAGGATATACCAGCAGGGTATCCTGAGCATTTTTTTTGCGAAAACTGCGTTTGAATATTCCAAGTGGAAATGCTGTTTCTGCGATAGGCGAGTACAAAACATATTTGCCACGACGTTCAGCAGCTATAGTTCCAATTGTTTCAACTTTTGCATTAAATGGAATACATCCGGCAGTACCGTTAACAATCCATTTCAGTCCCGGTTTTAAAGTAAATGTATCAAGTCGCATATCCCAAATTGGCATTTTTCGTAAATTTACCGCATCATATTCCACCTTGCAGATTGACCCGGCTCTGACGCGATTAGGGAGCTTTCTGTTCAATTTAAGCTTGGGGCGAAAAAAATATCCGGCAATAAAGTCAAAAGCAAGAAACACAAAAATCACCATTATTAGAATCCGCGAAGGTGAGTCTAAAGAAACTGTACCATATAAAACAATCAGCATGAATGCTGGTAGAAAAATCCTGCCGGATACCGTCAACCAGCGATATGCCCACCCCACTGCCCATGCGGCCAGTGCAATTGTAGGTGACCTGTAAGGTTTGTCTGTTCTTTCCAGACTCGGTACATAAAACCATTCCGGACCATCCAGCAAAAGCTGCATTAAGTTTTTATATGTCTGTTTCATTGACATTTTATCGCAATCAAACTGGAACTTTGATTTTGGCAATAATTTCTGCAATAACTGACGAACTGGATATCCCCGAAAATTTAGATTTGTTGTCAAGGACAATACGATGTGGCAATACTGCAGGGGCAAGTAATTTTACATCATCTGGCAAGACATATCCGCGTCCGTGGATAAAAGCTCTTGCTTGACAGCATCGTGATAAAATCAGTAGAGCTCTCGGACTTGCACCGAGCATAATTCGATTATCCGCGCGCGTAGCTCTTATTAATTTCAGGGTGTATTCGGCTACAGAGATTTCAATATCAATTTTTTTGACAGCCTCTTGAATATTTATAATTTGCATACAGTTAAGAACTGGTTTGATATCATCCGCAGGATCATGTTCCTTCCGGTCAAACAGGATATTTAATTCATCGCCGGCTTCCGGATATCCAAGTGAAAGTTGCATTGCAAAACGATCCAACTGCGCTTCGGGTAACGGGTAAGTACCGTGATATTCAATTGGATTTTCTGTGGCAATAACCATGAACGGATTGGGCAATATATGTGGTTGACCTTCGATTGAAACTTGATGCTCACTCATGGCTTCAAGCAATGCTGATTGTGTCCTTGGCGATGCACGATTAATTTCGTCAGCCAGAAGTATATTAGCGAATATCGGACCATTGCGGAAATAAAAACTGCCTTCCCTGGGATTATAAATGGAGCATCCAATAATATCTGCAGGAAGGAGATCAGGTGTGAATTGCACTCTATTGAAAATTCCATCGATTGAGCGTGCCAAAGTTTTCGCCAGTGTTGTTTTGCCAACGCCGGGCACATCTTCCATTAAAACATTTCCTCCGGCGGCAAGAGCAATTATTAAAAGTTCAATTACACTGTCTTTCCCTTTGATAATTCCAGTTAAATTACCTTTTAAATTTTCAAGATTCCGCATTAATTGATCACGTTCATGCATTTTGTTCACCAATAAAATTTATTATCTAATAATGTACAAGTCATATTATTTACCAATATCCAGTTAATTCTGTATAGTTGACAAAACTGTATTTGGTTTAATATAAACACTTCAGCGTGTCAGAGCAAACGTTTATTCAACATAAGATAAAGCATTAGTCGCAGTCTGGCGTAATATCGAACTATTTGAATGTTTTACTGCCAACCTGATTAATTTCGTTGCATTGATGTTGTTGCGGTTTGCAAGAACCGCAATTGCATTGCGGCGAAGCATAGTAACGCCGGCATATTCGATTGAACTTCCGGCAATCGCTCGTTTTATTGTGGCGGAAGGGCTTAGTAACAGCCATTCAAGGTCAACCGCAAAATCTTCCGGCAATCTGCTTTCAGGACAATTTCTGGTACAATTTGAACATCCGAAAATATTATATCCAAGCATTTTCATCTCACTTATGGTCATTACTCCTCGTCTTTCCATGGTTAGAAAACTGATGCAACGAGAAATATCAAAAGGGCAGGGGGATACCGTGATAACTTGATTATTACAGGATTTGATGCACTTACGACATTTATCACAAGGTGATTGATGCGTTAAATCAGGCAATTTGAATTCGGGTAATTCGGCATCCATAACGATTGCAGCAAGAAAACAACCACTACCCCAATCAGGAATCAGCAAACAGGAATTTATTCCAATAGACCCAAGTCCAGCGACTGCTGCAATTGTACGTTCTGCTAACGGTGAGGTGTCAATACATATCTGATAACGAAACTCAAATTCAAGCATGGTTTGTAATTTTTTTACTAGATGCTCAAGGATTTTTCTGCCTGAATGATGGTAATCATGTTGCATCGCGTAGCCTGCAATCAGTCCGGAATATTCGGGACTTTTTGCGGCAGGAAGTTCTAACGCCGGAATTAATGTACGGAATGGAATAGCGGTGATGATAATGCTGTAAGCCCAGGGAAATGTAATGGAGAAATTGCGACGCGCATCAGCTGTTTTTACAATGTAATCGCTATAATCTGGTGAAAACTTCAGATTGGCAAGAGTACTATTCAATTTATTCATCACAGAAGAATTCACAGGTAGTACAGAAATTCCGGCAATATTAAACTCCATACAGTATTCTGACAATACTTTTCCTAATACCTGATTATGCGATGTTTTTTTCATTCAAACCTTTGCAATATAGATGTTATTATGCTATATTTATGCATAACTTCTAGCAAGCTTATGTACATTTGTTTGCATATAAGTAACGTTTTAATTTTCACCTTGAATACAATGTTTTCAAATGAACTAAACAACAAAAAGGAGATTTTAAAGATGTCAGCAATATATGATGTCCATGCCCGTGAAATTCTCGATTCCCGTGGTAACCCTACTCTTGAAGTAGAAGTAACGCTCGACAGTGGAATAATGGGATCTGCTGCAGTACCTTCAGGCGCTTCTACCGGAGAGAATGAAGCGTTGGAATTACGTGACGGCGACAAAAAACGTTATCTCGGTAAAGGCGTATTAAAGGCCGTTGAAAACGTAAATGAAAAGATTTTCCCGGAACTTGAGGGGATGGATGTTCTTGATCAGGCCGGTATTGACCGTGCGATGCTTGAACTTGACGGAACCCCGACGAAAAAGAAACTGGGTGCCAACGCTATACTTGGAGTTTCTCTTGCATGTGCCCATGCCGCTGCTAACTATCTTGATTTGCCATTATTCCGCTATATTGGCGGTGTTAACGGCAAAGTTCTACCGGTTCCGATGATGAATATTATCAACGGTGGTTCACATTCTGATGCACCAATAGCTTTCCAGGAATTTATGATCAGACCTGTCGGAGCCCAATCTTTCAAGGAAGGATTGAGAATGGGAGCAGAAGTCTTTCACAGCCTGAAAAAAATTCTTCATGACAAAAATCTTGGCACTGCAGTTGGAGATGAAGGCGGTTTCGCCCCGAATTTTGCCGGTGGTACAGAAGAAGCATTGGAAAGTATTTTAAAGGCAATTGAATTGGCCGGTTACAAAGTCGGTGAAGATGTTAAAATCGCGCTTGACTGCGCCGCCAGTGAATTCTTCAAGGATGGCATTTATGATTATTCAAAATTTGAAGGTGCCAATGGTAACAAGAGAAATTCCACTGAACAAGTCGATTATCTTGAATCTTTAATCAATAAATATCCGATTGACTCTATTGAAGACGGTATGTCTGAAAGAGATTGGGACGGTTGGAAATTACTAACTGATCGTATTGGAAAACGCTGTCAGTTAGTTGGCGATGACCTCTTTGTTACCAATGTTCAATATCTGAAAAAAGGTATTGATATGGGAGCAGGGAACTCAATTTTAGTCAAGGTTAACCAGATTGGAACATTAACTGAAACGCTTGATGCGATTGAAATGGCACATAAAGCAGGATATACCGCTGTAATCAGTCATCGTTCCGGAGAAACTGAAGATACAACAATTGCAGATATTGCGGTTGCGACAAATGCTGGACAAATAAAAACAGGGTCGTTGTCCAGAACTGACCGTATTTGCAAATATAACCAGTTACTGCGCATTGAAGAAATGCTCGGTGACCTTGCTATATACGGATGTAAAAAATAATCAGTCAATAAATGATTTTATGTGATGCTGGTAAAACAGCATCACATTTGTTTTTTAATTAATTGGGAAACCTAATGGTTCAGCCGTATAGAATTTTTGTTGTTGAGGATAGCCGGACCCAGGCTATGGAATTAAAATGTCTGCTCGAGGCCAATGACTATCAGGTGGTGGTTTCTTCTGATGGTAAAGATGCAATAGAGAAATTGCAGACATCGCTTCCTGATGTAATTATTACTGATATTGTAATGCCGAATATGAATGGATATGATTTATGCAAGGCAATTCGTGCCAGTAAACGCACAAAAGATATACCAGTCGTATTGCTTACTTCTCTTTCCTCGCCTGATGATGTTATTGAAGGTCTTAAATGCGGGGCAGATAATTTTATCACAAAACCTTTTGACTACGACTGTCTGCTTTCACGCATTCACTATATTCTGCTTAACAGACAGTTACGTCAAACCCAACCTGTGTCGCTTGGTCTTAGTCTTTTCTTTGGTGGCAAAAAACATGTCATAACGGCGGAACGCACTCAAATACTTGATCTGTTTTTTTCTTCTTTTGATGCGACCATACATAAACATCGCCAGTTGGAAAATACGATTAAAGAATTAAGTGAGGCAAAGGAATATCTTCAGGAAGCAAAATTAGAGGCTGAACGCGCCTATGCAGCCCGAGGCAATTTTCTTGCTAATATTACCCATGATTTGCGTACACCTTTAGCTGCTATTGTTGGCATTTCAGAACTTCTTTCATCAGCTGGTTTGAACAAAGAACAGCTTGAATACGTCAGTATAATTAAAAACGCCGGAGAGGGGTTATTGTTGCAAATTAATAATATTCTTGACTTCTCTAAGATTGACGCAGGGATGATAGAATTAGAAAATATCGATTTTGACCTTTTCAGTCAGGTAAAATCAGCTACAAGTTTACTTTTTCGGATGCTGCAGGAAAAACATCTCGAAATGCAGGTTAATATTGACCCTGATACACCGCAATTTATCAACGGTGACGAAATCAGGTTGCGACAAATATTTATTAATCTTCTAAGTAATGCCATTAAATATACTAAATGCGGTAAGATAACTTTCAATATTAAGGTTGTCCGGTCTGAAAATAATATTGTTCGTTTACTTTTTGAATGCATTGATACCGGTATTGGTATTAGTCCTGAAGATCAAGCAAACCTTTTCAACCGTTTTACCCAAGTTGACAAGACTACGAAACGGACTAGTAGTGGCACAGGATTAGGATTATCTATTGTAAAACAACTAATAGGTATTATGGGCGGCGAGATAAAACTCGAAAGTGAATTAGGTGCAGGGAGTAAATTCAGTTTTGAACTAAATTTCCCGATATCGTCGTCAACTGCCGCCGATGAGGCAAAAAACGCTATTCAAAACCAATATATTGGTGCAAATGCAAATTACGGGAAAGAACTTTCCGGCAGTATAAAAGTTCTTATTGCTGACGATAGTCTTGTCAATCAAACGGTTGCAGCTAATCTTCTCAGACGTAAGGGTTACAATTATGAATTGGTATCAAATGGAGCAGATGCATGCAAAATTTTTCAGGAACGTGGTGATGAATTCAGTTTAATTCTGATGGATTGCCAGATGCCAATTATGGATGGCTTTGCCGCCGCTGCAGATATTCGACGCATAGAGGCACAAAAATCCGTTTCACGTACTATACCTATTATAGCAATGACAGCTAGTAGCGCAAGCGAAAACGGCAAGGTTTGTAGTTTTTCCGGTATGAACGGCTATATAGAGAAACCTTTGAATCAACAAAAATTGAATGACTGCCTTAATTTGTGGCTGCCAAAAAATTGTTGATACAATAAATTGTCATTGTCTGCGTCGCTAATTAACTAATTAATTGTTTAATAAAATATGGAGTATAAAGTTTATGAAAGTCAATCGATTGGGTTTAGTGTTGTTTATTTCCCTGTTTCTTGTTTCTATAACTGGATGCGGGAAGAAGGAATTACCAGTAGTAACAAAGGTTGAAAACGACATTTTGCCTATTGAGCAGGCGATTAATTTATTTCTACAGGATAAAAGTTACGGATTGAAATTAAAAAAAGTAGAAAAGTTGAAAATTGAAGGTCGTAATGCCTATGTTGCCGGTTCTCTTGTTGACTTGAGCAATAATTGGGAATTCACTCTTGAAAAAAGTTCTAATGGTACATGGTCAGTTGTAGCCTACGATGTAAAAAAATAGCAGATATCTACTCTGCGTTGTCTATGTCAAAGATGAACTGCTTTATCTTGGAGATTGAACGTGAAGACATTGATATTGGTTTTATCGTGTATGTCTTTGATGGCAATTTGTAACGCAAAGATATTAGATGCTGATGTTAATGTATATAATGAGTGGGGAAAACCTTTGATGACTTATTCCGGGAGTATTGTTCCCGGCGAAAAACACACTATCGAATGTTTCGAAAAAGATAGTGTTAAGTTACAGGTTGTTTTTGATAAGTCGCGTCACGCTATTCATTTAGAGTATCAGTTTGAAAATCGTGAGCTTCAGTCTGCATTTATAAACGAAAATTCCGGTGGCATGAAATGGAATGGCCGATTGCCCGCAAATATTGAAGCCCAAAAGGATGAAAAATATCTAATTCGTTCTGATAAAAAAGCAGTAGTTACGATTAGCAAGAACATCGAAGTGTCCACCTACGAAGTTTTCACAAGAAGTCATTCCCGCCGCGCTGATACTGGAAATACTGATAGGAGCGATGACGGTAATAAACTCAATAATTACAATAAAACAAACAATCAAATTGATCGTTCCAATAGCGAACAGCAATACAATGCATCTACCTCAGGATTAAAACGTTATAACAACGGCAATAATTCTGCGAGTGATAACAACTCTAAGATTAATAAAGAAGCTTTATTGCGTCAAATTCAATCAAACATCAAGAACAACGCCTATGTTGCCGGCTCAACATCAAATGTAACTGATGGGATGACAACTTGTAAGATTATTTCTGTTTATGACGGTAAAACTTATACTATAAAGGATTCTAACAATATAAAACAGGCGAATGCAATTTTAAAAGAAATTGAGGCTATGACAGTTGAACAAAAAAAATTACAGAAAAATTTAATTCAAATTTATGAGCAACGTAAAAAATTGCAAAAAGAACTTAATGATACAACTGCAAACAATGGTTCGAATGGTAAAAGCGACAGCAACAAAATTGAATCCATGAAGAAATATATATCAAAAATTGATGAACAAAATAAAAAAATACTTGAACAGCAACAGAAAAACGCTAAGATGTTACGGGATAAAACTGAACAACTAAATAAACTGTGATGACAAAACTAGAAAACACTGATGTGGCAAATGCTATAAGTCAAATAAAACCACAAGCGTTGTGGACTCTTTTTCAGCAAATATGTGCAATACCGCATCCGTCAGGTCACGAACAGGAATTGCGCAATTTTTTCATTGCAAAAGCAAAAAAAACTGGATTGCAGGTAACCGTTGACTCGATTGGCAACTTGCGCATTGACAAATCAACTTCACCCGGTCATGAGTCCGGCTTGCATGTTTTACTTCAAGCTCATCTTGATATGGTACCGCAAAAAAATCATGGTAAAGATTTTAATTTTATTACTGACGCAATCGTGCCGGGAATAACAGGTAATCGCGTCGTTGCTGACCATACAACATTAGGTGCGGATAACGGTATAGGACTGGCCGCCGCCATGGCCGTATTGCTTGATACTGGAATTGAACATGGACCGCTTTCAGTATTGTTTACAGTTGAAGAAGAAACAGGATTGAGAGGGGCGGCAAATCTTAATGAAGCAATGCTTGACGGTGATATTCTTATCAATTTGGACTCTGAAGACGAAAACATGGTTTTTACGGGTTGTGCCGGGGGCGCGAGATGCGAACATCTGTTATCGCCAACATATCATTTTATCTCAGGGGAAAACTATTGTAGTTACTCAATAAATATCTCAGGATTACGCGGAGGGCACTCCGGTTGTAATATTCATGAGGGGCGTGGCAATTCTATTAAACTTTTGTCTGAGCTTTTGGACTTGCTTGTTACACAATACGGAGCAGAACTTATCGCTATTAATGGCGGTAATCTTGACAATGCAATTCCTCGCGAGGCTCATGCAGTAATTTGTATTGAAAAAACGGTTAATTTTGATATTATAAATTCAGCGATTGATCAGTTTGCTAAGGATAAAAGAAATATTTTGGGTGATATTGAGCCTAAAATGAAGATAAATATTGAACGCTGCTCCTTACTTGTTGATCAAGTATTTTCTTCAGAATTTAAACGACGGTTGCTTGCTATATTATTACGTTGTCCTCACGGTGTAATCAGCATGTCTAAAGAATTTCCTGGAATAGTTGAGACATCTTCAAATCTGGCTGCAATCATAACCAGTAAAGAAAATATCATTATCAGAACATCACAGCGTAGCATGTCAAATATATTGCGCAGTAAAATTACCGATGAAATAGGAAAATTATTTACTGAATATAATGCTTTTACCTCTGTTTCTAATGAATATTCCGGTTGGACTCCTGAGCTTGATTCCAATGTTCTACGCATTTTCTGTGAGGTACACCAACGAGTTGCTGGCAAACTGCCATTGGTGACGGCTATTCATGCCGGTTTAGAATGCGGAATTATAAAAAATATAAATCCTCGTCTAGATATTATTTCATTCGGGCCGGAAATACGTAATGCCCATTCTCCAGACGAATATGTGTCAATTCCGTCTGTTGAACGGTTTTGGCTGCTGTTATTAGAATTGCTGCGCAGTTTGTAGATATCTATCTCAGTTATTAGTTTATTTTTTACCTTTATTTTGTTCTAATATGAACTATGTTATATGTGGTTTGAAAACCAAATATAATATTTTAATTTTTTAGGGTTATGATGTCATTTAATAAGTATGTCAAATTGTTAATGTTTTTTTTAATGATTTTTATATTATCAGGATGCGGAAAAGTTGTAATCCCTGATCCGCCTTTGACACAAAATAAACTTGTTATTGAGATGTTTAAAAATCTTGCAAAAAATGAACATGAAATGGCGATGGATAAAATTATAAAATTGCGTGCCATTGAAACTGAAAACCAGTATCTTCCTGTTATGGAAGAAAATGAAGTAACTAATATTTTTATGAATACGGTGCAGAAACATTTGGATAATGGCGATATTGATGCCGCCATAGGTGTGGTTGATGAGGCAAGAAAACGGTATGGATTATACCGTAGTCTAATTTTGGCAGAACAAGATTTAAAATCTTTGAAGACTATTAAATATTCTTTGGATAAAATACAATCAGCTGAATCTTCCGAGCAGATACAATCTGAACTTGAACAAATTAAAAAAATATCTGAAAATTATACTCCGGCAAAAAAACTAATTCCCATGATTAGTTATCAGCAGAAACTTGTTAACAATATGTCCAATCAAGAAAACCGGCGTGCAAAATTTAGTTTGCTTTCGGATCTCATCACTGCACGCAAAGAAAAGCACAATCTCACCAATATTTTGGCGGCTGAATTGGCTTTGGAAAACATGCTTCCAGAGAACAGAAATTCAAGAGTCCCGGAATCCATGATTTCAGGATTATGAGGACAAGATGTTGTCAAAACTTAATACCGTTATTTTCTGCCTTTATTTCTTTGTTGCCTCTCTGCCTGTTTTAGGGATTGAAAAGAAAGTTAGCGATGGGCAGTTCGGTTTCCTTCCTGATGTACTTGCAGAAATAAATCAGCAGAAAATTACGCGCGAATCTATGATAAAAGTTTTGCGTCAAAAATTTTCCGATGATGAACTTTCGCAATTCTCACCTGCACAAATAAAATCCTGTTTGCGTGAAATAATCAGTGAGAATATTGACCGTTTAATTATATCTAAAATACTCGCTACAGAAGGAATTGTGCCATCTCCGGAAATGGTTATAGCTGAGTTTCGTAAAAATTTCAACAAATTATCTTCAGCGCAACAAGTCATCGCAATGAAACAATTCAGCAAAAAGGCAATTACTCTTTCTGAATATGAAGAAAAAATCAGCAATGACCCGCACGAACAGTTTCGTATCGCTACCCTTAAATGGGCAGAGACAAAATTTGCTCCTGATATAAACATTACTGACGGACAGGTTGAGGATTACTATCGGCAGAATCAGGAAATTTTTGCATATCCGGCAACGGTAACAATTTCTCAGATTTTGATTCGTCCCGGAGATAATGCGAAAGATAAAGCGGAAACGGTTTTATCCAGGTTACAACAGGGGGAGGATTTCGGCAGGCTTGCTCGTGAATTCAGTAATTGTGAAACCAGCAAAAACCGAAACGGCTTTTTGGGCAGATTCCGGGCTGATGGTACGTTGTTGCCTGAAGTTCAAAATACTGCTTTTAATATGAATGCGGGAGAAACCAGCAAAATTATTTTTATTGGAGATGTTGGCTATATTATCATTAAATTGGAAACGAAAACTGATCCTGGATATATGTCTATTGCCGAGGCAACGATGATGATAAAAAGCAAACTTTGTGAACAATATTGGAAAAAAAAGATTCAAGAAATAATTTTAAAGCAACGTGCGAAAATGAAAATCAACATAAATATTTAGGCTGCGATGTTTAATAATTTCTTAGATATGGTTGAAGGTCGTACCAGTTGCCGTAATTATCGGCAAGACGCAGTCAGCAACGAATTGATCAATTATTGCCTTGAAGCTGCCCGATGGTCGCCTTCTGCATGTAACAAGCAACCGTGGAGGTTCGTTATTGTCAGTAATCCAGATTTGCGCAGGCAAATCAGTTCTGACGCCTTGTTGCCTGGATTGCCAATGCCATGGGTGGCAAACGCGCCAGTCATAGTTGTAATTTGTGCATATAAATCAATAGTGACACACCTGCTTGCCCCAGTTATATCAGGTATCAACTACCATTTGCTGGATATCGGAATTGCCGGAGAACATTTTGTCCTTGCAGCGCACGAGCAGGGACTCGGTTCTTGCTGGATAGGTTGGTTTAATAAGAAAAAAACAAGAAAAATACTCGGTTTGCCTGTTAGTCTTCAACCTGTAGCTTTATTGACCCTTGGTTATCCTGCGGAGGTTAGTATGCCTTGTTCACGTTTTAAATTGAATGAAATAACTCATTATGACCATTGGAACACCAAATCTGAAGATAATAAATGATACGCTTAATTTTATTTTTATCATTCTGGTTTCTGCCATTGTTTGGCAGTCTTAATGCCGATAACAAACCTGATGACAGTTTCCGCCTGGTATGGGCAGGAAATATGAATCTCAATCTTGATCTCTCAATGCAAAGAGTTAAAAACAGTGGCTTTAATTCCATCGCTGTTTGTGGCAATAATGTTAACATTATTATCGCTTATGCGCAGAAGAAAAATATTGCAGTTTACTACTGGTTTCACATTATTACCGGTGATAAAATGCAACAATTTTCCCAGCAGATGAAGAGTGAAGAAAAAAAACAAAAAGATGAATTAGATCGCGATGGTTCAAAAGACAAAGGTGGCTATCAATTTGGTTACGAACCCCTTAAAGATCACAGCGAAGTATTAAATGTATCGTTAATGTGCTTTCATCGTCAGGAAACTGTTGATTATTGTAAAAAACATTTGCGAATTGTTTTGGAACGTTTCCCGGAGTTGTCAGGCATTGCTTTCGATTTTATCGGTTACCAGAATTATCACGGTTGTTATTGTGAGGAATCTTTAAGGCAATATAAAGTATATCTTGAGTCAAAAGGTAAGACCGCGGATGATAATTCTTTTGCACAGTTTTCCCTTGAAGCGTTGGTGAATTTTTATAATCAAATGGCGGATTATTCCCGTGAAATCAAACCCGGAACAAAAACAGCCGCGGTAACTTATCCGGTGTTCCTTCCAGAACCTCTTTATGGCAATCGTTTAAATGTTGATTATTGCTGCCAGCCCGTTGCAGGGACATACCCGCCGTTCTGGAGCGCAGAAAAAATTACACGGTATACCCGCATTGTAATCGAAAAAGAAAAACAGTTTTTCCCGCGTCCTCGCGGAATTCCGTTCGTCGGAGTGTACCAGAATAACCCGGCCTTAAGAAAAGATGATGATGAGTTTAGTAAGGAGTTACAGATTATTAAACAGGCAACAGGCGACAGGAAAGATTTGAGCGTCTGCCCTTACCAAACGTTTGCGACTTCACCCGAGCCGGGAAAAATTATCTTGCGGGAATTCGGGCTCGAATAATTTTATAAGGCGAAGATATAAATAGCGGCTCTTTCGGTGTTTTCGTGGGCAAGTGTAGAAAAACCTAAAATAGCGATTTGCAAAATAATTAAAGCATAAGATAATAAAGACTCCGAATCCAAACCGCCAAGTCAAGATAAGGAGTCTTC
>CAYMSF010000033.1:0-48006 GCA_964392985.1 uncultured Victivallaceae bacterium | reverse complement strand
GGAGTAATATAACACGCCTTATATAAATCGCAAATATTTATGACGTTAAGTATAATACAACATACTGTCGTAAATTTTTAATAAAATACCGTCTTATTGCAGCTATTCAACTTTATTCCGCAGTAACGTATTGAAAATCTGCAAACATCTCCCTGTTTATAAATTCCGCAAACAGAAGCGCATTATACTTTTCAGCATCCTCATGCGCAACTTTTTACCGGCAAAATCAAATTTCACCGGGTGATATTTTCTCAAACCTGGCCGGACCGTCAGCCATGAAACGCAATTTATTAACTACGAGTCCTTTTCTGCGGGTAATCATCGTGCGGTGTCCGGCAATCAAGGCGTCAATAATGGTACTTTGACTCTTGTCGTCATATTTGAAAACCATTTCCAGATCAAAGGGCTTTTCCAACCCTTCGACTTCGGTAATGACAAAATCACCGCCTTTGAAGTGGATATGAGAATTAATCTCTTTTTCCCAAATTCCGCGACCTTCTTTAACAATTTCCTGCAATGTCGGAAATTCCTGCGGCAGTTCATTGCCGGTTGCAGTTCCCCACTGAACGCGTCCACGTTTAACCAGAAAGGAGATAATGCAACCAGCGCCATTACCGTCAAGTCCAGCAATCGCGATATGAGAGGTGTCGCCATCTGGTGTTATGCGTAGCGACAGGTGAAAACTCCGCGGCAATCCGGCAATTTCCGCCCGGCTTTCAGACGCGGCATTGACTGTGACAGTATCGCCTGCTATGACTTTGCCGCCAGCACAGATTTCCGGAATGATTTTATTCCGTATTGGCAGGCGCAATTCCTCCGGCCAGGTGAGTCCGAGATTGCCGTCCGGGAATTGGATAAGTTCGCGCAAGACCAGATGTCCTGCCCAGCCGAAGCCTGGCCCAGCCAGAAATCCGCCAAGGATGCGCCGGTTATTCTTAAATTCCGCCACCATCGGCACCCAGAGTCCTTCGTTTAAGTCCCAGCGCGGCTTCACCGCGTCAGTATTCTTTCCGTCAATCCCCTCCCAGAAAGGACCAGTCTGACTGCGTGACATCCAGAAACCGGTACGACCTGCGAGGATATAATGCCAGCCGTTCCATTCAAAGAGGCATTGGCATTCATCAGTATTACCCCTTGCAGAATGTTTACCGCCGGGAATTAAGTCATATTCCTTGAGATTCCAATGGATGAGATCATCGGACTGCCACAGTCCCTCGCGACTGCCATAACCGGCCAGCATCAGAATGCCGTTGCCGTTAGCCTCACGGACAACATTGGGATTCTGGCATTCATGAATCAACATCTTCGACTTTATGAAATTGACACCATCGGTGCTTTCGGCGAAAGTCGAGCCCATCGGATATTTTCCTGCTACCGGCAATAAACCGGCGGTGGAAAATGGCATTGGAGAGTATTTCTCCTCTTCATCGGGTTTCAGCGTAAATATCTGTTCTTCCGGAAAAATGCGTGAGGTGTGCATGCCGTACACAAGTACAAGCTTGCCGTCATGTACCACCGGACGCCCGGTGCCGAGGGTATTCCATTCATCAAGTTCAACTGCAACCGGATGTTGTTCCCAGTGCACCAAATCACTGCTCGACATATGGGCGATAAAATGCCCGCCGCGAGCAAACTTGCTGCCATGCCGCCGGTCAATCAGGTAAAATAGGTGCAGTCGATCCTTGTCAAACGACCAGGTATCACCGAACATCAGGTCACCAACCCACTGGTTATGCCCGCGCGGTGTCCAATACTGCGCACATTCACGTTCAGCGCCCAGAATTTCGAGGGTTCTTTTTTCTACAACCGGCGCGCCACCGCAACGTTCCACAATTTCCGCAGAACTTAAAGCGCGAGGCAGAATCTCGCAACTATCCATGGTGCCGTCAAACTGTTTGTCAGCAATCCGGAGCAGAGAACCACAGGGGATTTTTCCTACCGGCCAATCTTCATCGACCATAACACCATCAACAAAAAGTTTGAGAGATAAACCACTGAATTGAACAATGATATCATAAGTTCTATTTTTACCGATTCTGGCGGCGGGGACACCGACACGCATGCTCGTCCATTCCGGATTGTGGTTGAGCAGTCCGATTTTAACCTCCAGCACGTCGCAACGTCCGGACGCGTCAGAAAAGGAGAGATAATTTTGCAGGCGATTATCCCACTCATCATCAATCGCAGGTCGGGTGTAGATATGAAACGATTTTGCCGGGTCGGCGGCATCCCCCCATTGTGCCAGAGTGGAATTCCAGCCGTTATTGCCGATGCACACCCGCAGATGCACCGTCAGGGCGGAAAGGCGTTCCGGAAACGAAGAAAATTCTGTTGCATTAATCATTTTATAACTCCAATTAAGGTTGATTTGCACTTAGATACATATTCAATGGTTATTCCTCATTTATTAAATTTCACCGAGTGATATTTTCTCAAACCTGGCCGGACCGTCAGCCATGAAACGCAGTTTATTGATTACCAGTCCTTTTCTGCGGGTAATCATCGTGCGATGTCCGGCAATGAAGGCATCAATAATGGTGCCCTCTATTTTCGGGTCATAAGTAAATACTAACTCAAGTTCAAAAGGCTTGTTAATTCCATCAACATCTGTAATGGTAAAGTCACGTCCCAGCCAGTGTGCATGTTGGTCTTTATTGAAATATCCGGACCAACTGCTGCCCTGTTCATCGCCGGCAACAAGTTCAGCCATTGAAGGAATTTTTTCAGGTAGAATTGCGTCCTTTGAAGTACACCATTGCACTCGTTTTTCATTCACCAGAAATGATAACGTACATCCCCCGCCATTTTTTCCCAAACCGGTAATCGCGAGATGCGCAGCGCCGACGTCCGGCTTAACGCGCAGCGACAAATGCAAACTCTGTGGTATGTTGACTATGTTTGCCTGATACCCGTTCTCTGAGGAAAGACTGATTTCATCATTGCACACTGTTTTTCCGGCACACTCAATTTCTGGAATTAACTTCCGACGGATTTCCGGTCGCATTTCTTCCGGCCATTTCATGCCGAGCGTGCCATCCGGCATCTGCATCAATTCGCGAAAAACCAGATGACCGCCCCAACCGCCACCAACACCAATCAGAAAACCGGCGAGAATGCGGCGGTTATCCTTAAACTCCGCGACCATCGGCACCATCAAACCATCGTAAATGTCCCAACGCGGGGTGATAACGCCGACATTCTGCCCGTTAAGCCCTGGCCAATATGGACCAGTCTGTTTGTTTGACATCCAAAAGCCGTTACGGCCTCCGATAATGTAGTGGCGACCGTTCCATTCAAACATACACTGGCATTCATTTGAATTATGAACCGGCGACCAGGTGAAATATGGAATAATATCCGGATCTTGCAATTTCCAGTGCAAAAGATCGCTTGATGTCCAAAGACCGCTACTACCCATCGTGGCTCCTGCCAACATCAGATATTCGTTTCCGCTTTCTGCGCGCACTATATTCGGGTTTTCACATTCGTGAACCAGAATATTTGATTTTTTAAAGGTAATGCCATCTGCGCTTTCAGCAAAAGTCGTTCCTTTGGGGTATCTTCCGGCATCCGGAGTACCTTCAGGGAATCGACCGTCAGCGGGAAACTCTTTGGGATAATGTCTGCCTTCAGCGTCTGCCTCAAGTACAGTAATCGAATTTTCTCCGTAAAGACGATAATTGTGCATGCCATAAGCCAGAATAATTTTACCATCATGAATAAATGGACGTCCGGTACCGAATTCGTTCCATTCATCCGCGTCGAGCGCAATGGGGTGATGCCGCCAGGTTTTAAGATCGGCGGTCGAGATATGCGCGAAACGGGGACTGAATTCACTGAATCTGCCAAAACAATGACCACGGTCTTCGTAGAAGAACAGGTGCAGTCTTTCAGGATCAAATGTCCGGATATCGCCGGTCATCACATCGCCAATCCATTGATTGTGCCCGCGCGGGGTATAATATTGCATATTGGTGCGTTCCGGTCCAAGAATTTCCATAGTGCGTGCCGCCACCTGTTCGGTTCCGCCGCACCGGTTGATAATTTCCGTATTGCTGAGAGCATATGGCAACAGTTCGAGATGTTGTACTTCGCCATCAAAACCCGGCAAAGCGCCGCGCAATTCCGGGCTTGCGGGAATTTTCCCCATCGGATAATCCTCGTCAACGATAACCCCGTCAACATAAAGCTCCAATTTCCCCGGCGTAACGCGGACAATGATGTCGCAGGTGCGATTTTTACCTATTCGCGCTGCCGGGACTCCTATACGCATTGAGCTCCAATGCGGGATGTGATTTCTAAAACTGAACGCTACCTCCAAGACATCACAGCTTCCCTCAGTGTCAGGATACGCATGATAGTTCTGGTTATGCACATCGAATGGGTTCTCTGCCGCCGCCCTTGTGTAAATACGAAACGAATACCAGGGGTCGGCTTTATTGCCCCAGGCTGCCAAAGTGTTGTTCCACCCATTTTTACCGATGCGCACCCGCAGATGCACCGTCAGGGCGGAAAGTCGTTCCGGAAATGAAGAAAAATTTGTTGTCTTAATCATTACTGTAACTCCAAATTAATGTTGATTTGCACCGAGATACAAATCCGATTCTTTTTATTTTTAAATTTCGCCAAGAGAAATATTTTCAAACTTGACCGGACCGTCAGCCATGAAACGCAGTTTATTGATTACCAGCCCTTTCCTGCGGGTAATCATCGTACGGTGTCCGGCTATAAAAGCGTCAATAATGGTGCTTTTACTCTTGTCGTCATATTTGAAAACCATTTCCAGATCAAATGGTTTTTCCAGCCCCTCGACTCCGATAATGACAAAATCACCACCTAAAAAGTGGAATTTAAACCCTTTGTCACAAACATCGTGACCTTCACTGAGAATGTCCTGCAATGTTGGAACTAACTGCGGCAGTTCATCGCCGGTTGCAGTTCCCCACTGAACGCGTCCGCATTTAACTAGAAAAGAGATGATGCAACCATCACCCTTACCGTCAAGCCCCGCAATCGCGACATGAGAAACACCGCTATCTGGTGTTATGCGCAGCGAAAGGTGAAAACTCCGGGGCAGTCCGGCAATTTCCGCCCGGCGTTCAGACGCGGCATTGACTGCAACAGCATCGCCTGTTATGACTTTGCCGCCGGCGCGTATTTCCGGAATAATTTTGTTTTTTATTGGAAAGCGCATTTCCTCCGGCCACTTCATGCCGAGCGTGCCATCCGGCATCTGCATCAATTCGCGAAAAACCAGAGGACCGCCATAACCGCCACCGACACCAACCAGAAACCCGGCGATAAGCCGCCGGTTATTCTTAAACTCCGCGACCATCGGCACCAGCAAACCTTCGTAAATGTCCCAACGCGGAATGATAACGCCGGTGTTCTTTCCGTCAATCCCGTTCCAGTAAGGACCGGTCTGACTGCGTGACATCCAGAAACCGCTACGACCAGAGAGGATATAATGCCAGCCATTCCATTCAAACTGGCATTGACATTCCGTGGTATTACCTACTGATGATTGTCTGCCAAACGGAATGATGTTGGGATCTGTCAGTCGCCAATGGATGAGATCATCAGACTGCCATAGTCCCTCGCGACCACCACAGCCGGCCAGCATCAGGTAACCGTTGCCGTTTGCCGCACGAATAACATTGGGATTCTGGGATTCGTGAATTAATAAATTCGATTTGGTAAAATTGACGCCATCAGTGCTTTCAGCAAAAGTCGAGCCCTTCGGATATTTTCCCGTTGCCGGCAACAAACCGGCCGCAGGAAATGGCATCGGGGAGTATTTTCCCTCTTCATCGTTTCCTGGCGCAAAGGTCTGTTCTTCGGGGAATATGCGCGGGGTATGCATGCCATACACAAGTACGAGTTTTCCGTCATGCACTACCGGACGCCCGGTACCGAGCGCACCCCATTCATCAATTTCAACTGCGATGGGATGCTGTTCCCAATGCACTAAATCGCTACTCGACATGTGGGCGATAAAATGTCCGCCTTGACCAAACTTGCTGGTATGATGCCGCCGGTCAATCAGGTAAAATAAATGTAACCGTTCCTTGTCAAACAACCAGGTATCACCGAACATCACGTCGCCAACCCACTGGTTATGCCCGCGCGGCGTCCAATACTGCGCGCATTCACGTTCAGCGCCTAGAATTTCGAGGGTTCTTTTTTCTACAACCGGCGCACCGCCGCTGCGTTCCACAATTTCCGCAGAACTTAAAGCGCGAGGCAGAATCTCGCAGTTATCCACGTTACCATCAAACTTTTTGTCCGCAATCATGAGCAGAGAACCACAAGGTATTTTTCCTACAGGCCAATCTTCATCGACAAGAACACCATCAACGAGAAGTTTGAGGGATGAACCATTGAATAGAACAATGATATCATAAGTTCTATTTTTTCCGATTCTGGCGGCGGAGACACCGAGGCACATGCTCGACCATTCAGGCTTGTGATTGCACAGTCCTATTTTAACCTCAAGTACATCACAACGCCCGGACTCGTCAGGAAAGGAGCGATAATTTTGCTGATGATTATCCCATTTATCATCAACCGCCGGTCGGGTGTAAATATGAAATGATTTTACCGGGTCGGCGGCTTCTCCCCATTGTGCCAGAGTGGAATTCCAGCCGTTGTCACCGATACGCACCCGCAGATGCACCGTCAGGGCGGAAAATCGTTCCGGAAATGAAGAAAAGTCTGAATTGTTATTCATATTCTGTATAACCTTTTTGAAATGAATACATAAATACCTGAATTTACCTCTCGAATATATCGTATGAATTTATAAATGTCTATGGATAATAATCCAAATGTTGTGTATTATAGTCCAATTATTAAACCCTATTTAAGATGCGGTGTTTCAGTCAATCACTATTGTGGTTAATTGGACGCTTGTTACAACGTTTGATACTTCCACAGTTAAATTTAAAAGTCCGAGATTAAAACTGGTTTCACAATAGATAATCTTTACACGGGAATTTATCGATAATCAACCGTGTCAACTATAACGTTTTAAACAATGCGTTTCAATTATTCCTTGCCGGTTTGAAATTGGCTGATTAATGAAATATAATATAAAGTATTGATTGATTTCACAACAATTATTATGAACCCCGAAAATAGAATCGTAAAAAAGGAGATTCAACCATGAACCAGAACGCCATTCAAGGAAAATTAGCAGTAATGTCATTTCGAAAAATAGCATCAGTGTTAACTGTTTCTCTTATTGTGTCAATCATTGCCGCAGGATGTTCATCAACTGAAGTTACCAGTCGTGAACGGTTAGTAAATGAAAAACTCCAGCGTCCAGCTAAAATAGTCGTCTACAATTTCGTTGCTAATCCTGCGGATGTGCCCGGAGATTCAGCTCTAGCTGTCAATTCAGGCGAAAAAACTCCCGCCCTGAATGCGGATGCAATAAAGAGCGGCAACGAACTGGGGTCAGGAATTGCGACACAACTGGTACAACAGATTCGCGACATGGGATTACCTGCCGAAAAAGCTGCGCCGCAAACTAAGTTGCAGATTAACGATATTGTTCTCCGGGGTTATCTGGTGTCAGTGATGCAAGGTGACGCGGCTAAACGCGTTGTCGTTGGATTCGGTTATGGCGCATCGGAATTAGAGACCGTGGTTGAAGGCTATCAAGTCACAAAACAAGGACTGCGAAAACTCGGCTCCGGCAAGGTGAAGTCAGTCGGGAACAAAACTCCAGGCGGGGCGCTGGGCGCGGTAAGCATGATTGCCAATGCCAATCCGGCCGGACTCATCATCGGTGGCGCGGTTAAAGGTTATGGCGAAATCAGCGGCAATTCCAAAGTAGATGGATTAGCAAAATCAACTGCCAAAGTAATCGCAGAACAACTCCAGATCAGATTCAAAGAAGAAGGTTGGGTTGAATAAAAATATAATTACGAACAGTGATAAATTTTTATTTTGACGCCGCATTCAATGCGGCGCTGAGGGCGATGTTTGCCTGTTTAGCTGCGGCAATATTAACTTTAGGGGCGCATGGCGGACATGTTGATGATACCGCGCTGGCACGGTCGCCGACGAGAAAAAATTTGTCATGAATTTTGCTGATGATGATATCATCGGGTTGATGCCAGCCGGCGAGACCAGAGGCGGCGATGAGCAACTTGCCGGTGTGGTAAAATGTTTCGCAAAATATCCGTTTATCCTCAGCCTGATCAAATGCTTCAATAACGATATCGCATTCCGCAAATATTTCCAGTGCATTATCCGCCGTCACGCGACATACCCTGGTATCGATATTCAAATCCGGGTTAATCATGCGCAAATTGGCCGCAAGCGCTTCAACTTTCAGATGTCCGACCTGTTCCGCAAAATAAAATTGCCGGTTAAGGTTGGAAGGTTCAACCAGATCAAAATCGGCAATGACAAAATTATTAAACCCGGAGCGGGTTAAAAATGCGGCACAATTAGAACCAAGACCGCCGGCACCGGCAATGCCAACCTTGAATCCGGCAATCCGTTCAATTTGCGCCGGAGTAAAATAGCGTTGCAAACCCTGCTGTAAAACATTCATCATCCGCCTCCGACCATTGAAAACGCTTGAATGTCATCTCCATCCTTGAGAATTATCGCGGAACGATCCTCCGGCAGAATTATTTTACCATTGCATTCGACCACGGCATTTCGACTGTTAATCTTCAAATTATTCAGTAGCGTCGCCAGGGTATCACCGGACGCTGCGGTAATTTTACTGCCATTAAAAGTTATTTGAATAGTTTGCATTACCGGCTGAATCCTTCAAGCTGTCGGAGGAAATTTTCATCTTCAGCGACAGAGCGACCGCGCGTGGTAAGGTAACCACCGGTAATAATGCTGTTGGCGCCGGCAAGCATTAATAAGCCTTGAAAATCTTTCATTATTGTTTCTCTGCCGGCGGCAAATTTAATCTGTTGCCGTGGATTTACCAGACGGAAAATTGCAAAAGCCTTGGCCACTTCCGCCGGACTCAGTATGGGCTGTTTTTCGAGTTTTGTTCCCGGTATCGGCAACAGTACATTCAGCGGAATGCCTTCGACGTTCAATTCACGCACCGCCAATGCCATGGCGACGCGATCGTCCGGAGATTCACCCAGACCGATGATGCCGCCGCAACAAATTTCGACACCGGCCTCCTGAAGGTATTTAATTGTCTGAATTTTTTCCTGAATGGTGTGAGTGTCGGCAATCAGTTCAGAATATCTTGCCGGATTAGTCTGCAAATTCATATTATACCGTCCGACATGATGTTGCGCCAGCATTCCCGCGGTTTCTCTGCTGAGCATTCCAATCGAAACGCACAAATTCAGATCCGGGAAACGTTCATGCAATATATCCAGTGTTGCAAGTATCTGTTCAAATTCCTGATCCGGTTTCAGATAGCCGTAACCACTGGTAACGATTCCAAAAGAACGCACACCTTTCTCATAAACTTTCTGCGCCGATTCAATAATCTCAGCATGGTCCAACAAGGGATAACACTCAATCTCGGCATGATGATGCGCCGATTGCGCACAAAATTTGCAATTCTGAACACATTCACCGGATTTGGCATTCACTATCGAACATGGAATAAATTCCGGCGACCAGCGTTGCCGCACTTTATTCGCCAGCGATACCAGGTCGAGAATATCACAGCCGTGAATTTCCCGCATCAGCGCATAAGCGTCACTATCAGCAAGCGCGACACCATCAACCACACAATAAGCCTTTTCAATCAGTTTATGAATCATTGTTTTTCCATTATTTTAAAGGGATTTGCCCTGGCTGACGGCAATCCGCATCGGTATTCTTCCCGTGAGCAGTTATACGCTATAAGATATATTCTTTACTGGTTTAGTCAAGTATTTGATGGATTTTTATCAAGCGGTGTACTGAAAAAAGCAAAGTGGTTCACGTGGCAGTTGCTCCGGGGAATAACTGCTCTTTCTTGATATTTTACATTAAAATTGCTTGAAAAAGGGATACGAGAGTATAACTTTAGAGTTGAATATATAATTTTCAAATCATGTTCGCGTTGAACAACTGATTCGGGGCTTTTTTATGGACAAGAAAAATCTTCAAGATGTACACAGCAGCCTGCGTGACACTTTCAACCGGGCGATTGACGCCGGGCGGAAAAGTAATTACGGTTATGCGATTGAACTTTTAAAAGATGTTATCAAGAAAAGTCCGGGCTTGACGCCGGCAAGAGAAAAACTGCGCGAATTCGAACACATCGCCTCCGATAAGATTGGCGGTTTTGCCAAGTTGATCACAAGTTTCAAGTCATCGTTGAATATGCCGACCATAAAAAATATGCTCAAAAAAGACCCGCTCAAAGCGATGGGGCTTTGCGAAGAGGAACTGGCTAAATTTCTTTACAATCAGTCAATCCTGAACCTGCTGGCAGATGCTTCACTGAAGGCCGGAGCTCCATTCGTCGGCGTCGATGCACTCAATATTATTCGCGAAATAAAACCGCATAATGAAAAAAATTTGCGCAAACTCGCTGACTTCCTGTGCAAAGACGGCGATGCCATGAGCGCACTGAAGATTGTGCAGCAAATCGCAGAATGGCATCCGAATGATTTGAATGTCCAGTCTGAACTGCGTCAAGCCCTTGCCCGCGCCAGTCTGGTGCACGGCGAATGGGAAAAAGAGGGCAAAACTCAGGATAAAGTCAAAGATAAAGAGGAAGCCGCCGCTGCCGAATTGCAGGATGGGACAATTCATGACGTCGATCAGGCCAGTCGCCTCATCACTAAATATGAAAAGGAACTCGCGGTACAAGACTCTATTGACACCAGAAAGAAACTGGCGGAAACTTATCACGTTGCCGGAATGTTCGACAAAGCAATAGAAGAATATAACACCGTCGCTCAGAAACTAGGCATCGTTGACCCGACACTGGATAAATGCATTGAGAGATCAACCATCGCCAAAATAGATAAAGAAATCGCGTCATTGCCGGCAGATGAAGCCAATAGCGCCAACCTGGCACAGCTCAAACAGCAACGTGCTGAATATCAATTGTCCCGTGCGGTTGAACGTGTCAACACCTATCCTAACGACACGCAACTGCGCTATGACCTGGCAGTTCTCTATTTTGACTTTGGTCATGTTGACCATGCGATTGAACAATTTCAGTTTGCGCGCAGAAATCCGCAACGCAAAACCGCCTGCATGGTATATTTGGGTCGCTGCTTTATTACAAATGCGCACTATGATATGGCGATTGAACAGTTTGTCGCCGCCATCGGCGAGATGAGCCGTATGGATAAATTCAAAAAAGAGGCGCTGTATTATCTGGGTAACGCCTACGAATTCAGCAATAATCCGCCCAAGGCGCAGGAATGTTATAAGGAAATCTATCAGTCGGATGTAAACTTTATGGACGTTGGTAAGAGAATACAGGACTACTACGCCGCTAAACGGCAGTAGAAGATTGAATGATTACCGGCAGTTGCAATATTTACTTAAATTCTGATAACTGTTGAAAAAAATATTGACATTATTAATGATGTGAATATATTATGTCGAGTGTGGCTGTGCCGTAGCCGTATGCAAAGCCGTTTCGTAGTTGAAAGCATGGCAATTCAGGATTGAAGAATCGCCGGCAGTGGCGGACTGAAACAGTAATGCAAATGGTCCGGGTGAACCTTTTATGTAATGGCGTAGTCTCAATATAAATTACGATATTAATCTGGATGAAAGGGACTGAAATGGCAGATAATGACAATAAAATTGTAGTTAATGTTCCCGGACAGGAAAACGTTGACCCGTCTGAAGTTACTCAGTCGTCACCGGCGTTCGACCCGTTGACGGGACGTGATACCGATACTGGCAGTCTGAACAAATTAAATGACACCAGGACGCGGAAAACTATTAAGCTGAAACCAACCGGTCCAACGCCGACAGTTCCTGTGATTAATATTGATTCTGAACCGGTTCCGACCGAATCGACCCCGATCAGCGATGTCATCGCCGGACGCGATACCGAAACTGGTGGATTAGACCGTTTGAATGATACCAGAACCAGAAAAACTGTGAAGTTGGCGCCACTTTCTCCGCCTGGAGTACCCAAAATTACCATAGGCGTACCACCGGCTCCGTCCGGCACACCGGCTCCGATCAGCTTGAAACCGGTAGTAGCGCCGCCGATTAACCTCTCTCCGGTTCCCGCACCGGCAGCAGAAGCGCCATCAATGACCAATACCGATACCGGCAGTTTGCAGACACTCAATGACACAAATACCAGAAAAACTGTAAAACTGTCACCGGCTCCGCTTACTCCGGCACCGGCAATTAATATTGCTACTCCTGCCGTAGAGCCGGAACCGGCAATGACCAATACTGATACCGGCAGTTTGCAGATGCTTGATGACACCAAAACCAGAAAAGCCATTAAATTATCACCGACACCGGTCGGACCGACAACTGCGGAAACGATTGTTTTAACTCCGCCTCCGCCACCGCCAGTACCGGTTCAACAGTTGAAACCGATAACTCCACCGCAGGCGTTAAAACCGGTAGTACCGGTACCTGCCCCGGTCCCGGCGCCGACCATGGTTTTGACACCTCAACCGGATGATGCCGCACCGATGCCGGTCGCTGAAGATGACGATACTATTAAGTTGCAACGCAAAACCGTAACACAAAACGGCACAAGCGCATCAACTCAATCTCATTCCGATATTTCTCCATTGCCGACAGTAGCCGCGGCAAAAACAGTTCCAGGATCTAAACAGACGATTAAGTTGCGTCCATCCTCGGGTGGCACCGCCGCCCCGGATGAAGTAAAAAAACCGACGGAACCGCCCAAAATAGCTGAAGCATCTAAACCGTCAGCCAGAGATACTATTAAATTATCGCCGACTGCGGCTCCCGGGGTGATACCGACATTGGCGCCATCACCGGCGGCAGTCACACCGTCAGCGCCGACGCTGAATCTTGCTACACCGACACCTCCTCCGGCTCCGGCAGTTACACCATCAGCGCCAACAGTCAATCTTAAAGCTCCGACAATGCCTCCGGTTGCTCCCGCTCCTGTAACGCCTCCCGCGCCAGTTGCGGAAGAGCCGGCAGTTGAAGCCCCGGCAGTTGAAGCGCCACCGCCACCAAAGCAAACATTGTCATTGAAACCAAAATTGCCGACAGTACCCACAGTTGCTCCTCCGCCACCGGTTGCCACACCGGCACCGGAAAAACCAGATGAAGTTTCGGAAATGGCTCCGGCAAATGAAGCTGTTGAAGGCGAAGAAGCCCCGGAAGCGCCAAAGAAGGGTGGTTTGAAGCTCGGCAAAAAACAGGGTGGCGATGAAGCCGTTTTTGTACCGCCGAAAGTGCAGAAAGGCATTAATGATATGGAAACGGGTGTTGGTACGGAAGCTGCACAAGGCATGTCCAAACTTTATACCGCAGTAGCGGCAGTTACGGTGCTTTGTCTAATTGCAACCACCTACCTCACCGCAGCACAATATGTCAACCTCTGGCAGCAGGCAAAAGTTAAAACCAAGTTGCCGGTGCCGTTCTTGCAGAAAAACAAGTAAAACGAAGTTTTAATGAGCGGATGCATATATTATGCGTCCGCTTTTTTATTTTTCATTAGTTTTTTATTCGTTTCTTCTGCAGTTCTAAATTAAAACAGTTTTAAAGAGTATATATGCATCAAACAAAATTCAAGGGCATAATTTTTGATATGGACGGAACTCTGACCGTTCCGACACTGAATTTCCGCAAAATCCGCGAAGAACTCAATATTCCTGATGGCGATATTGCCGAAATAATCAACTCATGGGAGGAACCGCGCCGTAGAATGGGATGGCAGACGATTGAACGCTATGAAACCGCTGCCAGCAGTAATATTCAATTGCAACCGGACGCGGCGGCGACACTGCTGCATCTGGCGGAAAACGGCATCAAACTCGCGATTATCACCCGTAACACGATGCGCAGTGTCCAGGCATTTCTTCCAACAGTTCCAGTATGTTTTGATCCGATTTTAACCCGCGAGTTTCCTTTTCTGAAACCGGCGCCGGAACCGGTATGGCACATTCTGGAGCGCTGGAAGATGGCGGCTGAATTATGTCTGATGGTTGGTGATTTTATTCATGATTTGGAATCGGCCAATGCCGCCGGGGTATATTCATGTTATTTCCAAAATCCTGACTGCACCGATTACAGTCACGCGGCAGACTTCACCATCACGTCATATCAGGAATTACGCAAACTGGCGCTGGATGAAAATGAGTAATAAAATCAAAACGGGATATAACCGGCTGTTCAAAGCACTCGGTCAGCAGCATTGGTGGCCGGGCGATTCTCCCTGGGAGATTTGCACTGGAGCAGTTCTTACTCAAAACACCAACTGGCAGAATGTGGAAAAAGCGATTATCAATCTCAAGAATGCGAATGCGCTCGACCCGGAAATAATCTTGCACTTGCCAGACGCGGAACTGGAGAAAATGATTCTCCCGTCCGGTTTTTTCCGACTGAAAGCTAAACGGCTGAAAAATGTCGCGGTATGGTGGCAGAAACATGTAAAAGCAGATCAGCTCATTGGATTCGACACTCCGGCAGCAGCGCGGGAGAATTTGCTCAGTGTCAATGGCGTTGGTCCGGAAACGGCTGATTCCATACTGCTTTACTGCTTTAATCTGCCGCTGTTTGTGATTGATGCATATACCCGCCGGATTGCGGCAAGACACTTTCAGACGGCAGAAAACTCCAGCTATGACGAATTGCAGCGAATATTCATGTCCGCCCTGCCCGCCGATCCGGCGATCTATAATGAATATCATGGATTACTCGTACAGAACGCCAAAGTTCACTGTCTTAAAAACCGCTGTCTGCCATCATGCCCGTTACGATGAAATCAACATCAGGGATTTTTTCATAAAACAGTTGATTATTACGGTTTTGCAGTTATATTATTCCACTGGAGCGAGCGCAAAGTTTTGTTGCGATGAACCCCTCCGCAGTGTGCGGCTTCAGTCTCCCTCAAAAAATCGCCATATCCTCTGTTTGCCGGGATTAGACAGGTAAGGTATGGCGTGGTAGTCAATGCGGTTTAAGCGCAAGCATATCACGGTTGATGTTGTCAGTTCTTAGTTTGAATGTCCGGTAATATTTGACCGGGAAATAAAATTGTTTAAGGAAAATGTAAAATGCCAGTAAATGTTTTAGTCGGAACGCAGTGGGGCGACGAAGGTAAAGGCAAACTGATTGATGTTCTTACCGAAAATACCGATGTTGTCGTAAGGTTTCAAGGTGGCAATAACGCCGGTCATACCGTAGAAATCGGAGATAAAAAATATGTATTGCATCTTGTTCCTTCCGGCATTTTCCGTCCGGGTACACTCTGTGTAATCGGCAACGGACTGGTTGTTGACCCGATCAGTTTGATGCAGGAAATGGAGGATTTGCGGGTAAAAGGGTTGAACATTGCCAATATCCAGCTCAGCACCAAAGCGCATTTGATTTTTGAATATCACAAAATGGCCGATGCCATGCACGAATCAAGCACCGGCACCGGAGTAAAACTGGGTACAACAAAACGCGGCATCGGGCCGGCCTACAGTGATAAAGCCGCCAGAACCGGTATCCGCGCCGGTCAAATAGCCGATCTTGCCGGTCTTGAAAAAGAATTTCGCACACAAGCACAGATTTATAATGAAATATTTACTGAACACGGCATCGCCCTGCTTGACATTGAACAGGCATGGAGCAAAGTCAAAATCGCCGCAATCTTCCTGAAACCGTTCCTTGCGGATACCGTTTTGAGTGTCAATCGTGCAATCAAGGCAAATAAAAATATTCTCTGTGAAGGAGCGCAAGGAGCGTTGCTGGATATTGACCATGGTACCTACCCGTTTGTTACCAGCAGCAATACCACTTCCGGCGGCGCGTGCACCGGCGCTGGCATTGCGCCGCGTCATATTGCCTCCGTCTGGGGCGTGATGAAAGCCTATACCACCCGCGTCGGCGAAGGTCCATTCCCGACCGAATTGAACGACACTACCGGACAGGAATTACGCCGTATTGGCAATGAGTTCGGCGCCACTACCGGAAGACCGCGCCGTTGCGGCTGGTTTGACGCGGTTGCGTCAAGTTTTTCCTGTATGATCAATGGCGTGGATAAACTGGCTATCACCAAAATGGATGTGCTCGACACCCTCCCGGAATTAAAAATATGCACCGCATACGAAGTTGACGGTATCGTTTCCAGCGATATGCCTTCCGATACCGATGCATTATTACGGGCAAAACCAATTTATGAAACAATGCCCGGTTGGCAATGCAGCACTGCCGGTGTCAGAAATTATGCACAACTCCCGGAAAATGCCAGAAAATATCTGGAACGCATCGCCGGACTGGTATCAGCGGATATTGCGATTATTTCCGTCGGCCCCAAGCGTGAACAGACGTTTCTTCGTTAATCTCAGGCAGTGTTGTGTAAACCATGCCGTTACGCTTTTTTTCCTTGAGCGTAAACCGGCAGGATGTACTTATGGCACGATATGAACGTAATTCATGGCAGGCGAAACTGTCCAGATTTTTCGCGGAATTTGACTATCCGCAAATTATCGCATTACTGATTCTGCTCACTATCGGTATAATTTTTATCTATTCCACCGGACAGCAGATCGGCACTGCGGCGGCATCCCGTTTCTGGTTGCGGCAATTGCAGTGGATTTCTCTGGGCGGTTGCTTCTGGATGGTCATGGCGCTCAACGATTATCGTGATTTAAAACCACTCTCCTGGCTGCTCTATGGCTGTTGTATTGTTCTGCTGGTGGCAGTATTGCTCTACGGAATTAAAATTTATGGCGCCAGACGCTGGCTTCCGCTCGGTTCTGGCATCCGTATTCAACCCTCGGAATTTGCTAAACTGGCAGTACTCCTGTTACTGGGAACTATGCTGACCTCGCCGCGTTTTAATGTCAACCGGTTCCGTGATCTGTTGCTTTTCGGCACGATTGTTGCAATACCTTTTCTCCTGACGGCAAAGCAGCCGGACCTTGGCAGCGCCATGATCCTGATACCAATATTCTTCGCGCTCATCTTCACCGCCGGCTTGAAATGGAAATACATCATTATCGCCGGCTCCGTCTTATGCGCGGTAACGGTTGTTGAAGTTATCAATGAAATCTGCGAATATCATCCCTTCCTCAAGACCTATCAGAGAGAACGGATTATGACGTTCCTCGACCCGGAACGTGACATCGCAGACCGCGGTTATAATCAATTTCAAGCGCGACTGGCAGTCGGCAGTGGCGGGGTATGGGGCAAAGGCATCGGCGAAGGCACTCAGAACACTCTCGGATTTCTACCGCAAACCGTTTCGAATAACGATTTTATTTTTTCCGTGATTGCCGAAGAAACCGGATTCATGGGTTGTTTGCTCCTTATTGGCGCCTATACTCTGCTGGGCTATTCCATGATTCGAACGGCAATTGCAACTAGGGATGAATTCGGTCGTTATCTTGCTGTCGGGACAACGGCAATTATTTTCTGCCATTCCTTCATCAATATCGGCATGAGCATCGGGGTGACTCCGGTTACCGGGGTATGTCTGCCGTTTGTCAGTTATGGCGGCTCATTCATGTTGCTTTCGATGACCTGCCTCGGCATACTTCAATCCGTATATCGCACCAGTAAACGCGAAAAATACTGATTATAAAGTTTTTCAGGATAACGTTGCAAGGTTGTTGAAGGCGTAAAATCAGCACCCGCAATTCCGCAATCGTTGCTTGTCTTTACTGGCAAAAATGATATTTTATGTTGTTTAATAAATAAATAAAAACTAACGGGAGAAACTTCATGAAACGTTTACTGTTGCTGGCTGCAGGAATTTTAATAGGATTATCGGGCTGTATCGCGCCGGAGTCCAACCCGCCGCGTGATACGGTATTTCAAACTTCAACGATTGACACCCTGCTGGCGGGAGTATTTGACGGCAATATGCCCTGCGGTGATTTAAAAAGTCATGGTGATTTCGGTATCGGCACGTTTGACCGCCTGGATGGAGAAATGGTAGTCCTCGACGGTTGTGTCTTCCAGATAAAAGCCGACGGCAAAGTCTATAAACCGGCGCCGGAAATTACCACGCCATTTGCGACCGTCTGCAGCTTCAATCCTGACACGGTTTTTAACATTGAACAAAGTTCAGATTATAACACCGTGGAAAAACTTATCAACGAAAAGATTCCCAACCATAATATCTTCTATGCCATCAAAATAACCGGTCAATTCAAGTCAGTAAAAACAAGAAGCGTGCCACGGCAGAATAAACCATATCCGCCATTGAAGGAAATCACCCCGACTCAGCCGGAATTCAACATGAAAGATGTCAACGGTGTCATCGTCGGGTTCAGATGCCCCGCATACGTCAAAGGCATCAATGTTTCCGGTTATCACCTCCATTTTCTCAATGCTGACCGGACGCAGGGGGGACATGTCCTCAGCTTTGAACTGACCCGCGGCAAATGTGAAATTGACAACATAAATCAGTTCTCTCTCCGGCTTCCCGCTGATATTAATGCTTTCTCATCAACCGACCTCACCAAAGACCGCAGCATCGAATTGAAAAATGTCGAAAAAGCCGGCGCAGTAACGGTAAAACAGTAAAATACAAAACGAATTGTTAATTGCTCCGTATGACGGAGGCGGGGGAAGTGTAACCACGTCGGCCGCCTTGAGCAAACCACCGTGACACAAAAAAGGTCTCTGCCGGATATTCCTACGTCATTAAATGGCCGGGCGTAGTGTTCAGCACCGCCGCCAACTTGGTTGCGGCTCTTAGCGTCATTGTGCGCTTGCCACTTTCGTATTCGCTGATAACAGTCTGCCGCATGCCGGAACGTTCTGCCAGCACTTTTTGTGTCATATTGATTTTATGGCGCGCGCCGGCAAGAGCCATGTGTTTGTTCTGCTTCCAGAAATCAGTCTCTCTGATATCGACCAGTTCATCACCGTCATCTTCAACGCTGCTGGTGTCAACATCAAGAATCTCAACCGTAAACTGCTTGCGCAGAAACTCCAGCACCTGACTGGCGCCGGCTCCGTGAAGAGCTATTTCAGTATGGGGCTTTTTCACGACTGCCAACATAATACACCTCTATGGTTATGGTTTCTTCTTCCGCCGTCCAACAGGCAACATAATGATAATTCAAATGACAATGATATTTATTCCCTACAAGTTTTGAGTAATTCCGCCAAGTCGGTTGCTCTGGACCGTCTGCCTCAAGATCCCGCTGCAGAAACACAAACGCCTCTTTCACATTTACCGGCAGTTTATTTAAATTCTTTAACTGTTTTTTCTTAACCCTTACTGTCCAGACCATTATATGCCCTCGGTCGTTAATATCATATTATATCACAAAATATTACAATAAACAAGCCGGATTATTACTTTTTCTATATTATTTCCAGCCATTATCAATCATAAAACAATGGTTAATTGTTAATTGATGCCGGAGGCATCAAACGTTTATAATCAATGGCATACACAAAATTGTTCGACCACGACGGGGTCACAGAGGTTTGGGGATTGATGATTCTATAAACGTGTTAAATTGTTATAGGTCTGATGGATCTTTCAGGTCTAAGGGTAATTGATGCTGGTTGTAGCAATGATGCATACAAATTGACCGGCCCCGCTTGACCTGCGGGGCAATTTAGCAATCTTCCGCACTTATAATTCAATAACCGGCAGTAAGCACCGCCATTATTTCTGAACTTTTAGCGACCGTGACTACTTAAAATTGAGCACCGACGGGTCGTAACCTGCCGGAGGGGTGTAACCGAGCAGTTCAATGCAGGTTGCTGCCAGAGAACTGATACCGAGTCCGCCTTTTAGCTCGCTGCTGTATTCACTCTTTGATTCCGGGTCATAAATGATACATGGCACAGGATTAAGTGAATGACTGGTCTTGCGACTGGGTACGTTGTTCTCATCGAATTTCAGATTGCCTTTTTTATCATGTTCAAGCATATCATCGGCATTGCCGTGGTCGGCGGAAATGACCATCACGCCGCCGGCTTTGGTTACCGCCTCGGTGATGCGTTTGAGGCAGATATCCAGGGCGCCCATCGCAACAAGCACAGCTTGAAAAACCCCGGTATGTCCGACCATATCGCCATTAGCAAAATTGAGTCGGATAAAGGAATATTTGTTTTCGGCAATAGCGTTACAAACGACGTCAGTAATTTCGGCGCATTTCATCCATGGACGCTGTTCAAAAGGAACAATATCGGATTTGATTTCGATATAATCTTCAAGCGCCTCATTAAATTTGCCGGAACGGTTGCCGTTGAAGAAATAGGTAACATGACCAAACTTCTGGGTTTCGCTGATGGCGAGTTGTTTAACGCCAGCCTGACAGAGGAACTCACCGATAGTACGGTCAATTGCGGGAGGACAGACCAGATAGTTTTTCGGCACATGCAAATCACCGTCGTATTCCATCATACCGGCATAAACGACTTTCGGGCGGATGCCACGGTCAAATTTATCAAAACTGTCAGATTCAAAAGCAGAGGTGATTTCGAGAGCCCGGTCGCCACGGAAATTATAATAAATCACCGAATCACCATCTTTTATCGCGCCGGCCGGAGTTTTGCCGTCATCGGAAATAACGAACGGCGGCAGATCCTGATCAATGGAGCCGGTACGTTTGCGCAATGTTTCAATCGCGGCATGAGCGGAGGGGAAATATTCACCATCGCCATGGACATGAACCGCCCAGCCTTTTTTGACCATATTCCAGTCAGCGCCGTAACGATCCATAGTAATAACCATTCTGCCACCGCCGGAAGCGATGCGGTAATCGCAACCGTCACTGTTAAGTTCCGCGAGGAATTTCTCAAACGGATCAATGTAAAGTAAAGCGGAAGTTTCCGGAACATCCCGACCGTCAAGCAACGCATGAATTCTAACTTTTTTAATCCCTTCGGCTTTCGCTTCGAGGATCATCGCCTTGAGGTGATTAATATTGCTGTGAACGTTGCCATCGGAAAAGAGACCGATAAAATGCAGTGTACTGTTATTGCTCTTGCAGTTGGCGATCAATTTTTTCCAGGTTTCGCCGCTGAATACGGCTTTGGAATTGATGGCGTCTTCAACGAGTTTGGCGCCCTGGGCAAATACTCTGCCGCAACCGATGGCGTTATGTCCGACTTCACTGTTACCCATATCATCGTCCGAGGGCATGCCAACGGCTAAGCCGTGGGCATTGAGTTTGGTGGATGGACAATTCTGCATTAGTCCTTTTAATTCCGGGGTGTAAGCTTGAAGCACGGCATCGCCATCGGCATATTTGCCGAACCCGACACCATCCATGATTACTAATACTACCGGACCTCTGCGTCCACTGAATTTCGGATTTTTTGCTAATGTTTCCAGCATAGTTATTATTTCCTGAACAGTTTGATTTTATACTTGATAAGGTTAAAATTCAACAACAGCTTGCGAATGTACAGAGTATAATTAAGCGCGTTTGCCGGCGATACGATTCTGCAGCACGCCGCGTTCACTCGTTTCGCAAAATCCAATAAATTCCATGACTTCCGGCAGCAACGGCACTTCAGCACGGATTTTGACCAGCGAATTGGTTGTATTCAAATCAGAACGGAAAAAGATACGATGGACGTCGCGCAAAGCACGAATCGTTTCGTCAGTGAATCCGGCGCGTTTCAGTCCGACCAGATTGACCATCTTTACGCCACCATTGCGGCCTTCAGCCGTCATAAATGGCGGAATATCTTTCGAGAAAACCGAGCCGCCACTGAGCATGGCCAAACGACCAACCCGGCAGAATTGATGTATTCCAGTCAACCCGGAGACAAATGCGCGGTCGAAAATGGTAACATAGCCGGACAGTCCGGCACCGACGACCAGAATCACGTTATTGCCGAGAATACAGTTATGCGCCACATGAACATTGGCCATGAGAAAACAGTTGTTGCCGATAACGGTGGCAGACTCCGGTTTAGTACCGGTATTGACGGTAACGCCTTCACGAAAAATATTGCCATTGCCGATACGCAGATAAGTGCATCCGCCTTCAACACCGAAGTCTTCCGCCTGAGTTCCAAGCGAGGCAAACGGATAAACGGTATTCTTCTCTCCGAGCGTAGTATGACCACTGATATGACATTGCGGCAACAATTTGCTACCGGCGCCGATGGTAACATGCGGTCCGACATAGCACATTGGCCCGATTTCAACATCATCTGCGATTTTCGCGCCGGATTCAACTATTGCGGTAGGGTGTATTCGAGGCATATCAACCATTCCTTTGCTTAATTTATGAACAATTATTTAGAGCCGGCATGCAGAGAAAACTGCAATCACGACTCCAGTTTATAATAATCACCGGGAGAAACTCCAGCAGAAACTTCTTTACAATTGGTGCAATATTTACTGTCTTTTAGAATGCTGCTCAGTATTAATAATATACACCTTATTCAGACTGATTGCAAAACCGGTAACGATTGATTTTGACCATTTTGCGAGTTAAGAGGATGGGGCGGGAGTCGTAAAATCAGCGGGAATCTTTGGCGATTTCGCGACTGTGGAATAGTCCGACTGCCCAGAGACTGCATAGTGAAATGTAGAGAACAACATAAAGCCCTGACCACAACACATAAGAAAACGGAATCGGTTGCATGCTGGCAAGTGCATCTGCCATCCAGAAGAACTGCCAGTTCGGCAGTATTGCATAAAAGAACCGCATAACCAAATCAAGCAACAACGAATCAGTATTGCGTTGAAAAAGATAATTTGAAATCAAGCCGAGGAAAAACACAACACTGCAACAAGTCAGGTTGGCAACCATCTCAAGCCGGGTGGAAAACAACACTGTAATCGTTGCCATCGTCGCCACGGAAAAGAATAATAAGGTAAGCGCGCTCAGTAAATCCTTCAGACTTATTGACGGATGTTCCGCAACAAAATAGAGAATAACACAATAAATTGGTAATGTTATAGCAGTTGCCCACACGGTCACGGCAGAAAAAGAATTGCCATAAACGAAGTTGCAGATACAACCAAAGAGGGCGGCGGCAATCAGAATCCCGAAGAAGACAAAATAGGCAGTCATTTCAAGGCGGAACTGGTCTTTCGCGATATAGACTGAAATTATGGTGGCGACATTGCAGATAAAGACGAACAGCACTACCGCGGCAATGATACCGATAATCTTTGCCATGATGAAATTCCAGCGGTAAACCGGTTTTGACATCAACAGCAAAACAGTACCATTGCGCATCTCGCGGGAAACAGTATGACTGGCGCAGAGAACGGCAGCGAACAGACCAAATACCATGCTCGTTGCCATCGCACTGTCAACGACCAGCTTAATCTGTTCATTGAACACAAAAAGCGTGAATCCTGGAAAATTACCAATCAGCACCAGAGCGGTGATAAGTAAAATGTAGAAAATCGGCTCTCGTATAGACTCACGAAAAGTATTTCTAGTCAACTGAAGCAGGTTATACATTTATTATCCTCAGCACTTGCTGGAAATATTTATTTAACCGGTGCGGCTTCGACCATCGGCTCAGTTACTTCAGCTTTGGCCTCAGGCTTGACTTCAAGTTTGACTTCATCTTTAGCCTCAACAGCGCCGTTGTCTTCAACAGCAAGATTGGATTCTATGGGTTTGCTTTCAACACTCTTATTTTCAGTTGGAGAATAGAGTTTGCCGCCTTCAACCTGGCGATATAGTCTGGTGTAGTCATAGGCCAGGTTGTGCAGGTCAAGAATGGTGGAAACGGCTTTAGCATTAGCAAGCCAGTCTTTGCTGTTAACTTGTACAACAACCATTTTTTTGTCAATCTGATCGATATACTTTCTTGGAACAAAACTGGAATCGCCGAGAACAACAATCTTCTGCGGATTAACAAAGTCAATAAATCTGCCGAACTGATCTTCAGTAATTTCCTGAGCCAGTTTGCCATATTTCGGCATGAAATAGATACCTTTCTGGTCACCGGCAGGCAACAACAGAATGGGTTGTTTGGTAGCATTCTGGATTAATTCCGCCAGCAATCTGGATTTTTTGTAATTGGAAGTGATAACCAATGTCAAAATATCCTGTGTCGGACCCTGATACGGTTGCGCCAACTCTTTGACATTTACTCCGAATGCGGAAGAAACAAACAATGCCGCAATAGCCATCACAAACAACTTTTTAGAAAAAAGCGACTTAATCATACCTGATTCCTCATGGTTTATAGTTTTCAGTCATTAATATTTAGTAAAAAACACTCTACACAATATAAAGTATATCTGCGCCAGTGCAAGTAAAAATTTCATAAAGAGCGACAAAATTTTCCGGAAAAAACTTGCAGAATTGCAAAAAAGGTTCAGATTACATGGGTTCATACTCTATAAGGTTGCAATCTATACACTTTTATTAGCATTACAGAGTACTTAAATTAACAGTTGAGGATGAAGTGCACAAGAATATATCACCACTGATAAAACTGCAAAGACCTGATGATTATCTCGCCCGGCCTTTGCGGGCGGCAATTTTTATGAGCGGAGCCGGCAGCAACGCTGAACAACTGCTCAATACACGCGCCATGCTGGCAGCTAACTGGCTGCCGGTAGCGATTGTAACCGATCACCCGCTGAAAAGCCGCGCGGCTGAACTATCCGCAAAATACTCTATTCCGCTGGTCAATGCGGATATTAAAAAGTTTTACTCCAAACATAACGCTCCTGACACTTCTCTGGCAACAGAATCCGGCCGGAAAATCCGTGAATTGTGGACGGAAGAACTGCGCATCCAGCTATTAACGTTCAAAATTGACTTCGGCATTCTTGCGGGATTTGTTTCAATGACCAACCTTACCGGACATTTCCCCTGCCTGAACGTTCATCCGGGCGATTTAACCGTTACCGGCAGCGGGCGCAGGCTGTTGACCGGTTTAAATACTCTGCCGATTGAGACAGCGCTGCTGCACGGATTGAGTTCGTTGCGCAGCAGTGTAATTCTCGCACAACCCTATACGGGGGTCGGGGCGGAGATGGATTCAGGTCCGATACTGGGTATTTCCGCGCCAATGCCGGTTGATACCGGTTCCGTTACAGTTGAAGAACTGCGTTCAATCATGCAGTCCAGACCGAAACCGCGACCGCGTGGCGGTTATAATGATCTTCTGGCGGAATTTGCCGCACAGCATCAGGAAAGACTGAAAGCTGCGGGAGACTGGCAGGTATTTCCGCCAGTCGTAGCCGATTTTGCCGCCGGAAAGTTCGGTCAGGACAGTTCCAGACAACTTTATTTCCGCGATGACGCCGAATGGACTCCGGTCAAGACGGTGGAATATTCAAATACCGGCAGGAAAATCATTCATGAGTGAACCGGTACATAAAGACACCGGAAGTAAATCGCGCCGGAATTTGATACTGACACTATTGGCAGTGCTATCGCTCATTTCCGGCATTATAATTTACTATTCCGCCACCCGGTACTGGCTGCCGGAATATCTGGAACGGGAAGTGGCGTCAGCCATGGCGACTGAATTCAACATACCTGCATCAGCACTGAAAATAACCGCCGCTGACCTCTCTGGAGCAGCAATAACGATAGAGAAAAACAGCGCGCCATGGCTGGAAACACTTAACGTCTCAAGTATAAAAGTCCGTTACAAACTTACCAACTTGTTACTGAACCGGGAAGTTCGCATCCAAATGGTTGAACTGGAGGGATTGCGGTTGCGGTTCAGCGTTGACGCCGATGGCATAAAACTCAACGGCGAAAATTTCAAACAGTTGCTGGATGAATTCAACCGCATTAATCAATTAAACAGCGCTGCCGGCAAAAAATCCCTGCGGCTGAAACTCAGCGACAGCATTATTGAACTGAAAACCGGAGCCGGACAAAAGACGCTGTTATTGCCTTTCACTATGGGAGTAACCTGGCATAATGAACCGGCGGTTATTCAAGCAGATTTGAACATAAACTGGCAGCAGCGTCTGCACAATTTTAACAGCCGGATTGATTTGGCGCGGCATGAAGCAGAAATAAAGTTCAATTCAGCATTTCCACTGGAAAATATCCAACAGTTAATTGAAACCATGCGCATGACAGAGGTTCCCGGTAAATTTCGCGTAACCGGCAACGGCAGATACTCCGGTCAATTACTGCTGGATTACGCTTCGGGACAGATTAAATCAATTGAGATTGATGGTCATTTTGAACAAGCCGGAGTGGTTTACGGAAATATTGCGCTGGGCAGTTACAAGGATGCGCCCCTGGATTTGCGTGTGGTGAAAGCCGGAGAGATTTACCAGTTGACGGTCAACGGAGCATATATTACTGCCCCGGCACTGCTTGCGCTGGAACAGATCAATTGTGAAATATACCCGTCTGCGGATAAAATAAATCTTAATTGCGGCGTCAAATTGCTACCCGAAAATATTGTCTGCCCGGTTGCAGGGAAATTGTTAATCGGAAAACTGCCGTTTCAGGACAGCCGGTTTTCCGCCACGATGCAACTGAATTCAAAACGGTGGGAATGTTCACTCAAACAACAACCGGTGACATCGCCGGCCGGCAAAGAAGAAACCAGACAGTTATTACTCAAATACGGCGATTATCTCTTAAACGGCAGTATGGATAAATTTGAATTATCCGGTAAAGGAGAAAACCTTGCCGGTGAAATCTCTGCTGAAGTTTTGGTGTCTGAAGCCTCCGGTGTCTGGAATGGCAGAATTTTAAGTATACCTGAACTGGCGATTAACTCGTTAAATAAATTCAATCTGGCAGACGAAATCACCGCAATGTCAACTATTTATTCAGTAAAAACCGGCAGGGTCAGTCTCTCCGGCGTCTCTGAAAACGTTTGCTTCGAGAATATCAGTGCCACTGGAAAATATTATCAAAACAATACCGGCAACCGGCTTTCCATCACGATGAACAGCACAAACGCAACAGTATCACGCGGCCCAAGTGGCGGTACCATGGAAAAATTGAATATTGCTGCCGACATATCCACTCAGACCGGAGCCAATAATTATGATGCCGGACTTGAGTTTAGCGCTGCACAACTTGAACTTTACGATTTATCTTCGCGGCTCAATGCCAACGATGTCAAAACCAGAATTACCGTAAATTTGAACACAGACAAAACCGGTGGGATGACCTTCCATGATTTAGGTGGCAGATTCAACGCCAAACGACTTAATTATGCCGCAAATAATTTTAAAATAGACCTGCTCCAACCGGGAGTAAGTTTTAAAACTGATGTTCCCGGCAATCCAATCAGTTCAAATCATATTATCAAGGCAGAAGCGGAACAGATCAAACTCGAAAACTACAAGACCACCGCAGAAACCTGGAACGCTAAACTGGAAAGTGTATATCAACCCGCCGCCACCGGAAAACGGATACTCCGCACGAAAGCGGAATTTGGCAAAACCAATATTGAAAACGAGTTATTCAAAATTGTTGCCGCTTCCGGTAATTTCGCCCTGAACAGTGATTTCAAACCGGGTCGAGCGGCGCCGGATGCGGCCACGAGTCAGACGCGGCTTAATTCCCTCTGGGTTCAATATGGCGACACCAAAATCCGGGCTGCGGAATTCAAGCTCAGAAACAAATATACCTTTGACAGTCGGCAGGGCAGCGGCGCCGTACTCGCAAAAATCGACGGTGATTTTGACGCCGCCGCCATTCATGGCGAAATTAACCGTTTATTCTTTGATTCCCCCGGCATGGCCGGTGATACCGAATTGCAATATTCGCCTGATTCCAGCTTGCGTCCGGTTGCCGGCAGTGGCAAACTTGCCTGCAAAAGTGTTACCGGCAACCTGGATCAAAACGAATTCTGCATCGATCAGATTAAGCTGAACTGGAACGAAAAAAGTGACGATGACGGCAATGTTCTCCTTTCCCACGTCTTGAAAGGAACCGCCGTAGCAATAAAAACCAATTTGATGACTGCTGATTTTCCGCTTTTGACCATCAGCGGGCAATCCATCAATATGGAAACCTTTGCCGGTCATGCGCGAGCAAGCGAAGGCGTTGCTGAGATTCATGACTATAATGTATCATTCAGCGGAATTGAGTTAAAAATTCCGATAGCATTGCCGGATATGCGCGCCGCCGGTTATGGTGAGATCAAGTCGGCAAAAATATGTGTCAGCAAGCAGGATGCAGGTTCGGCAGGCGGGGAACTTGAATTCAGCGATACCGGATTGATTTTTCAACTTAATCATAACAGCAAGGCTATTCCAGGTATGACGATGTCGAGCCTGGGGCAGATTTTCTTTCCGCTTGAACCGTTTAAAATGGAGTTGGATTTCAATATCCCGGAATTCACTCTCACGAAAGAGCAACAATTACAAAAAATATTCACCACTATTCCGGAACAGGTTACTCTGCAAGGGACATTTGCCTGCCGGGGGAGTGTAAAAATTGATGGTGGCGCCGCAACCGGGAATATGGACTATTCCTGCCGCAATGCAGCATTCAGCCGCGGTAAACTGCAAATGCAGAATGTTTCCTGCTCCGGAACGATTGAAGATATCTTCAACTGGCGCTCCGCACCGCATCAGAATGTTAAATTCAATAAACTGAAATTCATGCAATATGAACTTAATAATGGAATATTCAATATCGAACTTGAACGCCCCGGCGAATGGATGATTGAAAATTGTCAATTCGATACTCTTGGCGGAACCTGGAACAGCATTGCGCCATTCCGTTACATTGAAGAACAAGGTGGCGAAGCCGCCCTGCTCTGTCGCGGCGCGGCGCTTAGCGATTTTCTGCGTTTCAACGGCATTAACAGCGCCGGAACCACGGGAAAAATTGATGGAACCGTTACCGTGGATATGAAACCGGCACGCGCCAACATTGACAACTTCCGTTTGTATTCATTGCCCGGTGAAAACGGTGTATTAAAAATTCAATCTCCGGAACAATACCGGATGAACAGTACAGTCAAAGAAATTTCATCAAATCAGACGGCTTTTGAACAAGCCTTGAATGGATTAAACTACCAATGGTTGAAGCTGGAGTCGACCCCTGAACACGGACGCGAAATAATCATCAACGCCCGTAGCTCAGTAAACGGCAACAATTCCAATATTTCCGGCAAACTGCTACCGAAAACTGACGGATTGCAATAATACGCCTTTACCACCTGTATTAAAAGTCTGATTTTTTCCCATCTGCTTGAAGCACAAGGACGCAAAACGTCCTGGCTGACGGGTTATATTCAGTTTATAAACTCAAAGAGTCGGTTTAACCATAACAGAGGGGGATCAAAAAATGTCATATCTCAAGTTCCTCAGAACGTATATCGGACTTAAAACCGCAAAAACTATGATGGAAGCTGACATTCGCAATCTCCGGATGGAGATGACCAGACAACTTGGCGAAGAGGTCCAGCGGCAAATCATCGAGGAAGGTAACCAGATTGAAATCGCGGAAGATAAAATGTGGTTGATACCAGACAGAATGCGGAGGGAATACATAAAAACCGAACTAAAAAAAGCAATACCAGAGCCGTTTGTTCTCGATTACGTTTCCTTCCTTCTTTCAGATATTATGTACCCGGTATTGAATCAAACTGATGGTATCCAGTTAGTTGAAGAATATAAACAGTTGATGCAACAAAAAAAATGGACGATTGCGATAATAAAAGCGGAAACGATTCTGGCTTATGCACTGCACGATGGCAACGAGACCGTTGTTCGCAATTGCCTGACTTTAATAGAAGTTGCCCTTGCCGCATTGCCGGATTCAAGGTTTGACCATGCAGAAGAATGGACCATTCTCGACTGGATGCAGAATAATATTGCCAAACTTCTTCGCATCATCAGATATGCATGTGTAAGTCTTGAATGTTACCGGAGCAATAACGGTGAAAGACAACGTCATCAAATGAACTTCAGATTTATGGAAGAAGTCGCCAGCGCTGCAGAAACACGAGAGTCTAAATTTCTAAAGATGGTTGCTCAACAAACTGGAAGATGGTGCGGCGGGTTCATAATAAACGGAGAAATTGTTCAGCCGTGCTGGACTTGTGGATTCATGCAAATGAAAGAAATATTGTCGGTTGATAACCTGCAACATGAACTTGAAACACTGGACTTAACCAAATTAACCTCTTATAAAGACTGGGTGAATCCGGTAATATGCGCCGCGGTATACTATGAAACCGGACCAAAGGCTTTAAACTGGAATAGAATACTTACAGCATGGTTACCTTATGCCCCGCATAACATTGATTTTGCGATGTTCGTGCTAAGATATTTCGTCAATAAACACATAATTCGCGTTCGCAATTACTTTGTCAATATTGACATTAATCAGCAAACCCGGGAAAACTGGGTTACAACCGGAATAAAACTCTTACGTGAATCCAATAACCGGTTACTTCAAGAAGCATTGGCACACGTTATGGGGCGTGAGATGGAAAAATGCAAGGATATTTTTGAAAAATCAATTGAAGAAGCGCGCAGTGATTCAAAACTCGAAAAGACATTAACCGATGCGGGAGTAATCCCAATGAAAAACGGTCAATACCAACAAAAACGTACGGAATTACCGCACCGGATACCACATTCTGACAGTGAAGTTCCTTATGAAAAACTATTACGGTTGGGACCTCGATATTTCGGGGCAATCCGCCGTAATGACATTAAAGCGGTAAAAGCAATGACGGAAAAAAGTGTAGTTTTGTCGGTAAAAGACGAGGACGGCAGAACTCCGCTGGAATATGCAAAAGAGTTAGAACGTGATGAGCTTATTGCGATAATAGAAGCCGCAATTCCCAAACAAAAAAGACCATAGAACTGCGATTAAAACTGCAACCGTTCACGGATAATCTGCCAGCGCGGTTCAGGGATTTCCGAGCCGATAACTTGAACAACTTCAGCGGCGATAATAGAACCGTACCGGGCGCACTCGCTTAACTCTCTGCCATTCAGATAACCATAGAGGAATCCAGTCTGCCAGAGATCGCCGGCACCGGTAGTATCAACGGCCTGGACGAGTTCCGCCGGTACTTGAACTATTTGAGTACCACGTTTCACACAGGAACCATCTCTGCCTAGCTTTACGCAAGCGACATCACAATATTGGCCAAGGGTTTCCGCCATTTGCGCCGGGGTTTGGTTACCGCAGAAAGCGGCGGCCTCATCGGCATTGGCAAACACAATATCAACGTAATTTTTGAGTAATTCAGGCAGGATAGCTTTTTTGAAATTAACAAGTTCAAAAGTTGCCAGGTCAAGACTGACCGAACAACCATGTTTTTTTGCCATGGAAAGAATTTTTTCGGTGATATCAGGAACAAAGAGCAGATATCCTTCAAGGTGAACATGGCTGATACCGGCAAATTCAGCATCAAGAATGTCATCGCTGTTCATCGTGGCGGCAGCGCCGAGATTGGTACGCATGGTGCGTTCTGAATCCGGGGTGATCATACTCAGACAGCGTCCGGTCGGTTCAGTCGTACTGAACCGGAAAGCATTATCCGTACCGCCGAGTTCAACCAGACGTTTGCGGTAGTATTCACCATCCGGGTCAGAACCGATTTTACCCAGAAATGCAGTCGGCATACCCAGGCGCGACAGTCCGAAAATGGTATTCCCTGCGGAACCGCCGGGAGCTTTGCGCGGAACGGCAGTAACCCGGTGCAGCAAATCTTCCATAATCTGACTGCTGACCAGTTCCATACCGCCCGGGACGGCACCGATTTCCTTGAGGAAATCATGGTCGACCCTTACGAGCAGGTCAACAATAGGAGAACCAGCGCCGAGCACTGCCGGTCTGACATTCATGTTGAATTCCGTTTCTGCTTATTTCTTGAGGAATTTAGCGGCAGACTTGATCAACGCTTTGGTCTTGTCAGTCTTTTCCCATGGGAAACCTTCACGACCGAAGTGTCCGTAAGCGGCGGTATCCTGATAGCTCCATCCTGCCTTAGACGGGGTCTTCAACTGCAAGGTCTTCAAAATTTCTGCCGGTTTCAGGCAGAAAACTTCGCGGATAATTTTTTCCAGCTTGGCGTCATCGTTGATTTTTCCGGTGCCATAGGTATCGGCATTGATACTGAGCGGTTCAGCCACGCCGATAGCGTAGGATACTTGAACTTCGCATTTTTCAGCCAGTCCGGAAGCGACAATATTCTTGGCGATGTAACGGCACATATACGCGGCGGAACGGTCAACTTTTGACGGATCTTTGCCGGAAAAAGCGCCGCCGCCATGTGAACCGACGCCGCCGTAAGTATCAACAATAATTTTTCTGCCGGTCAAACCGGTGTCGCCATGCGGTCCGCCAATTTCAAATTTACCGGTAGGATTGACATAATATTTGATATCTTTGTGGAGCATTGCTTTAGGAATTACCTTGGCAACAACTTTCTTAACCAGTTCGGTGAGTTCCTTGATTTCCATTTCCGGGGTATGCTGGTGGGAAAGAACAATCGTTTCAACTCTTACCGGCTTGCCGCCCTTGTAGAGGATGGAAACCTGACTCTTGGCGTCCGGACGGAGATAGCTGTATTTTTTGGGTTGTTCTTTGCGCAACTTGGCGAGTTCTTGAACAATCTTATGGGCATAAACAATCGGCGCAGGCATCAGTTCCGGAGTTTCGTTAGTAGCGAAACCGAACATCATGCCCTGGTCGCCGGCGCCCTGCTCTTTAAACAGTCCCTGCCCGGCGGTAACGCCTTGAGAAATGTCAGGAGATTGCTTATGAATGCAGACCATTACTTTGCAACTGTCAGCGCAGAAACCAACATTAGCATCAACATAACCGATTTTGGCAACAACGCCGCGGGCGATTTTTTCCCAGTTAACATTGGCATTAGTGGTGATTTCTCCGGAAATGACAATCAAGTCAGTCGTAGCGAGTGTTTCGCAAGCGACGCGGCTTTCGGAATCTTGCGCCAGGCAGGCGTCAAGCATAGCATCGGAAATCTGGTCACAAACTTTATCCGGATGGCCTTCTGAAACAGATTCAGAAGTGAAAACATGTTCTGCGTGAATTTTGCTCATTTTTGCATTCCCTATTTTAATATTTGTCTAACGTAAAATAAATAAACCTGACACAATCAACCATACTTATAAATCATACGGCGCTGAACAAATTTGCGCCAATAGCAACGACTAATATATACCATCTTTTTCAATATCGCAAGAATTTTACAATAAAAAAGCCCGGGCTTTTATTCCCGGGCTGAATTTTTCAGGTAGAATACAACTTATTATTGCATCTTAGCCGGAACGAATTCACCGCGACGATTCTTCGCTCTGGCGTCTTCAGAGGTACCCTGAACTGCCGGGCGATCTTTGCCGTAGCTGATTGTCTTCATATTGGCATCGTTGGCACCGAGCGCCTGTAACGCATTACGTACAGCGATGGCACGGCGTTCGCCGAGAGCGCGGTTGTATTCTTCAGTACCGCGATCATCGCAGTTACCTTCAATAATCATACCGAGGTCGGGATGTTCTTTCATGAATTTAGCAGCGGCATCCAGCTTGGGTTGTTCACTGCTCTTGACATTGTCTTTGTCGAAATCAAAGTAAACAGGTGCGAGCAGACCTTTATACTGTTCCAACGGCAACCATTCTTTCTTTGCAGAGAGAGAACTGTCACCAGCGCCCTTGCCCCATTTGCCATCTTTGCCGTCGCCTTCGAGATTGAGGCTATCCGGATCACCACCGATTGGCGGTGGAATTGTTCCGGTAATCTCCTTGCCGTCGGTGTTGTCAAACAAACTGCAACCACTACCGCCGAGAACAACGGTACCCAACAATAGTCCACAACACAGAACCCGTAAGAAATTTTTCATTTCTATCTCCATCCTTTTTAATTAAGTTTTAAGGTTTTTTAAGATTGCAGATTGCAATATCTATTTATTACACTTTAGTATTGATAATTACAGTTGTAAAGCTATATTACAGCAAATTTACAACATTTTTTTACATTTCTTTTGATTTTTGACATTGAATTGTCACTACATGCTTTAAAATTTAACCCGGTTTCCGGACTTTTAAAGTGCCAGTTGTAAAAAAAATGGAATTATTCTGTAATTGCCGGCAAATGTTGGCAAAATGCTTTTGGGCATTTTTAAATGTTCCTGACCATGTTATAATTAAACTGGAATGAAGCACAATTACGTTCTGTCCGGAAAAATCGTTCCGGGTAAACTTTACTAATGGATTATTTAAATGATGAAAATTGACTGGTCTAAGCTTGGCTTTGAATTTACGCCTACTAAATCAAACATCCGGTTCACCTTTGAGAACGGCCAGTGGGGACCGGCGCGGATGCATAACAACTATGCCATCGAGCTTTCCGTCGCGGCAAACTGCATGCACTACGGGCAGGCGGCATTTGAAGGCTTGAAAGCGTTCACCTGCAAAGACGGCAAAGTCAGAATATTCCGTCCGGAAGAAAACGCCCGCAGGCTCAATACTTCACTGCGCCATACCCTCATGCCGGAGATTCCGGAGGAAATGTTTGTCAACGCCGTCAAAACCGTCATCCGGGATAATCTTGATTTTGTGCCGCCCTACGGTACCGGCGGTTCTCTCTATATTCGTCCGGTAGTAGTCGGAACTTCGCCGCAAATCGGCATTTCCGCCAGCGAAACATACGAATTTATCGTCATGGTTGTTCCGGTAGGTCCATACTACAAGAGCGGCATTAAACCGATGGACGCGATGATTGTTGACGATATTGACCGTGCAGCGCCCTCCGGCACCGGTCATATCAAACTTGCCGGCAATTATGCCGCCAGTCTGCTGCCGTCAAAAATAGCCAAGAAACACGGCTGTCAAGTTGCGTTATTTCTCGATGCCAGGCATCACAAATATATTGAGGAGTTCGGCACAAGCAATTTTATTGCGATAACTGCCGACGGTAAATATGTTACGCCGAAATCAAAGTCGATTCTGCCGAGTATTACCAATAAGTCGCTGATGACTATTGCCGGGGATTTGGGCATTACGGTTGAACAGCGTCAAGTGCCGGAAGCTGAACTCAGTGAATTCGCTGAAGTTGGTGCCTGCGGTACTGCCGTTGTTATCACGCCGATTGCCAAAATACATCACGCTGATAAAATATATGCCTACAATACTGACTCAATGGGACCGGTATTGCGCCGGATATATGACCGTATTACCGGCATACAATTCGGTGATCTGCCGGACACTCATAACTGGATGACGACCGTCTGAAGTGTCCCGGCAGTTCAGACCGCAATCATACCTTGAGCCGTTCGTACATTGTAAAACCATTCCCGGCAATATCCGGGCGTCAGGAAACAAAGTCAATATGGAATTAATCTCAACAATCGCTGCCATGCAGCAATATTCGCAAAATGCGGCACGGGAAGGAAAAACCGTGGGGGTGGTTCCTACCATGGGTTACCTCCATGCCGGTCATGTTTCACTTATCAAAAGAGCACAAGCCGAAGTCGATAAAGTTATTGTTACGCTCTTCGTCAATCCGACTCAATTCGGACCGGCGGAGGATTTTTCCCGTTATCCACGGAGTTTTGATGCTGACTGGCAGCAATGCCTGGAAGCCGGCGCCGACGTTTTGTTTGCCCCGGAAGCCGCAGAAATGTACTGTCCCGACAGCAGTACCTGGGTGATTGAGGAAAAGCTCACGCGCGGACTTTGCGGTAAAAGCCGCCCGACCCACTTCCGCGGCGTGACCACTGTAGTGGCAAAACTTTTCAACGCCACCCTCCCCGATGTCGCGGTATTCGGTCAAAAAGATGCACAACAGGCGTTGGTGATTCAACGCATGGTTCGTGACTTGAATTTCCCGGTGAAAATAATTATCGCGCCGATTGTGCGTGAAGCTGACGGTCTGGCGATGAGTTCGCGCAACAAATACCTCTCTGCGGACGAACGTGCCCGCGCAGTGGTAATTTCGGCATCTATCTTTGAAGCGGAACGTGATTTGCGGAACGCCGACCTCTGCACCATTCCAGCGATTATTAACCGGGTTAATGTCGCGATTACTAATGCCGGCGGCTTGGTTGATTATGTGGAACTGCTTGACGCGGACACGCTGGAAGCCGTTGTCGAGTCGTCGTCACAACTGTTGCTGGCGGTTGCGGCATTTTTTGGTAAAACCCGTCTGATTGATAATGTTGTTATATCCCGAAGGAGCAACAGCAAATGAAAAAATTAAGTTATTGCCAGCAGGATTTTGAAAAATCTCTGCTAAAACTTTACCGCCGTCCTGCCTACAACGCTGAAATTGAACCGGCTGTAGGCGAAATTATTAAAGCCGTCAAAATTGAAGGCGACACCGCTATCTCACGCTTTGCAGAAAAATTTGACCAGGTAAAACTTTCCGCAAAACAGTTTCCGGTTACGAAAGCTGAAATTGCCGCCGCGACCAAACAGGTTTCAAAAACGGAAAAACTGGCCATTAATCAGGCATTAACTAATATTGCCACATTTGCACAGCGGCAGTTTCCGGAAAATTGGCAGTTCTCGCCGCGTTCCGGCGTTGTTGTCGGTGAACGCTTCCGGCCGATGGACCGTATCGGCGTATATATTCCCGGCGGCACGGCTCCGCTGGTTTCAACCGTAATTCACACCGCCGGCATTGCCAAAACCGCGGGAGTGAAAGAAATTGTCGCGGTAACTCCGCCGCGCAAGGATGGCACGGTTCATCCCGCGGTACTCTACGCCATGAAACAGGCGGGAGTAACCGAAATTTACCGTCTGGGCGGAGTTTACGGCATCGCGGCAATGGCTTACGGTACTAAAACTATTCGCAAAGTAGAAAAAATTGTCGGACCCGGCAATGCTTATGTTACTGCGGCGAAGAAACTTGTTTATGGTGAAGTCGCGCTTGATATGGTGGCGGGTCCGTCAGAAATCATGATCATCGCCGATAAGAGCGCCAATCCTGAATTTATCGCCGCCGATTTGTTGTCACAGGCGGAACATGGCAGCGGACAGGAACAGGCGGTACTGCTCTGTACCGATGCTGAAATCATTGCTGCAGTTGAAGTTGCGCTGAAGAATCAACGCAAAACGCTCAGTCGCTCCGCAGCCATTGACAAAGTCCTCGCGACAGGAGTTTTCCTGATTGAAGTCAATAATTTGGCTCAAGCTGCGGAAATAGCCGGGAAATATGCTCCAGAACATTTGGAATTAATGTGCAAAAATCCGGAAAGACTGGCTGACAAAATTAAATCTGCCGGCGCTATTTTTATGGGCGAATGGACACCGGAGCCGATTGGCGACTTCTGCGCCGGTCCCAGCCATGTACTGCCCACCGCGGGAAGCGCTAAATATTTTAACGGACTGTCCGCGGAATGCTTTTTCCGGCGTTCCAGTACCATCAGTTACACTAAAACGGCGTTGATTCGTGAAGCACCGGTCGCAGAATGTTTTGCCGCGATGGAAGGTCTTGACGCCCACGGTAACAGCGCTGCAATCAGAGTTCGTTTGCAAGGAAAGAAATAACACTATGTCAACAAAATCATATTTCCGTAATGAAATAGAAAATATGTCCGGCTACGCTCCCGGTGAACAGCCGAAGGTGCATAATTTGATTAAGCTCAATACCAATGAGAATCCTTATCCACCGTCACCGCGCGTGATTGCGGCATTGCAACATTTTGATTTGGAACGGCTGCGCCTCTATCCCGATCCGAACAGTGACCGTGTCCGCGATATCGCTGCAGAACTGCACGGCGTCAAGCGGGAGAATATTATTGCCGGCAACGGTTCAGACGACTTGCTGACTATGGCAATGCGCTGCTTCACCGCCCCGGATAAACCGGCGGTATGTTTTGACCCGACCTATTCACTCTATATCGTCCTTGCGCAAATGCAGGGGGCGGAATGCCGGAAAATAAAGCTGAAGGATGACTTCTCCATGCCGGAAAATGTTCTGGAGCAGGCAGCCGGCGCCAATTTATTTCTTATTGCCCGGCCCAATTCGCCGACCGGCAGCAGTTATCCGCTGGAACAGTTAAAGCGAATCTGCACCGGCTTTGATGGTATTGTACTGATTGATGAAGCCTATGCTGATTTTGCAACCGACAGTTGTGCCGCCTTTGTGCAAAGTTGTGATAAAGTCATTATCACCCGTACCATGTCCAAAAGTTATGCACTGGCGGGCGGGCGCTTCGGTTATGCCATCGCCCACCGGAATATTATTGACGGTATGATGAAAGTAAAAGACTCATACAACGTCAATATGCTTACTCAGGCCGCGGCCGCGGCCGCGCTCGAAGACCGCGAATACCTCCGGGCTATGACCGCAAAAATTTTAAATACCCGGGCAAGGTTGTGTGATGAACTGGCAAAACTGCGTTTCACCACGATTCCATCGGAAGCAAATTTTATTTTCACTGCGCCCCCGGATAACGACGGTAAAAGATTTTTTGACGTATTGCGCGAACACAATATCCTGACCCGTTATTTCCCGGGAAATTCAACGGGGAAATATCTGCGCATCAGCATCGGCACCGATGAACAAATCAATCAACTGCTTGAAATCGCCCGGAAACTATATTGCTGAAAACCCGGGGAGAATATCATGAGTAAACAGATACGCCAACCCTACGCCGCCGGTAAATTTTATTCAGACAACCCTGAAACACTGCTCCGGCAGATTCGTAAATTTAAAAGTAGCGCTGAAGCGGAAATAACCCCGCTCAAAAATGTTCGCGCCGTCATTCTCCCCCATGCCGGTTATGAGTATTCGGCAGAAACCGCGGTAAAGACCCTGATACGCGCGAATGCAGCACGTTTCTCCCGTTTTCTGTTGCTGGCGCCCTCGCACCGGGTGCCATTCCGTGGCGTTGCCTGCGCTGACTATCAATGCTATCACACCCCGCTGGGTAATGTCAATATTGATACCGCCGCGATTGCACATTTAAGAGCGCAACAGAATCAGTATCTGCATGAACTGCCAGCGGCGCACGAGGGCGAACACTCCCTGGAAGTTGAACTTCCACTGCTGCAGGTATTTCAGCCGGAACTAACCATCATGCCGTTGATTGCCGGATTTGTTGATACGCCGGCGGCGGAACATCTGGCGTTAATCCTTCAAGAATACTGGACGCCGGAAGTGCTTTGGGTAATCAGTTCCGATTTTACGCATTACGGACAGTCGTTCAATTATCTGCCGTTCCGCGCGAACATCCGCCATAATCTGCGCGAACTGGATATGGGTGCTATCGAACAGATTCTCAAATTTGATCTTGATGGCTTCAATCACTATGTCGGCTGCACCGGCGCCACCATCTGCGGTGCCAGCCCAATCCGTATTCTGCTTGCCGCCGCCAGGAATGCCATTGCCGGTGGTACCGCACTCAATGCGGAACTGGTTGATTACACCACCTCAGGAGAATCGACCGGAGATTTCTCTCATTGCGTCAGTTACGCCGGTATTACCATGCAGGAAACGTCTCAGAAAGAAGTCGCCGGAAAAATTTCGCTTACTGGAAAAAATCATAATACGGTAATTTCAATTCCAGGCACTACCCGCAACCGGGAAAACTGAAACGATGCAGCCCGAAGATTGGAAAGATTCCACTGAATTCCACCGCATTTGCCGGCTTACCGGTGAAGCCGCCATCCTGTACCGGATGATTGAACCCAGCGACAAAATACTCATCGGTCTCAGCGGTGGCAAGGACAGCATGATTCTCACCCATGCCATTGAACACCTCCGCCGTCGCGCACCATTCGACTTCTCTTTTACTACGGTAACGTTCAATCCGATGTTTCCGGAATTCTGCCATCAACTCACTGCCGATTATGCCAGAGAACAGCAATGGGAACATCACTTGATTGATTTCCCGATGCAGGAGTTTCTACAGGAGAAAAATGCCTTGAAGCGTCCATGTTCACTCTGTTCAAGACTCAGGCGTGGCAAACTTTATGGCAAAGCAGAAGAACTGGGATGCAATAAGATCGCGCTGGGGCACAATCTCGATGATATCTGTGTAAGTTTCTTCATCAGTCTTACTCGCGGTCAAGGGCTGAAAACAATGAGTCCCAACGTTAAAACCAAAGAATTCAACTTGAGAATCATCCGCCCGTTGGCATTCGTACCGGAGCAGAATATCCGTGATGTAGCGCAAATGGCAAAACTGCCGGATACCGGTAAATGCGGTTTTCAAAATCAACTTGATGAACGCGGTGACCGCGCCTATTTCAGTTCGCTGTTAAATCAACTTGAGCAACGCATCCCCAATCTGCGCCAGAATATGCTGCACTCGCTACGCAACCCCCGCCCCGAATACCTGCTCAACGAAAATCATCCATAATTAGCACCGTTTCCGAATGGTTTTAAATAGAAAAACCTGTCAGATTCAGAACCTGACAGGTCGCTATAATTCAAAAATTTGTGACTAGTTTTTGACGGTTTCCCAAGAGTCATCGGGATTGAATTCAGTCATAGCGGCGGCAATCTTTTCAGTCTTTTCGCCAAGGTCTTTCTCGAAGATCACCCCGTGTTTGGAAACCATGAATGACTTAATACCGAGATTGTCATATTTCGCAGGATAGGCCAAAACGGCGAAACCATTCTTGAGTTTACCATCGACCAGATAACTTTTTTTACCGCCGGGTGCATCGGGACCTTGCGCTTTCAACACCTTGTAGTAATAACCGTAATAAGGCTGTCTTTTGGGGTTGCCGGGTTCAAGCGCTGCCAGCGCCAGATCGGCACAAATCAAATCTTCTTTTTTTCCGCTTTCCGGATTCCAGTAGATGCTGTTTGTTTTTGCGGTTTCGTTCATTGAAGTCATAACATATTCACCGGCACCGTTAACGGCCATACGTTTCCTGGCATGTTCGATTTCAGTTTTGGCGACAGCTTCACAGACATTGATAGTGAATATCTCGTTTCTGCCGATTCTGCGGTTGATAAGCTCTTCAAGTCCTTCGCGGGTATTAAAGAACCATTTGCCGTTACTGTTGGAAAGCGGAATGGCAAAGGGGAAAGCTTCTTTTCCCAGTTCGATTATGTAGAGGTTATCACCAATTCCGGTAACAACCGCCTTTTCAGTAGCTATTTTGGTGAAAAAAACTCTGGTATCAGCGTCCAGGTTTTCATCACCGGACGCCACAATGTCTTTACCATGCGGTCCGAACAATTCCATCATGCGCTTTGTGTCATTATTCTTAACTGCCTCGATCAACGCTTTACAGGCCTCATCGCCTGAAGTGAAGACAGCTTGACCGGCATCCGGGGCAACCGAGTTGCACCCTGAAATAACAATTGCGAGAAGCAACGATAACATCAGATATTTTATTCTATACATTATTTTGTCCCTTATTTAGCTTGAAATTTATTATAAAACTTTTATTTATCCATCCCGTAGCGGTTCAGTACTATTGATGACTCCATGATTTATCTTCTGCCACCACCACCGCCACCACGACCGCCGCCACCACCACCATAACTCCTGCCTCCGCCACCTGACACTCTGGAAGCGCCGCCGCCGGCATGAGATTGATAACTTCTGCCTCGATTATTGGTTTGCGCACTTATGTTTCGACTCTCGGCGCCGCGGTTGCTGTAAGCGCGTTCCAGATTGGCATTGTATGAACCGCCCATTGGCTGGACATTCTGGCGCGAATAGTTCTGAGCTAAATTTTGCGAATTCTGCAAGCGCTGTGAGTTCTGTAACTGTGACGCTGCCTGCGAACGGTCAACATTCTGCAAAGCGGATCTGGCAGCTTGGGTTCTGTCGCTATTTTGAAGATTTTGTCTCGCCGCGTTTGAATTTGCCAAACCATTCTGGTTGAAATTTTGGGCGGTTCGACCGGAATCCGCCATTTGTCTGGCGAGTTGGCGATTGTCAGAAGATAATGCCCTGGCATTGGCGCCGTCATGTGCCCAATCTCTGTTTTCAGGATTCATAATCGCATTACTGATGTTGTCGCGGTAGAAATTACCGCGATAGTAATTATTGTTGTACTCCAGACCATGATTATTCCAGCCGCATCTGTAACCGAGCGCCCAGGCGCAGGCGTACGAACCATTCCATACCGGAGTGGTGATCACGCCGGGATAATAGCAGTTGCTGTATCCCCAGTCGGAACCGTATGCGGTGGAAGGGGTATAATCTTGAACATACACCGTCTCCGGATTGGTGCTCTGTATTTCGGTCTGTCCATCGGTGGTAGTAGAAACGTTCTGGTTGGCATCGGATTTAATGGTTCCGGCATTTTTCGCTTTTCCCCGCATGAGCTGAATCGTGTTCATTACATCCGTCTGCTGTTCAAGGAAGGCATCGCCGAGATCTTTGGTCCAGTCCATGTTGTCGTTCATTTTCGCGAGAAGGTCCGGAAAGAACATCAACCCCTTGACGCTGGGATCCCACGACATCCCGGTTATTTGATTTTTCATCTCATCCTGACTGAGCGCGGGATTGCGTTTGATAAATCTTGATGCAGCAACGATGTCAGCCGGGTAAGTTGATGCCGCCAATACCTGGGCAAGCAGATTGTCCGGATACAACGCAATCGGGGCGACAAGCTGTTCCAGTTGAGATTGGTTAAACTGTGACGCCGACTCACTTTGTGCCGCTGCCGGTTGTTCTTGAGCCGCAAGGAACGGCGCAATCGAGAAGAACAGAACGATTAATGCAAAGCATCTCATCCTTCACCTCTTTTTGGTTAATTTTATTACCGGGATTCTTAGAAGTATGGTATCAATCTAACCGCCATAAATAAAAGTTCAATTAATAATTTTAAAAAAACGATTATATGACAAAACATTTACTCGTTTCACCTTGACGGAAATACTGCGGAAACAGCGAAACGTAATTAATATCTTGACTTTGTCGCAAAATAAAGTATTTTCATATTATGCCGGATTTATTATAAAGTTGTCCGGCAAAACGTAAATTTCCAACGGAACGTGAAATTAAACTTTTCGGGAGGGATTGAAAATGAAAAGAAGTCTGGCAATTCTAGCAGTGTTGGCAATCAGTCTTTGGTCCAGCGTAATTATTGGCGCAGATACCACCGCTACCAATACCGTTGATCTGGAAAGTATCCGGAAAGCGGCGGAACAGGGCGACCCCAGCGCACAATACATCCTGGGTAACTGTTACCAGAACGGTTATGGCGTTACCAAAGATATCAACCAGGCGGTGGAGTGGTACACCAAGTCGGCAGAAAAAGGCAATGCCAAAGCGCAACTCGCACTGGGCGTATGCTTTCAGTTCGGCAACGGGGTAACTAAAGACATGACCAAGGCGGTGGAGTGGTTCCGCAAATCTGCGGAGCAAGGCAATATGATGGCGCAATTTACGCTGGCGTACTGTTATCAATCCGGCAATGGTGTCGCCAGAGATATTAATCAGTCAGTACTATGGCTCGGGAAAGCCGCGGAGCAAGGCTATGCCCCGGCGCAATATGGATTAGGCAACTGCTACCAGAATGGTTATGGCGTAACCAAAAATATAAATAAGGCGGTGGAGCTTTACCGTAAAGCGACAGAACAGGGCGATGCCAAGGCGCAATTCTCGCTTGGAATTTGTTATGAATTTGGCAACGGTGTCCCGAAAGATATGAACAAAGCGATAGAACTCTTGCAAAAATCAGCAGCGCAAGGATATTCATACGCGATTAAGCAACTATCCGTGATCCGCAAGTAATACAGTTGCACCGTTTGGCAAAGTATACGCTATAAGGTAGAAATTTAAAAACAGACGAGTAGGATTGGTTAATGGTTAATGGAAAATTGAAAGTTGGAGCAGCCGGAAGGGCAGTTTTAACCACAGATAAACACGGATGAACACAGATGCGAATTTTATGGAAAGTTGATAGTTGAAAATGAAATCGGTAATTTTTAGTTATAGGTAACGCCTGGTTTGTCAAAGCCTTGGTCAACTAATGCTTTTTGATAGGCGGCATCCAGCTTTTCAAGGATTGTTTTTAGCGGAGCGTTATCAATGTCGGCAAGAATGGCTTTCACGGCGTTTACATAATCAGTCTCTGTAAAAAAACAGAATTCGATGTGCTTTCCTAGCGCCACGGATAAATTTACATTCTTTTTCTGAATAACATAAATTGTCTCTTCCATGAAATCATCTGGGTAGGAATATGCTGATTTGTTTTTTGCTGTCATTTTATGATACTTTCAATTAATTTCCACATTTCAGGGGCGTGGCGGCAATCATGAGCGGTTGGATTCGTAAATATTTTTAAAATATTCAATAAGGCCTTGGTCTAAGTCTTGGCGCTTCTCAAATTGAATGCCGTGATCGCCATCTACAGGATGACGGTGATCGGCACAATCAAAATATATATCGTCAGGAATGCCACCGGGAAAAGCGTCGCAGGTAAAGGGGCGCATTGGCTTTTCTTTTTCGTGAAAATGTGTGCAAAAATCGCATAGAGGAATATATGATTCACTCATTTCAGCTTCTCTTTAATTGTTTCTCAAGCTCTACACCTTTATTATAACCCTGTTTTTGTAAATGTCCAGCAAGGGGCAGTAATTGAAAATTGATAGTTGAAAATGGAAAGCGGGAGCAGCCGGAAGGGCAGTTTTAACCACAGATAAACACGGATGAACACAGATGCAAATTTTATGGAAAGTTGAAAGTGGCTCCGTGCGACGGAGGGAGAGGTATCGCGTTGCGCGGCGCCTGACGGCAGGGGGAATTGTGGGAGCAAAAACTAATTCCGCAATTTTGGGCTTGTCTTTGGTGTCAAAAATGATATTTTATACCTTGGACGGTTGTTTGGAACAATAAAGCAAAATATGCGGGATGAATTATGAGTCTATTGCAGAATACGGTTATCAATAAATATATTCAAGGCCTTGACCGGAATGTGGTCAAGGCGGCTTATGGGAGATTTGCGGCGCATTTCAGCAATCCCGCCATTCAGGAAAATATCCGCAATAGCAAAGAAGAACAATATCAGGATGGATTTCTGATTGATTTATTTGTAAACGTGCTCGGCTATATCAAAAATCCGGCACCGGATTTTAATTTGACGACGGAATACAAGAACGTCAAAGACAGCAAGAAAGCCGATGGCGCGATCATCATCAATGACCGGGTTATTGCCGTAATCGAACTCAAAGGCACTGACACAACCGATTTGAGCAAGATTGAAAATCAGGCATTCAGTTACAAGAATAACCAGTCTGACTGCGCCTATGTGATTATCGCCAATTTTGAAAAGCTCCGCGTTTATATTGACAATGCGATTGAACATCTTGAATTCAATCTTTTCAACCTCACCGAAAACGAGTTTGAACTGCTCTATCTGTGTCTGGCTTATGAGAATATCAAACGGGGCATTCCCAAACAAATCAAGGCGGAATCACTCAGCCAGGAAGATGGCATCACCAAAAAACTTTATCAGGATTATTCATTATTCAAACGCGAACTGCACCAGAATCTGGTTGCGCTGAACCCGGATTACGACCCGCTCGAACTCTTCAAAAAATCCCAAAAACTGCTCGACCGTTTTCTATTTTTATTCTTTGCGGAAGACCGGATGTTGTTACCACCCAATTCCGTCAGACTGGTACTGGATGACTGGCGGGATTTACAAGACAGAGATGTTGAAGTCCCGCTCTATGACCGGTTCCGGAAATATTTTGAATACCTCAACACCGGCTACAAAGGCAAACGCTATGATGTATTCGCCTATAACGGCGGGTTATTCAAACCGGACGATATTCTGGATGGTGTCAAAATTGATGATGAGTTGCTCTATCGCCATACGTTCAAACTGTCTGAATATGATTTTGCGAGTGAAGTGGACGTGAATATTCTGGGGCATATTTTTGAAAATTCCCTCAATGAACTCGACGAAATCAAAGCGCGGCTTGATGGGCAGGAAATCGACAAAACCCAGACCAAACGCAAAAAAGACGGTGTATTCTATACGCCAAAATACATCACCAAATATATTGTTGACAATACCGTCGGCAAACTCTGCACAGAGAAAAAAGCGCAACTCAACCTCAATGAAGACAACTATGTCAATGATAAAAAGCGGCCTAAATCCACGACATTGGCGTTCGCGGACAAACTCACGGCATACCGGCAATGGCTGCTGCAACTCACCATTTGCGACCCGGCATGCGGTTCCGGCGCGTTTCTCAATCAAGCCCTCGACTTTTTAATCAAGGAACATAAATATATTGACGAACTCCACGCCAAACTATTCGGCGATGCTTTCATCTTGAGCGATATGGAAAAAAGTATTCTTGAAAATAATCTATTCGGTGTGGATTTGAATGAGGAAAGTATCGAAATCGCCAAACTATCGTTGTGGCTGCGTACCGCTCAACCCAACCGCAAACTCAATGATTTGAATAATAATATCAAATGCGGCAATTCACTCATTGACGATCCGGCGGTTGCCGGTGACAAAGCCTTTAACTGGCAAAATGAATTTCCACAGGTTTTTGAAAAAGGCGGCTTTGATGTCGTCATTGGCAATCCGCCGTATGTGCCATTAGAAAGTATTCCAGAGAGAGAGAAAGATTTTTATAAAAAGAATTTTCAGTCCATTGAAAGAAAATATGATACATCCGTTATTTTTAAACTAAAAGCTTTAAAGATGCTTAAAAGAAATGGTATTCTTGGATTCATAACTACAGTTACATGGCAAACAGGTGAAAACTATATTAAATTCAGAGAATATTTATTTAAAAATTATGATTTATTAGAAATTGTTAATCTACCATTTAATGTGTTTTCTGAAGCTTATGTCGATACAGGTATAGCTATTTTCAGAAACCATGATAATAAGAAATCATATAGGATTTACTGCTTTGATAAAAATGTTGAATTAACTACTTTAGAGAATATTCCATTTGAAATGATTTCTGATGAAACAATAGATAAAAGCACATGGAAAATAGTTTTAAATCCAACAACACAGAAAATTTACAATAAGCTTCAAAATAATTTTAATATAATTACATTTGGTGAAATTACTATCTCCACACAGGGGCTTTCACCTAGTCGTTTTATTGTTTTTACTGAAATTGACTCAGAAGGATTATTATTCCCATATCTCATCGAAGGGCAGGTATATCAATATCAATTCATAGAAGAAAAAATTGGTTACACCGACATGTCAGATAAATTGTCTTTAGTCCAATATTATATAGAAATTCCCAAAATTCTTTTAAGAAGACTAATCAATCGACAAGATAGACTAACAGTATCCTACACAGAAAAGAAAATGGTATTTAAAAAAGATATAAATCCGTTTGTTATAACTGACAAGGAATTTCATCCGAAATATGTATTGGCCGTTCTTGCTAGTAAATTTATTTCATATTTATATGTAAATACCTCATCTATTGCCACTAAGGATGATTTTCGGCAAACCACTCTTAGCGAAATAAGAAATCTTCCTATTATTAAAAGCGACAAAATATCTCAGCAACCCTTTATCGAAAAAGCCGACAAAATGCTTTTATTGAACAAGGAATTACAGGAAGTTACCGCTAAATTCCATCGGAGTATGCAGCGGGAATTTGGTATGGGAGAGATACCTAACAAACTGCAAGACTGGTATCTGCTTTCCTATGCCGATTTTATTAAGGAATTGGGCAAGAAGAAGATTAACATTTCACTGAGTAAAAAAGCGGAATGGGAAGAGTATTTTGAGTTGGAAGCGAAAAAGGCGCGGGAATTAAAAGCGGCGATTGAAACCACCGACAAAGCCATAGATCAGATGGTGTATGAGTTGTACAGCCTGACGCAAGACGAGATTAAGATAGTAGAAGGATAGGAAAATTCTAAAGTTCTAAAGTGCGGGAGTTCTAAAGTTTGAGCAGCCGGGAAGGCAGTTTTAACCACAGATAAACACGGATGAACACAGATGCGAATTTTATTGATTTTTCTATAAACATGTTATTCCGTTGGGATAATTCCGGCTTGACAACGTCACTTCCAATTTTTCTTGTTTTCCTACATTTTTTCAATTTCAACTTGACAAGTTTTTGATTAAATCGTATATTTATAACACTA
>CAYMSF010000032.1:0-48543 GCA_964392985.1 uncultured Victivallaceae bacterium | reverse complement strand
TTATCAACTATTTTATCAAATTATTTGTCATTTTCTTTCACGGATTCAAGATAATATTCCCGTTTATATTGTTATATTGGAATCTTGATTTTGAACAATAAGAGTAAATCACGTAAAACTATTATAATGGTGTTTTTTTTGATTATATTGATCGTGCTAGTAATTACTGGTGCCGTATTTTCTTATTTTTGCCAACCTGACCCGTCTATGGCTACTTATGCAAAATATGTAATAAAAGAAAAAGAAAAAAAAGAAAAACGGAAAGCACGATTAAAAGCAAAAGCTTTGCAATAATAATTTTTTTGGCTATATGTTTTAAATGATATTACTAATAAAAGGTTTTTTATGCTCAGACAAGAAACATTATTAAAACGACATATTTCGAATCCAATACTTTCCCCTAAAGATTTTCCTTGGGGACCGGCTGATGTTGTTTTTAATCCCGGACAAACTACCTACAATGGTAAAACTATATTATTGATTTCAGTTATGTTACGCAATCAATCCTATGCCAGAACCCATGTCGCGGAGAGTATTGACGGCATAAATTTTACCATTGATCCTGAACCGGTATTTTTTCGAGATCCAGATAAAGTATTTGGCGAATATGATAACCATCCCATTGATTGCAGGGTGACACAGATTGGTAATGAATATTATGTAGTTCGTCCCGGCAATTCTGATTTGGGGTGCGTTGGTTTGATGTATAAAACCAATGATTTTAAGAATTTTGAACCTCTGGATATCGTAGCGTTGCCGGACAACAGGGTACCATGTATTTTTCCTGAAAAAATAGGAGAATATTACTACCGGTTGGATCGCCCATATAATCCAGGTTCAACGAATGAACACGGTCATATTTGGATTGCAAGATCTCCTGACCTTATTCACTGGGGGCATCATAGATTTTTGCTGAAAGGATTTACAAATTGGAACTGGAATAAAATTGGACCTACAGTGCCGATAAAAACCGAAAAAGGGTGGCTGGAAATTATTCACGGGGTCAGTTCCTCGTGTTCAATTGTCAGTTATTCTCTCGGGGCGATATTGCTCGATTTGGAAAACCCGGAAAAGATTATCGGCAAGATGTCAAGCTATTTGCTTACAGCCGAGGAAGATTATGAATTTAAGGGACGTTGCCCAGGGTGCGTTTTTGCAACTGGAGCTGTTGCCGATATGAATAGTCGTCGTTTGAAAGTTTACTATGGTGCGTCAGACACTTGTATCGGGTTGGCGGAGGGGGATATAGATGAGATAGTTGACGCATGCCTAAAGGAATTATAAACCATTAAAATACTTAATTCGGCTCTTTTTGTTTGAAATCAAGTTTATTAGATAGCAAACTTTGTTGTAATATACCCATTGACAAAATATCAAAATGCCCCAATACTTTATCTCGACAGGTATCAAATAATTATTTTCTATTCACCTGAAATGTTGGGAGTAATCGGCAGATTTCCAGTAAATATTTAAGTTTGAATTTGGCTGTGTTTTTAGGATGGATAGAGGGCAATAAACCATTCGGACGATAAATAGATTGATCGTTTTTGATATATATATTGTTGTCTGCCACGGTCACGTTATTATATCCCGCAGTGGCAACAAGAATTTTAATTTCGGTTATTTTTAACATATTTATTCCCGACTCAGGAATTTTGCCAAATCTGTCTTCAATTTCATCCTCAAATTCATTAAGATATTCAATAGTAGAGATGATACCCAACCGCCGGTAAATTTCAATACGTAACCTTTCTGAAGGAATGTATTCTGGCGGAAATCCTGCAGCTAAATGTCCTTCAGGAGCGTCGTGTGCAAAATCAACGAATTCAATATTAATGTCAACTGACGGTACATATTGTTCCGGTTGACCTTGTGACCTGGCAATTTCAGATCGCAACAACTGGCAGTACAGATCAAATCCAATGCTGTCAATATGACCACTTTGTTCCGCGCCTAATAAGTTACCTGCACCGCGAATTTCAAGATCACGAAGCGCCAACCTGAAACCAGCGCCAAGGTGCGTATAACGGCGAATTGCAGCTAGACGTTTCCTTGCATCAGAGGTAATGACGGTTTCGTGCGGCAAAAGCAGGTAAGCGTAAGCCTGTCTATTCCATCTGCCAACTCTGCCGCGCAGTTGGTATAATTCAGCCAACCCAAAACGATCGGCACGCTCAATAATGATTGTATTTGCGTTAGGAATATCAAGTCCTGACTCAATAATTGTTGTACAGACTAATACATTTACTGTTCCTGCAAGAAATTCCCCCATAATTAATTCAAGTTCATCCTCATCCATTTGTCCATGAGCAATTGCTATAGAAATATCAGGCAGTAAAACTTTTAAATGATTTGCAGTTTCCTCTATAGTTTTAATCCGGTTATGGATATAAAACACTTGCCCCCCGCGGCGTATTTCATTGCGGATAGCATCAACAATAAATTTATCATCATACTGTGCCACTGTCGTCTGAATCGGTTGTCTTAATCCTGGCGCAGTCATAATTGTACTGAGATCCCTGGCTCCAGTCATCGCCATATATAATGTTCTTGGAATGGGGGTGGCGGACATCGTCAATACATCAACAGTAGATCGTAAATGTTTTAACTGTTCCTTTTGTTTAACACCGAACCGTTGCTCCTCATCAATTATTACAAGTCCAAGTTTTGCGAATGAGATATCACTTTGCACAATTCTGTGGGTACCGATAATGATATCAATACTACCTTTTTTCATTCTCTCTAATATTTCTTTTTGCTCTGATGCGGAACGGAAACGGCTGAGCATTTCAATAATAAACGGATATTGCGAAAACCTTTCACGAAAACTATAATAGTGTTGTTGTGCAAGGATTGTTGTTGGCACCAGTATTGCAACCTGAAATCCGGCAGCAACGGCTTTAAATGCAATTCTTATTGCAACTTCTGTCTTGCCGTAACCAACGTCGCCACAAAGCAGTCTATCCATTGGTCTTGGCTTTTCCATGTCAATTTTGATTTCTGCAACAACTTTTTTCTGATCCCGGGTATCATCAAATGGAAACGCTTCTTCAAAAATGCGTTGGTCAAGATTGTCAGAAGGGAATGCAATTCCGATTGATGCATTTCTTACCGCCTGAAAACGAAGCATATCGGACGCAAAATTACGAACTGCCACAATCGCATCGATTTTGGCGGCGTTCCACTTTTTACTGCCAATTTTGTGAATATTTACTTTATGTTGTGCGCCAATATATCTGCTTACCATGCCTGATTGCCACATAGGTATATAGACCATAGCATTATCCTGATACTCTAATACCATTACTTCCCGTTTTACTCCCTTTTGATCAATCTCTTTTATCCCGCGAAAAATTCCAATGCCATGAATAAGATGAACCGCAAAATCACCTTCGTCCAAATCTGCAAATGAAGAAGTTTCTTCATTTACAGAAGTTTTGGTTGGTTGTGTAAAGTCCGGTATTGCGGTTTTGTGTTTAAAAATAGTTGAAGCGAATAATTCATTTTCAGTTAAAAAGCAAATTTTTTCAGCGGGAAATATGATTCCCTGTACCAGATTACTGCTGGTAATTTTAAGCTTATCAAGTGGCAAGTCATAACGTTCACACCATTTCTTTATATGTCCACAGGAATTAATATTATTGCCCAAAAGGACAAGTTCATAGTCTGAATCTAACCATTGCCGAATCTGGTCCGCTACTATTTGGCGTAATAATTCAATTTCACCATTCATAGATTCAGCACTCATAGTTCTCTTCAAATGATTTGTTGCAGGAAAACAATTAGATCGTGGTGCTGAATTGTTTTTTTGAATAGAAAATCTAAAAAGTTGTTGTGTAGAATAACGCTGCTGTACTTCCTTAAATCTATTGATTTCATGTTCAGTAGCAAATTTTTCAAGACGTTCATTACATTCTTCAGGGAATACAATCATTATCTGAGGATTAATTTTCTCCAAATAGTCGATAAAATCATGTTTGAAATTTCCATCGTCAATACCGGCACGTGGAATTATATGATATTTATCAATTTTTTCGGTTGAACGTTGAGTTTTCGGGTCAAATTTTCTAATACTTTCAATTTGATCTCCCCAAAATTCAATTCTGACGGGGAAATCATGACGCAAAGAGAAAACATCAATAATACCGCCGCGACGTGAAAATTCGCCAGGAACGTTCGTTTCAAATTCGTCGTCATAATCAAGTAAAACTAACTTTTCAAGTAAATTATGAATTGGATAAGTATCGCCGGTACTCAGTATTATTTCTGATTCGCGCATTAATTTTGGTGCCGGCACTTTTGCAATAAGTGATGGTGCACTTAAAACGATAAAGTCATATTTTTTAGTTATTGTATTATAAAGCGCTTGAGCTCTTGCGGGTTCGTTTTCAGGAATAAAATTACCACCTGATACAGTTTCAGGGATGAATAATAAGTTATGCTTTACTTGAAATTCATCAAGCCATAGTTGCATATTCGAAGCAAGTTGTTCCGCCATGGTCAATACAGGAAGAACTATTAGCAATGTTTTTTCCGAATAATGATTTTTAGCCCTAAGTAATAATGGAGCAAGAGTTTCTTCATCTACATCGCAAAATTCTTGCAATATATTGGACTGCAACCATGACTTGATTTTTTTTTGCCAGGATTCCATAACTCAATTCTTAATGTCTTCGTAAAATTTTTTTTGTTGTTATATAAGCAAAAATTGAAAATTGCTAAAGTTTCAATATTCATGTAGTATAATATCACATTATCATTATTAACAGTATTAGTTTTAACAATGGTTATCTTTTTTTAGTTTTTTTTGCGTTGAGGTTGTAATTACGTCCAACTGATTGTATATTATTTACTCAGTTTGCTTGTAAAATTGGCGGCTTAGCTCAGTTGGTTAGAGCAACGGAATCATAATCCGTAGGTACTGGGTTCAAGTCCCAGAGCCGCCACCATTTTCATCAATCTGAATTTTCTGGCAGTTTCGGTCATTTTGCTTCAAAATTTGACACTTTGCATAGTGTCTTACTCTGGCAACCAGATACCGACAGACATCACAAGGCAAAAATATAAATCATTAACACTTGATAATTTAACAATCACAATTTACTCTTTCACAAAACACATGCTAAAAGACAGAAACATCATCGTTCGCGAACAAATTATTAAAAATTCCGACCATATTGTAATTAAAGTTGGTACCAGATTATTGACTGATACAAAACGTATTGCGGTTTTCATTGACGGCATTAACGCCTTGCGCAAAAAAGGTAAAAAGGTATTATTAGTTACATCGGGTGCTGTCGGTTTGGGCATGCAGCAACTTGGCTTAAAGAAGCGTCCATCGCGGCTTTCAGACATTCAGGCGCTTGCCGCCATCGGACAGAGTAAATTGATGGAGATTTACGAACTGGAGTGTCGCAGAAATGGTTTTTTACCCGCGCAGTTACTTCTTACCGCAGATGACCTACGGGACAGGGAACGTCATTTGAATGTTCTTAATTGTATTAATTCCCTTTGGGCTAATGATATTCTCCCAATCATTAATGAAAACGATTCAGTGTCGGTTGATGAATTAAAGTTCGGCGACAATGATATTCTTTCTGCACTGCTTGCAACGATGACAAGAACTCCCTTGACGATTATTTTAACGACTGAAGATGGATTAAGAGAGCGGAATAACGGCAAACTCGGAGCAAGAGTTTCACTGGTTGAAAAACTTGATGATAAATTGAGAGCTTCAGCGTCTGGTACTGACAGCAGTACTTTTTCTATCGGAGGGATGATTTCCAAACTACGAGCCGCTGATATTATTAATTCAGCAGGCGATTATCTATGGATTGCTGATGGTAGAAAAGATAGTACGCTGGGAGATATTCTTAGAGGTGAAGACGTTGGTACTATTTTTGTTCCAGAAAAGAAACATCGTCTGCAATCAAAAAAGAGATGGATTAAGTATTTCTCCCGTTGTCATGGAAAAATTGCCATTGATGGTGGCGCGGTTGAGGCATTATGCAAAAAAGGCCGTAGTTTACTTCCTTCCGGAGTGGTCAACGTTACTGGAAAGTTCAAACGCGGCGACACCTTGGAAGTTCTAGACCCGGATGGCAATATTATTGGTCGAGGGTTATCAAATTTTAGCTATGATGAGTGTCTGCAGGTTATTGGCCGGCAAAGCGGAGATGTTAAAAAAATTCTTGGTTGTGATGCTGACGAAGAAATCATTCATCGTAACCACTTCGCAATTTTTTCCTGATTAAATCGGCTTCTTATGAAGATATATATTAAAACTTATGGCTGCCAGATGAATGAAAGAGATTCAGAGGCATGCTCAGGTGTTCTTTCTTCAAATGGACACACGATTATCGAGAATGAAGAAGAAGCTGACGTTTTAATCTTCAATACCTGTAGTGTCAGGGAACAGGCTGAACGTAAAGCTATCGGCAAGATAGGCTTTATGAAAAAGAACAAGAAACAAAATAAAAATCTGATAATTGGTGTCATGGGTTGCATGGCACAAAATTTTAAAGAAAAACTGTGGGATGAATTACCCCACGTTGATTTTATTATTGGTACAGGTCAGTTGCATAAATTGCCTGAAATTATTTCCACTTTTGCATTAAACCGGCAACAGGTTGCTTTGCTTGAAGAAAGTGAAGACGTGTTAGATGGAATGGATTCCCACTATTCCGCAAATTCAAATCCGATTTTTGCATATATCGCAATTACCCGAGGATGTAACCGCTTTTGCTCTTACTGTATTGTTCCGTATGTTCGTGGTCGTGAAATCAGTCGTGATATTGAATCAATCGTCAAAGAAACTGAAACCCTTGTTACGTCTGGAGTACGTGAAATTACTTTACTCGGTCAAAATGTTGCTGCATTCGGCTTAAATGGGGTAACTAGTCCTCCTGCAGATGATGTTTCTCCTTTTGCTGATTTGCTTTATAAATTGAACGATATTAAAGATTTAAAACGTATACGATTTACCTCACCTTACCCGTCCTATTTTAATACAAAATTAATAACTGCGATATATAGTCTTTCCAAGGTATGCAGACATATCCATTTGCCGGTGCAGTCAGGTTCTGATAAAATTCTAAGATTGATGAATCGCCAGTACACTGCTGATGAATATTTGCAAATTACAAGGTCACTTAAAAAGGCAATTCCGGAAATAACATTTTCGACTGACATTATAGTCGGTTTCCCTGGCGAAAGTGATGATGACTTTAATGCCACTCGTGAACTTATGGAAAAAGTTGATTTTGACAATGCTTTTATTTTTAAATACTCGCCGCGTTCTGGTACTGTTGCTGCAACAATGTCAGACGATATTGATAAAGAGGTAAAAGAAAGCAGGAACCAAATTCTTCTTTCCGACTTGGCGAAACGCAGTCTGAAACATAATCTTGAATTGGTCAATAGCGAGCAAGAAGTGTTGATTGAGGGGGAAAGCAAACGCAATAAACACCGTTGGTTTGGAAAAAATACAAATGGGAAAATTGTGATTTTCAGTCCTTCCGTCAATATGCTACCGGGTGATCTGATGAAAATTAAAATTTTACGAGCTACAACAGTTTCACTTTTTGGTTATACTCAAGATTGAAATGTAATATTACGATTTTATTATTGAATGTTTCCAGTTTCAGGTTATTTTTAGCATTGTAGTTATTTGTGTGTCACGAAATTGTTGTTGTGGTATCCACAATACTAAGGTAAAAAATGGATAAAATTTATTCTGCGGTTATCGTTAATTCGCTTGATGAACTGTCGAGATTATGCCATGTTGCGCATGAATTTATGTCCAATGCGAATATTCCATCATCCGCAATTTACAAAATTGACCTTTCGTTGGAAGAACTGCTTACCAATGTTATTAAGTATGGATACGATAATCAGTCCCATCATAATATCAATGTTTCTTTAAAAATTTCTGAAGATAGAGTTATCCTTACTACTCAAGATGACAGTCGTGAATTTGATCCGACAATTGTTCGAGATATTGAATTACAAGAAGATATATTAATTAGAAAAGTTGGCGGAGTAGGGTTGCACCTAACTAGAAACATGGTTGATAGTATAACTTATTGCCGGGAAAACGGAATAAATATCGTTAACGTGATTGTACTTTTCAGTTCAAGCCTTTAAAAATGCGCCAGTCATTCTTTTACAGCGTAAAATAAACCTTCAATGAATTTACTAACTTTGTAATTGCCGTTGAATCCTTGAAACAGTAAGTCGGAAATTTTCATCTTTACGACATAATTCAGGAACCTTTTTCATCGCATTCATTATAGTGGCGTGATTCTTGCCAAATGCTGTTCCAATAGTCGGGAACGAACTATTGGTCATTTCGCGACATAGATACATAGCAACCATCCTCGGTTCTGCAATGTTTTTAGGCCGCTTAGTGCCAAGTATATCATTCAAACGAACGTCAAAATGTTCAGCAACGACTTTTTGAATAGTATCAATGGATATGACTTTTTTGGCATTTTCCGCTTCTAATTGAGTTTGCAACTGTTTTTCTGCATCTTTTACCGTAAGTTCGAACTTCTTTTCCATTGAAAATGCCGATGCATATACAGCAAGGCGTATAAATGCGCCCTTCAACCGGCGCACGCTTGAAGAAATTTTTGTTGCAAGAAAAAACAGTATTTCTTCACTGAGCTTGATTGTAAACTCATCTTGCATCATTTTTAATATGGCCAGTCTTGTTTCAAAACCTGGCGGACTTATTTCAGTTGTAACTCCTGATTCAAAACGAGAAACCAGACGATCCTCAAGTCCGCCTATTTCGCAGGGTTGCTTGTCGGAGGTTAAAATAATTTGTTTATGCTGACCATAAAGCGTATTAAAGGTGTTGAAAAATTCCTCCTGCAATTGCTTTTTATTGGCCAGAATATGAACATCATCAACTAGCAGAACGTCAACATTGCGCATCTTATTGCGAAACTCATAATGTTTATGGTCACGTAGAGCATCAGTATACTGGTTTAAGAATTCCTCTGTCGTGATATAGCACACCACCGCTTTGGGGTTATCTGACTGCACCTTGGCTGCTACAGCTTGAAGCAAATGAGTTTTTCCGGTTCCTGTGCCGCCATATATATAAAGAGGATTGTAAGCTGCGCCAGGCTTGTTAGCTGAGGTTTGAGCTGCAGCAAAGGCATAACGATTTTCTTCACCAACAACAAAATTACTGAAAGTATGGTTGTGTTTGCAATGTACTGAAGCACTATGATTTGTATTTTGTGGGGATATTGATTCAGATACTGAGTCTTTAATACTCTTGGGTTCGTTAAGTTCAGGTTTGTCATTGGACAAATCAGCGGTATATTCGTAACCAGGTATCAATTCAAACTGCAGTTCTCTTTGAGCTGAAAAAGCTAATGCTTCAAGCAACACATCTCCATAATGTTCTGACAACCAACTGGCAAAATAGTCGTCTGTAACGCCAATAAATATCGTATTGGATTCAATTTTTATTGGAACCAGACCACTAAACCAGGAATCATAAGTGTTTTTGTGGATGCGCTCTCTTATGTAATCTCTGGCTTTATTCCAAACCGCCTTAAAATCGTTCAAAAAATGCTTCGACATTTACCCGTATCCCCTTGATTCCCAAAAGTTATTAACAAAAAAATTAGCATGGCCAGAATATTTTCAGAACTGGCACTTTAGATCAAAGAATCCTCAGCCGGTAGCATTTCAAAACACATTTTAATAAAAAATCAATTTTCTAAAACAAATAGATACATTTTGAACTAATGCGACACGACTTAAGCGTCGAAGGCGGGCAGAATAAAACGAAGAGTTTGAAGATTTTCAACAGAACTATTGGCAAAGTTACACAACAACACTAACTTACAAACTATTTTTCAAACTAATTAATAACTTATTAACAGGTTATTAACAGTGAGCGTCTATCTACCTGCGAGCAACACTTATAAATCTATTGGGATTTAGCAAATATGCAAACAAAAAAAAAGAAGAAAACGCAAAAAAAGGTATTAAAAAAAATGATTCAAAGATTTGCAATTTAAAAAATATGTAATTTGAGCATATTTCATAATCGGCAAGTTAAATATTAAGAAAGATCTGGCAGAATTACTGGCATTCCATCTCGCGGACTGATGAAAGTACTAACACTGTGACCGTACGCCTCAAATAAAACATCTTCTGTAAGCACCTGATGCGGATTCCCGTCAGCCAATATATTGCCATTTTTCATCAGCACTATACGGTCACAAATCCTTGCGGCCATTTGTACATCATGAGTAACAATAAGAATTGATGCCGATTTTTCATTGCGCCACCGCATTAACGCCTTTATCACTTTTGCTGAATTACCGATATCAAGATGTGAGGTCGGTTCGTCTAACAATAACAAATGCGGATCTTGTGCTAAAGCCGTTGCAATCATTACTCTTTGTCTTTCACCGCCGCTGAGCTCGCCGATAGCCCTTTTGGCAAAAGATTCAATTTCAAGCTTTTTCATTGTTTCTGCAATAAGCAAATAATCATCGGTAGAGAGCCTTGAAAATCTTGAGAGTCGAGCAAGTCTTCCCATCTTAATTACCTGTTCAACTGTAAATGGAATTGGGGCGTAGATATTTTGTGGTACCGCTGCAACTAATCTGGAGCGTGCAAGGTTATCATATTCATCTATGTTTTTATTTTCTAATAAAACTCTACCTGTTTTGGGTTTAAGATAACCGCAAATTATCTTTAGTATCGTTGATTTGCCTACGCCATTAGGCCCGGCAATTGCAGCAATCTCGCCTCGCTTCATGCGGAATGTAATTCCGTTGATGATATTATCATTATTCCGGTAGGAAAATGAAACGTCCTCTGCTTCTAAAATGTAATTTTCCTGCATCATTCCCATGCTCTCCGCCTGCTTAATACCCATAGAAAAAAAGGTCCTCCGATAAACGCAGTAATTACACCTACCGGCAACTCTCTAGTTCCTAAAACACATCTTGCAAATGTATCACACGCCATCAAGAAAATTCCCCCTGCGAACATACAGAGCGGAAATAACCGGCGATGTTGAGAGCCAAAAAGACTACGCATCACATGTGGTGTGATTAATCCTACAAATCCAATGATACCGGCAACTGCAACTGAAAAGGCGGCTAACATTGATGCGGTGCCCAATAAAATGTAAGATAGTTTTTTAGGATCAGTTCCGAGGCTGTGTGCAGTTTCATCTCCGAAAGTAATTGCGTCAACATCGCGTCCAAGGAGCGTGAATAAAGATGTTGCTACCAGCAAAATCAATGCAGAAATGCCCAGAAGTAGATTTCCTGATGGTTGAAGACAACCAAGCAACCACCAGGTAATGCCATTCAATTCGTGCGAGTTGCTAATTGATATAATAAACATTAATAAACTTGAACACATACTGCCTATAACAACACCTGCCAAAGCAATACTTGAAGGCGTATCTGCTGTCCAGAATCTAGCCATACTTAATACTATTGCAAGGGCGATGATTGCTCCAAAAAAAGAAAACATTGGAATAAAGAGTTCGGAAAGCATCGCTAAACCAAGAATGATTGCTAACGCCGAACCAACGCTTGCCCCTCCACTGACGCCCAATATGTAGCATTCTGCCAGTGGATTACGTAAAGCCGCCTGACATGCGGCACCAGCCACTGCCAGCGACCCGCCAACAATAAATGCACAAAATAATCGTGCGGCTCGTAATTTCAATACCGCAGTTTGCATAGCAGAAATATCAAAGAGGTCGTGAATGCTGATTGAGTAAGAACCAAAAGACAGAAAAAATATAAAACATACAGGGGTAAGTATTCCCAACCATAATAAAGGTTCAGACAATAGTGATTTGAGTTTAATAGTAATCATTTCAATTTACAGCATTATTGTTGATGCATTTTTTAATAATAGAAATTCCGTCAATTGTTCTTGGTCCCAAACGATACAATTTATCCTGTTCTATTCCAGTAAATACCCGGTTATTTTTTACCGCATTTATTTCTTCCCATCCCCGGCGTTTGCCAATTTCTCCACTTTTGCCAGAACCCATTGCAGGACAAATAATGACATCAGGATTTTCACGCAACACCCATTCAAGAGAACAATTATAGTATTCAGCTTTTTCATTGCGACCTAAATTAATGCCTCCGGCGTACTCTATCATATTATTAATAAACGTATTACCACCGCAAGTCAATAAAGGACGAGACCATACCTCAATATAAACCTTAGGGCGTGAATTCAATGGGACTTTATCCGCATCGGTCTTGAATTTTTTTAATGCATTGTTAAATCTCTCAATTTCAAGGTTGGCGGTATCTTGACAATCTAGAATTTTACCTATTTGTCTTACACAATCAACATAATCATCAAAGTTATTATCGGGAAGCATAACCAACTTTGCACCTAAACTTTCAATGGCTCGTTTCGACGCCTGATCTTTAAGTTTTGTGGTTATAACGTAATCGGGATGCAGTTTGGCTATATGTTCAAGAAAAGGAACCCCAAAATTACCGGCAATCATTATTTTTTTTACTTCTTTAGGGTAATCACAAGCACTACTGCGTCCAACGAGTAAATCACCTTTCCCTAAAACAAAAATAATTTCAGTGATACTGGGAGAAAGTGATACCAAACGTAATGGTTCGGCATGCAAAACATTTGACATTAATGTCAAAATTATGAATAATAAAAAAGTTTTCATATTGCGTCACCTGTTTTATTCTAAAGGAATAGAGTCATCCCATGGATCGTAAAGCGAATTATCATCAGGACCGATATGCCCCAAACCAACTGCAGTGCGAGATGCTTCCGAGCTTCTTGCGAAATCGCGTTTTCTTGACGATGCGTGCCCTTCCACCCATACAATATTGACTTGGCTGTTATGCCTAAAATGTAACTTTGAAGAATTTGTTATCGCAGAAGGACGTTTTGTTTTAAGTTTATCGCCTGTAACACCAGCAAGAGAATAGGGAATATTCGTATCATCGGAGGTGACAAGTTTATTGCCGGTCAGATGAGCGGTATCCGCAAACATCAACGTATTGACTGGACGTCGGATATGTTCTGGTTTCATCCCCCGCGCAAAAAGCTTGAATTTTTCATCATCAGTAGCATAATTATAACCGAAAAAATATGCCTGGGTTCCTATGCCCATGGCGTTATATCCATATCCACCCACCACCTGATAAATTTCCGGCGGTTCATCAAAACGGGCAGAGGGACAGTTCCATGCGTTTTTATTTTTTCCAAAATATGAAATCATCGGACTTTTTGTCGTATCCCATGGGCCTGTTGTTGTGGTGCGCTCGCCACACCACCTGAGACCAGTGGTCATGCTGCTTGAAGGATGTCTCCATGGAACGTAAAAATTATAATCTATTGAATATTGGATATTAGCTAAAGACAATTGCTTCATATTATTGAGACATTTTGATTGTTGTGCAGTTTCACGCGCTTTACTTAACGCAGGCAATAACATACCGGCGAGGATGGCAATGATACTTATTACAACGAGCAATTCGATGAGAGTAAAGTCATGGATTGCTACTTTGGGCGAGGAGATAACTGAGGGTTTCTCAACTACAACAGATTTTTTATTGTGCATAAAACTACTTTCTTTTTTGTGTTACGCGCACAATGGAATTACCGTGTAGGAAGAGGCTGTAGCAGTTTAGTAACTGAACGACGGAGCATCTTTCTGACGCGGAAATATCCGACGATATACAGTTTAACGTAAGATCTGGCTCACAGCGATATATTCGGCTGATTACAGTTGCGCGACAGCCCCTGAATCTCACAGGGTTCACTACGATAAACTGAACAAGGTAATAATATAATTGCAAAATCTTGTATTTTCAATACCTGTTTTCAATAATAATTTAAGATAGCCATAAAAAAGTAAGTAGAAATATTTGATTTAATCAATTATATTAACTAAAATTTATGATTTGTTGTTTTGTCTAAATTAAGCTAACAAAAAGTTAACAGGAGGTTTGTGGTGGCTAAAAATTTATTGATTGCACAATCCGGTGGTCCATCGCCGGTGATAAACAGTTCTTTACGCGGGGTCATCGAAGCCGCTAAATCATTTCCGGAAAAAATTGGAAAAGTTTATGCCGGATGGCATGGCATTGAAGGTGTTTTAAAGGAAGAATTGCTCGATTTGTCAGCACAGCATGAAGATGAAATTTCCTTATTGCGCAATACTCCGGCAGCAGGGGCAATAGGAACTTGCCGCTATAAAATTAAATCCAATCAAAAAGAAGATTTTGAACGTGTAATCGCAATTTTGAAGGCTCACAATATCGGCTACTTTCTTTACAATGGTGGCAATGATTCAATGGATACCGCAAATAAAGTCGCCAAACTGGCTCAGGAGCGTGGTTTAGACACTATCGGAATCGGAGTTCCTAAAACTATTGATAACGATGTCGGCGATGCTGAATTTAAACTAATCGACCATACTCCTGGATTTGGTTCAGTGGCAAGATATTGGAGTCATATTGTCCAAAACGCCGAAGAGGAAAATCGTGGTTCTTATCCAGCTGACCCAGTATTAGTGCTCCAAGCAATGGGACGCAAAATCGGTTTTATCCCGGCAGCGGCAAGACTGGCAGATATTAAACGTGAAATGCCACTATTGATTTTTCTTTATGAGGGTGGTTTATCAATGGCCGAAATGGCTGAAAAAATCAATGAAAAAGTTAAGGAATGCGGTCGTGCAGTTGTCGTTGTCAGCGAAGGTTGTGATGTCGGCGACCTGGGATTTACCAAAGACAGTTTTGGTCATGCTCAGTTCGGCGCGAGTCAGACTACTGTACAGCAGGCACTAGTTAATTATCTCAATCAACACGGCATCAAAGCTAGAGGAAGTGCACGTGGTCAAACATTTGGCACGGATCAACGCTCGACGGCCATCTATGCATCAACGGTGGATTTAGACGAAGCTTACAGGGCAGGGCAGAAAGCTGTATTACTTGCAGTTGAAGGTAATGGCGGGTATATGTCTACAATATTGCGCGAACCTGGATTGATTTACCAAGTACGTTATGACAAGGTTCGTTTGGAAGATGTGGCGAATTCTGAACGTTTTTTCCCGACGGAATGGTTGACCCCATGTAAGACTGATGTAACAAACGATTTTATTCAATACGCCCGCCCTTTAATTGGAGAAGATTGGCCCGCAGTTCCCTTAATCAATGGTATTCAACGGTTTGCCAGGTTAACGCCAATATTTGCCGAGAAAAAACTTCCTGACTACGAGTTGGAGGCTTTCAGGAAAAAACAATAAATTGCAATTGGTAAAACATGTCACATAGATAAACTTTTGGTATAAAAAGAAGACTACTATGTTGACATGTTTATTATCTGTTTTGATTAAATGTTGATATTACCTGTGAATACAGTGGTAGCCGGTCCAGTCATGTAAACGTGGTTATTCTCTGCCCATTCCATCTCTAAATTGCCTCCAAGCAGATGCACTTCAATTTTACTGGCCGTCAGTTTATTCAATTTTGCTGCAACAGTTACGGCCGACGCCCCGGTACCACAGGCAAGGGTTTCTCCTGCACCGCGTTCCCAAACTCGCATTTCAACACTGGTGGGTGACAATACCTTTACGAAGTGGACATTTGTCTTGCGTGGAAACATCTCATGACATTCAATTTGCGGTCCGTCATTGAAAATTTGTTCATCAGTGATTTTATCTACAAAAATCACGGCATGAGGATTTCCCATTGATACACAAGTAATCTGATATGATTTGCCACTCTTAAGAACAATTGGTTCATTGATAATAGGTTCTTTATCAATATTTACCGGGATAAACAGGCCTCGCAATTCAGGCTCACCCATGTCAACTTTTGCCGAGATGAAATTTCCATTTATATTGCGAATTATATCTATTGGCATAATGCCGGCTTTTGTTCTTATTTTGACATGATTTGAAGTGACGTAGTTGTTGTCACAAAGATACTTTGCAACACAGCGTATAGCGTTCCCGCACATTTCAGCTTCTGAACCATCAGAATTAAACATCCGCATCATAAATTCAGCTCTATTGTCTTTTAGAATTAAAACAATTCCATCGCCGCCAATTCCGAAATGCCGGTCAGAAAGAGATGGTGCAACCGCAACCGGATCTGATATCAAGTCCGGATTATCAATACAATCAAAATATACATAGTCATTACCTATGCCATGCATTTTTGTAAATTTGATATTCATATTGATTCTCCAATAATATTGTTTATTAATTCAGCATTTGTGAGTTTTCTTCTAATCAGTTTGTGAGACCCATTGCGAATTAATACTTCTGCCGGCATTGGTCTGAGATTATAAAACCCTCCCATAGAATAACAATATGCTCCGGCATTGTGTATTGCTAAAATATCTCCTTCTCTGATCTCCGGCAGTTCGCGTTGCTCTGCAAAGCGGTCTCCGGTTTCACAGATATTACCGCAAACATCGTAGATTAGATGTTTGCCTTCAGGATTGGTCAAGTTTGTAATTTCATGATATGCGCCATAAAACACAGGACGTATAAGTTGAGGGAAGCCGGAATTGCATCCCGCTATTAATCTCGTGTTGTTATTTTTAATCGTTACAATTTCAACCAGCATGTAACCGGATTCGGCAACGATATATTTCCCCGGCTCAAAATACATATCAAGATATTCGCCCCTTTTCTGGCAAAAATCAGAAAATAATCTTTTAATTTCAGCTCCCATTGCAACATAGTCAATTCGTGATTCACCTGGCTTATAGGGTACCTTGAACCCGCCCCCAAAATCAAGGAATTTTAAGTCAGGGAAGTTTTCTCTCCCTGCAATGACCATAATGTTTTTCATGCTTTGGAATACTGATTCCGCATGTTGCAAGCCTGAACCGGTATGTTCATGAAGACCTACAACCTTCAAATGATACTTCTGTACCAGTTCTGTTACCTTTTTTACATCTTTAAGCAGAATGCCAAATTTAGTCAAATCGCCACCTGTCATCATATTGGCGTGTTCCCCATCAACTACATCCGGATTAAAACGTATACACACTTGACGGTCAGGATATTTTTGACCGAACTTTTCAAGTTCTGACAAAGAACCAATATTCATCAGTACACTGCAATTTACCACTTCATCTATTTCAGCTTCAGTCATATTGTTTGCTGTATAGATAATCCTTTCCGGTGAGAATCCGGCTCTTAATGCTAATAATACTTCAGCAGGGCTAACCGTATCCAAAGAAGCGCCGGCCTCGTTGAGTAACTGCAATATATGGAAATTATAGTTAGCTTTCATTGCGTAATGAATCTTTAACCGTGGATATTGAATGTAATTATAAAGTTCACGATATCGCTCTATAATCATATCGCCGTCATAAACAAATAAAGGTGTACCGTATTTTTGGGCCAGTTCCAACAATAACTTTCTGTCTGTTGTCATAGTAAATATCCTTAATTGATAATAATTGGGTATTAATATTTTGAAATTACTGCCAGTAATTCCAATGGTATGGAGCTGATACATTTTATTGAATGGCCAGCGCCATTACCTGTTAAAATCGTATCTCCTGTATTAAGAATTACTTTATTGCCATTGTCATCAGCTTCGGCAGTGCCCGACAAAACAACGAAAACTTCCTCTTCGTTTTCATGGAGATGGTAACCGATACTGCAACCGGATTCTAATGTTAATTTAGCAAAAAGCCTATTCTCGGCGCGCAACTCTTTTCCCTGTTGCCAGTAATGCTCTATTTTTATTTTCCCATTACCACCACGAAGATTTTCTTTAAACTCAGTTAAATATTCATTTTTTTTGTGAATCATAGCTTAAACCTTAATTAAATTATTCGATATTTATTCTTCCATAAACTCATACGTTAAAGACACGCTTGAATTTCAAAGCAAAAAACAACCATAATGTAATACAATTTTTAGAATTTACTAGATAAATAAATATTGTTTGGAGTATGAAATCAATCCATTTATGACTTGTTCTCAGATTTGATTTAACGGAAATCTTTTATATCATGGACTAACTATACATTTTTTAAAATATATAATTTCTCTCGTAACACAAAACAAAAAAATGCTGCAAAATTGTAGAAAATCTTGCAGTTCTGTTTTTTTAGAATATATTAACCCTTATAAAACAGTTTAAAGTGTATCAGTAATTTTAAGATGATAATCGAGACGAAGAGTAGTTTGGTAATTATAAATTACAAATATCTAGAAAGTTATAATTTCAAAAAAAAGGACAAATGATGAAAAAAACAGGATTAATGCTGGTATTTGCAATGGCGCTTGCAAGCACTATATTTGCCGCTAATAATGATCAAAAAACAAATTCTGTTCAGCCTAATCTCGCTTCCGGCTTGGCCGCTGATAATGATCAAAAAACAAATTCTGCTCAGCCTAATCTCGCTTCCGGATTGGCTGCTGATAATGATCAAAAGCCAAATGTTGCTAAGTCTAATCTCACTTCTGGATTTGATGCTTCAAGACCAAATATGTTTGTCGAGCATTTAAAGTATGTTGGGAGATATGCATTGCTTTATATACCCAATAGACTGATTGACGCTACAGACATTGTATCAATTGATGGCGGATTTGGTGGCGAATTTTCAATGTATTTTCAGGCAACTAAATATTTCGAATTAGGCGGTGGACATGGCTCCACATATTTTCTTTCAAAGGGTTACAGTCGTCAATATGGTGGTGGCTATAGAAATGGAACATTATTCGGTTTGTTTTTTCTGACTACCGAAGATTTAGCTATTGATGAAACCTTTGGTTATGTCAATAAATTTGTATTAAACACCAATGGTTTTTCTCCAGCAGATTATCGCATGGATGCTTATCGTGATGATGATGTGGATTTTTGGAGTATTGGTGGACGTTTCGGCTGGTTGATTACTTTTGGAGTTGGAGTTCACCCTGTAGAAATTGCTGATTTAGTTTCAGGTGTATTCTGTTATGATCTTAAGACCGACGATCTGAAATAATATCAAAATTCTCCCAGTTCCAGCCAATAAATTATTGTGGGTTTATGACGATTCCGCCCAAAGCATGCACGGCATTTTGATAAGCTCTTTTTTAATAGAATTGTGCTTTCTGTCGTCATCGTTTTTATCGTATAAGTAAATGTGAGCTTAGTTATGCCAAGATATGACGAAAAATCTCCTCGAGTTATATTGGCTGTAGTGGCTCTGACAGTCATGTTCATGCTAATATATACTCCTTGGCGACTTGGAGACCGGGAACTCTATTGGCAGGAAGGTTATTTCGCAACGCAGGCTAGTGAAATTGAATATTATTTCATGCCTTTAGTTCTCGCCCATGGTATGGCAATTCAAACATCTTTCCCTTTGTATCCTCTTTTTGCCGCAATCTTGCACAACGAATTACATCTTCCTATGGAACTTGTATTGCGGATGCTTTCAGTCCTTGCGGTAGCAATTTTATCTGTCGTCACATGGTTCGCGGCACGTTCAACCAGCGGTGTTCAAGCCGCATGTGTTGCCGCAACATTTATGTTCGGCACTGCAATTATTATCGAGAAAAGCATCGAAGGATACCCGAATACTTTAATGTTACTCTTTCTTGCATCTGGCTGGTTTTCATGGTTTACTTTGGGCGCCGGCAGAGGACGCTGGAACCTGGCATGGAGTGTCGCACTTTTTTTCTGTGGTTTAGCATTTTATACTAGTGGTTTTGTTGCTTTGTTTTATTTTGTTTTCCCTTTGATTTTTATGAGGCGTCCGCTTACAATATGGTCAAAGATGAATAAACCCGGTTTTTATATCGGTATGGCAGTATTGATCGGATTCATCTTGTTATGGGCTTTACCGCTGATAATTCTCGGGAAAACATTACCTTTCCGGCCTTTGTTATTTGACCCTGATTCTCTTCCTGCGTACTTGGAGCATCTATACCAATTTCCTTTTGATGTCTTTATTCGATTAATGCCGTGGAGTATTTTTGTATGGGCACCTTTTTGTGTGGCTTACCATCCATTGGATAAAACACCAATTTTTAGCCGGTTCCTTAGAATTATTGTCATTTCACTATTTATGTTTTTATGGTTAAGTCCATTCACTGAACCTCGTGATATTATGATATTAGTCCCCCCTTTGGCAGTATTAACTGGTATAAATTATGCCATCGTAATAAGACGTTATGGTGATAAAATCCTTACATTATGTAAATTGCTTTCATTTCCAGTTTGTATTGTTGGAGCATCTGTTTTGTTCTTTTACTTGATTCCTGCTGAATGGTGGAGTAGTATTTATCAACCTTCGCGTGGCATCGGATTCCGTTATGAATTGAAATATATTATAACGGGGATTCTTTATGGCGCTACAGCGATCATTGCCGGATTGATTCTGGTTCAATCTGGAGTAAAACCCTACCTCTGGTTGTATATTTTGATGATTACTTCAGGGGTAATGATCTTTTTCTGGACAATCATTTACCCGTATAAATCTCAGGAAAAGACGAAACACACAATCGGTTTCGAATTAAAACGCGTATTAGAGCAGGAACATGTGCCTGGGAATGAAATTATTTATAAGGATATCACTACTGGGATGTACGGGGAATGTTTTTATATCGGCGCAAAAATTCGCAGAATAATCTCAAACGAAGAAATTCCTCCAGATAAAAAAATCGTCTACTTAATTAGTACAGAGTTTCCTCTTGCACCTGAACGGCGATGGCGTAATCTTCTCTCTGAAAGAAAAATGTATAAGGACAAACGGATTTGCCTTTGGCAGGGAACTAAAATCGAGCAGAAGAAAAAACGTAATGAATCCATTTAAAAAGTTGTTATGCGGAGTGACTGCTGAAGAGCTTTCCGCCTGGTGTTCATCTAAGAATGAACCGGAATTCAGATATAAACAGTTATTAGACTGGGTATATAAAAAACGTGCCGGAAGTTTTGACCGGATGAATAATTTACCGGCATCCACTAAAGATTCTTTACAAAATGAATTTTCCATTCGAGATACTATTATTGAGCATTCAACAACTTCACATGATGGCACTATAAAATTACTACTGCAATTGTTTGATAACGAAACAATTGAAATGGTTATAATTCCTGCTGATGATGAACGAATAACACTATGCCTTAGCAGTCAGGTAGGTTGCCCGGTTCGTTGTAATTTTTGCGCCAGTGGCATATCAGGTTTGACTCGAAATTTATCCTCCGGAGAAATCGTTGAGCAGTTATTAATTGGTACAGAAAAAATTGGACGTTTACCCGACAATATTGTTTTTATGGGCATAGGAGAAGGTTTGTTAAATTTTGAAAACTTATCAAGTTCGCTTTCTTTAATTTGCGGAGATGAGTATATAGGTATCGGCGCAAGACGTATTACGATATCAACAAGTGGTTTTGTCCCAGGCATATATCGCCTTGCTGATTTAGGAAAACAGGTAAATCTTGCAGTTTCCTTACATGCTACTGATGATGAAACAAGAGCTATATTGATTCCAGAAAAATTCCGATTCCCCATCAGTGAAATACTTGTCGCTTGCGAATACTACTTAAAAAAAACAGGCAGAATGGTTACAATTGAATACACATTAATTGAAAATATTAATGACAGTATGGAAAATGCTTCCAAACTTGCCGAAATAGCCAAGTCTATTCATGCAAAAATTAACTTGATTCCATATAATCAGACAATAGACAGATACTCACGTCCTAATCAGCAAACGATAAAGCGGTTTTTGGGTAAGTTGAAAAGCCTTAATGTGCACGTAACCCTTAGACAGGAGAAGGGTAGTTCTAATAGCGCTGCATGCGGTCAGTTGCGCGCCAAACAAAAAGTTATTTCACCTTTGTGATTTTTAATGTTTAGCAGAACCGTCCGGCTTATTTTCCGCACCCTCTTCGATTTTTCTCAAGTATGCCCTTCTTATTACGCGAATCGGGTCTGCGAATAGTCGATGTATTTTAATATAAAGCGGGCGGGATTTATTAAACTCCTCAGTACTAATATTGCCGGGATAAATTTTACGCCAATGTTTTTTGATGTGATACAAGTCTGAATCTTTAAATATAGCGAAAACAGGATAGGTAATCAAACTAAGCGGAAATGGCGGTTGTACCCAAGTGATTTGAAAATCAATCAAATAACATTTCCCATCATCCCCGACAATGATATTATCAGGTTTATTTGTGTCGAGATAAGCCATTCCGCGCGAATGCATGGTTTTCAGTAAGGCTTCAAGCTCTGGAAAGAAATCCTCTTTAACTTTTGTTCCGCGAGTGAGGTGGCAACCGGGAACATATTCGTGCATAATGCCACTGCGTCCGAAACGACCAATCCACTTAGGAACATGACCAGTATCCTGCATCTTTAAATACACTTTTTCCTCGTGTCTGGCCTCTAATATTGACAACAACCAATAGGGAAGTAACAAAAATGAACGAGGACGGAAAATCTTTAGTACTGACACCTCACCATCAATATTTTTATACATTCCAGTTGCAGCAAAAAAATCGTGCTTGAAAATTTTAACTTTCTGCCAGGATTTTCCTGACACAATAACGGTGTCCGGCAGTTCCTTGTTTCCTAATGCAAGATGATGTTCGTAGAACCATTGCTTAAAGGTTTTTTTTGTTTGCATTACTATCCTTTTTATCGTTGATTTCGTTATTTATTCAGCGCAGATATTCTAAGACAAATTACGGTTTGTTTTATTATTATCTGGCATTTTATTAACGTCAGTATTGAGTATTTTACGTTAAATGTTTCATTGTGGCTGTTAAATATTGACACTGAAACGAGATTAATATAAAGTGTCATAACAAACAATACAATATCAATGCGAGGATTATTGTATGTTTAGCCCACTTGTAGTATATTACTGAAGGCTATAGAAGCAAAATTTAAATACAAAATTAGAGGATAATTAAGTGATGATATGGTGAACTGCAAAAATAACAATAGTGACCTTTGCAAATACGAACTGCAATTTACATCATATGCCAATTCTTTCCTGACCGGAAATAATGATTTTGACCGCAATATCATATTAAAAAGGGAACATAGCTTAAAAGTAATGAATGAATGTTTGCTTCTAGCGTCGGCATTGTGTTTGCCGGAACAAGAGCAGTTACTGGCTGGTATCGCTGGTTTGTTTCATGATGTTGGCAGATTTGAACAGTTTAAAAGATATCTAACGTTTGTTGATATTAAATCCGAGAATCATGGAAAGCTCGGGGGGGACGTTTTAAAAGAAAATTTTACGTTTAAAAACTTAAGTAATGATGAAAGAAACATTTTATTATCTGCAATTACAAATCATAATTGCCGGTTGTTGCCGACTGATCTTTCTTTTTCGGAAATTATTATGGCAAAAATTGTTCGTGATGCCGATAAACTGGACATCATGCGTATTGTTTTAGACTATTATACGGACCCTGAAAAGAACGAGTCTATCGTACTTGAGCTAGACAATAGTGATATCATTACAAAGTCAGTTTTTGATGCTGTTATGAAAAATGTTACCGTTTCCATAAGGGATTTGCGTACTGTTGCCGATTTTAAAATTGCACAATTAGCATGGATTTACGATTTAAATTATCAGCATTCAATAGAACGTTATGTTATGTTTGAGTATCACCATAAATTACATAAACATTTACCGGAAACAATTGAAGTAGAACAAATTTTTTCTGCTGTTTGTAAATATCTTGATAACCGTATTGCCCATCCAGTTTAACGCTTGTTATTGAAATTTTTCAAAGTTATTGTGTTTAAATATACAATGTGTATATGTAATCAGTTAACTTCTGCAAAAGGTTAAGTCACGACAACGTATATAAAAAACAATTTGATTTTTACGCTTAATATTAAGATTGATAGTCATCGTTGATAATGATAATATACAGCAAAAACACACTAAAATACAGGAGGTTTTTGTTGTAATAAAAGCTATGATATGTATATTCTAAAATTTTGCACTTTATATTTTGTTTGAACTCTAAATTATTAACTTTGGTGGCGGTGATAATGAAAGATATTATACGTGAAAAATTTGCGCGGTTAATTGCTGAAATCGAAGAACTTGAAGCGGAATTAGACAATCTTGAATCGAAGACAGAAATTATCAAGAAAGTTACTGTTTCCCATGAAGCTTTGAATTCGCTACAAGACTTGAGAAATAAGTTAGTCGACAAGCGAAATGAACTGAAACGCCTTAGTGATGGGTGTGGAATTCACAATTAACTAAAAGATTTTTTTAATATGAGTTTTCTTATTGCAGTTAGTGGAAAAGGCGGAGTTGGAAAATCAACAATATCAGGTTTGCTGGTGCAACGCTTAATTGCCCGGCAATGCCGCCCTGTTCTTGCAATTGATGCAGATCCGAATATGTGCCTTGATGATGTGCTTGGAGTTAAAGTTCAATCAACAATCGGCGCCATCAGGGAAGAAGCACGCATAATTGCCTCAAAGGGTATGTCCGCTGGAGTATCCAAACAGGACTGGCTTGAGTTAAAAATTGCAGAGTGTCTGGTAGAATCAGACGATTTTGACCTGATTGCGATGGGACGTTCTGAAGGGGCTGGATGTTATTGCTATGCCAATAATGTTCTCAAAAATGCAATTGAAAAGGTATCAGGCATTTACCCGTATATTGTGCTTGATAACGAAGCTGGTCTCGAGAATCTTTCCCGCAGGATTGTTAAAAGTGTTAATTTGCTGGTAATGGTGACTGATTCTTCATGCCGCGGGATGCAGACAATTGTCAGACTGCACGAAATGACGAAAGAAATGAACATTAACTATCAAAAACTGGCAGTTGTTATAAACCGTTTACGGAAAAATGAATTGCCGACCGGTGTTGATGAATTACAGCGCATTACTGGCGCTGATTTTATAATTGGTTTGCCGGATGATGAAGAATTATATGGGATTGCTGAAGCGGGTAGGGGTATTTCCGAAATAAATCCCAACAATCCGCTTATTGCTTTAATTGACAAAATATTAGACAAGGCAGGATTGCCTGCCTGATTCACAATAATTTAATTTTACAATCAACCATAGAAATAACTAACAAGGAGACGAGTTATGGCAAAAGAAGCCAAAAGACCCGAAGACCTAGTTTCTGATGCAGCCTCGATTGAGATAATCACAAAGTCTCGTAAGGACGGTGTTGAAACTTGTTTTACTCGCGCAGATTCTCAGAGTACGCCATGTAAGTTTGGTTCACAAGGAATTTGCTGTAAAATTTGTCATATGGGACCGTGTAAAATCACACCCAATGCACCAAGAGGTGTTTGCGGCGCTGATGCCGATACAATTGTGGCGAGAAACTTTTTACGCGAAGTTGCGGCTGGTACAGCTGCGCATTCTGACCACGGAAGGCATCTTGTGCTCAGATTTAAGAAAATCGCTCAAGGCAAGGAACCTGATTATAAAATAACTGACACCAAAGCACTATACCGTATTGCCGGAGAATACGGATTAAAGACCGAAGGAAAAGAGGTTAATGATCTTGCTTTAGAACTGGCTGATTTATTTATTGGAGAGTTCACATCTCAAGAGGATAATCTTAAAACTTTAAATTTAGCTCCAGAGAAAACGCGTGTAGCGTGGGAGAAGAACCATGTTATGCCTCAGGGTATTGACCGGATGGTTGTCGAAGCCATGCACCGCACGCACATGGGTGTTGACCATGATTATCGCAATTTGCTTGATATGGCATTTAAAACTTCGCTCGCAGACGGATGGGGCGGTGCTAGAATTGCCACACAAGTTTCTGATATCATTTTTGGTACACCCGAACCGTTAAGAAGTACAGCAAACCTCGGAGTGCTTGAAGAAAAGCAAGTGAATATTATTGTTCACGGTCATGAACCGGCATTGTCGGAAATGCTTGCTGCCGCAGTAAAAGATGCGGAAATAATTCAATATGCAAAACGAGCCGGTGCCGACGGGGTCAATCTTGCCGGTCTGTGCTGTACTGCCAATGAAATATTAATGAGGCGAGGGGTGCGTGTTGCTGGTAATTTTCTTCAACAGGAACTGGCGATAGTTACCGGAGCCGTTGAAATGATGGTAGTTGATGTACAATGTGTTATGCCAAGCCTGCCTAACGTTGCCGCTTCATATCACACCGAAGTGGTGTCAACAACAGATATTGCCAAAACGATTGGTGCTACACATATGGAGTTTGATGAGGATCATGCCTATGATTCTGCCAAGAACCTTATAAAACGCGCTATCGACAATTATAAGAATCGCGATCCGCAAAAAGTGCAAATTCCCAAAGCAAAACAACCACTCGTTGCCGGATTCAGTGTCGAAGCTATAAGATATATGCTTGGCGGCACTTTCAGAGCATCTTTCCGCCCCTTAAATGACGCAATAATTCAAGGGAGAATCAAGGGTGTTGTGGGAATTGTCGGTTGTAACAATATAAAAACAAAAACAGATTCGTATATTAATACGCTTACCAGTGAATTAATCAAGCGCGACATATTGGTACTGAAAACCGGTTGTGCCGCACAGGCTTCGGCAAAAGCAGGGAAACTAACCCCGGAGACAGCCTTAGCAGAAGCTGGTCCCGGGTTGCGTGAAATTTGTGAAACTGTCGGAATCCCGCCAGTATTGCACATGGGAAGTTGTGTTGATAACAGTAGAATTTTGGAAGCTGCAACTCATATCGTAGCAGAAGGCGGTCTCGGCGAAATGCTTTCCCAGGTACCTGCTGTTGGAGTAGCCCCGGAATGGATGAGCGAAAAAGCTGTGGCAATAGGTTGCTACTTTGTTGCTTCCGGAGTTAATGTTATTCTTGGTCAACCATTCCATATTGCCGGCTCCGAAAATGTAACAAAATATCTTGGAGAAGATGCAGTAAAAAGATTTGGCGGCGGTTTTTATCATATTGCCGACCCATTGGTTGCAGTTGAAAAAATCATGGAAATAATTAATAAAAGCCGTGAAGCGCTTGGAATTAATAATAAATCAGAGCGTAAACTTCTGGATATGAAAGATAGGAGAAATCTCGATGTCTAAATTAATTTGTGCAAGCGCAATCGACGGCGCAATTGAATGGGTTGCGAAAGCAGAAGCTAAAGTGGCAGAGGCAATTAAAGCTAAAGGAAAAGATTCCCCTGTGGGCTTTCCGGATACGGCTTATTTTCTGCCCATCATTTATTCCTTTACCGGGAAAAAAATGACAAAATTGGCGGATTTGCATGAAATTTTAAAATACGCCAAAGAATTATTGCCGGAACGACCATCTGATCAAATTTGGCTGCCGTATCTTGGTAAGGCGCTTGATGCTGGTGTTGCCGCCCTTTTTGCAACGGAGGTTATTGAGGCATGCAACTATCTGATTGGTCCGCCGCCCATACACGATATCTGGCTTGGAGCTGCATCTGATGTTATTATGCGTGAACGCGGAATTGAATTTGTTGACGGTTCTGCGCCAGGTTTTGCCGCGATTGTCGGTGCTGCACCAACTAATGCAATTGCAGTTAAGATTGCAAAAGAGTTGCAGGAAAAAAATATTTATGTGTTTATGGCCGGTGAAACCGATGGTAAACAATTTGCCGAACAATTAGCGGAAGAAGGTGTCCAACTTGGCTGGGAAACCCGTTTAGTACCATTTGGTAAAGATGTGTCATCGCTTGCTTTTGTACTGGGATTTCCTAATCGTGCCGCTCTTTCGTTCGGCGGTGTAAAACCTGGCGATTTTAGCGCAAATTTGAAATACAATAAAAATCGTATTTTTGCTTTTGTACTTGCGTTTGGTGAAGTTACTCCTGCAAAATATGCCATAGCTGCCGGTGCAATCAATTATGGTTTCCCTGTGATCGCAGATACAGATATTCCTCAAATTCTGCCTACTGGAGTTTGCACTTACGAACACGTAATCTCAAACGTCAAACCAGAGAATATGGTAGAACGTGCTTTGGAAATTCGCGGATGTAAAATTAAAATAACAAATGTTCCTATTCCTGTTGCATATGGACCGGCGTTTGAAGGTGAAAGAATCCGCAAAGGTGATGTTCATTGTGAATTTGGCGGTAACAGAACAACAGCTTTTGAATTTGTTACCAGTGTTGACATGGATGCAATAAATGACGGTGACATCGAAGTAATAGGTCCTGACATTGATCAGATTCCTGAGGGCACAGCATTGCCTCTGGCTATCTGGGTTGAAGTTGCCGGTCGCAAAATGCAGTCAGATTTTGAGCCTATTCTTGAACGGCAAATTCATCATCTGGTAAATGGTGCTGAAGGTATCTGGCACATGGGACAACGAGATATTGTCTGGACACGAGTATCGAAAGCAGGATTTAAAAATGGACTTAGATTAAAACACTACGGTGAGATACTCCATGCAAAATTTCTCTCTGATTACCCGGCGATCGTTGACAAAGTTAAGGTCACAATGGTTACAGATGAGAAGGAAGTTGAACGTCGTGTGGCAATAGCCCGTGAGGTCTACAAAGAGCGTAACAAACGTATGGAATCAATGACCGATGATTCTGTTGACACATTTTATTCCTGTTTGCTTTGTCAGTCTTTTGCTCCGGATCATGTGTGTATAATCACTCCCGAAAGGCTTGGTTTATGCGGTGCATACAATTGGCTTGATGGTAAAGCCGCGTTTGAAATTGATGAAACCGGTCCTAATCAACCAGTGGTTAAGGGTGAATGTGTTGACCCGGTCAAAGGCACTTGGAAGGGAATCAATGAATATGTTTACAGCAACAGCCACAAAGCTGTAGATAGTTTTTGTGCATATTCAATTATGGACCGGCCAATGACAAGTTGCGGGTGCTTCGAAGCAATTTGTGCTTATGTTCCTGAATGTAACGGGGTTATGGTTGTGAATCGTGAATTCCTTGGAGACACTCCCAGTGGTATGACGTTTTCCTCCCTGGCAGGTAATGTCGGCGGTGGTTTGCAAACGCCTGGATTTATGGGATGCGGCAAAGTTTTTCTAACCTCAAAGAAATTCCTTTTTGCTGAAGGCGGTTTACGCCGTATGGTATGGATGCCTAAAGAACTCAAAGAACTTCTCAGGGAAGATTTGGAAAAACGATTTAAAGAACAGGATATTGTTGGATTTATGGACAAAATTGCAGACGAAACTATTGCTACAGAAGCATCTGCAATTCGTGAGTTTATGGAAAAAATCAATCATCCTGCGTTATCAATGAAAGATATGACTGAATATTCTACCAGTGAAGAAACTTCTGTCAGCAATACATCAGATAACAAACCAATAGCTGTTATTGAACAAAATGTGACTCCGTCCTCCGAGAAAAATATTCTTACCCCGGAGATAATAGAGCAGATTAAACAGCAGGTTAAAACTGAAATAACAAATACGCTGAAGGTATCTATTACTCAAGACGTTGTAAAGGATATAATTAACACTTTGAGCAATAAATTTCTAGGCACCTCAATTGAAGTAGACAATAATAACACGGTCGAAAGTATAGCGGTACCGGCCACAGCAACTCGAATAACTGCAGCTGAAAAGTTGGCAAAAATTAAAACTTTTAAATTGCCGGAAGAACACTGTGATATTCCTGTCTGTACCGTAAAAATCGGTGCAACTAGGGCAGAAGGCGGTACTCGCAGGATTTCTTATAAAATTGGTGGAGCCAGTTGCATGCCTTTCCAATTATGGGAAGGTAACATGCCGAATCGCCCACTGATTGCATTAGAGGTATTTGATTCTGTCAGTTCTAAATATCCGGCAGTTTTGCGCGATATATATGGTGATTTGCTGGAAAATCCGGCAGAAATGGCAAAAGTTTGCGTAAATAAATATGGCGCTGATCTGATTAGTGTCAGGCTTGACGGCACACATCCGGAAAAAGGAAATCGTTCTGTAGAACAGACGGTGGAACTGGTCAAAAAAGTTCTTAATGCTATTGATGTGCCACTTATTATTACAGGGCACAATAATTTTGCCCGTAATAACGAGATAATGAAAGCTGTAGCTCAAGCTTGTGCAGGAGAAAACCTTTTGCTTAACTGGGTGGAACAAAACAATTACCGCACTATTGCTGGAGCTGCGATGGCATACGGTCATACGCTTGTTGCACAAAGTCCGATTGACGTAAATATTGGCAAACAGTTAAATATTCTGCTCGGCAATATGGACATTAAACCGGAACAGATTGTCATGGATCCGATGACAGGCGCAACTGGATACGGTATTGAATACACATACTCCGTAATGGAGCGTATCCGCCAATCAGGTCTTGGTGGCGATAAAATGCTGGCATTACCAATGATTGTTTCCCCAGGTTACGAATGCGCAAAAATAAAAGAAGTAAAAGCATCAGAAAAAGATTTCCCGGAATGGGGCGATTTAGCACAACGTGCCGCAATTTGGGAGTTGACGACTTCCGTAGGTCTGTTGTATGCTGGTGCAGATATTTTGATTATGTATCATCCGGAAGCGGCAATACAGACCAAAAAGACCATTTTTGAGTTGCTTGATGGCAAAATTACTGAATAATAATAAGATAAAGGATAAATAAAATGGCCAAATTAACTGGTATTCAAATACAAAAATTATTGCCTAAAACTAATTGTAAAGAATGCGGCTCAAATACTTGTCTCGCGTTTGCGATGAAATTAGCTGCTGGGAAAGCTGAATTATCAGAATGTCCATATGCTTCAGATGAAGCGAAATCTGTACTTGGTGCTGCCAGCGAACCACCGGTAAAGGGTGTTTCGTTTGGTTCAGATAGAAGTGTAAAAGCAGGTGAAGAGACATGTCTGTACCGCCATGAGAAGACATTCGTAAATCAAACAATTTTCGCGGTAAATATTAATGATGCAGATCAATTAGACGTAATTGAAAAAAAGATTTCCGATATCGCTGGATACGAATTAATCAGGGTAGGGGAGTGTTTGAAAGTCGAAATGATTGCCATAACAAATAATTCAAAAAATGCTGCGAAATTTATTTCTATTGCAGAAAAGTGCTGGCAACAGACTAAACGACCATTAATACTTTGGAGTGATGATATCAATGCGTTGAAAAGCGCAGCTGTTTCTGTTAAAGGTTCTCACAGCTTAATTGGTCCGGCTACTCCTGAAAATGCTGAACAATTGGCGGTAATTGCCAAAGAGAACGAACATGCATTAGTTGTCAGTTCGCCGGATTTGGATTCTATTGTGGTAATTACCGGCAAGTTAAAGGAATCCGGATTTAATGATATAGTGTTACAATTTAAGACAGAATCATTTGCGGAATCATTTCAAACTAATACAATTGCACGTAAACTTGCATTGCGCAATGGATATAAACCGTTAGGTTATGCCAGTTTGACTTTTATATCTGCAACAAACGTTATGGGCATTTCCGCTGCGGCAATTAATGAAATTATTAAGTATGGCGGTATTTGCGTTTTTCCTGATTTCAATAAAGCGCAACTTGCCGGTTTAATGGCATTACGACAGAATATTTTTACAGACCCGCAAAAACCAATTCAAGTTGAACCTAAAGTTTATGCTATAGGAGAACCTGGCAAAGATTCTCCTGTCTTTGTCACCACTAACTTTTCATTGACATACTTTATTGTTTCTGGCGAAATAGAAAACAGCGGTTTGAATGCGTGGCTGGTTATCCCGGAATGCGAGGGTATGAGTGTACTTACGGCCTGGGCTGCGGGTAAATTTTCCGGTGCAACCATCGGTAAATTCTGCAAGGAAATCAAGTTGGATGAGTTGGTTAATACCCGTGAGATTGTAATTCCCGGGTATGTGGCACAAATCAGCGGTGAATTAGAGGAAAACATGCCTGGCTGGAAAGTAATTGTCGGAACTCAGGAAGCTAGCGATATTGAGGGTTTTGTAAAAGCTAAATTTGCTAAATTCCTCAAATAACGAGTTCAATTTATAATCAGGTATAATAATGCCTTTTGTAACTTTCATGCCATCCGGCAAAAAAATCAAGATAAGTTCCGGCGCAAACCTGTTAGAATGTTCCAGAGGTGCCGGAATTGAGATTGATGCTCCATGCGGCGGTAAAGGTACTTGTGGCAAATGTCTGGTTCGTATTGCCTCAGGTACGGTTCAAACCGATAGTCTCGGCGTTTTGAATGCTGACGAAGTTGCAGATGGTTTTGTATTAGCTTGCAAAACTAAAGTAGGCAATTCCGCATTGGTTGTTGAAGTACCGGAACTTGCCAACCGGGAGGGGGGTAAATTTATCTCTGCTGAAGATGATGTCGGTCTTGTAAGACAGGATTTATTGCCGTGCCGCTGGCAGTTTGACCCCCTGGCAATTAAATGGCTTGTCCAGGTAAAGCCTCCGCTGGCGGGGGACGGACATTCTGATTTGGATCGTTTAAATCAAGCGATTGCCAAACATTGGGGAAATAAAAAATTAGTTTATACTCTTCCGGTGTTAAGAGAATTGCCACTTGCAGTCCGAAGTGCTGAAGGGCAAGTTACCGTAACAATTATCAGGGAGCCGGAAGAATACCATGTTATCAGAGTTGAGGCTGGTGACACAACATATAAGCATTTTGGTATAGCAGTTGATGTCGGTACTACAACCATTGCCGTCCAGATGGTCTACCTCCCGGAAGCACAAGTTATTGGTACAATGACTGACTATAACGAACAAATCAGTTGCGGTTTGGATGTAATAAGCAGGATAAATTATGCCGCCACAACTGAACATCTGCTTGAGTTGCGCGAAAAAGTATTAAAAACCATCAACAGACTTATTGAACGTTTGGTTAAACTTTATCAGGTTGATGTTTATGATATTTGCAATGTAATTATCTCCGGTAATACAACGATGACTCATTTATTACTTGGGATTAAGCCGGAGTATATTCGTCTCGATCCATATACTCCGGCAATTTTGCATGCCCCTTATCTTACGGCTGCAGAAATTGGCATAAAGGTAAACCCGCAGTCATGGATATTTATTTCACCATGCATTGGCAGTTACGTTGGTGGCGATATAACCGCCGGAATTTTATGCACTGAACTGGCAACAGAAAGTGAAGCTATAAGTTTATTCATAGATATTGGTACAAATGGAGAGATAGTTATTGGCAACAGCCAGTTCATGATGACATGTGCTTGTTCAGCTGGTCCTGCATTTGAGGGTGGCGGAATAAAGTATGGCATGCGCGCAGCTCTTGGTGCGATTGAACATATTGATATTGACGCAACTACAGGAATCGCCAGTTATCAGACTATCGGCGACATAAAACCCAGAGGTATTTGTGGCTCAGGAATAATTTCTTTACTGGCCAAACTTTTGCTTACTGGATGGATAGATCAGGCTGGAAAGTTATCAAGAACCAGAATTTCTTCGGCAATTAAAATTTCAGGACGTTTCGCTGAATATGTGATAGTTACGGCGGACGAGAGCGAAAACGGCGATGAAATTACCATTAGCGAATCAGATTTTGAAAATATTATCCGTACTAAAGCCGCAATTTATTCCGCGTCAGCTCTAGTATTAAAACAATTGGATATGAGTTTTGATGACCTGTCCAATATTTACATAGCTGGTGGTTTTGGACGTTTTCTTGATCTTGAAATGGCTATTGTCATTGGTTTGCTGCCCGATGCAGACCGTAGCAAATTCAAATACATCGGTAATTCATCTTTGACCGGTTCTTATATGATACTGATTTCACAAGAGTTCAAGGAACGACAGGCCGCCATCGCCACCCGTATGACTTATGTCGATCTTAGCAGCGATCCGCAATATATGAATGAATATACCAGCGCCATGTTCCTGCCTCATACAGATATTGATTTATTCCCTTCGATAAAAACAAGATTACAAAAACCTTAATTGATGCCAGCAGGATAAAATGTCAAAAATAGACGGTATCAATAATGCAATAAAACTGGCATGTGATAAGTTGGCCTCTGTAGATTTAAAAACAAGAACCTGCCTTCTTGGATTAGTATTTTTAGACGATAGTCGTCTTGATTTAAATATATTTGGCAATAAAATGTTTTTTTATGTTGATGGTTTCAGGTTACTGCTTTCTGATGGTAAACCTGCCAAACCCTCCGACCATTTAATGTTTTTACATTATTTACTGTGCGATGTTCCTGTAAAGCCTACCGGTAGGCTAATATCATATCGCGATTTCCCTGGTGGTCAATTTTACTATCAACCATTTTTATCAAGAACAGTCAATCCCTTGCTTCAACGATTTGGGAATGATCTCGACGGGTTGAAAAAAAATCTTTCCAGATATGAGTGGCGACCGGCAATCAGTAGCGATTTCTCCGCTATAATACATGTTATTGGAAATCTTGAAATTAATCTTATTTATCGACTCGGGGATAGTGAATTCTCGCCTGATTGCGAAGTACTGTTCGATAGCGCGTTCAAAAGGGTTTATGGAGCAGAGGACGCTGCATATGCAGCCAGCAGAATCTGTTTGGGTTTATTATAAGGATGGTTATCTGATGAACTTATTTATTATTTCCGGATTTCTTGGTTCTGGAAAGACATCATTGTTGCTGACTATTGCTAAAACCATGACTGCTGCCGGTAAAAAAATTGCAATAATTGAGAATGAAGTCGGCAAAGTTGGCGTTGATGGAGCGATGCTTAAGAGTGAGGGACTTCAGGTAAAAGAGATATTTTCCGGCTGTATCTGTTGTTCTTTACGTCATGACTTGATTAAAACACTTCTGGAATTAGAGGTAAAATTCAAACCAGATATTGTATTATTGGAACCTTCCGGAGTTGCATCACCAAGACAAATACCCGTTGCCCTTTCAGGCTATAGTGGTGAGATTTCCAACATGAAATTAATTGTTGTCATTGATGCTTCTCGTTTTATATTATTACTGGAAAAATTAAATATTCCTATAATTTTTGACGGACTTATTGCCGCTGATTTGTTGGTGGTTAATAAATGCGATCTGGTTACCGATACTCAATTATCGGAAATAAACAAAAAGGTAAATGCCTTGCGACCGGATAAGACAATATTAAATGTTTCAGCTTTGAATGAATGGCATACAGAAAAATTATGTAAAATGCTTTTAAATGTCAAAAATGAGGTTGTAACATCCAGTCCAAAACCGTTACAAATGCAGAAATTTAACGGAATGGATCCAATAGTACTGTCCAGAAATTTTAATTTTACCTTGAATACATCTTCTCAAATAGAACTCAATTCTTCAATCACGTGCATGCTTCAAAATATAGCAGATTTGCTTAACCTGGCCGGTTGTGCAACTATTGGACATATAAAAGCCATATTAAAAGCAGAGGAGGGCGGGTATTTAATGTTCAGTATTACCGATTTTAGCAATAAACCCAGTCATCGCGGTAAAATGTCATCAAAGGCAAGAAAAATTGAATTTGTATTGAACGTAATTGTTTATGGTATTAATGATGATATTGTAAAGAAAATGGTAGATAACCAATTAGATATTTTCAAGACTTCTTTTTTGTAACAAGATTGGTACATTATGGCAGATATCAGATGTCCCGGACAAGATCAACGTTACTGGAAAGCAGAAGACATTTATGATATTGACTGTCCTGATTGCGGATGCTCTATTGAATTTTTTAAGGATGAACCGTTTCGTATTTGTCCAAAATGTAAAACCAATGTTCGTAACAGTAAAATAGACTTGGGATGCGCAAAATGGTGCAAGTATGCCAGTCAATGTCTCGGTTCCGTAACGGATTTTCATGGTAATAATATATCCTCTATTTGTGAAAAACTTAAGTCTGAAATGCGGTTGGTTTTTGGCAAGGACGAAAAACGTGTCAATCATGCGTTAAAAGTTCTTGAATATGCTGAAAAGATTATTGCGGATGAACCCGATGCCGACCCGCTTGTCGTCCGTGCCGCTGCCATCCTTCACGACATCGGTATTCATGAGGCGGAAAAAAAGTATAATTCAACTGCGGGGAGTTATCAAGAAATTGAAGGCGTTCCTATTGCCGGAAAAATTCTAGGATTCATGGAAATTGACAACAGCGTAACTGAACATGTTTGCAAAATAATAGGTTCTCATCACAGTGCTAAAAATATAGATTCTATTGAATTCAGAGTGGTATGGGATGCTGACTGGTTGGTAAATTGGAATGATATTTATCAAGATTTGTCAAACTCCCAGACACAAACTAAGATTGATAACATTTTCAAAACTGCCGGCGGCAAAAAAATCGCACAGAGATTATTCATGCGACAACCAGAATAATAAACAATCAGGCAATAATGGTCAGTCTTCTTTCTTATTGGCGTTGGCGTAATTTTATTGCTCCCGGTGGATATTGTGAAATATGGCGTATTGCTTATCCATTAATTATTATGGGGGCTAGCCATGTTATCATGCAGTTCACCAATCGACTTTTCTTGTCTGTAAATTCAACTGAAGATGTAGCGGCGGCATTACCAGCAGGAATACTCTATTTTTCACTATTCTGTTTTTTTATGGTGACTGCAGGTTTTACGTCAGTTCTTGTCGCGCAATACCATGGCGCTAATAATGCGATCGGTTGCGTCCGTGCTGTTTGGAACGGGTTTTATTTTTCGTTATTTGCAATGTTTATAATTGCCTTCATCTTACCTTATGCCGGAAGATTTATACTTACCAATGGCGGGCATCCGGTGCCAATAATGAATCGCGAGTTAGAGTATTTTAATTCGCTGATACCGTCTGGAGCATTCGTATGTATGGCTTGTCCTTTTTTTGCTTTTTTCTCTGGACGTGGAAAAACAAAGCTTGTGGCAGTAGTCAGTTTACTGGCATGTTCTTTGAATATTGTATTGGATTACGGATTTATTTTTGGCAATATCGGTTTACCAGCAATGGGGATTTACGGGGCAGGGGTATCAACAGTTATTGCGTCTATGTTTTCATTTATTGTTATCGCAATAGCTTTCTTTTGCGTCAATCAACATAAATACCCTACCCGCACCCAACGAAAATTCGAATGGATTTACCTGAAAAAACTGCTAATATACGGATTGCCTGCTGGAACGCAAACAGTTGCTGATGTCGGTGGTTTTACTGCTTTGACATTCATGCTTGGTCACTTGACGCCTGAATCGCTCGCGGCTACAACAATAGCTTTAGCCATTAACAACCTGAGCTTCATGCCTTTGCTGGGGTTTTCTGATGCTACAGCTATTATTGTAGGACAATACATCGGTAAAAAAAGGCGAGAAATCGCAAACGCAGGAGCCTACAGAGCTTGGCGCTTAATTAGCATTTATATGATTTTTTCAGGATTAATTTATGTTATTTTCCCTGTTTCGCTTTTTAACATGTTCAGTCCGCACACTGCTAACAGTCTTATAAATTTTAACACCGTTATTCAAACCGGACAAATTATTCTGATTTTTGCAGCTATTTTTAATTTCTTTGACGCGTCTAAATATATTTTTTCCGGTGCTCTACGCGGTGCAGGGGATACTAAATCTGTACTTTACATTAGTTTGTTCAGTACATGGATCCTGCTTGTTCCTGGAACTGCTATCTTGATTTTTATATTTAAAAGTTCTGTAATCACAGTTTGGGCATATGTGACGTTGTGTACTTTGATTGAATCCATTATTGTTCTGTGGCGGTTCAATTCCGGTCATTGGCGTAAAATTAAAATTGTTCATTGACCATTTTATTCATCTAAATTCTTTATCTTTGCATTTAATATTCTTCATATTCCATCTCGCTCTCATTGAATTCATTTACAAGTTATTAACATCACTGTTTCAAATAACACATAAGTAATTAATCTCAAACGACATACATGTTATTTAATTGTAAATTATCGCCTAGTGCAACTTAACATAAGATATATTATGCGACGTTACAAACCAGTGAGAAAGATAAGATAAAGAATAACTGCAAACGCATAATTGAATATCAAGACATTGCAAAAAACAAAGTAAAAATCAAATGGTTGTAACTTTAATGCAAACGACCCAAATATTCTTGACGTTTTGCCGCAGATAGCGATCCCCTAAAAAATGTTTGATGTTTGATGTTTGATGTTTGATGATAAAATTTTAAAAACGATTTAAACGATTGTTTAAAATATTAGACAAAACGTCTAAATGTCGTGAGACAATAAATTGATTGTCACAGGGCGGGTTAAAACGGGCCACTCAGGTGCAGGTTAGACTGGGCCACTTTATTCATTGATATGTAGGCTGTTTTGAAAAGTAATAGTGTTCTTTCCTGGCCCATTTTAACCCGCCCACACCTGGCCCACTTAACCCGCCCCGTGACAATTGATAAGGTTGAAATCATATAAGTTATACACATTCATCGATAGAACAATTGAGAAAACAGGGAAAGGGGGCGTGATTAAAAGTATCGAGTTCCCCTACCCCTTATAGTCATTAATTTGATATAACAGGATTATAGTGAATAAATATTCATATCATCTGGCAAAGGGGCTGAGAATTGTAAATCTTTACCTGTAACCGGGTGAGGAAAGGAAAGATAACAAGCATGAAGAGCTTGACGCGGAAGAACTAGTTTTAACCAATCATCCGGAGTAATACTGTTATCTGAAATTTTTAAATATATCCTATCATCCGGACCATATATTTTGTCACCGACAAGAGGAAATCCCAAAGAATAGAGAGTGGTTCGTATTTGATGCATCCGCCCGGTTTGGGGAATGGCTTTTACTAAACTGAATCCGTTGTGACATAAAACAGGTTCAATGATAGTTATTGCAGACTCGCCGTTGAGTTCAAAATGATAGTCATTTTCATGGATAAACCGCCGTTTTTTCATAATGACGCTGTCATTATCGCGAATAAGCCATCCTTTTGCATTTACAGGAGAATTAAAATTGCCTAAAACAATAGCAAGATATTCTTTGTGCATAAAACCTTCTTGAGACATTTTCTGGATATCTGCAGCGACTTTATCGTTTTTAGCAACAGTCAGCAGGCCTGATGTTTCCCGATCTAAACGATTTGCAATATGAACTTTGCCATATTTATTATTTAGTTCGAACCAAAGTGTATTACGGAAGAATGGACCTGCAGGGTGGCAGGGTAGATGGCCGCATTTATTAATTACCAGCAACCAATCGTCCTCATAGATAATTTCATAATCCATGATTACATCAGGTTCTTTTGAGATCGGAATAAAACTGACGGTGTCCCCAGCATGAAGGATTCGTGAACTGCGTACACCACGGCCATTAACCAGTATATTTCCAGAACTGATATGATTTTGCCATTGATGACGTGAATGGTATGTAAATCTGGCAGCCAACCAAATGTCAATCCGCTGTCCCTCATGAGTCGCATCAATCAGTGAGGAAATTTGCCGTGTATCCTTTAACATAGTTCCTTGAAAAATTGAATATATTCGCGGTAATAAATGTCAGCATAACGCTGAGAACACGTAGTCAGGGGATTGTTCTGCCGGAGCATTTTCCACTTGGGTTATCGTCGTAATACCAGTAAGCATAAGCCCGGAAACCATACCTACTTTATTTGCTCCCATAATATCTGATTTCAGCGAATCACCGAGCATCAAAATCTTTTTGTTTTCAAGATTACAGCATTGATATTTTGCTATCAACATTTCAACAGCGTAGTCATATATAACACGAAATGGTTTACCTAAATATGCCGGGTTAATGATTATTCCCATTTCATTGACAAGATTACATACAAATCTTGCCTTACTCCCGGCACCAATACCAAATTCACTTTTTTTACCGGTCGGCCAGAAACTGTCAGGATTCGGAACAATCATATGCCGCTCAGGATGTTTTATGAAAAAGTTAAAAACGGCACTTATGTTTGACTGCCAATCATAAAATCCTTCACCGACAATCACTCCTGCACAGGTATCAATCTCTTTTACATTGCGGCAAACCTTTAATCCGGCATTCTCGGCATAACATGGTTTCCCTAAATCACCCATAACAAAAAATACTTTACCACCAAGGTCGTGATGCTCTACATAGTGTCTAATTGCCATGCCACATGAAATAATTTCATCAGGAGCAACATGCAAACCGGCTTTTTCAGCGATAATACTTTTTTCCTCGACCGAATGATTGCCATCATTTGTTAACAAATAGAAAGGGAAAGACTCATTTCGTAATTGGCGCAATAATTCATCAGCACCGCCCAGCCCTTTTAATCCTGTTAAAAGGGTACCATCGATATCAAATAATATTGCATCAAAATTGCACTTATGTTCCTGCCACCAAGGCATAAAATAATTCATATCTTCTCCATGACTTTAAAATTTTCTTAGTCTGGCATAAATTCCGGCGGGAAGTACACCATGTGAGTCAGGAATGGTCATTTCTCCTGTTTCCACTTCAAATTTACCGATGCCAAAAACTTGAGCAAGAATTCGACCCAATACAACTGGAGAAAAACCAGAAGAATGACAACTCAAAACAATAAAAAATGGAGATTCAGTCGAAAGTAACTGCCGGCACGATGAAAGCAGAGGAAATATCTGTTCTTCAATCTTCCACACCTGTCCCTGCGGGCCACGCCCGAACGATGGTGGGTCAAGCGCTATGGCATTATAAAAGTTACCACGTCTTATTTCACGGGCAATGAATTTCAAAACATCATCTGTAATCCAGCGGATATTGCCGGTTATAGATGGATTTAATTTTAGATTCTGTTGTCCCCATTCATTCATTCCTTTAGCGGCATCAAGATGTGTCACCTCGGCACCTGCAGAGGCCATTGCCATTGAACCGACACCAGAATATGCAAAAAGATTAAGCGCTTTCGCCGGTGACGGTAAGGACGTGATTTGTTTCTGCATCCATGACCAGTTCTGGTATTGTTCTGCAAAAAAACCAAGGTGACCGAATTCTGTTGGTTTTACGATTAAGTTAAAACCGCCCCACCCTATCTGCCAGCTTTCCGGTAATTTTCCGTGGGGCCATGACCAATTACCGCCACCGCTTGAGTTTCGTTCATAAGTTCCATCAGCTTTATCCCATTCGGAAATGGAAAGTAACGGTTTCCAAAAAGCATTCAGAGCAGGACGTACCAGCCGGTATGGCCCGACAAGTTCAAGCTTTTTTTTGTTCCCGGAATCGAGGAGGGAATATAACATATCAGGTTAAATTTTGGGGTTCTAAAGCTTGAAAACGGTTATCGGCATCATAAATAATTCTGCCGCGCCTTACGGTAAGTAACGGACGATTTGTGACATTCTCAAAAAATGCGATATCTGCCCTTTTGCCGGGCATGAAAATACCGCGGTCAGTCAAGCCGACAGAAGTTGCCGGATTGATTGTAACACACGCTGCCGCATTGGTATCAAGCATGTGAGAATATGAAACCAAACTGTGCCAACCTGTATCAAGCAATGTAGTGGTACCGGCCAACAAACCGCCATTAGTGCGAGAAATTCCGTCTTTAACATAAATTTCAGCACTGCCGATATGATATTTGCCGTCTCTTAAACCGGCTGCTTGATTAGAATCGCTGATACCGATAACTTTGTCATGAGGCTTACAACGACAAGCCAGATCAACAATTCGCGGATGCAGATGCATGCCGTCAAGGATAAGCTCAATACTGACTCTTTCGTCAGTTAAAGCAACGGCCACCATGCTTATGTCACGCTGATGCAATGGTAACATTCCATTAAAAAGATGGGTGCATGAAGTCGCGCCTGCATCAATTGCCCTTACCGCAGACGCCTCATCAGTCAGACTGTGTCCCATTGACGGCAAAATCCAATTTTCCTTTAGCATTTCAATCAATTTTATTGCATCAGGCAGTTCAGGAGAAAATGTCATTTTCTTGACTTTGCCTTTTCCTGCGGCAATCAATTCGCGTGCAAAACCAAGATCAATGTCACAAATATCGGCACGAGGTTGAGATCCGCATTTTTCCCGGTTCAGAAACGGGCCTTCTAAGTTTATACCAATAGGATCTGCTCCCTCAAGTTCCTTATTCATCATATCGGAAAGCGTAGAAACATTTGACAACATTTTATCTTGTGGTGCGGAAACAACTGTACACATAAACGAAGTGACGCCATGTTCTGCCAGAGTCATACTCATCGAATTCATTGATGCCCCCTGCTCTTCTGGAGTGGATGAATCAAAACCACCGGCACCATGAATATGTGTATCAATAAAACCAGGAGTGGCATAGGCATTGCTAAGTTCACAAATTTCTAATTCTGCATCTCTGGAAAATGCAGAAATCCCCCCTACTGCCAGTATTTTCTCGTTTTCACACAGAATACCGCAACGTTCAATCTTTTTCCCCGGGGTCAGGGAATAGTCCATCAAATATAACCGACGTCGTCTTTTCATATTGTCTATTATTAAAATTTAAGGTAACAACAGAAGAATGTCCGGATAATATAGTGCTTGCTCAAATTAAAACAAATTATTATTTAGCTAAATTGTTTTGACGTGGTAATTGCCATAACATTTTTAAAAAATCTATAATAACGCCGAAACTAAGTTTACTTTTGCCATGAATACGTTTACCGAATGTTATTCCAGTCTCAGCAACTCGCCATGAAGTAGAAGAGTCATGAGAAATAATATAAAGCATTTCAAGCATAATTTTGAAGCCGCGTGGATTAAGTTTACTTTTCACCGCCTGAAAAGTATTTTTTCTTATCGCAAAAAATCCTGACATCGGGTCTTTTACAGTGACGTTTAGAAATATTTTTGTTAGTAATGCCGCTGTACGACTGATAATTGTTCTGGAAAAACTCCATTTCTCAGCGAAACCACCATTTGTTACATAACGCGAGCCAATAACAAAATCATTCTTTTCCAATACGTTGAAGATCGCTTGCAAATCCATTACATCATGTTGCATATCACCGTCCATACAACACAATAAATCGCCATTGGCAGCCGAAAAACCTTTTACAATACTGGGACTTAGTCCGCGTATCCCATCGTTAGCAATTGCAATGATATTTGATTTTCCCTTACCATATTCATTGACTGCTTCCGCAGTACCGTCAGGGGAATTTTCGTCGATTACAATAATTTCAAAACTAGTCAGTCCAATTTTTTCAATTTTTTGAATAAGAGGGATTATATTTTCACGTTCATTTAAAGTTGGAATAACGATAGAGTATTTAATTGTATTCATAATTTCAAACCTGCTAATTTTCCTACGAATGGAGGATGTATAATGCCTTTTTCTGTTATAATTCCGGTGATCAATTCGTTGGGAGTGACATCAAATGCAGGGTTATAAATATTAACCGTTTCCGGGGCAGTACGACAGCCAAAGCCCAAACTGACTTCGTCAGGAGAACGCTGTTCGATAGGGATGCCACTGCCATCAGGAAGTGAAAGGTCAATTGTTGAGTATGGCGCGGCAACATAAAACGGAATTTTATGATAATGAGCTAAAATAGCAACACCATAAGTGCCAATTTTGTTAGCAGTGTCACCATTGGCAGCAATGCGGTCGGCACCAACAATAACCAGATCTATTTTATGTTCTTTCATAACTTGAGCTGCCATATTGTCACAAATTGTGGTTACATCAACACCGGCCAGCGCCAATTCCCATGCCGTAAGTCTTGATCCTTGCAATAGAGGGCGAGTTTCATCTGAAAAAACCTTTACGGCAACTCCATTTTCTTTTGCAGTATAAACAGGTGCCAGTGCTGTGCCATAGTCACCGGTTGCCAGTGCTCCTGCATTACAATGGGTTAACACTCCCATACCAGAACGCAGGAGCTTTGCACCATGACGCCCGATAGCGCGGCACAATTCAATATCTTCAGCGAGAATACTCAGCGCTTCCTCTAATAATGCATCTTGAATAGAATCAACATTTGCGCCACTATTAAATTCCTTTAACACCCTTTGACGGCAACGTTCAAGTGCCCAGAATAGATTGACCGCCGTAGGACGAGACTGTGACAATCGTTCAACCCCGTAATATATGAGATTGCAACAGTCAGATGTTGATTTTGAAGATTTTTTTCTGCTATATGCTGCCAATCCAAGCGCGGCGGCACAGCCTATAGCTGGAGCACCACGAACAACAAGGGTGCGAATGTATTGAAAAATTTCTTCCAATTCGTCCGTCTCAAGATAAACTCTGAGGTTTGGCAGTTTTGTCTGGTCAAGTAATCTCAGCTTGCCGGAATTTTTTTTTAACTCGTTGTTGAATGAGCGATGACATTTGCCATCAGAGGTAATCCATGTAACAGGGTCTAACATTTTCTTTATTCCTGAAGTTATTTAGTTTTTTTCATCTCTGTCTTCATAGTCAACACCTTTTTTAGCGATTTCACCGCCTGCAACAATTATATTTCCTTTGGCATCTCTAATTAACGCAGGAATGGTTTTTGTTTTCTTATAAACTTCGCGTTTTTCCAATGTTCCTTTAATGTCAAAAATGAAGTAATTAAATACTCGTGGAGAAATTGGCAATAAAACATGCAGGCGGCTGAACATGTCAACGTCAAAGCTTGGAACCTCGCTTCCCAATTCATAACCGATCCGTCTGATTGTATGAATTGTTTTTTCATCCTCGACAACTAAATAATAAACCTTTTTTGAAGTTTCAAAAATAGTTTTGATATTAAAAAATCGGGTTTTAATTTTATTTGCCTGCTGATTGTCAGAAAAATCGGGGATTCCAACACTTCTTGACCAAAATAAATATCCATCCTCAATATTGAAATAAACCATATTGGAGCGATATTCATCCTGAAACAACGCATGTTTTACATAAGCCATCATCTGATATTTTGACGATTTATTTAAATTGTAATATCTACTTACTTGAATAACAAACTCTTTTGTTTCGCCAGCACGTAAAATAACACCAATAACTGGCGGAGTCGCTTCGGTAACTTTATCAAGAATTTTTCCTTGACCATCTTTTATTTCGAATAACAGTTCACCTTGAAGTTTCTGATCATGCCCGAATGCGATAGCATGACCACTATCATTGCGCATTTCCACTTTGGCAAAAACCTTTTCAAAACATATATAATCCTGTCGATTCATCACTAATTTTAATGCTATCTGAGCAAATGTTTCTGACGGAATAAATATTAACAAGACAACAAAAAAGAACCAGGAAAATTTACCGTTAATGCCAGTTTTCATTTATCATCTCCTTGATTGAGAAAATTTATTAGTTTATCTGTGATTATTTTATTGTCTAAATTGTGACAGATCAAATTAGAGTTCGGACATATTCGTTTCAAACAATGAATACAGGGCAAATCAAGTTCAAAAATATAATGTTTTGAACCATACGGTCCGGTTTTTCCTGGATTCGTGGAGCCAAAAAAAGCAAATACGGTCTTATTTAGCAATGCTGCAATATGAATTGGTCCGCTATCATTGCTTATAATTATTTTGCATCTGCGGATAATCTCGACCAAAGCGCCAATGCCGGTTTTCCCGACGAGAGATAAAACTTGACCGGGAAACTTTACAAACTGACTTGAAAGCCGAGCAGCAACAGATGAATCATCCCCTGTCCCCAATAGTACAATTTTAATTTGAGGTTGTTTATCCAGTAATGTTTCAATAACTCCGGCAAAAATAGATTCAGGAAAACACTTACTTGGCCAACGCGCGCCAATAACTATACCGCAGATTTCATCATCAATAGAAATACCGGCGTTTGAAAGCAATAATTCAGCTTGTGCGTTAAATATACTATCAATTCCAGGAACATCGCAGGGAATAGGAGCAGAAACAGGAACAGGAAATATCTGTTTTATCATATTCAAATTTTTATCAACCGCATGAATACAGTTATCAGGTATTATTATTCGATGTTTGTAAAAAAAAGTGGCAATCTTTTCTTTGGGATGCGCGAAGCCAAACACTCCATCGCTTCTGGCAATCCAGGCAAAAAAAGCACTCCTGAATAACCCTTGAAAATCTATTACTAAATCATATTTATCGCGACGAATCGCTCTGTATAAGTCAAGAAAACTGGTAAAAAAAGAATTAATTTTACCAAGTTTACGCCTTTCAAAAGGAATAATCCTGTTAATCTTTGGAAAATAACGTAAAATATCGGCAAAGGCAGGGTTAATCAGCCAGTCAATCTGAGCCTCAGGTTTGACATTAACTAAATAATTGACGGCATAATAGGCATGAAAGATATCACCCAGACTGCTAGGTTTTATTATCAGTACCTTAAATTTGTTCTCATTAACCACGTCAACCCCGTTAAGGATATAATAAATAAAATTATTTGATTGATAACTATAAATAATTTTTAAGTATTATTGTATTTGATAAAGTTAGAAAGTAAATTCATGATCGCAGTTGTTGTACTTGGCAAAAGATCTTTTGAATAATGTTAGTCAATTTTAAAATAATAACAATCCAAAATCTTTTATAAGTACAATATTGTTCAGAAACTAATTTCCCGATTCCAAACGCAAAGCCAAACGGTCCGGTAATCCAACCTGATAAATCTTATTCTGTGCAGAAACGATATCATAGGGCAATCGATAGCGAGTGACTACCTTTTCTTCACTATCGTACATTGCAAACGATGCTCTGGGGTCACGATTCCGCGGTTGACCCACACTGCCAACGTTGATTAAATATTTAAATCCTGTTTTTAACGGCACACTTAATTGATCGGCCTCATGAATGTTTTTAGGAAACATCCCCTCCCCCGGCAAGTTAGCCCACTCGGCAATTTCTTCGATAGGTTTATCAGAAGATGTAGAGATGGGTTTTTTACAAAAAGCAATAGGAACATGAGAGTGCCCGCAAAAACATATTTGGGTAAACTGATAGGTAAAATTATCAGCGGCATGATGAGCATCAAAAATGTACCCCCACTGGTCAGGTGAATCAAGCGTGGCATGAACAATCGTAATGTTTGTACCCTGAACTGTCGCACGATAGGGTAACCGCGCCAACCATTCAAGTTCTTCCGCATCTAATTGTTCTTTCGTCCAAACTACTGCCTTCTGAGCATGTTGGTTGAATCCTTCCATTTCTTTTTCGCTATTAGACACGTAATCATCATGGTTGCCCTTAACTACCGCGATTGGGGAAAGACCACGAATAATTGCCAAACATTCTTTAGGCTCTGCGTTATAGCCAACGATATCACCAAGACAGATAAACTTTTCTGCGTTAATTTCTTCACATTTATCCAAGACCACCCGCAATGCATCGGTATTAGAATGAATGTCACTTATTATTGCATATTTAGTCATTACTACCTTTTTCGCCTAATTTTCTATTATCATTGACCGGACAGGATAAGATTGCAGGAGTTTTCGTCCATTCAAAAAAGCTAATTCAATTATAAACTCAATTCCTATAATCTCAGCATCGAGTTTATTAAGTAGTGATACAGCAGCTCCGGCAGTGCCGCCTGTAGCCAGCAGATCGTCAACCAAAACTACTTTTGCGCCTCCAGGTAAAGCATCAGTGTGGATTTCTATTGTAGCTTCGCCATATTCAAGGGAGTATGATTGTTGTAATGTTCGATAAGGCAATTTACCCTTCTTCCTGATTGGAATAAAACCACAACCTAATTCTACAGCCATAGCAGCGCCAAGAATGAACCCCCTGGCTTCAATGCCGGCAATAAAGTCAGGACGCCTAGAACGATAATTGTCCGCTAAATATTTAATCAAATACGCTAAAATATTCTTGTCTTGTAATAACGGAGTAATATCTTTGTAAATAATCCCTGGTTTTGGAAAATCAGGAACATTCCGCACTGCGGCTATAATTGTTTCTAAATTCATCTTACTCACTCCTGCCGTTTATGTGAGTTTATTTATCAATTAAGGAAACGACAAATTTCACTGATACATAATTAATGTTATATCGGTAAATATAATTAACAACATGAATCAGCTGAGATTTTTCACTGCCTGAACGAAAAAGTTTTCTCCAGAGAAAATAGTAAAAATCATTAACATTAATAATTTTTACCTACAATAATAAAATTAAAGTAAAATATTGTAGGTGCAGTGACAGAATAAGCCGGATTCTGTTCCTGCACAAGTGCAGGCGGCAATCATCTATCTAAGCGACCAGAACCCGGGATTCAAGCGTCACGGGCAGTGACTCATCCCCTATTTGGTCTTGCTACGGGAGGGGCTTGCCATGCGATGTGGTTCTCACCAACACCCGGCGGGCTTTTACCCCGCCATTTCACCCTTACCTGAATATTGCTATTCAGGCGGTATATTTTCTGTTGCGCTTTCCTTCCCGCGGCATATTGTCCGCAGTATCCTTCCTTAACAAAAGGACTCCCTGCCCTGTGTAGTCCGGACTTTCCTCTCCATGTTGCCATAGAGCGACTGCCTACTGACACCGCACAAAGATATAATATAAATGCATAATTTTTATTTATCAAGCAAAAAGAAAATCAATTCACTGTTTTTAACGATACTGAAAGTTGACAAAGTAAACGCGCCCCCTCCAAAGTTATCAAATGCATTTAGTCTGACAAAGAGAGGGGGGCGCATTAACTCTGACAAAAAGCTCCCAGTGCGGTAAGTCTGACAAAATCATTTTTCAATGGGAGTGCTACAATTTTTTGTAAATTGCATTATATTGTCAATGTA